>NZ_JBISHE010000005.1:0-288402 GCF_045066555.1 Microbacterium sp. Ld4 | reverse complement strand
GTGCTGGGCACCCGACCGGCGTTCGTGCGCACCGGCGGAGCCCAGGCCTGCGGCCGCGCCGACGCTCGTCCAGCCGATGCCCGTGCCGCAGGCCTGGGCTCCGCCGGTGCGCACGAACGCCGGTCGGGTGCCCAGCACACTTCCCGTCGACGTCATCTCCACGGTTCCCGGCGTGGCGAACCGCGCCGGCATCCACCCCGATGCGGGTCGCACACCGCCGCCCACTCTGGCCATGCTCGTCTGGGATGACGGAACCCGGCACGTCGTCTACGACGGCACCCTCTTCGGGCGGAGCCCCGCGGCAGAACCGGGCATGCGCATCACGGCGATCCGCGACGACACCCTCTCGATCTCGAAAACGCACTTCGAGATCGGCGCAGACGAGCAGGGCGCCTGGGTCGTCGATCGGCACTCGCTCAACGGCGTGGTGGTCGTCCGCGCCGGTCAGCCGCAGCGCATCGTCCCCGGCGAGCGGGCACGGCTGTGGTCGGGCGACGTCCTCGACGTGGGCGACCGCCGGGTGACCGTGGAGAGCGCGCGATGAGCGGCCGCGTGATCGATGTCGCCGTGGGCGCGGCGACCCATCAGGGTCTGCGCCGCCGCGTCAACGAGGATTCGCACCTCGCCGAGTATCCGCTCTTTCTCGTCGCCGACGGCATGGGCGGCCACGACGCGGGAGCGGCCGCCAGCGCCGCCGTGGTCACCGAGTTCGGCCTGCTCGCGGGCACCCCGACGGTGGGGATCGACGCGATGCGGGCCGCCCTGGCGCGGGCGCGCGACATCGTCGAGCGCATCGGACATCAGGGCCGCGCCGCGGGGACGACGTTGAGCGGTGTCGCGGTGACCGAGGTCGACGGGTCGGGCTACTGGCTGACCGTGAACGTCGGCGATTCGCGCACCTACCGCTTCGCCGAGGGCGTGCTCGAGCAGATCAGCGTCGACCACTCGGTCGTGCAGGAGCTCATCGACGCCGGGGTCCTCGACAGCGAGGCCGCGGGCAGAGACAGTCGCCGCAACGAGATCACCCGCGCCATCGGGGCGGGCGGCGGCGGCGAGGCCGACTTCTGGCTCGTTCCCGCCGAACCCGGCGACCGGATGCTGATCTGCTCCGACGGCCTGTCGGGCGAGGTGTCGGCAGAGCGGATCGCCCAGGTGCTGGCCGACGTGCGTTCCCCGCAGGATGCCGCGACGAGACTCGTCCATGAGGCCATGCTCCAGGGGGGTCGCGACAACATCACGGCTGTCGTGGTCGACGCCCTCCAGGTGACAGGGCACGATGATGATGCGTACGAGACCGCGCCCGCCGGCGGGATCTCGGACGCCGATGGAGACACACGGCCGCGTTCCGCGGCAGGAGGAGACGCCTGATGCGCGAAGTGCGATACCGACCGGACGGTCGGAGCGACGCGTGGCGCGCAGCGGTGACCGGGACATCGCTCGCGGTGCTGCCCGCCGAGGTCACCCCGCACGCGGTGGAGGCGGTGTGGCGCCGGCTCGACGGCGGCGGCATCGGCGCGGTGCTCGAGTCGCTCACCGGCGCCTTCGGAACGTCGCTGACCGCCATCCCGCCCTTCGGGCTCGCAGTGGCCGAAGGTGACGGCATCCGCATCGCCGTCCGCGGCGCGGTCGAGCTGATCGTCGAGACGCCGGCTGGCGCGGAAGCGGTGTCGGGCGCCGGTGTGTCGACCTGGACCGAGCGGTTCTTCGCGGGAGCGACGCGTCTCACGATCGAGGTCGGCACGGCGGACGACGCAGCGGCTCTGCCGATCGCCTCGGGCGTGGTGCCCGTCGCGAGCCTCGTGCTGACGCTCGACGACAGCCGCGGCGTGCCGTCGACGCCCATCCGCACCGTCACCGCCGCCGCAGCCCCAGCGCCGGTCGTCGTCGAGCCCGAGCCCGCTCCTGCGCCGGCCGAATCGCCGGCCACGGCCACACCTGAACCCGTCGAGCCGGCGGTCGAGCCCGCCGAGCCCGGGCCCGCTGATGCCGACGCGTCTGAAATCTCTGCTCCTGAGATCGCAGAGCCTGCAGCCCCGCAGTCGGCAGACGACGAGCCTGCCGCGGATGCCGACTCCGCCGACGAGCGAGAGCCCGGCGCCTCCTCGTCAGAGGTCGAGCCGTCTCCCGAGGAGCCCCCTGCCGAGGAGCCCTCCGCCGGCGAGCCCGCTGCGGAGGAGCCGCCGTCGCCGAGCGGCCTTGTGACCGGCATCCCGTTCGCCACCGGCCCGGCGCCGGCGGCCGAGACGCCCAGCACGGTCACCGAGCTGTCGAGCCCGCCGAGCGCCGACACCGTCGGCGCCGACGACGCTCTCGGGGCGACGATCGCGAGCCCGCGCAAGGCTGCCGCCCCGCCGATCCCGCCCGTCCCGTCGCTGCCGCCGTTCGTGCCGCCGACCCATCCGACGCCTTCGGAGCTCGGCGACCACGACGGCGCGACCATCTCGGTCGCGGAGGCTCGTGCCCTCCGGGGTGCCGGCGCGCCGTCGTACGACTCCACCGAGAACGTCCCCGGGCGCGAGCCCTCCCAGGGGCGCATCCGTCTCGCGGACGGCCGCGCGTTCGAGCTCGAGCGCACGGTCATCATCGGTCGGCGACCGCGCTCGACCCGCCCTGCCGAGGCCGAGCTCCCGACCCTCATCGCCGTCGACGGACCGCAGCACGACATCTCGCGCAACCATGTCGAGATCCGCGCCGAGGGTGAGCACGTGCTCGCGATCGACCTCGCCAGCACGAACGGCACCGTCCTGATGCGCGGCGGCCACGATGCCGTGCGCCTCCATCCGCAGGAGCCGACCATGGTGGTCAACGGCGACATCCTCGACCTCGGTGACGGCGTCACCGTGACCTTCGAGGATCTGCCGTGAGTTCGAAGCGCGCGCCCGCCGCGCCGCCGCAGCTGCCCGGGTTCGCGTACCAGCAGGTGCTGGGCTCGGGCGGGTTCGCCGACGTCTTCCTCTACGAGCAGGCCCTGCCGCGCCGCCGGGTCGCCGTCAAGGTGCTCCTCTCCGACAAGCTGACCAGCGGCGCCGTCGAGCAGTTCCAGGCCGAGGCCAACGTCATGGCGATGCTGTCGACGCATCCCGCGATCGTCACGATCTACCAGGCCGGTGTCTCCGACGACGGCCGCTCGTACCTCGTGATGGAGTACTGCTCCAAGCCCAACCTTCAGGTGCGCGCCCGCACGGCGCCGATCTCCGTCGCTGAGGTGCTGCGCGTCGGCATCCAGGTCGCCGCCGCCGTCGAGACCGCGCATCGCGCCGGCATCCTCCACCGCGACATCAAACCCGCCAACATCCTCGTCACCGAGTACAACCGCCCCGCCCTCACCGACTTCGGCATCGCCACGACCGCCGACGGCATCGACCCGTCCGCCGGCATGTCCATTCCCTGGTCGCCGCCGGAATCGTTCGCCGACACCCCCGACTTCACCGTGCGCTCGGACGTCTGGGCCCTCGGCGCCACCGTCTACAACCTGCTCTCCGGCCGTTCGCCCTTCGAGGTGCCCGGCGGGCGCAACGGCGGAGCCGATCTCATCCGACGCATCGAGACCGAGCCGCTCGCCCGCCTCGACCGCGCCGACGCGCCCGCGTCGCTGCACGTGGTCCTCGAGCGCGCCATGGCCAAGCGCCCGGCGGACCGCTTCGAGTCCGCGGTCGCCTTCGCGCGGGCGCTCCAGAAGGTGCAGATCGAGCTGGCGCACTCCGTCACCCCGATCGACATCCTCGACGACTCACCTGCCGTCGAAGATCAAGACAACGACGGCGAGCTGACCCGAGTTCGCGGCATCGTCAGCATCGACCCCCACACGGTTCCCTCGGCGGGCCCCACGTGGGAACGCGGCGCCTGGGCGGCCGCTGCTCCCGGCCTCACCGGGCCGACCGGCGTCGCCGGTGTGACCGGCAACGGGGCGACGGAGACCGACGCCACCATGCTCCGCGGCGCCGTGTCGATCCCGCAGAACACGATCGGCCGCACCTCGGCGCGCGCCGACACCACGACGGCCGTCGACGAGGGCACGGTCGTCCGCGGCCCGGGCGGGGCGCTGCCCGTCACCGCGCCTGCCCCTCGGCCCGAGCATCCGGCCGCGCCGGAGACGACCACCGGCCCCCAGAAGCCCCGCTCGAAGAAGGGTCTCTGGATCGGCATCGGCCTCGCCGCCGCCGCCGTGGTCGTCGTGGGCGCCGTCGCGACCGCGAGCCTGCTGGCGCCGCCGTCGGCGATCCCCACGCCGGTGGCCACCGAGCCTGAACCGGTCGACCCGCAGGACCCGGTCGAGGGCTTCGTCGCGGCGCCGCAGGAGAGCGGCGCGAAGATCGAGGGCGACCAGGCGGTCTTCTCCTGGATCAACCCCGAGCCGGAGTCGGGCGACAGCTACGTCTGGGAGCGCGTCACGCTCGACGGCGGGGCAGGAGACCTCAAGATCGTCGCCGATCCGACGATCGCCGTGCCGCTCGACGGCGACACCCAGGCCTGCATCGATGTGGCCGTCCGCCGCGAGAACGGGGCGGTGAGCCAGGAGACCCGCATCTGCGCGGCATCCTGAGCCGAGGCGTTCAGCCTCGGTCGAGCACCTTCACGATCACGGCGCGACGCCGGAGCTCGGCGAACGTCCGGGTCTCCTCGTCGACGTCGCGGCCGAGCGCCTTCACATCCGTCACGACCAGGACGTCGCCGGCGCCCAGTCGGCCGAAGAGTCGCGCGAGCCGCTCCTCCCAGGTCTCGCCGGTCTCGGGAGCCGGATGCCGGAACCCCTCGATCGGCACGCCGAAGCCGGCCAGGGCCTCTCGCTGCGCGAAGATGCTGGGCATGTCGGGCCGCGAGACGACGAGCCCCACGAGGCGGGCGCCCGAGGGGAGGGCGAGCCACCACTCGGGGGTCGGCTGCAGTCCGGCGAGGGCCGGCGGGATGGCGGCCGGATCGGCCGGAATCGCGATCGTCCGCGATTCCGCGTAGTCACCGGGGGCGTGCTCCGAGATGTCGGCCACTGTGCTCTCCTTCGCGCGGTCCTCCCATTGTGACCGACGCGGAGCGCGCAGCCCATCGCCGCCGGCTGATCGTCGTCCGCTAAGCACGACGGCGTGCGCGAGGCAAGCACCTGCGGCGGTCCGCGCCGGGGCAGTACCGTCACGACATGACCTTCAATCCCGACGCGGACGTCTCCGGCAAGAGCGCGAAGCGGCGCGGCCCCGGCAAGGGCACGGCCATCGCCGGCGGTGGCGGTGTGATCGCCGTCGCCGTCCTCCTGATCTCGATCTTCACCGGTCAGGATCTCAGCGGACTCCTCGGGGGAGGGGCCCCGCAGGGAGGGTCGGGCGACCCGGGCACCGCTGTGGAGAACTGCGTCACGGGCGAGCAGGCGAACGCCGATGACGCCTGCCGGCTCGACGCCGGTGAAGAGGTCATCAACAGCTTCTGGAGCAACACCCTCGGGGCCGACTACCGGGCGCCCGATCTCGTCGTCGTCGACCAGTCCACCGCGACGGCGTGCGGAACCGCGTCGAACTCGACCGGCCCGTTCTACTGCCCGCCCGAGCAGACGGTGTACATCGACCCGTCGTTCTGGTCGATCGTCCGCACGCAGCTCGGCGCGGAGACCGGCGAGCTCGCGCAGCTCTACATCCTCGCCCACGAGTACGGCCACCACGTGCAGGAGCTCCAGGGCACCTTCGAGCGGTATCCGCGTGACGGCACGGGCGAGACGAGCAACGCGGTGCGCACCGAGCTCCAGGCCGACTGCTTCGCCGGTGCGTGGGTCGCGGATGCCGCCGAGCAGACCGACAGCAACGGCAACGCCTACCTGCTCGAGCCGACCCGCGAGCAGATCGACGGCGCCCTCGAGGCTGCGGCCGCCGTGGGTGACGACCACATCCAGTCGCAGTCGGGTCAGGTCAATCCCGAGAGCTGGACGCACGGGTCGAGCGAGCAGCGGCAGCGCTGGTTCACCACCGGATACGACGGCGGAGTCGGCGCGTGCGACACCTTCGCGGCAGCGGACTCCGACCTCTGAGGCGCCCTCCCAGGCGTGCCTGCTACGATCGAAGGGTTGCGGCGCCCTCCCCGGTGCCCCTCGCGTCGTAGAACGCATCTACCGCTGCCGATCGCTCGATCGTCGCCGGCGACTCCTTCTCACGGCGAACCCGTCTGCGCATTCGCACTCGGGACACCGATCCGGGCGATCACGCCCGAGTTAGTTCTCTCATGACTGAACCCACGTTCGGCACGCTCGGCGTGCCCGCTCCCGTCATCGCGGCCCTCGCCGCAGATGGCAAGACCACCCCGTTCCCGATCCAGATCGACACGCTCCCCGACACCCTCGCGGGTCGCGACGTGCTCGGCCGCGGTCGCACCGGCTCGGGCAAGACCCTCGCCTTCTCGATCCCGATGGTCGCCCGTCTGGGTCAGGGCCTCGCCGGCGGCACCCGTCGCCGCGGCCGCATCCTCGGTCTCGTCCTGGCGCCGACCCGTGAACTCGCGACGCAGATCGACCGCGTCCTCGCGCCCCTCGCCGCCGCCTACGGCATGAAGACCGCGACGATCTTCGGCGGGGTGAACCAGAACCGTCAGGTCGAGGCGATCCGCGCCGGCGCCGACATCATCGTGGCGTGCCCCGGCCGCCTCGAGGACCTCATGCAGCAGAAGCTCGTGAGCCTGGATGCCGTCGAGATCACCGTCATCGACGAGGCCGACCACATGGCCGACCTCGGCTTCCTGCCGGGCGTCACCCGCATCCTGAACGCGACGCCCCAGGGCTCGCAGCGCATGCTGTTCAGTGCCACGCTGGACAACGGCGTCGACAAGCTCGTCAGCCGCTTCCTCCACAACGAGGTGCTCCACTCGGTCGACGAGGCCAACTCGCCCGTCGCCGCGATGACCCACCACGTCTTCCACGTCGCGAGCACCGAAGCGAAGAAGGACCTCGTCCGCACCCTCGCCTCGGGCAAGGGCCGCCGCATCCTGTTCCTCCGCACGAAGCACACCGCCCGCAAGCTGGCTCGCCAGCTGACGGCCGAGGGCATCCCCGCGGTCGACCTGCACGGCAACCTCTCGCAGCCGCAGCGCGACCGCAACCTCGCGGCGTTCGCCGCGGGTGAGGCCCGCGTGCTCGTCGCGACCGACGTCGCCGCCCGCGGTGTGCACGTCGACAACGTCGAGCTCGTCGTCCACGTCGACCCGCCCACCGAGCACAAGGCGTACCTGCACCGCTCGGGCCGCACCGCGCGTGCGGGTGCCGAAGGTGCCGTCGTCACCGTCGTGCTCCCCGAGCAGCGCCGTGACGTCGACGGACTCCTCCGCAAGGCGGCCATCACCGTCACGCCCGAGGCCGTGCACGCCAAGTCGCCCGCCGTGACCGAGCTCGTCGGCCCCGTCGCCGCGCACGTCACGCCCGCGCCCATCGAGCTCCAGCAGCGCGGTGGCGGTCAGAGCCAGGGCGCCAACGCGCAGCGCAAGCGCGCCGCGCGCGACGGCCAGTCCCGTGGCGAAGGCCGCGGCCAGCGCAGCTCCGGTGACGGTCGCAGCTCGAGCCGCGGCGCCGCCTCCGGTGCCGGTCGCAGCGGTCAGGGCCAGGCGCCCGCCGCCCGCTCGCACGGTGCCTCGCACGGTCAGGGTGCCGCTGCCGGTCACACCGGCGCGAAGGCCGGGGCCCCGGCATCCGGTGGCGCTCGTCGTCCCGGTCGCCGCGCGACCTCTGCCGGCCTGAGCGTCGGCTCGGTCGTCCGTCAGAACGGTGGCGCCCGCCGCAGCGGACGCTGATCTTCCGCGCAACGCGCGCGGCGTCGGGCTTCGGCCCGGGCCGCGCGCGTTTCGCGTTTCCGGCGCTGCGTCAGGCGCCGAACGCCCGCACCATCGTGACGATGAGCCGCGGGATGCTGCCGTCGATGCGAAACCGTGCGAAGCCCTCCGACACGGCTGCGCCGGTGCGCGACGTCACGAACCATGGCGGCGTCGGCAGGACCGAGAACCGCCCGCCGCCCAGGAGTGACCGCGGGAACGGGCGGAACGGACCTCGTGCGACGGTGCGCTCGACGTCGGCGAGCAGGAGCGCGTTGTGCACGATCCCGATCCCGCTCGGGGCGTCATGGGTCGTGCCGCCCGGGAACGCACCCCAGGTGGCGGTGGGGGTCAGGAACCCGAAGGCCGTCCAGGTGTTGATCGCCACCGTGCCATAGCGCAGGCGCGCGATCGCCTCGTCGAACCCGTCGCCCAGCGCCCGCTGCGTGCGCGGGTCGATGAGGACGTTGGCGCCGAGTGCGCCCGTGAGCCGGCTGTTCGCATGCTCGACGGCCGCGTCGAGGAACCGCTGGCCGGTGCCCGGAAGATCGATCAGGCCGAGCACGGGCGCGAAGAACTCGGTCGTCTCCACCGCGCCGCCTCCGGTCACGATGGCGCGGGACCCGCCCGCCGACCACGCGGCATCCGGATACTCGGCGCGCACCGCGCCCAGCTTGTCCGCGCTGCGGGGGTACCAGACGGGCCGTTCGGGGGTTCGGGCGAAAGCGGCGTGGAGCTCGCGCTCGAACTCGGCGCGCTGATCCCAGTCGGCGCTGATGAGCACGACCTGACCCGCGATGCAGTTGTGGCCGCTGTTCTGCAGGCGCATGGTGGCGATGTGCTCGGCCTGGAACCGCAGATCGGCACGGCTCCACCGGCCCGGCACGACGATGATCGGCGAGACCCCGCCGAGCTCGGCCGTGATCGGAACGACGAGGCCGTCACCGACGATCGCCCGGAAGGTCGCCTCGGAGCCGGTGATGTGCACGTGATCGATCAGCGGATGCCGCGTGAGATAGCCCCCGACGTCGCCGCCGCCGGTGACGATGCGCACGAACCCCGCCGTGATCAGCGGTGCGAACGCCCGGGTGAAGATCGGCACGAGCGCGTCCTGTGTCGGGTTCACCTTCAGCAGGGCGACGCGGTTGAACGCGAGCAGCTCGTAGAGGACGTCGAGGAACGGGATCGAGGTCACGTTGCCGGCACCGAGGACGAGCCCCACGCCGCCTGAGGTGGCAGGATGCCGGGCGCCGAGGCCGGCGGCATCCCGCGCCTGCGACGCCGTCACGCCGGGCTGCAGCCAGACCTCGGTGGTGTGGCCCGAGAGCAGCAGGGCATCGGTCCCGCTGAGCGGTGACGTGTGCACGGCGGTCCGACCGCCCGGCGCCGGCCCGGTCTTGACCCCGTCGAGGGGGCTGCGGCCGCTCGCCAGGGCGCCGAGCGTAGCGGCGTAGGCATCGAGTGCCACGAGCGCCGCGTAGGGCCCGGCGAGCCACTCTTCGCCTCGCAGCGGATGCCGTGGGCCGAGTCCTTTGCTCGCGGCGGCGGCGGTGGCCCACTCCTCCGCGACGACGCCCACCGCGGCGCGCACGCGCAGCAGCAGCTCGCGGCGTTCCGCGAGGGTACGCCCCGCCCACCGCGTCGAGCCGGCCTGGAGCGCGCCCAGGTCGGCGTCGAGCGCGCCGCGGATGTCGTCGGCGATCACCGTGGGCGGCGTCGCCCCGGCATCCGTCATGCGCGCGTCTGCTCGGTCAGATCAGCGAGAGTTCGCGGAGCTTCGCGGCGACGTCGTCGTTGCTGGGCTCGACGTGGTGCGTCGAGTCGGGGTAGACCACGACGGGGATGTTCGTGCGGCCGGAGATCTCGCGGGCGATGTCCGCGGCCTCGGGCTGGGCCTCGAGGTCGACGTACCGGTATGCGACGCCCAGGTCATCGAGCTGAGCCTTGGTGCGGCGGCAGTCACGGCACCAGGCGGCGCCGAACATGGTGATCTGGTCGGTCGATTCGGTCATGGCTCCAGGGTACGCCCGGGCGCGACGGCGGGGGCGGTATCGGGCTGGGCCGCCGCTCGCCGCGGCCGGGTGGGGGCGTAGACGATGAGCGCGTGGAACATGAACCGCACGACGAACGCGGCGATGAGGGTGAGCGCGGCCGCCATCACCGCGGGGATGTGCGCTCCCTCGACGAGGATCGACAGCACGGGGATGCGGATGATCGCCTCGAGGCCGTTGAAGGTGAACGACTTCACGAATCGCGCGCGCATGCGCCCGGACTCCGACCTCATGTCGGCGAAGACGAGGTACTCGAGCAGGAAGAAATTGGTGATGATCGTCACGACGCTGGCGACGACTGCGGCGGGCACGTAGTCGAGCCCGAGGCGGATGAGCCCCCACATGATGACGAGGTTCGCGATGGCGCCGAAGCCTCCGACGAGGGCGAAGGCCGACATGCGCCCGAAGCGCAGCATGGCGAGCTGCGTGAGGAAGCGCACACCCTGGGTGAAGGTCGCCTTCGAGCGGCCGGCGAACCGCTCGGCGAAATCGAACGGCACCTCTCCGATGCGCAGCTGACGCCGCGCGAGCACCTCGAGCAGGATCTTGAAGCCGCGAGGCCGGAGCGACTCGAGGTCGACGGTCGTGGTGTCGAGGAGGAAGAACCCGGTCATCGGATCGGAGCACCCGGCGAGCTTTCGGGGGAACATCGCCTTGGTCAGAGCGGTCGAGGCGCGGGAGACTGCCGTCCGGGTGGCGTCGGCGAGGCCGGTCGAGGTGCCGCCCGAGGCGTAGCGCGACGCGATGACGATGTCGACGTCGCCCCGCTCGGCCCGTTCGATCATGCGGGGGATGTCTTCGGGCGGATGCTGCAGGTCGCCGTCCATGACCAGGCACCACCGCGATGTCGCGGCGCGGTAGCCCTCGAGGACGGCGCCGCCGAGACCGGCGACAGCGGCCTCGCGGTGGATCAGCCGAACTGGGAAGCCTGCGGACTCGGCGGCGGCCGTGATCAGGGCCGGGGTGTCGTCGGTGGAGTCGTCGACGAATACGACTTCGAAGACGCGGCCGTCCAGCGCCGCGCCGATGCGGCGCAGGAGCTCGTCGACGTTCGGACCCTCGTTGAAGGTCGGAACGATGATCGACAGATCCATGGGGGCTCGCGATGCTCGGCGGGCACGGGACGCCTCAGCCTACCCGCGCGTGTTCGGCCGGGACTGAGGATGTGCACCGCAGACGGATGCTCGGGCTCGATGGTAACGGTTCGGTCTCGGCGCTCGCCTCGGCCTTTCCGCATCGCGCCTCGGATCGTACGCTGTGACCGGTCCCAACTGTGACCGGTCACAGCATCCTCCCGCCCCCGCTCGCCGGAGAGATGCACCGACCAATCGACGAAGATTGGAAGCATCTCGATGAATCGTCATCTCTCGAGGACGGCCGCGATCGCGGCCGCCGTCGCCCTCGCGATCGGCGCGAACGCGAACGCCGCGGTCGCCGACACGGGCCCCGTGGACGCGGGCATCTTCGTCGACAAAGTCGACGGGCTGTCCGCCGACTTCACGATGGGTGTCGACGTCTCCTCGTACCTGTCGCTCATCGAATCGGGCGTCGTGTTCCGCGATGACGCAGGGCAGCCGGCGAACCTGTTCGAGGTGCTCGCCGACCACGGTGTCACGGATGTGCGGCTGCGCGTCTGGAACGACCCGTTCCACTCGTCGACGGGCCAGGGCTACGGCGGCGGCAACGTCGATGCCGCGCGCGCGACCGAGATGGGCACGCTCGCCACCGAGGCGGGCCTGGGCGTCCTGGTCGACTTCCACTACTCCGACTTCTGGGCCGATCCCGCCAAGCAGAAGGCCCCGAAGGCGTGGGCCGGCTACACGATCGACCAGAAGGCCGCCGCGACCAAGGCCTACACCGTCCAGTCGCTCGAGATGATGAAGGCCGCCGGAGTCGACGTCGAGATGGTCCAGGTGGGCAACGAGACCAACGGCGGTGTCGCCGGTGAAACCGGCTGGGCGAACATGTCCCGCATCTTCCAGGCCGGGTCGGAGGGCGTCGACCAGGTGTTTCCCGACGCCCTCGTCGCCGTCCACTTCACGAACCCCGAGCGCGGCAACTACGCCACGATCGCCGAGAACCTGCGCACGTACGGCGTCGACTACGACGTGTTCGCCTCGTCGTACTACCCCTACTGGCACGGCACCGTCGAGAACCTCCAGAGCGAGCTCGACAAGATCGTCACCCAGTTCGGCAAGAAGGTCATGGTCGCCGAGACGTCGTGGGCGACCACCCTCGATGACGCCGACGGCCACGCCAACGTGATCGACACCCCCGCCGAGGCGACGCAGTACCCGGTCTCCGTCCAGGGTCAGGCGCGGTCGCTCCGCGACGTCATCGCCGCCGTCAGCGACGTGCAGGGCGGCGCCGGTCTCGGCGTCTACTACTGGGAGCCGGCCTGGCTGCCGGTCGGCCCGGCGTCGACCGTCGAGGCCAACAAGGCGCTGTGGGAGCGCGACGGATCGGGCTGGGCGAGCTCTGCCGCCGGCGAGTACGATCCGGTCGATGCCGGTGAGTACTTCGGCGGATCTGCCTGGGACAACCAGGCCCTGTTCGCGGCAGACGGCACCCCCCTCGAGTCGCTGTCGACCTTCGAGTACGTCTACACCGGCGCGGCCACGGCGCTCGAGGTCGTGGCGCACGACCCCGTGACGCTCTCCTTCGCGGATGCCGCCTCGGTCGCCCTGCCGGCGAGCGTCCGCCTCCAGTACAACGACGGCTCGACCGCGTCGGCGCCCGTCGAGTGGTCGGACGCGCTCTCGTGGATCACCAGCCCGGGTACGTACACGGTCTCCGGCGTCACAGGCGCGGGCTTCCCCGTGACCGCGAGCGTCACGGTCGAGGCATCCGTCACCCAGCACGTCGCCAACGGCGGCTTCGAAGACGGCGCCGCACCGTGGTCGCTCGCCGGCACCGGGTCGTCGATCGACTGGACGCCCGACGCCGGGTCGGGGGAGCGGGCCTTCCGCTTCTGGGCGGCCGAGACCTACTCGACGGCCGTCACCCAGACGATCACGGGGCTGCCCGCCGGCACCTACGTGCTCTCGGCCGTCGCCCACGGCGGCGCGTTCACCGCAGGCGCGGCGACGCTGCGAGCGGTCACGTCGGAGGGCACCTACGAGACCCCTCTCCGGCTCACCGCGTGGGGTGAGCGCAACCCGTCGAGCGTCCCTGTCGTCGTCGGCGCATCGGGTGAGGCGGTCGTCTCCGGCTCGCTGACGGATGTCGCCGGAGGAACCTGGGGCGCGTTCGACGACTTCTCGCTCATCCGTGAGGTCGCCCCGTCCACGGTCGACACCACCGGGCTCGCCGCGGCTGTCGCCGGCGCCGAGGGCATCGATCGCGCGTCGTACTCGGCATCGTCGCTCGCCTCGCTCGACCTCGCGCTCGAGAAGGCGCGCATCGTTCTGGCCGCATCCGCCCCGACGGCAGACCAGGTCAAGACGGCGTCATCGCTCATCGCGAAGGCCACCGGCGCGCTGACGAAGGCGTTCACCGGTGTCAGCACCCCGAAGATCTCAGGCAACGTCGTCGTGGGCAAGCGGGTGACCGCGTCGGTCACGTCGACCCCGGCGGCATCCGTCAAGACCTACCGGTGGTTCGCCGACGGGGCGCCGATCGCAGGGGCGAAGAGCGCCGGGTACACGATCAAGAAGGCCGACGGCGGCAAGAAGCTGGCGGTCCAGGTGACCCTCGCACGGCGCGGCTACGAGTCGGTCACCGCCACCTCGGCGGCCTCGACCGTGGCGAAGACCTTCTCCCGCGTCTCGACGCCGAAGATCTCGGGTGCAGCCGTCGTGGGCAAGAAGCTGACGGCGTCGATCCGGGTGTCGCCCTCGGCGAACCAGGCTTTCGAGTGGTTCGTCGACGGCCGCACGGTCGGGATGGGCGCGAGCTACACGCCCGTGAAGGCTGATGCCGGAAAGCGCGTCGTCGTGAAGGCGACCGTAACGAAGGACGGCTATCAGAGCGTGACGAAGGTCTCGGCCGCGACGCGGCTCAAGCGATAAGACCGGATGCAGGGGGGTCGCCCGTCATCGGGCGGCCCCCCTCTCGTCGTGAGGGCCGTTGTACCTGCGGCGACGGGACCAATACGCTGGCCCCACATCTGCGAAACGGGGCGGCCATGCACACGACCACGGCATCGGGAACGATCGTGAAGGGCATCCGGACGGCGTTCATCGTCGGCGGTGCGCTCGCCGTCATCGTCGGACTGCTCATCCTCATCTGGCCGGCCAAGACCGCCATGGTCGTCGCCGGCATCATCGCGGTCTACGCGATCATCGCCGGGCTCGTGTACGCCGCGATCGGCATCCTGTCGAAGACGGCGGGCGGCTGGTCGCGCATCGGGCACATCGTGCTCGGCCTGCTCTTCGTGCTCGCGGGGATCGTCGCGTTCTCGAACCTCGGCCTCGCCGCGGCGACGCTGGCCACGTTCCTCGGCGCCCTCGTCGGGATCATGTGGATCATCGAGGGCGTCGTGGCGCTGTCGACGCTCCCCGCGGGGCGCACCCGCCTCTGGACGCTCGCTTTCGCGATCCTCAGCCTCGTCGCGGGGATCTTCATCCTGTTCGCCCCGCTCTGGGGTGCCGTGGTGCTCTGGTGGATGATGGGCATCTCGCTCGTCGCCCTCGGCCTCATCCAGATCGTGCGGGCGTTCTCGCTCCGCGTCCGCTGACGTGGCGCTCGCCTCGCGCTACGCGCCGACCTCGTCGCGCCACGAGTGCACGGGGCGGTAGCCGAGCAGGCGCTGAGCCTTCGCGGTAGAGAACAGCGAGTCGTGCTCACCGAGGTCTCCGCGCAGCTCGACACCGGGGAACACCTCGGCGACGAGCTCGGCGTTCGGGCGCGACATGACGGTGTCGGCCGCCGCGATGAGAAAGTGGTCGAACCCCGCCGGGGCGACCTCGAGGGCCCGGATGACCGCCTGCGCGCCGTCGCGGGCGTCGATGTAGCTCCACAGGTTCCACTTGCGCAGGCGCGCATCGGAGTCGAAGGAGGGGAACTCGGCGTAGTCGGCCGGCACCATCACGTTCGAGAACCGCAGGGCGGTGATCGACACGTTCGGATGCCACCGGGTGAGCTCGATTGCGAGGGTCTCCTCGAGGTGCT
The DNA here is from genome assembly GCF_045066555.1 of Microbacterium sp. Ld4. NCBI lineage: Bacteria > Bacillati > Actinomycetota > Actinomycetes > Micrococcales > Microbacteriaceae > Microbacterium > Microbacterium sp. Ld4. The sequence continues at coordinate 273,469 of NZ_JBISHE010000005.1, read as the reverse complement.
TGACGACCGAGTACACCGACTCGGGCCGCGCCGGGTAGGCCTCGTCGACCGGGATGTAGGGCGGCGGGGCGTCGAAGGGGAGGCCCTGCACCGTCTCGCTCGAGGCGTAGACGATGCGCGTGATCCCCGCGCGGATCGCAGCCCAGAACACGTTGAACGTGCTCGCCATGTTGTTGTGGAACGTGGCGACGTCGGGCCGGATGCCGGGGGCCGGCACTGCGGCGAGATGCACGACCGCGTCGAGGCCGGTGTGCTGATCGCCCACCGCCGTGAACGCGTCGACGACCTGCCCGTAATCGGTGAGGTCGATCTGGACGAAGCCGGGGCCGCGGCGGCCGGTCAGATCGAACCCGATGACCTCGTGCCCGGCGTCGCGCAGCTCGTCGACGACGACGGAGCCGAGCTTTCCCGAAGAACCTGTGACGGCGATACGCATGAGGTCAGCATGCCACGTGGCGACGGCGCCGGGACGGCCTGGTCACTGCCAGCCGTGGGAGTTGAACCACTCCCGGCGGCGGGCGGCGTCGGCATCCGATTCATCCGGGTCGGATGTGTCGTGCGGCGCGAGCCGCCCGTCGGGCGTGAGGGGCACGAACCGTTGGCAGATGTCGCAGAGCGCGCGGCCGCCCGGAAAGCCGTCCGCAAGGGTCGCGGCCGGGCGCCCCGCGGCGCCCGATCCTGCGCACGCCGACGCGTCGGCGGCGCCGTCGGCCCACATGATCGTGCGGTGCCGGTGCAGGCCCGCGTGCTCGAGGGGCCGGGTGCAGCGGCGACCCTGACGGCGACTGCGGCAGAAGCGCATCACGGCAGGGCGCGCCCGGTCAGGACCGGATGAGGCGGGCGATGGCGTCGCTCGCTTCCTTGATCTTCAGGTCGGCTTCGTCGCCACCCGAACGGGCCGCGTCGACCACGCAGTGCTTCAGGTGATCGTCGAGCAGGCCGACCGCGACGGCATCCAACGCGCTCTTGAGCGCGCTGATCTGCGTGAGGATGTCGATGCAGTACTTCTCCTCCTCGACCATCCGCGAGACGCCGCGCGCCTGGCCTTCGATGCGCTTCAGGCGGTTGCGATACTTGTCCTTGTCGTTGATGTAGCCGTGCGCGGCGTGGGTGTCGACGGTGGTCATGGGGTTCCTCCTCGGACGGGCGGGCGGGTCATCGGGTGGTAGTCGAGAAGCCGCGCAGGCGCAGGCTGTTGCCCACGACGAACACGCTCGAGAATGCCATGGCAGCGCCTGCCAGCATCGGGTTCAGGAGTCCGAGTGCCGCGATCGGGATCGCCGCGACGTTGTAGGCGAAGGCCCAGAACAGGTTGGACTTGATCGTGGCGAGGGTGCGCCGCGAGAGGCGGATCGCGTCGACGGCGCTGCGCAGATCGCTGCGGACCAGGGTGATGTCGGATGCCTCGATGGCGGCGTCGGTGCCGGCCCCCATCGCCATGCCGAGGTCGGACTGCGCCAGCGCCGGAGCGTCGTTGACGCCGTCTCCGACCATGGCGACGACCTTGCCCTCGCGCTGCAGTCGCGCGACGACCTCGACCTTGTCGGCAGGAAGGACGCCCGCGATGACCTGCTCGATGCCGACCTCGTCGGCGATGCGCCGGGCGACCGCGTCGTTGTCGCCGGTGAGGAGGATCGGAGTCAGCCCCAGCCGGACGAGCTGCGAGACGGCTTCGGCGCTGGTGGGCTTGACGGTGTCGGCGACGACGAGGATGCCGCGCGCGGCGCCGTCCCAGCCGACGGCGACGACGGTCTGCCCGGCGGCCTCGGCGGCCGCCTTCGCCTCGGCGACGTCGGCGCTGAGGCGCAGCGACCATTCGGCGAGCAGGCTCTCGCGGCCGACGAGCACGGCGTGCCCGTCGACGACGCCCTGCACGCCCTTGCCCTCGATGTTCGCGAAGCCCTGGGCCTCCGCGAGACGCCCCGTGCGTTCGGCGGCCGCGGCGGCGATGGCGCGGGCGATCGGGTGCTCCGAGGCGTCTTCGAGCGCGCCGGCGAGGCGCAGGAGCTCGTCGCTGTCGGTGCCGGGCTCGGTCACGACGTCGACCAGGGTCATCTTGCCGGTCGTGACCGTGCCGGTCTTGTCGAGCACGATGGTGTCGACCTTGCGGGTCGATTCGAGCACTTCGGGGCCCTTGATCAGGATGCCCAGCTGCGCGCCGCGGCCGGTGCCCACCAGAAGAGCGGTGGGAGTGGCGAGCCCGAGTGCGCACGGGCAGGCGATGACGAGGACGGCGACGGCCGCGGTGAAGGCAGCGGATGCCGGGAACCCGGCGCCCAGCCAGGCGCCGAGGGTGATGACGGTGATGACGAGCACGATCGGGACGAAGATGCCCGAGATGCGGTCGGCGAGGCGCTGCACCTCGGCCTTGCCGGTCTGGGCGTCTTCGACGAGGCGGGCCATCTGCGCGAGCTGGGTGTCGCCGCCGACGCGCGTCGCGCGGACGACGAGTCGGCCGCCCGCGTTGATCGTCGCGCCCGTCACGGCGTCGCCCACGGTGACGTCGACCGGGACCGACTCACCGGTGAGCATGGCGGCATCCACCGCCGACGAGCCCGACACGACGACGCCGTCGGTCGCGATCTTCTCGCCCGGACGCACGACGAACTCGTCGCCTGTGCGCAGGTCGCCGACGGGGATCGTGGTCTCGTGGCCGTCACGCAGGACGGCGACGTCTTTCGCGCCGAGCTCGAGGAGGGCGCGGAGGGCGGCGCCCGCCTGACGCTTGGAGCGCTTCTCGAAGTAGCGGCCCGCGAGGATGAAGGTCGTCACGCCGGCGGCGACCTCGAGGTAGATGTTGGCGGCGCCGTCGGACGGGGCGAGCGAGAGCTCGAAGGCGTGCGTCATGCCGGGTTCGCCGGCCGAGCCGAGGAACAGGGCGTACAGCGACCACAGGAAGGCGGCGGCGGTGCCCATGGAGATCAGGGTGTCCATCGTGGCCGAGCCGTGGCGGAGGTTGGCCCAGGCGGCGCGGTGGAAGGGCAGCGCGCCCCAGACCACGACCGGCGCGGCGAGGGCGAGCGAGGCCCACTGCCAGTAGGTGAACTGCAGGGCAGGGATCATCGCCATCGCGATGACGGGAACGGTCAGCACGATCGAGGCGATCATCCGGGTGCGAAGCGACGTGAGCTCGGGGTCGGCGGGGGCCTCAGCGTCGGGCTGCGCCGGCGCGGGGAGGGATGCCGTGTACCCGGTCGCCTCGACCTGTGCGATCAGCGCTGCCGCGTCGTAGCCCTCGGGAACGGTGACGCGGGCCTTCTCGGTCGCGTAGTTCACGGTGGCGGAGACGCCCTCGAGCTTGTTGAGCTTCTTCTCGATGCGCATCGCGCAGGACGCGCACGTCATGCCCCCGATCTCGAGCTCGACGCTCGAGCCCGCGGAGGCGGTCGGTGTTGCGGTGGTCATGCTGGCTTCTTTCACGTCGTCGATCAGTGATCGTCCGCGGTGTCGCCCGGCGCGTGGCCCGGCGCGGTGGTCTGCGATGTCCAGTCGTCTGCCCAGTCGTCGGGCACGGCGACCGCGGCGAGGGCGAACGAACCCGCGAAGGCGACCGCGAGGGCGGCGGCGAACAGGCTGAGCCTCGCTGCGGCGTTCATCAGATGCGGACCGCGGAGTATCCGGCTTCGTCCACTGCCGAGAGGACGGCGGCGTCGTCGAGCGGCTGCGCGGCGGTCACGATGAGGGAGCCGGAGGTCGCATCGACGCGGATGTCTTCGACGCCGGCGAGCTGGCCGACCTCATCGCGGATCGCACGCTCGCAGTGGGCGCAGGTCATTCCGGTCACCTGGTATTCGGTCGTCGTCATGATGTCTCCTCTCATCGGGATACCCCCCTTGGGTATGTCTTCCACTGTAACGCATACCTCATGGGGGTATTCCACGCTTCGTGAGACGATCGAGGGATGAAGATGACTCAGGTGCGGAACGCGACCATGCTGCTCGAGATGAAGGGGCTTCGCATCCTGATCGATCCGATGCTCGGCGCAAAGGCCTCGCAACCCGGATTCGGCGGACCCCAGCGCAACCCTCTCGTCGAGCTCGTCGTCCCGCTGGACGAGCTCGTGCGTCCCGACCTGGTCGTCGTCACGCACACGCACTCCGATCACTGGGATGCCGCTGCGGCGGCGCTGCTGCCGCGCGAGGTGCCGATCATCGTCCAGCACGCCGGCGACGCCCAGGTGGTGCGGGACGCGGGCTTCACCGAGGTGATGGTGCTCGACGAGCCGCGCACGTTCGCCGGGGTCACCCTCACCCGCACCGGTGGGCAGCACGGATCCGACGCGACGCTCGCGGCCAAGCCGAACCTGGGTGAGGTGATGGGTGTCGTGTTCGCCCACCCCGACGAGAAGACGGTCTACGTCGCGGGCGACACCGTGTTCACAGGCGAGGTCGCGGAGGCGCTGGCGGCGCACCGCCCCGAGATCGTCGTCCTCAACACCGGGGAGGCCGTTCTACCGGGCCTCGATCCGATCATCATGGGCGCGGAGGACGTCGCCACGGTGCACGGGCTCGCCCCGGCGGCGAAGATCGTCGCCGTCCACATGGAGGCCCTGAACCACTGCACGGTCACCCGGGATATGGTCCGCGCACTCGCGAAGGAGCGGGGGATCGCGGCATCCGTCGTGGTTCCGGAGGACGGCGCCGTCCTCACGTTCTGACGTGCACGGGAGCCGGCGCCCCCGCGGCGCATCCGATCAGGCGGGCGGAGCGGAGGCGGGTCACTCGGCCGCGCGCTTGCGCCGGTAGTCGATGACGAAGGACAGCAGGAACATCGCCGCGCTCGAGGCGACGAGGAACACCGAGAGAGGCCGCCACCATTCCGGAAGGCGCTCAGCGAGCAGCACGCCCACGATGGCGAACACCATCGAGATTCCGAAAAGGTAGCCAGCGTACTTGATCATGTCCCGATCGTAACCACGACCGGGTGCCCGCCCGCGCCGCGGCCGAAGCGGAGAAAGGCGAAACCCCCGCGAATAGAAGCTTCGCGAGGGTTTCTAGGATGACGTAATGATCACCCGTGTGGCTCCGACGGGCGTCGATCCCGTGACCTCACGATTTTCAGTCGTGCGCTCTACCAACTGAGCTACAGAGCCGCATGGCGTCGAAAGCCATGTCCTAGACGAAAGGCCCTCTGAGGAGACAAAGGGCCTGTCGCACGGAGCGACCCTGACGGGACTTGAACCCGCGACCTCCGCCGTGACAGGGCGGCACGCTAACCAACTGCGCTACAGGGCCATGCGTATTAAATTATGGGAGTGACCCCAACGGGATTCGAACCCGTGCTACCGCCGTGAAAGGGCGGCGTCCTAGGCCGCTAAACGATGGGGCCGAGCGAACCCTGAGGCTCACGCTTACCGACGACCAAGCATATGCGATCTGCGGCCGATGTGCGAATCGAGGGCGAGTCCGCCGCTGCATCCGCTGTTTTCCGGGGCAAGATGGCCGAGGTTGCTCGCGCGTCATCACCCTGTGACGAATGTGAACAGTGTTGCTACTGTGATCTGCGGACCTGTGAGGGGGTGCCTGCGTGACCATCGAGACCGACCCGACCGACGTCGACTGCGGCTGCGCGCCCACTACCGACGAGATGCGCTCGTTCCGCTCGTCGATCAGCCGCCGCAACGCTCTCGGGCTCGGCGTCTTCGGTGCGGCGGTCGCCACCGCCGGTTTCGGCATCGCGATGCCCGCCTTCGCCGCCACCTACCCCTCGTGGGACGACGTCGAGAAGGCCCGCTCGAACCAGGCCGCGAAGGGCTCCGAGATCACCCGCATCCAGGGACTGATCCAGGGGCTCGAGAACGACGTCCAGTCGAAGCAGGCCGAGGCGGAGCGGCTCGGCAACGAATACGCCGTCGCCGTCGACAACCTCGAGACCGCGCACGCCCTCGCCGAATCGCTGCAGGCCCAGGCCGATGCCGAATCCGAACGAGCGGATGCCGCGGCATCCAAGCTCGGTGTGCTCGCCGCTCAGCAGTACCGCTCCGGCAAGAGCGATGCGACGCTCGATCTCTTCTTCTCCGAGTCGACCGCCGGCGCCGACGACCTCCTCGGTCGCCTCGGCACGATGGACAAGCTCGTCGAAGCGAACCGCGAGGTCTACGCCGAAGCGACGGGCGCCCGCGACAACGCGAAGAACCTCGCCAATCAGGCCGAGGTCGCCCGCAAGGAGCGCGACCGCCTCAAGGTCGAAGCCGAGAGCAAGCTGCAGGCCGCGCAGGCCGCCGCCGAAGCGGCGCAGGCCGCGCTCGCCGCGCAGAACGAGCACCGCGACGTGCTCGAAGCGCAGCTCGACGCCCTCCGCGACACCACGGCCGCCACGGTCGCGAGCTACAAGGAAGGCGTCGAGGTCCGCCGTCGCGAGCGCGAAGCGCGCCTCAAGCGCCAACGCGAAGAGGCGGCTCGTCGAGCCCGCGAAGAAGAAGCCCGTCGTCGTCGCGAAGAAGAGCGTCGTCGCCGCGAAGAAGAGAAGCGCCGCCGCGAAGAAGCGGCAGCGAACAACAACAACGGTGGCGGCGGGGGCGGAAGCTCCTCCGGCGGGTCATCGGGAGGCGGTGGCGGTTCGCCCGCCGGCGGCTCCTCCGGCGGTGGCGGCGGAGAGGTCCAGCCGTCGGGCTGGGTGCGCCCCGGCCACGGCGGAATCACCTCGTGGTTCGGCACCCGCGGCTCCATCTGCTCGGGCGGCTACTGCACCTCGAGCGGTCACCGCGGTATCGACTTCGGCTCGGGCTGCGGCTCGCCGATCTACGCGGCCGCCAGCGGCACCGTCATCTTCGCCGGGCTCAGCGGCGCCTGGGGCAACTACGTCCAGATCCGCCACTCCAACGGCATCGTCACGGCCTACGCCCACATCATGTCGGGCGGCTACAACGTCTCGTACGGTCAGCGCGTGCGCGCCGGTCAGGTCATCGCCTACACCGGCTCGACCGGCGCCTCCACGGGCTGCCATATCCACTTCGAGGTCTGGTCCGGCGGCGTCCGCATCGACCCCGCGCCCTACCTCCGCGCTCGGGGCGTCAGCGTCTGACCCGCCCGGGTGACGAAAGAGGGTCGGATGCCGCGTGGCATCCGACCCTCTTCTCGATTCGCGCTCAGAGCGTGTTCGGCGACTCGCCCTCACCCTGGGTCTTCGTCTGACCCTCGTGCTCGGCGAAGCGCTCGAAGGCCTCGGTCACCAGGCGCTCGGCCTCGGTGGCATCCGCCCACTCGTCGACCTTGACCCACTTGCCGGGCTCGAGGTCCTTGTAGTGCTCGAAGAAGTGGTTGATCTCGTTCTTCGTCCAGTCGTCGATGTCGGCGACGTCCTGGATGTGGCTCCAGCGCGGGTCCTTCGCGAGCACTGCCACGACCTTGTCGTCGCCGCCGGCCTCGTCGGACATCTTGAGCACGCCGACGGGGCGCACCTTCGCGAGGATGCCGGGTGCCAGGTCATGGTCGAGCAGCACGAGCACATCGAGCGGGTCGCCGTCCTCGCCGAGGGTGTTCTCGAAGAAGCCGTAGTTGGCGGGGTACCCCATCGGCGTGAACAGGATGCGGTCGAGGAAGACACGGCCGGTGCCGTGGTCGACCTCGTACTTTATCTTGCTGTTGCGCGGGATCTCGATGACGGCGTCGTACGCGCCCATACCTGTACTCCTTCGAAGGGGTGAAGTTTGCGGCACCAGCCTACTGGCGCGGGTCTGCCCCGCCGAAGCGCGAGCGGATGCCGCCCGGGTCGCCGGATACGGTGGGGGCGTGCCGTCACTGAATCCCGCGGTCGCCGAGGTGCGCCGCGCCGTCCGCGCCGCCCTCTCGCCGCTCGCCCCCGGGTCGGTCGTCGTCGTGGGGCTCTCGGGAGGCGCCGACTCGCTCGCCCTCGCGGCGGCGACCGCCTTCGAGGCCCGCCGGCTCGGCATCCGCCCCGCCTCGGTGACCGTCGACCACGGGCTGCAAGGCGGCTCGGCAGAGATCGCCGCCGAGGCCGCTCGGGTCGCGACGGGGCTCGGCCTCGACGCCCTGGTCGTCCGGGTCGATCTCGCAGGCGCCTCCGCCGCGCCGGACGGGCTCGAAGCCGCGGCCCGAGACGCCCGCTACCGGGTGCTCCGCGATGCCGCGCGCGACGCCGGCGCCGCGGCCGTGCTCGTCGGGCACACCCTCGACGATCAGGCCGAGACCGTGCTGCTCGGGCTCGCCCGCGGCTCGGGGGGCACCAGCCTCGCCGGCATGGCGCCGCAGATCGACCTGGGCGGCGTGCCGCTGCTGCGGCCCCTCCTCGACGTGCGGCGTGTGACGACCGTCGCCGCGTGCGCCGCCGAGGGCCTCCAGCCCTGGACCGATCCGCACAACAGCGAGCACCGGTTCACCCGCGTGCGCGTGCGCGAGACCGTCCTGCCGACCCTCGAAGCCGAGCTCGGCCCCGGCATCGCCGAAGCCCTCGCCCGCACCGCGACGCAGCTGCGCGAAGACGCCGACGCGTTCGCCGAGATGATCGACGAGGTCATCGAGGACATCGTCGAGCCCGCGGAGGCCGGCATCGCGGTGTCGGTCGCCGCGCTCGCCGCCAACCCGCCCGCCCTCCGTCACCGGATCATCCGGCACGTCGTCGCGAGCGAGTTCCACGTCTCCCTCACCCGCAGCCAGACCCTCGAGGTGGCCCGGCTCGTCACCGACTGGTCGGGGCAGGGCCCGATCGATCTCCCCGGGTGCACGGCGCGGCGATCGGGGCGGGCGATCGAGTTCACGGCATCCGGATCGGGTATCTAGACTTCAGCAATGCGCGCCGCCGAGATCGCCGATCAGCTCACCGATGTCCTCGTCACCGAGGAGGAGATCCAGGCCAAGCTCGAAGAGCTCGCCCGCCGTGTCGAGTCCGACTACGAGGGCAAGGACCTGCTGCTCGTGGGCGTGCTCAAGGGCGCCGTCATGGTCATGGCCGACTTCGCGCGCGCCCTCAAGCGCGACATCGAGATGGATTGGATGGCCGTGTCGTCGTACGGCGCCGGTACCAAGTCGAGCGGAGTCGTTCAGATCCGGAAAGACCTCGACACCGACATCTCCGGCAAGCACGTGCTGATCGTCGAGGACATCATCGATTCGGGCCTCACGCTGAGCTGGCTGCTCGAGAACTTCGCGTCGCGCGGAGCCGCCTCGATCGAGGTGCTGGCCCTGCTCCGCAAGCCCGAGGCCGCCAAGGTCGAGATCCACTCCCGCTACGTCGGCTTCGACATCCCGGTGGAGTTCGTCGTCGGCTACGGCCTCGACTTCGCCGAGAAGTACCGCAACCTCCGCGACGTCGCCGTGCTGGCCCCGCACGTCTATTCCTGACCAGCGGATGCCGGCGCTCGCCGCCCGGCGCCGCGCAGGCGTACGCCTTGGGCGAATCCCAGACGCGGCATAGCCCCCGCGGGGTAGCCTGATCGCACCATGAACGTCAAGAAGCTCTCGCGCAACCCCGTCGTGTACGTGTTGCTCGTCGTCGTGCTGCTGATCCTCGGGATGACTCTCATCTCGAGCCTCACCGGCGTCAAGCAGATCACCACGCAAGAGGGTCTCGAGTTGCTGAAGGGCGACACCGTCACCGAGGTGACGATGACCGACGGTGACCGGCGGGTCGACCTGACGCTGTCCGAACCGTTCGACGGGTCGACGACGGCGCAGTTCTACTACGTCGAGCCCCGTGGCGACGAGGTCGTCGCCGCCGTCGACGCTGCGGCGCCCAAGGACGGCTTCAACGACGTCGTGCCGCGGACGAGCTGGTTCAGCAGCCTGATCTCGATCCTCCTGCCGATCCTGCTCCTCGGCCTCCTGTTCTGGTGGCTCATGTCGAGCGCGCAGGGCGGTGGCAGCCGGGTGATGCAGTTCGGCAAGTCGCGCGCGAAGCTCGTGACCAAGGAGACTCCCACCGTCACGTTCGCCGACGTCGCCGGCTCCGACGAGGCGATCGAGGAGATGCAGGAGATCAAGGACTTCCTGCGCGACCCGGCCAAGTTCCAGGCCGTGGGCGCCCGCATCCCGAAGGGCGTGCTGCTGTACGGCCCTCCCGGAACCGGCAAGACCCTTCTCGCCCGCGCCGTCGCCGGCGAGGCAGGCGTCCCGTTCTACGCGATCTCGGGTTCGGACTTCGTCGAGATGTTCGTGGGTGTCGGCGCGAGCCGCGTACGCGACCTGTTCACGCAGGCCAAGGAGAATTCTCCCGCCATCATCTTCATCGACGAGATCGACGCCGTCGGTCGCCACCGCGGCGCCGGCATGGGCGGCGGTCACGACGAGCGCGAGCAGACGCTCAACCAGATGCTCGTCGAGATGGACGGCTTCGACCCCAAGGTGTCGGTGCTCGTCATCGCGGCCACCAACCGCCCCGACATCCTCGACCCGGCCCTGCTGCGTCCGGGCCGCTTCGACCGCCAGATCGGCGTCGACGCCCCCGACCTGAAGGGGCGTCAGCGCATCCTCGAGGTCCACGGGCGCGGCAAGCCGCTCTCGCCGTCGGTCGACCTCGCGATCATCGCGCGCAAGACGCCCGGGTTCACCGGTGCCGACCTCGCGAACGTGCTCAACGAGGCCGCGCTGCTCACGGCGCGCTCGAATGCGCAGCTCATCGACATGCGCGCGCTCGACGAGGCGATCGACCGCGTCATCGCCGGTCCGCAGCGTCGCACTCGCGTGATGCGCGACAAGGAGAAGCTCATCACGGCGTACCACGAGGGCGGCCACGCGCTGGCTGCCGCCGCGATGAACAACACCGACCCGGTGACGAAGGTCACGATCCTTCCCCGCGGCAAGGCGCTCGGCTACACGATGGTGCTCCCGATCGACGACAAGTACTCGATCACCCGCAACGAGCTCCAGGACCAGCTGACCTACGCCATGGGCGGCCGCGTCGCCGAGGAGATCGTCTTCCACGACCCGACCACCGGCGCGAGCAACGACATCGAGAAGGCGACCGACATCGCCCGCAAGATGGTCACCGAGTACGGCATGACCACCGACGTCGGACCGGTCAAGCTCGGGTCATCGTCGGGTGAGGTCTTCATGGGCCGCGACATGGGTCACGGCCGCGACTTCAGCGAGCGCGTCGCGGAGCGGATCGACGCCCAGGTGCGCGCGCTCATCGAGCAGGCGCACAACGAGGCCTACGAGGTGCTGAACGCGAACCGCGACGTCCTCGACAAGCTCGCGCTGGCGCTGCTCGAGAAGGAGACGCTCGACCACCTCGAGCTCGCCGAGATCTTCTCCGACATCACCAAGCTCCCGCCGCGCCCGCAGTGGCTGTCGAGCAGCGAGCGGCCCGTGTCGACGCTGCCGCCGGTCGACGTGCCGCGTCGCGCCGAGCAGGCGCCGGTCGCCGCCTCGGTCGAGGCTGAACCGCAAGCAGCCGAGTCGGCCGCCGTTCGGCGTCCGACGGGCCAGGCCCGCCCCGCGACGGCGTAGGGGCTGGCGCATGGCGGTCGACCGCGAGCGCGTCGCCCACCTCGTGCGCGAACTCCTGCAGGCCATCGGGGAAGATCCCGACCGGCCGGGTCTTCGGGCGACCCCTGAACGCGTGGCCGAGACGTACGCGGAGTTCTTCGCCGGAGTGGGGGAGGATGCCGCGGCGCCGCTCGCCCACACCATCTCAGTCTCCCGTGGGCCCGCGCCCGACACGCTCCCGTCGGGTGCGGTGATGCTCCGCGACATCCGCTTCCGGTCGGTGTGCGAGCATCACCTGCTGCCCTTCGTCGGGCGCGCGCACGTGGCCTATCTCCCGGGTGAACAGGTCATCGGGCTCGGCGCGCTGCCCCGGGTGATCGACATCCTCGCGGCGCGTCCGCAGGTGCAGGAACGGCTGGGAGAGCAGATCGCCGACGCGATCGACGGCTCGATCGACACGCGCGGCGTGCTCGTCGTGCTCGACGCCGAGCACGAGTGCGTCACGATGCGCGGCGGCCGCCAGCCCTCGACGTCGACCGTGACGATCGCCGCGCGCGGCGAGTTCCGCGAGCCGGCGGCCCGCGCCGAGGTCATCGCCCTCCTCACCGGAGGTGCGGCGTGACGACCCTCGTGATGGGCGTCGTCAACGTCACCCCCGACTCGTTCAGCGACGGCGGCCGGTTCGCCGACCACGACGATGCCGTCGCCCACGGCGAGCGGCTCCGCGTCGACGGCGCCGACATCCTCGACATCGGCGGCGAGTCCACCCGCCCGGGCGCCGAGCGCATCACCCCGCGCGACGAGTACGACCGGGTCATCCCCGTGATCGAACGCCTCGCCGGAGCGGGCGCCCTCATCAGCATCGACACGATGAACTCCACCACCGCCGCCGCGGCGATCGCGGCCGGCGCGCGAATCGTCAACGACGTCTCGGGCGGCCTCGCCGATCCGGAGCTCCTCGCCGCCGTCGCGGACACCGAGGCCGACGTCGTCCTGCAGCACTGGCGCGGTCACTCGAAGGACATGTACGCCGGCGCCCGCTACTCCGACATCGTGGTGGAGGTCATCGCCGAGCTCGGTCTCCGCATCGCCGCGGCCCGCGCCGCCGGCATCCCGGATGAACGCATCATCGTCGACCCCGGGTTCGGCTTCGGCAAGACGCCCGAGGACAACTGGGCGCTCGTGCGGGGTCTCCGCGGTCTCGCTGAGGGTGGGCACCGTGTGCTCATCGGCACGAGCCGGAAGCGGATGCTGGCGGTCGCCGGCGCTCGAGCGGGCATCGACGTGGCGGGCGAGGCATCCCTCGATCTCGCGACCGCGGTCACGAGCGTGCTCGCGGCGCAGAGCGGGGTGTGGGCCGTGCGTGTGCACGACGTCGTCGCGACCCGCGTCGCGCTCGCGGTGCGGGACGCCTGGGAGGGCGAGGCATGAGCGACGAGATCACGGTCACCGGAATCCGCGCGTTCGGATATCACGGCGTCTACGCTCATGAGCGCCGCGAGGGGCAGGAGTTCATCGCCGACGTCACGCTGTCGCTGTCGACGCGGGCGGCCGCGAAGAGCGACGACGTGCTCGACACCGTGCACTACGGCGAGCTCGCCGAACAGGTCGCCGCGATCTTGTCGGGCGAGCCGGCCAATCTCGTCGAGACCGTCGCCGAGCGCATCGCCACCGCCGCACTGGCGTGGCCGATCGTCGACGGCGTGACGGTCACGATCCACAAGCCGAGCGCGCCGATCGAGGTGCCCTTCGCCGACGTCACGGTCACGATCCGCCGCCACCGGGAGAACGCATGAGCCGTCGACTGACCGAGCGCCTCGGCGAACCGGAGCCCCGGACGCCGGCAGCGCCCCGTCGCGCCGTCATCGCGCTCGGCGCCAACCTCGGCGATCGCGCCGCGACCATGACCGAAGCCGTCGCCGACATCGGCCGGCTCCCGATGACGAGCGTCGTCGCGACCGCAAGGGCTGTCGAGTCGGTCGCGGTGACGGCGGAGGGCATCGACGAGTCGGCACCTCGATACCTGAACTCCGTGGTGCTCGTCGACACACGCCTCGCCCCGACGGTGCTCCTCGGCTACCTCCACGCGATCGAGGCGCGCCACGGGCGCGAGCGGCGAGAGCGCTGGGGGAGTCGCACCCTCGACCTCGACCTCATCGCCCACGGTGACGTCCGCGCCGACACTCCCGGCCTCGTGCTGCCGCACCCGCGCGCACACGAGCGGGAGTTCGTGCTCGTGCCCTGGCTGAGTGTCGATCCGGATGCCGTCATCCCCGGCGCCGGCCCGGTCGCCGACCTGCTCGCCGCCCTCCGCGGAGAAGAGCCGTGAACCGCACGAGCCCGCTCGGTCTGATCATCTCCGCCCTCGTCGCCGGCGGCGCCGGCTTCATCGTCGATCACCTGCTGACCGCCTCCGGCCAGCCGACCTTCCTGCCGTCCCCCTTCCTCCCGATCTTCCTGATCGCCCTGGCCGCCGCCGTCGTCGCAGCCGCCATCCCGGTGCGCCGCGCGACCCTCGGGAAGGCGTCGCCGGTCGATCCCTTCCGTGCGTTGCGCGTCGCGATGCTCGCGAAGGCCTCGAGCATCGTCGGCGCCCTGGTCACCGGTTTCGCCGGAGGCCTCGTCCTGTTCGTGTTCACGCGCCCGGCGTCGCCCTCGCTAGGCTCGACGGGTGCGGTGATCGCCGCACTTCTCAGCGGGCTCGTCCTCGTGGCAGCCGCCCTCTTCGCCGAGTACCTGTGCACCATTCGGAAGGACGACGATGACGAGCAGCCCGGACCAGACCAACCCGGATTCGGTCTCTCCCACCTCGACTGAGGTCGCGGACGAGCAGGCCTTCACCACCGGGGCCTACGACCGCATCATCGAGCCGCGCAGCGCCAACCGCCTGCCCCTCGGCGACGGCACCTGGTACCAGATCTCCCGGCGCTACGTGATCGGCCAGGTCGTCGGCAACGTCTTCCTGCTCGCCCTCATCGCCGCCGGCTACATCGTGGGAACGTACGTGTTCGAGCAGGAATGGGTCTGGATCCCGGCACTGGTGATCGGCGTCATCGTCCTGTTCGTCCTGATCGTCACCCCGCGGCAGGCGCGCTCCGTCGGCTACCAGCTGCGCGAAGACGACCTCGTGTTCCGTCGCGGCATCCTGTGGCAGCGCATGGTCGCCGTGCCCTACGGACGTCTGCAGCTCGTCGACATCACCCACGGCCCGCTCGATCGCGGCCTGGGCATCGCGCAGCTCAAGCTCGTGACCGCGGCGGCCTCGACCGGCGTCACGATCCCGGGCCTGCCGCAGGCGGCAGCCGAGAAGCTCCGCGACACCCTCATCGAGGTCGCCGAGACCCGGCGGACCGGCCTGTGAGCGACGACCTTCCGGTGAGCACCGCGCCTCCCCAGACCCGGGTGCGCTCGGGTCTCGCCGACGGCGAATGGCATCGGATGCATCCGCTGTCGCCGCTTCTGCGCGGCGGCCTCACGCTCCTCGTCGTGCTCGGCATCCTGATCGCGAACCTCCGCGACCGGATCATCGGCTGGTTTCTGCCGTCGGATGTCTACTACGACGAGGGGAACCCGGTCGACATCCTGGTCGAGAACGACTTCGTGGTGCCGGCGATCCTCGCCGTCCTCGGCGTGATCATCGTGGTCATCGTGCTGTTCGCCGTCTCGTGGCGCTTCCACACGTTCCGCATCACCGGCGACGACGTCGAGGTGCGCAGCGGGGTGCTGTTCCGCACCCACCGACGGGCGCCCCTCGACCGGGTGCAGGGCGTGAACCTGACGCGTCCGGCCCTCGCCCGCCTCGTCGGTCTCGCGAAGCTCGAGGTCGTCGGCGCCGGGCTCGACGCGAACGTGCGGCTCGAGTACCTCTCCACGTCGAACGCCGAGACCATCCGCGGCGACATCCTCCGCCTTGCCTCCGGTCGGCAGCGCGCCGAAGCCGCAGCCCGCCGCGAGGCTGCCGCACCGGCATCCTCCGCCGCCTCGGCCGCCGCGCGCCGCATCGGCGCCGGCATCACCGAGATCGTCGACGGGGTCGACGAAGACGAGGTCGAGCCGGCATCCATCGTCCGGGTGCCGATCGGCCGGCTGATCCTCGCGAACCTGCTGTCGGGGTCGACGATCTGGCTCATCGCGATCATCATCGCCGCCGTGATCGGTCTGGCGCTGCAGCCCATCTGGCTGATCCCCGCTCTCGGTGCGTCCATCCCGGCCGCGATCGGTTTCGGTGCGTACACGGTGCGGCAGTTCATCAAGACGGTCCGGTACTCGATCGCGCCCACCTCGGCCGGGGTGCGCGTCACCTTCGGCCTGCTCACGACGGTCACCGAGACCCTGCCGCCCGGGCGAATCCACGCCGTCGACGTGCGCCAGCCGGTGCTGTGGCGGCTGGGCGGGTGGTGGCGCATCCGCGTCAACCGTCTCTCGGGCCGCGCGGCGACCGACACGTCGACGACGCAGTTCGCCGACGTGCTGCCGATCGGCACCCGCGACGACGTCGAGCGCGTGCTACGGCTTCTGCTGCCCGCCGTCGAGGTCGACGCGGCCCTGCTGCAGGCCGGGCTAGGCCCGGCAGCGGCGGGCGACGGGTTCACCGTCTCTCCGCGCCGCGCACGCTGGTACCTGCCCTTCTCGCAGCCGCGCAACGGGTTCCGCCTCGAGCGCGCCGCGCTGCTCCTGCGCCGGGGGCGCATCTGGCCGAAGCTCGTCATCCTGCCCCTCGCCCGCCTGCAGTCGGTGCGCGTGGATCAGGGTCCGATCGATCGGGCCTTCGGGCTCGCGAGCGTCACCGGACACACCGTGCTCGGCCCGGTCTCCGGAGCGATCAGCGCGCTCGACCACCGCGACGCGCTGACGCTGTGGCGCGGTGCGACCGACGCCGCCGTGGTCGCCTCGTCGTCGGACGGCGACGAGGACTGGGACCAGACGGGCGACATCCGGCTCGCGTTCGCCCCGGAGGGCAACGTCGACATCGAGTGGGGTCAGACCTCACCGGCCCAGGCTGCCGAACCCGCGCTCGCGCCGGTCGCCGAGCCCCAGGTTCGTCGCGACGACACCATCGCACCTGCCGCCCCGCCGACGGACGGGAACCCCGACGAGCGGGACCGCCCGTGAGTCGTGATGGCCGGCTCGGCGTCGGCGTGATCGGCGCGGGCCGTGTCGGCCCGGTCGTCGCGGCGGCGCTCGCCGGGGCGGGTCACGCCCTCACGGGGATCACCGCGGGATCGGATGCCGACCGGGTCGGTGCGATCCTGCCCGGCGTCCCGACGCTCACCGCCGACGAGGTCGCTCGGCGCAGCGAGCTGGTGATCATCGCCGTGCCGCACGACGAGCTTCCGAGCCTCGTCGCGGGGCTCGCGGATCTCGGCGCCTGGCAGGTCGGCCAGCTCATCGTGCACACCGACGCGGCCCACGGGATCAGCGTGCTCGCGCCCGCGGCTGCCAAGGGGGCGATCCCGCTGGCGATCCACCCGGCGATCGCCTTCACCGGATCGTCGACCGATCTGCGTGCGCTTCGGGACGCGTACGCCGCCGTGACCGCTCCGGCCGCCGTCCTGCCCATCGCCCAGGCGCTCGCCGTGGAGATGGGATGCGAGCCGGTCGTCGTGGCCGATGCCGACCGTGCCGCCTACGGCGAGGCGATCGCCACGGCGACCGAGTTCTCGGCATCCATCGTCCGGCAGTCGTCGGAGCTGCTCGTCAGCGCCGGCGTCGAACACCCCGGCCGGTACCTGTCGGCGCTGATGCACACCGCGGTCGACCGGGCACTCAGCGTCGCCGGCGGCGACCCTTCTCCGCTGTGAGCGACGTCGAGCTCGCCCGCATCGACGGCGGCAGCGTCATGCTCCACGACGCCCGACGCGGCACGCGGCGAACCGTCGCACTCGAGCCCTTCGAGATCGGCGTGTACCCGGTGACCGAGGAACAGCTCGGCGAGGTCATCGGCGTGATGGCTTCGCACCCGCGTCGCCCTGCCGTGGGGCTCAGCTGGCTGCGCGCGGTGCGATTCTGCAACGCGCTGTCGGAGTGGGAGGGCGTCGACCCCGCCTACGCCGTCGACGGCGAAGAGGTGCGGTGGCACGTCGACAGCGACGGATTCCGCCTGCCGACGGAGGCGGAGTGGGAGTTCGCCTGCCGTGCCGGATCGACGACCCCGCAGTACGGGCCGCTCGCCGATGTCGCATGGACGGCGGCAGACGGGGTGAGCGCCCCGCAGGACGTGGGCGGCAAGCATCCGAATCTGAACGGCCTGTTCGACACCCTCGGCAACGTGTGGGAGTGGTGCTGGGATTTCCTCGACCCGGAGCGGTACGACGACTACCGCGTGTTCCGTGGCGGCGGCTTCGCCGACGATGCCTGGAGCGTCCGCGCCGGAGTGCGCCGCGGCGGCGGGCCTCGGATGCATCACGACGATGTCGGGTTCCGGATCGCCCGGGGCGGGTTCGACGCCGTCGACGCCGCGCAAGGCTGGTCGGCGGCCGCCGACAGCGCCCACGGCGGCAGGCCGCTGCCGCCCGGATGGACTCCGCGACGCTGATCCCGGTCGCGAGGGGGCCCGGGTGCTGCGCCTGGCCTGCCCCCGGCGGGCCGGCGCCGCGCCCTCGGTAGACTGAAGGGTCGAATCCCCGAGGAGCCCCCTGTCATGACCGACGCGTCTGCGCCCGTGCCCGCTGAGACGACCGAAGAGGACGTCATCGAGCAGAAGGCCGTCCGCCTCGCCAAGCGCGAGCGGCTCCTGTCGGAGCGGACGGATGCCGCCGGTGGCGCGTACCCCGTCGCGGTCGCCGTCACCGACACCATCCCCGCGCTCCGCGAGCGCTACGCCGACCTCGCCGCGGGCGACGAGACAGGCGTCGTCGCTTCGGTGGCCGGTCGCATCGTGTTCAGCCGCAACACCGGGAAGCTCTGCTTCGCCGCTCTCCAGTCGGGCGACGGCAGCCGCATCCAGGCGATGGTCTCCCTCGCCGAGGTCGGCGACGAGTCGCTGCAGGCGTGGAAGGAACTCGTCGACCTCGGCGACCACGTCTCGGTGACCGGGCAGATCATCTCGAGCCGTCGCGGCGAGCTCTCGATCATGGTGACCGACTGGCAGATCGCGTCGAAGGCGCTGCTGCCGCTGCCCAACCTGCACACGGAGCTGAGTGAGGAGAGCCGGGTCCGCTCGCGCTACCTCGACCTGATCGTCCGCGACCAGGCGCGCAGCACCGTCGTCGCCCGCGCCAAGGCGGTCGCCTCGCTGCGCCGGACGTTCGACGAGCAGGGCTTCCTCGAGGTCGAGACGCCCATGCTGCAGGTGCAGCACGGCGGCGCCGCGGCCCGACCGTTCACGACGCACTCGAACGCATTCGACACCGAGCTCTTCCTGCGCATCGCGCCAGAGCTCTTCCTCAAGCGCGCCGTGGTCGGCGGCATCGATCGCGTCTTCGAGATCAACCGCAACTTCCGCAACGAGGGCGCCGACTCGACGCACAGCCCCGAGTTCGCAATGCTCGAGGCCTACCAGGCCTACAGCGACTACAACGGCATCGCCGACCTGACGCAGGAGCTCATCCAGAAGGCGGCCGTCGCCGTCTCCGGCACCACCGTCGTCACGTGGGCCGACGGCACCGAGTACGACCTCGGCGGGCAGTGGGATCGCATCTCGATGTACGAGTCGTTGTCGGATGCCGCCGGGCGCTCGATCACTCCCGACACCACGTTCGACGAGCTGTCGACGCTCGCGGCCGAGGTGGGCGTCGAGGTGCCGGCGAAGATCGCGACGCGCGGCAAACTCGTCGAGGAGCTGTGGGAGCACTTCGTCAAGGGCGGCCTCGAGCGGCCGACGTTCGTCATGGACTTTCCCCTCGACACGTCGCCGCTCGTGCGCGAGCACCGCACGATCACGGGCGTCGTCGAGAAGTGGGACCTCTACATCCGCGGCTTCGAACTCGCGACCGGCTACTCCGAGCTCGTCGACCCCGTCATTCAGCGCGAGCGCTTCGTCGAGCAGGCGAAGCTCGCCGCACGCGGCGACGACGAGGCGATGAGGGTCGACGAGGAGTTCCTGCGCGCGCTCGAGCACGGCATGCCGCCCACCGGTGGCATGGGTATGGGCATCGACCGCCTGCTGATGGCCATCACCGGCCTCGGCATCCGCGAGACGATCCTCTTCCCGCTCGTCAAGTAGCACGCTGGCGGCGGCGGGTTCAGCGCTCGAACGCCCAGTCGGGCAGGTGCGAGTGCCGTACGAACGAGCGGACGATCTCGGCGAGCCCGTTCTTCGGATCGAGCGCCTCGGCCTGATCGGCGTAGCGATCGGCGTGTGTCGAGCGTCCGAGCGCCCAGGAGAGCCAGGCGGCGGTGGCCAGCGCACCGGCCCGCAGCCGCTCCGGACTTCGCGCCGCAACCTCTCTCACGAGCGCGAGGGCGGCGTCCAGGCGGTCGGGGTCGGGTCGTGAGCCTTCACCCCACATGACGCACGCGAGGTCGGGCGGATACTCCTCGCCCTCCTCCCACCGCAGTTGCGCGCGGGCGGCGAGTTCGCCGCCCGCCTGGTCGCTCGACCACTGCACCACTCCGATGTCGCGCAGCGACGGCCGGGCGAGGCACCAGGCCATCAGGGCCGCACGCATCGGGTCGATCGCCGTGGCATCCCACCGGAGCGCGTCCTCGTAGAAGGTCGGGAGGTCATCGAGGGCGCACGCCGCTTCGAGCGCCGCCGGGTCGACGCGGTCGATCCGGCCGAGCCCCGGGATGCCGCACAGCACCGCCAGCGACGACTCGAGCGATGTCATGGCCGCCTCGACGGACTCGAGGGCAGCCGGTGCGACCTCGGGAAGGTCGGCACCGAAGGTCTGATCGCCCGGCGGCGGCGCGGTGCGGACGGTGAGGTCGGCAAGCGGCCGCCCCCCGGGCGGCAGGTCGCGGTCGAAGTGCGATCCCCAGCCGTTCGCAGCGACGGTCAGGGCATCGCTGACCGCGATGCCGCACGCGTCGGCGGAGCGTTCGATCGCGGCGATCAGCCGCGCCGTCGGCAGGCCGCGGGCGATGCGCGCCGGGGTGTAGGCGACCGCGACGACGGCATCGGCGCCCGAGATGCGGCAGACCAGACCGATCATGCTCGACGCGGCGGCATCCGGATCGACGTGCGCCGCAGGCAGATCGACCCGCATCGCGCCGAGACTTCGCCCCGATGCCATCGGCACCAGGACGAGACTCCGCGTCGGCGTGTAGCCGAGGAGGTGCGGGACGAGGGACAGGAAGTGCGCGGCATCCGCGGCGGTGACGACGGTCGACATGTGTCGAGCGTCGGATGCCGGCGGCCGCCGTGGTGGCGCAGCATCCGGTCTCGGGGGAGAGGCGGCGTCGGAGCCGCTGGGGAGGAGGGCCCGTTCACGGGCATCGCCCCGGTCTGCGCGGCCTACGATGGGGGTATGGACGAATACTGGACGTCGGTCATCTGGGGCCTCGTGCCGACCATCGTCGTGTTCTCCCTGCTCGTGTTCGTCCTCCGCAGCATCATCCGGATGGACCGCAACGAACGGAAGATGTACTCCAAGGTCGAAGCCGAGGAACGCAAGAAGCGCGGCCTGAGCGCCCGCGACGACACAGCCGTCTGACCCCCGAACGCTAGGCTGGCCGAAACATCCTGGGGGTCCCGTGATCAGCATCAGTCTCGACTGGACGTGGACCTGGTGGCTCGTCCTCCTCGTGATGTTCGACATCTCGATCCGCATCCTCGCGATCATCATCGTGCCGCGGAACCGCAAGCCCACCGCGGCGACCGCGTGGCTGCTCGCCATCTACTTCATCCCGCCCGTCGGCATCCTGCTCTTCCTCCTCATCGGCAACCCGCGGCTGCCTCGCAAGCGGCGCAAAGAGCAGCAGGCGATCAACGAGTTCCTGCGGACGTCGACGGAGAACCTCACCTTCGGCACGCTGCGCGCCGACCCGCCGACCTGGTTCTCGCAGCTCGTGCGGCTCAACCAGAACCTCGGCGCCATGCCGATCGCGGGCGACAACGGCGCCCAGATCATCTCCGACTACGAGGGCAGCCTCGAAGCCATGGCCGCCGAGATCGACACCGCGCAGGAGTTCGTGCACGTCGAGTTCTACATCCTGCAAGCGGATGCCACGACGGAGGTGGTCTTCGCGGCACTCGATCGCGCCGCGGCGCGGGGCGTCGAAGTGCGGGTGCTGCTCGATCACTGGGCGAACCGGTGGAAGCCGTTCTACAAGCACACGGTCGCGCGGCTCGACGCGATGAAGGTCGAATGGCACCTCATGCTCCCGGTGCAGCCGTTCCGGCGGCGCTACCAGCGGCCCGACCTGCGCAACCACCGCAAGATCGTCGTGGTCGACAACCGGGTGGCCTTCCTCGGCTCCCAGAACGTCACCGACCGCAGCTACAACCTGCCGCGCAACATCCGCCGCGGACTCCAGTGGGTCGACCTGATGACCCGCATCGACGGCCCGGTGGTGGCCTCCATCGACGCCGTGTTCCTCTCGGACTGGTACGGCGAGACCGGGCAGGCGCTCGTCACCGAGGTCGAGCTCGAGACGAAGCCCGGCTCGGGTGACCTCGACTGCCAGGTGGTGCCGAGCGGCCCCGGATTCGAGTACGAGAACAACCTGAAGCTGTTCATGAGCCTGATCTTCGCGGCCGAGCGGAAGATCGTGATGGTCAGCCCGTACTTCGTGCCCGACGAGGGTCTGCTGCTCGCGATCCAGACCGCCTGCCATCGCGGGGTCGAGGTCGAGCTGTTCGTCTCGGAGGTCGGCGACCAGGCGATGGTGTACCACGCACAGCGCAGCTACTACGAGCAGCTGCTGCGCACGGGCGTGAAGATCTGGATGTACAAGCGGCCCTACATCCTGCACTCGAAGTCGATGTCGATCGACGACGAGTTCGCGGTCGTCGGGTCGAGCAACATGGACATGCGCTCCTTCGGCCTGAACCTCGAGGTGACCATGCTGGTCCGAGGCGGCGAGTTCGTCGAGCAGCTGCGCGACGTCGAAGACCAGTACCGTTCCCGCTCCCGAGAGCTGACGATCGAGGAGTGGCGCAAGCGCCCGATCCGCTCGATGATGCTCGACAACCTCGCGCGGCTGACCTCCTCGCTGCAATAGCGGCGCTTCGCCCGGCGCCAGTGGTGGGTGCGGGGGAGCGCAACCCGCCCTTCACGACGGGGGAAGGCTCCTCCCCACCCCACGGCGGGCCGGTGGGGGTGAGCGGAGCGGGGGGCGGGTGGCGAGGCCGTGAGGGGCGGTGACGCGACGACACTGGCGGGGTGAAACGCGCCCCGCTTCCGCCCGAACTGGGCACCGTCTTCCCGGTGAAGGATGCCGCGGCAGCCGGCGTCCGCCGATCCCGGCTACGCGCGAACGACCTCGATGCGCCGTTCCGCGGGGTGCGCGTGCTCGCCGGTCATCCACCGGCCGAGGGGGCGCACGGCCTCGCGGCCCGGGAGCAGCTCATCGTGGACAGGGCCGGAGCGCTCGCGTCCGTGTTGACGAGCGCCCAGTTCTTCACCCATGTCACGGCCGCCGTGGTGTGGGGCATCCCGATTCCGCCGGGGATGCTGCGTGCCGCCGCTCGGCTCGATGTGGGCGTGTTCGCGCCGTCGCGGCATCCGCGGCGCGAGGGGGTCCGCGGGCACGAGGTCGCGCCGGGGGCAGCGGACGTCGTCACCCACCCGACGACAGGCCTTCCGGTGACGTCACCCAGCAGCACCTGGGCGATGCTCGCCGCCGTCCTCCCCCGCGTGGGCGACCTGGTGATCGCGGGCGACCGGATCGTCCGGGAGCCCATGTTCCGCGGCGATCCCCGGGCGATGGCGACGCTCGATGAGCTGCGCGGTGCCGTCGAATCGGGGCGCCGGGTCGGCATCCGTCATCTGCGCGAAGCGCTGCCGCTCATCCGCACGAGGAGTGCGTCGCCGGGGGAGACGCGCTGCCGCCTCGATCTCGTGCAGGCGGGGCTTCCCGAGCCCGCGCTGAACCACGTCATCCGCGACGCCCGAGGGAGGCTCATCGCCGTCGCGGATCTCGCCTATCCGAGCCATCGCGTCGCGGTCGAATACGAGGGCGAACACCACCTGCGGGAGTCTGCCCAGTGGAGCCGCGACATCCTGCGGCAGGAGGCGTTGGCGTCGCTCGGCTGGTCCGTGATCCGCGTGACGAGGGCTCACCTCGGGCGCAGCGTCGTCGAACGCGTGCGCGCCGCCCTCGCGTGACGCGCGCGCCTCGCGCGACGCGCGCGCCCTCGCGCGACCGTTCGCCCGTCAGTTTCGGCGGGTTCTCCCGGGCGGCACCCGCCAGACGTGCCGGGGGAGGAGGCTCAGTCGGCCCGGACCAGTAGCTCGCCGACCTCGCAGTCGAGTGCCCGGCAGATCGCGGAGAGGGTGGAGTACCGGATCGCCCGAGCGCGGTCGTTCTTCAGCACTGAGAGGTTCACGACCGACACCCCGACGATCTCCGACAGGCGGGTGAGCGTCATCCCGCGCGCGGTGAGCAGTTCGTCGAGTCGGCAGTGGATGCCGGTGAGTTCGTCTTCTTCGGCCGGGCTCACACGAGCCCCTCGGTGTCGCGGCGAAGGCGCTCGCCGTGGGCGAAGGCGCCCGCCAGGACGGCGGCCGTGATGGCAGCGAACAGGACGGGCGCCATCGGGAGCAGGTCGGGCAGCGACAGGGTCTCGAAGGGGATG
This sequence comes from Microbacterium sp. Ld4, assembly GCF_045066555.1. Lineage (NCBI taxonomy): Bacteria > Bacillati > Actinomycetota > Actinomycetes > Micrococcales > Microbacteriaceae > Microbacterium > Microbacterium sp. Ld4. The sequence goes on along the minus strand of NZ_JBISHE010000005.1, from coordinate 249,403 downwards.
CCGAGCGATTCGACCGCATGCTGACGACCCATGCCGTCGACGACGGGCCAGGCGAAGCCGATGATCGTGAGGGTCACGGCGATTGTCGTCAGAGCCCGGGTCGCTCCGCCCGCGAAGATCTGCTCACGGCGGACGGCGAGCGCGATCCGGATGAGAGCGGCGACGACCACCAGCGCTCCGATCGCGAGCAGCAGCTCGGCCGAGATCAGCCACAGCCTCCCGGCGAGGTCGATCTCGGCCGCGCGCACGGTGACCGCCGTGACGACCTCCGACGACACCAGATCGGATGCCGCGTCGGCGGCGACCGTCACGGCGGGCCCGGCGGGGGCGAGGATGCCCACGATCTCGACGACTGCGAGCACGACGGCGCTGAGCGCGACCGCGACGCCGAAGACGATGAGATCGAGCGCCCCCGTGAACCGTGTCGTGGTTGCCATCACACCAGCCCCTTCACCTCGTGCTGGAGGCGGGAGCCGTAGCGGAAGATCGCCGCGAGCGCGGCGAGCGCGAGGCCAGCGGCGATCGGCCACAAGGGGAAAACGATCTGGACAGTGGGTTGCGGCAGCCATGCGGCGATGGGGTCATCGACTCCGGGGATATCGCCCCACACCGCGGTCGAGTAGCCGAAGACCTCCGATGAGGCGATGCTTCCGGCGATGTCCCCCAGGACTTGGGTGAGCACACCCCCGCCTGCGACGATCGCCGCAGCGACCATCGTCACCCGCGCGACGACCGGCGCGAACGCCTGTCCCCTTCGTAGATGCGTGCACGCAACGGCGACGAGGAGCGCGATCGCCCCGGGGAGGAGCCATCCGAGCGCTTGACTGATCGCCCACAGCGTCCGGGCACCCGCGCTCAGGCCTGCGAGCGTGAGCGTGACGGAGTCGAACCCGCCCCCGAGGCGTTCCGCGTCAGTTCCTCCTCCCAGTACACCTGAGGGGAGCTCCGGCCAGAAGGAGGTGACGGGCATTGTTATCGTCACGTCTGGGGTGGCGAGGATGATGACGACCGTCGCGATCGCGCCGATCGAAGCGACTGCGGCCCAGACGGTTGCCACGATCTGCGTGACCCGAACCACCGTTGAGGGGTCGTCGCTGCTCGTTCGGCGCCTGGCGGTCGAGACGACCACGGCGATCACGGTGCCCACGAGCAGCAGCACGACGAGCGCTGCTCCGATGATGAACGTCCAGCGTGGCATGTCAGACCAATCCTTCGGTGTCGCGCTGCAGGCGGGCGCCCTGGCGGAAGATGACGCTCAGCGCGCTCAGGCCGAGTGCGACGCCGAGCGGCCAGAGCGGTGTGGTGAATCCGACCACGCTCTCTGCCGTCACCGGAGCATCGCCGCCCGGCGCGGGCAGGACCGCCTGTGCCACGAGCGCTTCTCCGATCTGGGTGAGCACCGGGCCCAACGTTCCCGCCACCAGGACGATCGCGGCGCCGACCAGGAACCATCGTGCGGCGTTCCGGGCGAACGGAGCACCTGAGATCGCGCGCTGGCTGATGGCGGCGATGAGCAGACCGGGGACAGCCGAGACGAGCAGACTCAGGATCGCACCCGACGCGAGGAGCGTCCGAAGGCCCGCGTCCACTCCGACGACGGAGCCGCTGGCGGTGGAGAAGCTCGCGCACTCGAGCGCCGCAGTGTTCCAGCGGAACTCAGCGGTCGGCTCATCGCAGGGGAGAGAGACCGGCCACGCCGCCGAGACGGGCAGCGCCTCGATCCGCGTCCAGTCGGTCGTCGACCACTGCAGGATCATGACGACGACGCCGATCAGCACGGCCGCAACCCAGACGCGGGCGAGCGCAGCGACGACGTCCAGCGTCACCGACGGCGACTTCCTGCGTCGGGCGTCCCACACGAGCAGGGCGACGATGCCCGCGACGATCACGAGGGCGATGCCCGTGTACAGCGCAGCACCGGTCCAGTCTGTCCATCTGACGTGCACGACATCACCCCATATCGAAAATCGTTGTTATCGACAAACGTTATGGCTGCGGTCCGCGATCGTCAAGTGGTGCGCCCCTCGGATGCCGCGTCCCACCTCCGCGCCAGGTGCTATGCCCACGGCGAACACGGGCATACCGGCATCCCCCGGTCGTTAGCCTCTACGTAAGACGCCGCCAGTGCGTCGGCAGGAGGAGGGGACGATGTTCGAGAGATTCACTGACCGTGCGCGTCGTGTGGTGGTGCTCGCCCAAGAAGAGGCGAAGATGCTGAACCACAATTACATCGGCACGGAGCACATCCTCCTCGGCCTGATCCACGAGGGCGAAGGCGTCGCAGCCAAGGCCCTCGAGAGCCTCGGCATCTCGCTCGATGCCGTGCGCGAGCAGGTCCAGGACATTATCGGCCAGGGACAGCAGCAGCCGACGGGTCACATCCCGTTCACGCCGCGTGCGAAGAAGGTCCTCGAGCTGTCACTGCGCGAAGCGCTGCAGCTCGGCCACAACTACATCGGCACGGAGCACATCCTGCTCGGCCTCATCCGCGAGGGTGAAGGCGTCGCCGCACAGGTGCTGGTCAAGCTCGGCGCCGACCTGAACAAGGTCCGCCAGCAGGTCATCCAGCTGCTCAGCGGATACCAGGGCAAGGAGCCCGCCGGTGTCGCCAGCGGCGCAGGCGAGCAGGCTCAGGCATCCGCTCAGGGCGGCTCGGCCGTGCTCGACCAGTTCGGACGCAATCTCACGCAGGCTGCGCGCGACGGCAAGCTCGACCCCGTCATCGGGCGCGAGAAGGAGATCGAGCGCGTGATGCAGATCCTGTCGCGTCGCTCGAAGAACAACCCCGTCCTCATCGGCGAGCCCGGCGTCGGCAAGACCGCCGTCGTCGAGGGTCTCGCGCAGGCGATCGTCAAGGGAGAGGTTCCCGAGACGCTCAAGGACAAGCAGGTCTACTCGCTCGACCTCGGCTCGCTCATCGCCGGGTCCCGCTACCGCGGTGATTTTGAGGAGCGCCTGAAGAAGGTCACCAAGGAGATCCGCACCCGCGGCGACATCATCGTCTTCATCGACGAGATCCACACCCTCGTGGGTGCCGGCGCCGCCGAAGGGGCGATCGACGCCGCCTCGATCCTGAAGCCGCTCCTCGCTCGCGGCGAGCTGCAGACGATCGGTGCGACGACGCTCGACGAGTACCGCAAGCACTTCGAGAAGGATGCCGCGCTCGAGCGCCGGTTCCAGCCGATCCAGGTTGCCGAGCCGAGCCTGCCCCACGCGATCAACATCCTGAAGGGGCTGCGCGACCGGTACGAGGCTCACCACAAGGTGCAGATCACCGATGGCGCCATCGTCGCCGCGGCGAACCTGTCCGACCGGTACGTCTCCGACCGCTTCCTCCCCGACAAGGCGATCGACCTGATCGACGAGGCGGGCGCCCGCCTGCGGCTGTCGATCCTCTCGAGCCCGCCCGAACTGCGCGAGTTCGACGAGAAGATCGCCAAGGTCCGTCAGGACAAGGAGTTCGCCAGCGAGGAGCAGGACTTCGAGAAGGCCGCATCGCTCCGCGACGAGGAGAAGTCCCTGCTCGCCGAGCGTCTCCGTCTCGAGAAGCAGTGGCGCTCGGGCGACGTCGCGTCGCACGCCGTGGTCGACGAGGGTCTGATCGCGGAGGTCCTGGCCCAGGCCACCGGCATCCCCGTGTTCAAGCTCACCGAAGAGGAGACCAGCCGTCTCGTCTTCATGGAGAAGGCCCTGCACCAGCGCGTCATCGGTCAGGAGGAGGCCATCGCGGCCCTCTCCCGCACGATCCGTCGCCAGCGCGCCGGACTCAAGGACCCGAACCGCCCGTCGGGCTCGTTCATCTTCGCCGGCCCCACGGGTGTCGGAAAGACCGAACTGGCCAAGGCGCTCGCCGAGTTCCTCTTCGACGACGAGGGCGCCCTGATCTCCCTCGACATGTCGGAGTTCGGTGAGAAGCACACGGTCTCGCGTCTGTTCGGTGCCCCTCCCGGATTCGTCGGCTTTGAAGACGGCGGCCAGCTCACCGAGAAGGTGCGGCGCAAGCCGTTCTCGGTGGTCCTGTTCGACGAGATCGAGAAGGCTCACCCCGACATCTTCAACTCGCTCCTGCAGATTCTCGAAGAGGGTCGCCTGACCGATGGCCAGGGCCGTGTGGTCGACTTCAAGAACACCGTGATCATCATGACGACGAACCTCGGCTCGTCGGCGATCGCCGGTGGACCGGTCGGCTTCCAGGTCGAGGGCAACACGCAGACGACGTACGACCGGATGAAGGGCAAGGTCGACGAAGAGCTCAAGCGGCACTTCAAGCCCGAGTTCCTCAACCGTCTCGACGACATCATCGTGTTCCCGCAGCTGAGCAAGGACGAGCTCCGTCAGATCGTCGGACTGTTCACGAAGCGCCTGGCAGATCGCCTGCTGGACCGCGACATGACGGTCGAGCTGTCGGATGCCGCCAAGGATCACCTCATCGAGATCGGGTTCGACCCGACACTCGGCGCCCGTCCTCTGCGCCGCGCCATGCAGCGCGAGGTCGAGGATCAGCTCAGCGAGCGGATCCTGCGCGGCGAGCTCAACGCCGGTGACCACGTGAAGGTCGGCCTCGAGGGTGGCGCGTTCACCTTCGAGATGACCCCCCGCGAAGACCGCGTCGCGGTCGGCGTCGGTGCCGCCGGCGAGATCACCGCCGGGCCCGACATCATCGCCGGAGCGTAAGCGAGACAACTGAAGGGGTCGGGTGCCGAGAGGCATCCGGCCCCTTCGTCGTTCAGGCGTGACGCGCCAGGATGACGTCGACTTCGTCCTCGCTGTCGAGAACGAACCCGTGCCGCTCGTAGAGGCGGCGGGCGGGGCTCTCCTGCAGGACGTTGATGCGCCACGGGAGGGGAGCGTGCTCGGCGAGTACAGCGGTCAGGACTTCTGTACCTATGCCCGCGCCCTGCACCAGTTCGTCGAGGTAGAAGTGCTCGATCCAGGTGCCGTCCGAAGCGGGGCGGATGGCGATCGAACCGGCATCCGCTCCGTCGACCACGATCACCCGGGTGAGCGCGGGGTCGAACGCGTCGAGGAAGCGCTGTCGCACCCGATCGGGGCTGAAGACGCCGAGGCGCTCGAGGTCGGGGCGCATGACGACCGCGCGGAGCTCCGCGATCCATGGGGCGTCGTCGGGCGTCGAGGGGCGGGTGGTCCAGCGCATCCATCCATTCAACCGCGGTGGCCCGGCCCGTTGGCACCGCTCTGAGCCGCGTCAGGTCTCGTGGACTGCGACGCACATGCGAACGGACCGGGTGCGCCCTCAGCAGCACCCGGCCCGTTCGGGATTTCAGGGGCGCGGGTCGCCGAAGACCTGCTTCTCCATCGTGTCGTAGCCCTCGGCCTGCGGGTCGCCGTGCATGCCGCCCGAGAGTGCGTACTCCTCCTCGGGCGAGAGGATGAGGCGGTTGCGGCCGTAGACGGCGAAGCCGATGAAGATCACGACGTAGACGATGATGATGGCGATGATCGCGAGCAGGAACGCCGGGTTGAAGAGCAGGCCGACGAAGACGATCGCGGCGATGATCCCGGCGGAGTACGCCCCGAACAGGCCCCACGGGCTCTTGTAGGGGCGGTTCGCGTTCGGGAACTTCTTCCGCAGGATGATGAACGACACCATCTGCAGGAAGTAGGCCACGACGGCGCCCCACACCGCGATGTTGAGGACGATCGCACCAGCGGGGCTGGTGTCGCCGCCCGCGGCCTGCAAGATGACGAGCGCGATGAAGCCGAGGATCGCGCCGAACACGAGGGCGACCCAGGGGGTCTGCGCCTTGCCGGTCAGCGACAGCCAGCGCGGGTAGTACCCCGCGCGCGACAGCGAGTACATGTTGCGCCCGTAAGCGAACATGATGCCCATCAGCGAGGCGAACAGTCCGATGAGGGCGAGCAGCGACAGGATCGCGGCGGCCTGGTCGGGCAGGAACGTCTGGAAGCCCTCGAGCAGCGGCTCGGTCGATGGGCCGGTCGCCTCAGCGCCCAGGACGCCGGTGTTGAGGAACAGCACGATCAGGCCCGTCACGATGAGGGTGCCGCGAGCCCAGAGTCCGGCGCGAGGGATGTCGCGCGCCGGGTCGTGCGATTCCTCGGCGGCGAGCGGGAGCTCCTCGATGCCGAGGAAGAACCACATCGCGAAGGGCAGTGCGAGGAGGACGGCGCCGATCCCGTGCGGCAGGAAGACCGACGAGCCGAGCGCTTCGGGGTCGGGGGCGATATCCCACAGGGCGTCCCAGCTGAAGGCGCCGGAGGCCAGCGCCATGACGCCGAAGACGACGATGATGCCGATCGAGATGATCGAGACGACGATCGCGAAGCCGAAGGACACCGCGGCGCCGGCGGCGTTGAGGCCGATGAACAGCGCATAGAGGATGACCCACCACAGCCAGGGCGGCAGGCTCACTCCGGTCAGGAGGTTCAGCGCCTTGTCGGCGTACGAGCCCGAGAAGTAGACGACCACCGCGGTGGTCGCGACGTACTCGATCGTCTCGGCGAGACCGGTCGCAAGCCCTCCCCACGGCCCCATGGCGGAGCGGGAGAACGAGTAGGCGCCGCCGGTGTGCGGCATCGCGGCGGCCATTTCGCCGATCGAGAAGGTGAGGCCGTAGTACATCAGCACGAGGATCGCGAAGGCGATCAGCATGCCGCCGAACCCGGCGAAGTCGATGCCGAAGTTCCAGCCCGAGAAGTCGCCCGAGATGACGGCGGCCACGGCGAGGCCCCACAGGCCCCACACCCCGGCCGATCTCTTCAGGGTGCGCTTCTCGAAGTATCCGTCCTCGGCTCGGGCGTAGCTGACGCCGGCGACCCGCTTCGGGGCGACGTTGGGATCTGACATGAGACCTCCTGGCTGCAGTCGGCGGCCGGCGCGCCGTCGGGTGGCGTGCAGGGCTTGCACCTTGCGAATGAGTGTGGAGGTTATTGGTACGCCGTGTCTACCTTTGGCATGTAAGTTCCTTGTTACATGATCCGGATGCGACGCCGCGTCGCAGCGAGGAGGAACCCATGCCGGGCAATCTGACACCCGCCGCACTCGAGGCCGCGATCGCCGCCGATGAGATCGACACGGTCATCGTCGCCTTCCCCGATGCGCAGGGGCGCCTCGTCGGAAAGCGCATCTCGGGCCGGTTCTGGCTCGACGAGGTGGCCGGTCACGGCGCCGAGGTGTGCGACTACCTGCTCTCGGTCGACGTCGACCTCAACACGATCGACGGCTACGCGATGTCGAGCTGGGACAAGGGCTACGGCGACCTCGTGCTGCGCCCCGACCTCGACACCCTCCGGCGCATCCCGTGGCAGCCGGCCACGGCGCTGGTCATGGCCGACCTCGAGGTCACGACCGGTGGGGCCGTGCCGCAGTCGCCACGCGGCATCCTGAACGCGCAGCGCGACCGCCTCGCCGACCGGGGTCTCGTCGCCTTCTCGGGCACGGAACTCGAGTTCATCGTCTTCGACGACTCGTTCCGGGATGCCTGGGCGAAGCGCTACGACGGGCTGCGGGCGTCGACGGACTACAACGTCGACTACAACCTCCTCGCGACGACACGGCTCGAGCCGCTGCTGCGCGACATCCGGCGCGGGATGGACGGCGCCGGCCTGTACTGCGAGGGCGTCAAGGGCGAGTGCAACGACGGTCAGCAGGAGATCTCCTTCCGCTTCGCCGAGGTGCTCGAGACCGCCGACCAGCACACGATCTACAAGAACGGTGCGAAGGAGATCGCCGACGCGCACGGCAAGTCGCTCACGTTCATGGCGAAGTTCGACCAGCGCGAGGGCAACAGCTGCCACATCCACCTCTCCGTGCGCGCCGACGACGGCGACGCGGTCATGTCGGGAGACGGCGAGTACGGCTTCAGCCCGCTCATGGGGCACTGGATCGCCGGCATCCTCGCGACGCTCCGGGAGTTCACGCTGCTGTACGCACCGACGATCAACTCGTACAAGCGCTACGCGAAGGGCACGTTCGCGCCGACCGGCGTCGCCTGGGGCGTCGACAACCGCACGTGCGCGCTCCGCGTCGTCGGCCACGGCCCGTCGCTCCGCGTCGAGAACCGGGTGCCCGGCGGAGACGTGAACCCCTACCTGGCGATCTCGGCGATCATCGCCGGCGGCCTCCACGGCATCGAGAACGAGCTCGAGCTCCCTGCGCCCCTCACCGGCAACGCCTACGACTCCGACGTCGATCACCTGCCGACCACCCTCCGCGAGGCCGCCGACCTGTTCGAGCGGTCGGAGATCGCCCGTGCGGCGTTCGGCGAAGAGGTCGTCGCCCACTACCTGCACCAGGCGCGCGTCGAGGTCCTGGCCTACGACGCCGCCGTCACCGACTGGGAGCGCATCCGTGGCTTCGAACGGCTCTGACGTCGGCTCCGTGCTCGGCGCCGGCAGCACGCCTCGCCCCGTCATCGGTCTGACGACGTACCTCGAGCAGGCGACGCAGGGCGTCTGGGACGTCCGCGCCAGCTTTCTGCCGCAGCAGTACTTCGACGCCGTCACCGCCTCGGGAGGCGTCGCCGTGCTGCTGCCGCCCCAGCCGTCGCCCGGGCCGGCGGCTGCTGCCGTTCTCGACGGGCTCGACGGGCTGATCCTCACCGGCGGACTCGACGTGCAACCCGAGCTGTACGGCGCCCCGCGGCATCCGCTCACCGATCCGGCCCGCGCCGACCGCGACGCGTGGGAGATCGCCCTGCTTGCGGGCGCGCGCGATCGCGGCATCCCCGTGTTCGGGATCTGTCGCGGCCTGCAGCTCATCAACGTCGCCTCCGGCGGCACGCTGCACCAGCATCTGCCTGAGGCGCTCGGCACCGAGCGGTACAAGATCGGCGGCGGGGTGTTCGCGGAGAACACGGTGACGGTGGATGCCGGTACGACCCTGTCGGGCCTGATCGGCGCCGGGGACTACGGCGTCCACAGCTACCACCACCAGGGAATCGACCGGCTCGGCGACGGCCTCGTCGTCACCGCGCGGACCGACGACGGACTCGTCCAGGCGGTCGAGTCGCCGGGAGACGACTACCTCGTCGCCGTGCAGTGGCATCCCGAGGAGAACTCCGCCGATCGGCGACTCTTCCTCGGGCTCGTCGCCGCGGCAGACGCCTACGCCCACGCACACCGGAGAGTAACGGCATGAGCATGCACACCGTCCTGAACCCCGCGACCGGCGCCGCGATCCGAGCCGTGCCCGCCGCCTCGGTGAGCGAGACCGACGCCGCGATCGCACGCGCAGTTCACGCGCAGCGGGGCTGGGCAGCGCTCGCCCCGCTCGAGCGCGCCGACGCCCTGCGCCGGTTCGCCCGCGTGGTCGAGGAGCACGTCGAGGAGCTCGCTGGCCTCGAGGTGCTCGAGGCCGGTCACCCGATCGGGTCGGCCCGGTGGGAGGCGTCTCATGTCGCGCAGGTGCTCGCGTACTACTCCGGCGCCCCCGAACGATTGATCGGCCAGCAGATCCCGGTCGCCGGCGGCCTCGACGTGACCTACCACGAGCCCTACGGCGTCGTCGGCATCATCGTGCCCTGGAACTTCCCGATGACGATCGCCGCATGGGGGTTCGCGCCTGCGCTCGCCGCGGGCAACGCCGTGGTCCTGAAGCCCGCGGAGTTGACCCCGCTCACCGCGATGCGCCTCGGCGACCTGGCGCTCGAGGCCGGTCTCCCGGAGGGCGTCTTCGAGGTCGTGACCGGCGCCGGTCCGGTCGTCGGGCAGCGCTTCGTGACGAGTCCCGACGTCGCCAAGGTCGTCTTCACCGGGTCGACGCGCGTCGGCACCGAGGTCGCGGCCGGGTGCGCCCGTGAACTGAAACCCGTCACGCTCGAGCTCGGCGGCAAGAGCGCCAACATCGTGTTCGACGACGCCGACCTCGAGAAGGCCGCGGCAGCCGTGCCCGGTTCGGTGTTCGACAACGCCGGACAGGACTGCTGCGCCCGCAGCCGGCTCCTCGTGCAGCGCTCGGTCTACGACCGCTTCGTCGAGCTCCTCGAGCCCGCCGTCGCCGCCTGGCGCGTCGGCGACCCGAACGACGAGGGCGTCGACATGGGGCCGCTCATCTCCGCCGCGCAGCGCGATCGGGTGGCGTCGTACGTCGACGAGGCCGACGTCATGCTGCGCGGCTCGGCGCCGACGGGAGACGGCTTCTGGTTCGCGCCCACCGTCGTCCGCGCAGAGCGCGGCGACCGCATCGCCCGCGAGGAGGTCTTCGGGCCCGTCGTCGCGGTCATGCCCTTCGACGATGAGGCCGACGCCATCGCCCTCGCCAACGACACCGTCTACGGATTGGCCGGGTCGATCTGGACCGAGAACCTGGGGCGCGGCATCCGGGTCTCGCGAGGCGTGAGAAGCGGTGTGCTGTCGGTCAACTCACACTCCTCCGTCCGGTACACCACGCCCTTCGGCGGCATGAAGGCGTCGGGGCTCGGCCGCGAGCTCGGCCCGGATGCCGCGCAGCACTTCACCCAGACCAAGAACGTCTTCTACGCCACGTCCTGACCTTCCCCGTTTCTGCACCCGAGCCCCACCCGGAGGAACCCCCATGACCGTCGACCTCACGCAGCGCCTTCGCGACCGCGTCGCCATCATCACCGGCGGCGCGAGCGGCATCGGCCTCGCGACCGCCCGCCGCTTCGCCGCCGAAGGTGCCCGCGTCGTCATCGCCGACCTCGACCCGGTGGCAGGCGAGCACGCCGCCGCCGAGGTGGGCGGCGTCTTCCGCGAGGTGAACGTCGCCGACCAGACCTCGGTCGACGCGCTGTTCGACGGGGTGGCGGCCGACCTCGGGTCGGTCGACATCGCCTTCAACAACGCCGGGATCTCACCCGCCGACGACGACTCGATCGAGACGACCGAGCTGCCCGCCTGGGATCGTGTGCAGGACGTCAACTTGAAGAGCGTCTACCTGTGCTCGCGCGCCGCTCTCCGGCACATGGTGCCGCAGCGGCGCGGATCGATCATCAACACGGCGTCGTTCGTCGCGCTGCTCGGCTCGGCGACCTCGCAGATCTCGTACACCGCGTCGAAGGGCGGCGTGCTCGCGATGACGCGCGAGCTCGGCGTGCAGTTCGCGCGCCAGGGCGTGCGGGTCAACGCGCTGTGCCCGGGTCCGGTCAACACCCCGCTGCTGCAGGACCTGTTCGCGAAGGACCCCGAGCGTGCGCAGCGCCGCCTCATCCACGTGCCGATGGGGCGCTTCGCCGAGCCCGAAGAACTCGCCGCGGCGGTCGCGTTCCTGGCATCCGACGACGCCTCGTTCATGACGGCGAACGCCTTCGTCGTCGACGGCGGCATCACCAACGCCTACGTGACGCCGCTCTGACCGGCATGCCCGCCCACCCGCCGCACGACCTCGGACGCGCCGTCTACCGCCCGGTGCGCGGCGGCAATGCGCTCGAAGACACGGTCGCGCGACTGGTGCAGACCGTGCGGCTGGGCGTCGTCGCGCCCGGTGAGTCGCTGCCCTCGGAGCGCGACCTCGCCGAGCGTTACGCGGTCAGTCGCGACACCGTGCGGCAGGCGATCGGCGAGCTGGCGGCAGCGGGATTCGTCGCGCGACGCCGCGGCAGGTACGGCGGCACCTTCGTCGCCGACCCGCTCCCGCGCCCTGCGACTCCGGGCCCGGTCGATCCTGTCGAACTCGAGGACGTCCTCGGGCTTCGGCGGGTGATCGAAGCGGGCGCCGCCCGGGCCGCCGCCTCACGGACTCTGACGGATGCCGATCGCGGCACCCTCGAGCAGCGCCACCACGCCACCCGCGGAGCGGGGGAGTCCGACTACCGCCGGCTCGACTCGCTGCTGCACCTGACGATCGCCGAGCTGAGCGGCATCCCGTCGCTGCTTCCCCTCGTCGTCGAGAACCGCACCCGGGTGAACGTCTGGCTCGACACTTTTCCCCTGCTGCCCCGCAACATCGAGCACTCCGATGCGCAGCACGACCGCATCGTCGGCGCGATCCTCGCCGGGGCACCGGATGCCGCCGAGGCGGCCGTGCTCGAGCACCTCGCCGGGTCGGAGGCGCTGCTGCGCGGCTTCCTCGGGTGAGAGGGGGGCGTCAGACGGGGGCGACGTCGACCTGGACGCGCAGGGTCGACGTCTTCGCCTCGGTGAAGATGATGCCCTTCACGGGTGACACGTCGCCGTAGTCCCTGCCCCAGGCGACCGTGACGTATCGCTCGTTCGCCCGCTGGTTGTTCGTCGGGTCGATAGCGAGCCACTGATCGGTGCCCGGCAGCCAGACCGCCAGCCACGCGTGCGACGCGTCGGCGCCGAACACCCGCTCCTTGCCGGGAGGCGGCTGGGTCGCGAGATACCCCGACACGTACCGTGCTGCGACGCCGTTGCCCCGCAGGCAGGCCAGGGCGACGTGGGCGAAGTCCTGGCAGACGCCGGCGCGGGCAGCCATCGCATCGGAGACGGTGCTCGTGACAGTGGTCGCCGTCTTGTCGTAGTCGAAGTCGGCGAAGATGCGCTGCATGAGGTCGATCGCCGCCTCGCCGAGAGGACGGCCGGGCGTGAGGGACTGCGCGCCGTAGGCCGTCGCCTCGGGGGCGTGGCGCGCGCGGTCGGATTCGAGCGCGTACTCGGTGGCCTGCCACGCCCCGGGCAGATCGGGGTGGTGGAGCGGGCGCGCGCGCTCCCACGGCTGTGCGAGCGCGGCGGCGTCGTACTCGGGCTCGGTGACCTCGACGTCGCTCGTCGACTCGATCGTCAGGGCCTCGTGCGGGTCGGTGACATGGAAGTAGGTCGACGAGTTGCCGAAGTAGTCGACGGCGGGGGAGATGTCGCCCGGAACGGGGTCGACCGTGACACCGGATGCGGTGACGCGCTGCCACGGCAGCTCGCGGGGCATCAGGTGGAACTGCCCGACGCTGTCGTGCACGGCCTCGCTGTAGGCGTAGGCGGTGCGGTGCCAGACCCGGTAGCGCATCATCCGCGGGCCTCCATCAGCTCGACGAGCGACAGGTCGGCCATCGACACCGCGGGCGGCCCGGCCTCGAAGTGGAGGTGGCCGATGGCATCCGAGAGCTGTGCGAGCTGGATCGCGATGTCGGCCAGCGCGTCGACGAGGCGAGGTCGCCGCCCGTCGATGTCGGCCGTCAGCTCGATGAGATCGACTGCGCCGAGCTCGGTCTCGAGGTGGTCGAGCAGGCGCTCGGCCCGGGTCGATCCGGTCGAGGCGGGCATCGCGGCGAGGTGCTCACGGAGCGTCGCGAGCGAGAAAGCGAGCGACCGGGGGTTGCCCGCGTCGAGGAGCAGCAGTTCGACGACGTCGGCCGCACGCGCTGAGCCGCGGTACCGGCGGCGGTAGGTGACGACGCTCTCCGACGACAGCAGCAGCGATTCGAGCACCTCGCGGTCGGTGCGGAGGGTGCGGGTCGTGCCGAGCGCGGACGAGAGCACGGTCGTCAGCTGGAGCCCCCGCTCGAGGTAGCGGCCGGCCTCCATCATGTGCCAGCCGGGGTCGCGGATCATGTTCGCCGTCACGCCGTACAGCGACAGCATGGCGGCGAGCATGCGGCCGGCCGATTCGGCGCTCCGGTGCGGATGCGGAGCGCTGCGGAGCGCGCGGACGGCGCGGTCGACGTTGGCGAACACCCGCCAGGTGTCGCCCGAGAGCTGGTCGCGGACCCCCTCCATCGCATCGCGCAGGCGGGCGATGGAGTGCGCTGCCGACCCCGTCCGGGTCGCGTCGAGCAGCAGCGAGCGGAACTCCGCCTCGTGGTCGGTCGACCTCGTCCCCGACAGCGCGTGGAGCGTCCGCATCAGCACGCCGACGCTCTCGCCGGCCCTCGCCGCGGTGTGGGCACCGGGCTGGTCGAGCGCGGTCTGGGTCGCGAGGATGAGGCGCAGCAGGTCTTCGGCCCGCTCCGCATAGCGCCCGGTCCAGAACATGTCGGCGAGGGCGCGCGGGGCGAGGGTCGGATCGCTCCGCGTGGTCGGGAGCGCCGCGATGTCGCTGATGCCCTGGTCGGGGTCGGTCTCGAGCGCTTTGAGCACCCAGACGTCTTTCGTGCGCGGCGGGGCGTCGGGGTTCTCGCGCACGGTCGCGAGGCCGCCGACAAGCGGCCGGTACGTCGCCCCGAAGCGGATCGCGAATCCGCGCAGGGTGACGGGAAGAGCGGATGCCGTGTCGTCGCCGTCCCACACCGGAGCCTGCGACAGCGCGAGCTGCTCCTGTGCGGCGTAGCGGTGGGGCTCGGTGCGGAGACGCTCCGCGATCTCGCTCGGCGTGAGCGCGAGGCGGCGGCGCGGGTCGTCGATGAGTCGGAGCTCGAGCGACGGATCGCCGGCGAGCAGGCGTGGCGTCACGGCATCCCGCGAGGCCGGATCACCGAGCCAGTGCGTCGGCACCGACGGGAGGCGCAGCTGCTCGCCGAGGAGGTGCTCGCAGACGGCGGGCAGGTAGGGCAGGAGCGCGGGGTTCTCGAGCACACCGGCACCCAGGCCGTTCACGAGTCGCACGCGTCCGCGCCGCACCGCTTCGGCGAGGCCGGCGACGCCGAGACGAGAGCCGGCGCGCAGTTCGAGGGGGTCGCACCATTCGGCGTCCACGCGACGCAGGATGACGTCGACCCGCTCGGTGGGGGCGTTCGCGGGCCACCGAGCGGGCTTCATCCAGACGTCGCCGCCGCGGACGATGAGGTCGCTGCCCTGGACGAGCGGGAACCCGAGCGCGTTCGCGAGGAAGGCCTGGTCGAAGGCGGTCTCGGAGAGAGGCCCGGGCGTCATCACGACGATGCGCGGATTCGGGTTCTCGTGGGGGGCGGAGGCGATGAGGGCGGCGCGGAGCGCGGCGAAGTACGGGTCCATCCGGTGGAGGGAGCCCTCGTCGAGCAGGTCGGGCAGCACCTGCGAGATCACGCGGCGGTTCTGCGCGGCGTAGCCGAGACCCGACGGCGCCTGCACGCGGTCGGAGAGCACGTGCCACTCGCCGGCGGCGTCGCGGCCGAGGTCGGCCGCCGAGAGCAGGAGCGGGGTGACGTCGGCTGCGCCGGGGCGGGCGACCGACCGGATGAAACCGGAGTGGGCGTAGACGGCGGCGGCGGGGACGATGCCGTCGCGCAGCACGGTCTGCGGGCCGTAGAGGTCGACGAGCAGCGCGTTGAGCAGTTCGGCGCGCTGAGCGAGGCCGATCTCGAGGTGGCTCCAACTCGCCGCGTCGAGGACGAAGGGCATCGGATCGAGCTGCCACGGCTGCAGGTCGGCGCCGGCTCGCGCATACGAGACGCCGTCGTCGGCGAGGAAGCGGGAGATCTCGCCGCCCACGCGGGTGAGCTCTTCGCCGGTGAGGCCGAGCGCGAACGAGGCGAGTGCCCGCCACGCCGGCCGGAGCGAGCCGTCGGTGTCGACGACCTCGTCGTAGCGGGCGACCGCCGTCGACGCGAACGGCAATGTCGGCTGCGACACTGCCGTGGCATAGTCACGGAGCACACTCACGGGCGGGTCCTCTCCCTGGGTCCAGCGTAGGGCTCCGCGGCGGCGCGCCCGGCCGCGGCGGCAATACAGTGGAGCGATGACCGAACCCGTCTCCGACACCGCGTTCGAGGTGCGGCAGGCGCGCACGTCGGACATCCCCGGCATCCTCGAGCTACTCGAGCCCTGGGTGCGCAAGCGCATCTTGCTCGGCAAGGAGCGCGTGACGCTGTACGAGACGGTGCAGGAGTTCGTCGTGGCCGACGCCGGCGACCGGCTCGTGGGATGCGGTGCGCTCCACGTCATGTGGGAGGACCTCGGTGAGATCCGCACCCTGATCGTCGCGGACGACTGGCTGCACCGAGGCGTCGGCGGCGCGGTCGTCGACCTGCTCGAGCGCAATGCCCGTGTCCTCGGACTCTCGCGCCTGTTCTGCCTCACCTTCGAGGTGTCGTTCTTCCGTCGTCGCGGATTCGAGACCATCGGCGAGCAGGTCGTCGACCCCGACGTCTACTCGCAGCTCCTCCGAAGCCCCGACGAGGGCGTCGCGGAGTTCCTCGACCTCGCCCATGTGAAGCCCAATACCCTGGGCAACACCCGCATGCTCAAGCAGTTGTAGGCGCGCCGACCCGCCCGCGCGCGGGGCGCCGCTTAGCCTTGAGCGGTGAGCAGCACGACTCCACGCCGCCGGCCGACGCCGGCCGTCTACCGCCGCCGGCGGCTGTTCGTCGTGCTCCTCGCGATCCTCGTCGTCGCCGGCATCGTGGCCGTGGTCGCCTGGCAGCCCTGGCGAGCGTGGGCGGATGCCGAGGGCTCACCCGCCCAGGCGGCGCCGACCTCGGCGCCCGCGTCCACCGCACCGGCGGGCACGCCGATCCCGACGAGCCCGGCTCCCGGCTCACCGGCGCCCACCGCCACTCCGGGCGCACCGGCGACCACGCCGCCCGCGGACGACGAGGCGAGCGCTGACGACGACACCGAGATCCTCCCCTGCACGACCGCCGACGTGACGGTCGCGGCGACGGTCGACAAGAGCTCGTACGGAACGAAGGAGCTCCCGAAGCTCTCGATCACCCTCACCAACGATGCGGGCATGGCCTGCCTCATCAACGTGGGCACCACCTCGCAGCGGTTCGAGATCACCAGCGGCAGCGACACCTGGTGGCGCTCGACCGACTGCCAGACCGAGCCGAGCGATCAGGTCGTGAAGATCGAGGCGGGGCAGAAGGTGTCGAGCGCCACACCCCTCGTCTGGGACCGCACCCGCTCGTCGGCCGACTCCTGCGACGGCAAGCGGCAGAACGCGTTGCCCGGGTGGTACAACCTCACCGTCTCGGTCGGCGGCATCGAGTCGGTCGAGCCCGCTCAGTTCACTCTTCGGTGAGGGTTGCGGCATCCCTCGTTCCTGAGAGGATTCTCATCTTGTGGGCCTCCGCGGGGGGTTCACTTCGCACGGCGGACGCGTAGCCTGGGGTCAGCTCCCGGCGCCGTGCCCCGTTGTCCCCAGCTTCGGAGTCTCGTCAATCCCCAGAGATGAGACGTTCGGCATCCGGTGCCGGTGAGCGATGGGCCCTCTCGACTTTCCCAGTCCCCAATGGGGAGTTCGAGAGGGCCCCCTACTTTTTCTCGGGCTCTGGGGTGGCGACCGGAGCCGGTGGCGGGGGGCCGCGAGCCTAGGCTTGTCGGTATGGCTGGCAAGAAGCGCGACAAGAAGCCGCTCGAGTTCCGCAACACCGCCCTGGCGGATGCGTTGCAGACGCAGGACATGGCGGCTCTCGCTTTCGCCCTGCGGCACGGGCCGACGGTGGTGCCCCTGATCCGACCCGGAAAGCGCGATGACCCCCGCGATGCGGGTGAGATCTGGACGTACCGCGACCCGAACTCCGGCGATGTGGCGCTCCTCCTCTTCAGCGATGCCGTGAACAAGCCGGCCACGCTCCCGCCCGGGGTCGGGCTGCAGTCTCCGGGCTGGTTGAGGGCGTTCCTCGGCACGCACGGCGATCAGATCACGACAGTCTTCTTCGACATCGCCGGTCCGCACCCGATGCAGGCATCGCCCGCCGATCTCGTGGCGGCGCTCGAAGCCTGACTCAGAAGTCGGGGACGTCGGCCCTGTCGGGGGCGTGGTGCCGGGTGCGCTCTGCGAGGGCGCCGCGGAGGGTTCCTGCGGCCACGTCGATCACGGCGCGATAGCCGACGCGTGCCGCTTCGGCTCGCCGCTGGTCGTGCTGGGTGACCCGCCGGATCTCGCCCGACAGGCTGAGCTCTCCGATCGCCGCCATACCGGCGGGATTGGGGCGCTCGGTGGCCGCGCTCGCGATCGCGAGGGCGATGGCGAGGTCTGCGGCGGGTTCGGTGAGGCGCACGCCGCCGACCGTGGAGACGTAGACGTCCTGGTCGGAGAGTCGGATGCCGGCGCGCTTCTCGAGCACGGCCAGCACCATCGCGACGCGGGCGCTGTCGACGCCGCTGACGATGCGCCGCGGGTTCGGCGCTGTCGTGTGCAGGGTGAGGGCCTGCACCTCGACGGGGAGCGCGCGACGCCCCTCGAGGGCGATCGTCACGCACGTGCCCGGTTCGCTCGGCCGGTTGCTGAGGAAGAGCGAGCTCGGGTCGGGCACTTCGGCGATACCGTCGCCGTTCATATCGAAGCAGCCGACCTCGTCGGTGGCGCCGAAGCGGTTCTTGAGTGCCCGGACGAAGCGCAGCGAGGTCTGCCGGTCGCCCTCGAAATGGCAGACGACATCGACGAGGTGCTCGAGGATGCGGGGTCCGGCGACCTGGCCGTCTTTCGTGACGTGCCCGACGATGATCACCGGGAGGTCGCGCTCCTTCGCGGTGCGGATGAGCGTCGAGGCGACTTCGCGCACCTGAGCCGGCTGCCCGGCGGCGCCGTCGATGAGCGACGAGAAGACGGTCTGCACCGAGTCGACGATCAGAAGGTCGGGGCGGACATCGTCGATGTGGCCGAGCGTCGTTGCCAGATCGGTTTCAGCGGCGAGGTAGAGCTCGTCGTGGAGTGCACCCGTGCGCTCGGCGCGCAGCCTCACCTGCCCGAGCGACTCCTCGGCGCTGACGTAGAGCACCCGCCGACCAGCGCGGGCACTCTGCGCCGCCACCTCGAGCAGGAGCGTCGACTTTCCGACCCCGGGCTCACCGGAGAGCAGGATCGCGGCGCCGGGAACGATCCCCCCGCCGAGGACGCGGTCGAACTCGCCCACGCCGCTGGTGCGTCGCGGCGTCTCACGGGTGTCGATCTCGGTGATCGGCCGGGCGCTGCGCGACGGGGCCACCGCCGCGGTGGTGGCCGTGATCCCGGTCTGCGTGGTGCTCTCGACCACCGTGCCCCACTGCTGGCACTCGCCGCAGCGACCCACCCATTTGGGAGTCGTCCAACCGCATTCGGTGCAGCGGTAGGCCGCGGTGGTCGCGGTTCGTCGGGTGGCCATGGTCTCAGGGTATCCGCGGCCGCCGACACGGCCTCAGCGACTCAGCGGAGCGACGCGGCGACGTCTCGAAGAGCCGCACCCGAACGGCGCAAGAGCTCGAGCTCGTTGTCGGCGAACGCGGTCTCCCGGATCGGGCGCGCTCCCGCGCTGCTCAGCACCGACGGCACCGAGAGGGCCACGCCGTCGAGTCCGTGGAAGTCGGAGAGCACCGTCGAGACCGGCATGACCGCGTGCTGGTCGCCGAGGATCGCCTCGACGATGCGAGCGCTCGAAAGGCCGATCGCGTAGTTGGTCGCACCCTTGCCGCGGATGACCGTGTACGCGGCATCCCGCACATCGATCGCGATCTGGTCGAGCTCGTCCTTCGTGAACTTCGGCTGCCCGTCGTGCGGCTGCCAGTCCAGGATGGGGACCGTGCCGATGGTGGCGTGCGACCAGAGCGGGAACTCGGTGTCGCCGTGCTCGCCCACGATGTACGCGTGGACGCTCGAGGTCGACACCCCGGCGCGCTGCGCGAGCTTCCAGCGCAGCCGCGACGTGTCGAGCACCGTGCCCGACGAGAAGATCCGCTCGGAGGGCAGCCCGGTGACCTCCTGGCCGATGACGGTGAGGACGTCGCAGGGGTTCGTCACGATGACGAACACGGCGTTCGGGGCCACCTCGAGGAGCTCGGGCAGCATGCGGCGCAGGATGCCGGCGTTGACACCCGCGAGCTCGGTGCGCGTCTGTCCGGGGTTCTGCTTCGCGCCGGCGGTGATGACCACGACGTGGGAGCCCGCCGCCACCGAAATGTCGGACCCGCCCGTGATGTCGCTCGAGCCGGTGAACTGGGCGCCGTGCGCGAGATCGAGCACTTCGGCTTCGACCTTCTCGGCGGCGATGTCGTACAGTGCCACGTGGCGTGCCGATCCGCGGATGAGGGCGGCGTAGGCGACGCTGGATCCGACAGCGCCCGCGCCGACGACGGTGAGTTTCGAGTTCTCGATGAGGCTCATGCCGTCAGTGTGTCAGGCGAATCCGATCCCTGCCAGGCAGCGGGCCGTGGATATCATTCCGCGGCTGCGGCGGCGGGATTGCGGATGCCGAGGAAGGCGACGACGGCGCCGACGACGAGCATCGCGGCGGTGACGATCGCTGCGCGGTGGAAGCCGTCGAGGTCGAGCGAGCCGCCCACGATCGCCGCGAGCACGGCGATCACGATCAGGCCGGCGATGCGCGAGACCGCGTTGTTCGTCGCCGAGGCGATGCCCGAGCGCTCGCCGCCGATCGCACCGAGGATCGTCGAGGTGAGGGGCGAGACGGTCATCGCGAGCCCGAGCCCCACGAGCAGGAGCGCGGGCAGGACCTGCGTCAGGTAGTCGAACTCCGCTGTCACGGTGAGCAGCAGCAGGCTGCCTCCGGCCATGAGGAGAGGACCGACGGTCATGAACAGGCGCGGTCCCCAGCGGGCCACGAGGGTGCCGACCCGCGAGCTGAGGAGGATGAGCAGGACCGTCATCGGCAGGCTGGCGAGGCCGGCGAGGGTCGCGGACAGGCCCGCTCCCTGCTGCAGGTACACGCCCACGACGAAGCCGTTGAGCGACAGCGCCGCGTAGACGAAGAACGTCGAGACGTTGCCGGTCCAGAAGTTGCGCACCCGGAAGATCTCGAGCGGCAGGATCGGCGACGGGATCGTGCGCTGCCGGAGGAGGAAGGCGGTGAACATCACGATGCCGGCGACGAGCGGCATCCAGATCGCCGGATGCGACCACCCGAGGTTCGGCTGCTCGATGAGGGCGAACACGATGCCGCCGAGGCCGAGAGTGCACAGGACCGCGCTGAGCACGTCGATGTGCGCATCGTCGCGTCGGCGATCGGCGCCCTCGAGGCGCCGCAGGAGGAAGAACGTCACCGCGATCGGGACGATGTTGACCAGGAAGGCATAACGCCACGACAGCGTGTCGACGAAGACCCCGCCCATGAGCGGGCCGAGGAGGGTCGCGCCGGTGGTCCACGCGGTCCACTGGCCGATGGCCCGGGACTGCTCGGGACCGCTCATCAGCGAGGTGATGAGAGCGAGCGAGCTCGGCACCAGGAAGGCGCCCGCCGCGCCCTGCAGTGCGCGGGCGACGATCAGGATGACGGGGTCGGGGGCCAGGCCCACGCCGATCGAGGCGATCGCGAAGCCGATGAGCCCGATGCGGAGCACGAAGACGCGGCCGTACGCGTCGCTGACCGACCCGGCGAAGAGGATGAGCGAGCTCAGGGTCAGCAGATAGGCGTCGACCGTCCACTGCTGAGTGGCCAGGCCGCCGCCGAGCTCCTCGCTGATCGCGGGCAGGGCGACGTTGACGACCGTCCCGTCGAGGAAGGCGACAGCGGAGGCGAGGGCAGCGATCGCGACGATGAGTCCGTGCTGCGCTGCTCGAGGAGGTGCGCTCACCTGCTCACCGTACGCCCGCCGCGGGGAACCCGGCCCTCCCTCGATCTCCGCTCGCGGCGTACCCTGCTCTCATCGGATGCAACGAAGGAGCCGCCATGTCCACCGCCCTTCCTCCTGTGGTCGACGCCGCCACCTGGCAACGAGAACTCGACGCGCTGCGCGTGGAGGAGAAGGCGGCCACCCGGCACTTGGATGCCGTCGCGGCTCAGCGCCGGCGACTCCCGATGGTCGAGCTTCCCGAGTACGTGCTGGAGGGCGTGGACGGACCGGTTCGCCTCGTGGACCTGTTCGGTGAACGGTCGCAGCTCATCGTTTACAGCCACATGTGGCATCCGGGCCAGACGTGGCAGTGCCCGGGCTGCACGAGCTGGACGGCCCAGTTCACACGGTTGGAGTTCCTCGACCAGTACGACGCCCGGTTCGTCGTCGTGACCCAGGGCGAGATCGCCGAGGCGCTCGCTTACAAGCGGCGCGTGGGCAACCGGATGGAGTGGTACTCCACCGCTCACAGCCCGTTCGGCGCCGACATGGGCGCTCCGGCAGGGGCAGGGTTCGCGGTGAACGTCTTCTTGCGAGACGGTGACACGGTCTTCCGGACCTGGCACACGGACGGCCGTGGCACCGAGCAGCTCGGGTACATCCACGGCCTCGTGGATGTGCTCCCTCGAGGGCGGCAGGAGGAGTGGGAGGACTCCCCGGAGGGGTGGCCGCAGCACGGAACGTACGAGGGTGGCGCTCCTTCGCGGGTCTTCGGAGACCTCTACGGGGAGCCCGGCGCCTGAGCCGGAGCGGCCTGGTTCGCGGCATCCGCTCTCGTGTCGTAAACTGATCGCTGGTGACGTGTCCGAGCGGCCGAAGGTGCAACTCTCGAAAAGTTGTGTAGGGTAACCCCCTACCGTGGGTTCAAATCCCACCGTCACCGCCATGAAAACCCCTGCTGATGCAGGGGTTTTCGGCGTTTCCGGGCTGGGCGTCAAGGGTATATCGGACGCCTTGACAATGTTATTGAGCACGCTCATAATTGAGTCGGCTCGGAAAACGGGCCGGAGAGAAGACTCATGGCTCACGCGACCGGCGCACCCTTCGCCGAGACTCCCACGCGGTTCATCGAGGTCGACGGCGCCCGGATCGCCTATCGCGAGCTGGGCCGGGGCAGCGGCATCCCGCTCGTCGCCCTCACCCATCTCGGCGCGAACCTCGACGATTGGGACCCTCGTGTCGCCGACGGTCTGGCCGCCGGCCGCCGGGTCATCCTCCTCGGGTATCGGGGAGTCGGCCGTTCGACCGGGCGCGTGCGCTCGACGATCCGCGAGATGGCGGACGACGCCGTCGCCGCCGTGCGAGCGCTCGGCCTTGCGACAGTCGACCTGTTCGGCCTCTCGATGGGGGGCATGGTCGCGCAGGAGATCGTCCGCACGTCCGCCCACCTCGTCCGGCGACTCGTGCTCGTCAGCGCGGGGCCCGCGGGTGGGCCCCGGCTCGTCGGTATGACCCGGGTGATGGTGGGTGGCACGGCCCGCGCGATCCTGGCCCGACGCGACCCGAAGGCCGATCTCTTCTTCACGCGCTCCGACGTCGGACGGCGGGCCGCCGCCGCCTACCGGGCGCGCTTGCGCGAGCGTTCTGCGGAGAAGGACGGGCCGGTGGGGCTCACCGTCCTGCGCGCCCAGCTCGCCGCCGTGCACCGCTGGGGTCTCGCGGATGCCGCTCCCGTCAGCGCCTTCGCCGGAGACGTCACCGTCTTCCACGGCGACAGTGACCGCATGGTTCCCGCGTCGAACGCGTCGGCTCTCCTGCGCGTCTTCCCGGCGGCATCCGTCACCGTCCTCCCGGATGCGGGGCAAGGTGTCGTCTTCCAGAACCACCCCGAGATCGTCGCGGCCGTGCGCGCCTTCCTGCGCCGCTGACCGCTGCCGTGAACCCCCGAGAACAACCGAGGAGCAGACCATGAGAGCTTTCGTCCTCTCGACCTACAAGGCCCCCCTTCGCGAAGCGGACGTGCCCGAGCCGACCGTCGGTGAGCGCGACGTCCTCGTCCGCGTGGAGGCAGCCGGAGTGAACCAGCTCGATGAGAAGATTCGGGCCGGTGAGTTCAGGGCGATTCTGCCGTACGCGGTCCCGATGACCCTCGGGCACGACGTGGCGGGCACCGTCATCCGTGTCGGCTCCGCTGTGCGCGGCCTCGGGCCGGGCGATGAGGTGTACGCGCGTCCCCGCGATCACCGCATCGGCACCTTCGCCGAGAGGATCGCGATCGACGAGCGCGACGTCGCCCGGCGGCCCGCGTCGATCAGCATGACCGAGGCCGGTTCGCTTCCCCTCGTCGCGCTGACCGCGTGGCAGGCCCTGGTCGAGATCGCCGACGTGCAGCCGGGCCAGAAGGTGCTCATCCACGCCGGCGCCGGCGGAGTCGGGTCGATCGCCGTGCAACTCGCCGCGCACCTCGGCGCCCACGTCGCGACGACGGCCAGCGCCGCGAACGCCGACGTCGTCCGCGCGCTCGGCGCCCACGAGGTCATCGACTACCGGTCGGAGGACTTCGCGTCGCGGCTCAGCGGCTTCGACGTCGTCCTCGACAGCCTCGGGGGCGCGAACCTCGAGAAGTCCCTCGGCATCCTCCGCCGCGGCGGCATCGCGATCGGGATCGCCGGTCCGCCGACCCCGGCCTTCGCCCGCGAAGCCGGACTCAATCCGCTCGTCCGGCTCGCCATCGCGGCGCTGAGTCGCAAGGTGCGCGCCCAGGCGAAACGGCTGGGCGTCGACTACCGCTTCCTGTGGATGCGGGCCAGCGGCGAGCAGCTTGCGCAGATCGCCGCCCTCGTCGACAGCGGTGCGATCCGTCCGGTCGTCGGCGCCGTCTACCCCTTCGACGACACCGTCGCCGCCGTCGCATCGCTTGCTTCCGGCGGCGTCCGCGGCAAAGCCGTCGTCAGCATCCCGTGACCATCCACCCCTCGCAGACCCTTCTCGGAGCAACGACATGAACAGCACGCCGCAGGAACCGACCATCACGTCCTACGCGACAGCGCCGACGAAGACCGTGACGACAGGCGGGGCGACGTACGCCTACCGCGAGCTGGGTCCGCGCGGCGGCATCCCCGTCGTCTTCTTCGTGCACCTCGCGGCCACGCTCGACAACTGGGACCCCCGGATCGTCGACCCCATCGCCGCGCACCGCCACGTCATCACCTTCGATCAGCGGGGCGTCGGGGCATCGTCCGGGGCGGTGGCCGACACGATCGAGGTGGCCGCCGACCACGCGTACGAGTTCATCCGCGCGCTCGGGCACGACACGATCGACGTGTTCTCCTTCTCGATGGGCGGGATGATCGCCCAGGACCTGATCGTCGCCCACCCGGCTCTCGTGCGCCGCCTGGTGCTCACGGGCACCGGGCCCCGAGGCGGCAGGGACATGGACAAGGTCGCGAGGGTCACCTACCTCGACATCCTCCGCGCCGCCCTCACCCGGTCGGACCCCAAGGAGTTCCTGTTCTTCCCCCGAGACGCAGAGGGCACGCGCGCGGGGAAGGCGTTCATCCGGCGGCTGGCGGAGCGGAAGACCGACCGCGACGAGAACGCGAGCATCGGGGCGCTCCGCACCCAGCTGAAGGCGATCCAGCGGTTCGGGCGGTCGGCGCCGTCGGATCTGTCGGTCATCACGCAGCCGACGCTCATCGCCAACGGCGACCACGACCGCATGGTTCCCTCGCGGCTCTCGGACGACCTCCACCGGCGGATCGCCGGGTCCGAGCTGATCATCTACCCGAACTCCGGCCACGGCGGGATCTTCCAGCACCACGCCGACTTCGCTCCCCGCGCGGTCGACTTCCTGACCCGCTGACGAGCGCTCGCCCATGCGACGGCGCCCGACCGATGTGTGACCGGTCGGGGCGTCGTCGCGATGCGGACTATTCGGCCGAACGGACCAGCTGGGGGTAGAGGGCTTCGAGCGGAGCGCTGAGCGCGGCCTTCAGCTGGACCGACGTGTCGTCGGCGAGCACCTCGTAGTCTCCCGACTCGGCGCCGTCGAGGACGGCGGTGACGAGGGAGGCCGGGTCGAGCTTGTCGGTGTCGACGCCGGCCGCCATCGGGGTGTCGACATAGCCGACGTGCACACCCACGACGTGGACGCCGGCGGGGGCGAGTTCGAGGCGCAGCGAGTTGGTGACCGACCACAGCGCCGCCTTCGTCGCACTGTAGATGCCGGCCACCGCGTACCAGCTGAGGCCGGAGTGAATGTCGATGACGGTGCCGCCGGCGGCCCGGGTCAGGATCGGGGCGAACGCGCGGGTGAGGAAGAGCGGGCCGAGGAAGTTGGTCTCGACGTTGGTGCGGATCTCCTCGTCGCTGTGCGACAGGATGCCGGGGCTCGACGGGGACACTCCGGCGTTGTTGATCAGCACGGTGACGTCGGGGGCCGCGGCGACGACCGCGGCGATCGACGCCGGGTCGGCGACGTCGAGTGCGAGGGGGACGACCCGGTCGTCGTCCCAGGCGCGCGGTGTGCGGGCCGTGGCGTAGACCTTGGCGGCGCCGCGGGCGAGCGCCTCGGTGACGAAGTGCGTGCCGATGCCGCCGTTCGCACCGGTGACGAGGACGACTGCTCCAGAGAGGGAGGGCATGTTCGATCTTTCTGTTGAGGGAGAGGATGCCGTCGCGCTCCACCGGACGGGCCGGAAGCCTGGACGCGTGGGAAACTGGACGAGACTTCCGAGCGCGCACACTCCTGACTATCCTCATAACTGAGCGTGTTCATATTTCATTCCGAGGAGACGGCATGGCCAACGAGAACCCGTCGCTCAGTCGCCGTGAACGCAACAAGCTCGACAAGCTCGAACGCATCACCGCGGCGGCGGCAGCGCTGTTCGCCGAGCGCGGCGTGGACGATGTCACGACGCAGGAGATCGCTGACCGCGCCGACATCGGAACCGGGACCCTCTTCCTCTACGCCAAGACGAAGGGCGAACTACTGCTGCTCGTGCAGAACTCCCTCTACGAGGCGGCGCTCGAGCGTGGCACACAGGACTCCGCGGCGGCGGCGACCACGCTCGATGCCGTCATGGCCGTGGTGCGGCCCGTCGTCGAATGCAATCGCACCCAGGTGGACAACGGGCGCACCTACTTGCGCGAGATGGTCTTCGGCGATGCGGAAGAGCCCCACCACCGCGAAGCGCTCGCCCTCTCGAGCCGCACGGAAGATCTCCTCGCCGGCATCCTCGGCTCCCGCGAACGAATGGACGCCGCCACCGCGGCCGCGCTCGCCCGGGTGCTCTCGTCGATCATGTTCCTGAGCATGGCCGTCACGGTCAACGCCGGGCTCTCGGTCGACGCGGTCCTCGCCGAGGTGGAGCGCCAGACGCGCACCATCCTGCCCCGCTGACGCTCCGTCGGGCTGTCGCATAGCCGACGGCGAGGATGATGGAGGCTGACGCACGCTCAAGGAGAAACATGCCTACTGTCAACGCCTACGCGGCCACCTCCGCCACCGGCCCCCTCGTCCCCCTCACGATCGAGCGCCGCGAGGTCGGCGCACACGACGTGCGCATCGACATCGCCTACGCCGGCATCTGCCACTCCGACATCCACACCGTGCGCGGCGAGTGGGGCGAGATCCAGTACCCCCAGGTCGTCGGCCACGAGATCGTCGGCCACGTCGCCGAGATCGGCTCCGAGGTCACCTCGCACCAGGTCGGCGACCGCGTCGGCGTCGGATGCATGGTCAACTCGTGCGGCTCGTGCGAGTACTGCCAGCGCGGCGAGGAGCAGTACTGCGCCAAGGGCAATATCGGAACCTACGCCAGTGTCGACCCGGCCGACGGCACGATCACCCAGGGCGGCTACTCCGAGGCCATCGTGGTCGACGAGAAGTTCGTGCTCCGCGTTCCCGAGTCACTCGACATCGAGAAGGTGGCTCCGCTCCTGTGCGCGGGCATCACCACGTACTCGCCGCTGCACCACTGGGGCGCCGGACCCGACACGAAGGTCGCCGTCGTAGGCATGGGCGGTCTCGGTCACATGGCCGTGAAGATCGCTCACGCGATGGGCTGCGACGTCACCGTGCTGTCGCAGACGCTCTCGAAGAAGGAGGACGGCCTTCGCCTCGGCGCCGACCACTACTACGCCACGAACGACGACAACACCTTCGACGAGCTCGCCAGCAGCTTCGACCTCATCATCAACACGGTCTCCGCGAAGCTCGACCTCGGCCGCTATCTGTCGCTGCTCGCCGTCGACGGCACCCTCGTCAACGTCGGCGCACCCTCGGAGCCGCTGCCGGTGCCGGCGTTCGCTCTGATCCCGGCGCGCCGGAGCTTCGCCGGGTCGGCGATCGGCGGCATCCGGGAAACGCAGGAGATGCTCGATTTCTGCGCCGAGCACGGCATCGTCCCCGAGACCGAGCTCATCGGCGCGGACCAGATCAACGAGGCGTACGAGCGGGTGCTGACGTCTGACGTGCGGTACCGCTTCGTCATCGACGCGGCCACCTTCGCCTGACCCCACGGTCGACGCGGTGACGGGTCCCGGAGAGGATCCGTCACCGCTCGCGCGTGCGAGACGCAGTGTAAGAGCCGAACGGCCCGGGCGCGACCCCTTACCGCTAAGGCGCGCGGTCGAGCACGATCGAAGCATGCTCAACCTGCACTATTCCGACGCCTCCGTCGTCACGACGGAGGCCGTGGCAGAAGCGGTGATGCGCTATGCGCAGACGCTCTCGTCGAACGAGCAGTCCGATCTCGTGACCATTCCCATCGTCGATCGCGGCGACGTCGCCACGTCGACGATGCTGATCGGCCCGACCAGCCAGTTCCACACGACGCCCTACCATGGACCTGCTCCCGAGATCGATGACGAGGAGTCGCTCATGATCCTCTTCGGGCGGGCCGATGCGCTCCTGCATCCGCCGAGCGCGTCGAGCGAGACGCGTCACGATGACGACGACGAGACCGCCACCCCGTGGGACGGCGAGAGCTTCTGATCTCCGCCTGAGCGGACAGTCACTCCGAACGGCGCCACCCGTCGCCGTCGCGCACGATCGCCCCTGCCGCCGCGAACGACTCGAGCCAGCCGGTCATCGGCCATTCGTGCCAGCGATCTGCGAACAGGGCGCCGTTGCGGAGGATGTCGTCGAGATGCTGCCAGGGCGGTGACGACGTCGCGTGGTGCTGATGGAACGCGTGCGCGCCTCCCGTCCAGACGAGCGGGATGCCGCCGGCTCGCAGCCGGAAGGCGAAATCGGTGTCCTCCCCGCCGTACCCCTCGTACGCCTCGTCGAATCCGGCGGCGGCGGCCCACGTCGACGGGGTCAGGGCGAACGACAACGACCAGAACAGCGGATACTCCGCCGCCGTGGCTTCGCGCGCCTCGTCGTCGGCGGGCACGGGCCGGGCCGGATGCGGCGCCGGGCTGAGCTCTGCCGGAGCGGATGCCGATACACCCTCGGGCAGGTAGGTCACCGGGCCGCACAGCACCGCGCCGGGGAACCGCTCGGCGGCCTGCCGGTAGCGCCTGATGAGGGCCGGCGCAGGAACGCAGTCGGCATCGAGGAAGACCAGCACCTCGGCGCCGGCGGCGACGGCAGCCGCCGCGCCGGCATTGCGCGCCGCGGCCAGCCGCAGCCCGTGAGCGCCCGGTGGCACCCGCACGACGACCTCGGCCTCGAGCGGGGGAGGCGCATCATCGCCGATCCAGACGACGATGCGCTGGGCGTCGGCCGACTCGCCGACGGCTGCCAGCTGCACCCGGAGGTGATCGACGCGGCCGGCCGAGCAGAGGCTCACCACCGCGACGGGCGGCGTCACCCGCGTCCCCCGGCGACCGCGGCGATGGCATCGGCGGCGCGCCCGGCAGCACCCGTGACCTCCCAGCGCTCCCACGCCGGGGTCGACGCTGCGGCGCGGTCGATGAGGGCGGGCCAGTCGGATGCCGCGGGCCACCCCTCCAGGGCGACGGCGAGGCCGGCTCGGCCGAGAGCGCGGGCGGTCGCGGTCTGTTCGTCGAACGGGCGGTCCTGCGCGACGACCACGGCCCGGGCCCCTGCAGCCGCCAGGTCGGCGACGGCATTCTGTCCCGCCCACGAGACGACGACGCCTGCGGACGTGAGGTCGTCCCACGGGTCGTCACGCCACTCGCCTCGCCGCGGTGCGGCGGGATCGAGCCCGTCGCCGCTCAGGTGCCCGAGTACGCGCCAGGCCAGGCCGGTGGCCTGCTCGGCGGCATCGACGTCGCCTGCGCGGACGTTGCCGCCGCCGCCTCCCGCCAGCAGCAGCACGTCGTCGGAGGCGCGGGCGGGGGGCGCCGGCGGCATCCGCTCGTCGAACCGGCTGATACCGCCGGTGAAGGTCACCCGATCACCGAGCTCCGTGAGGTGGGCGGGCGCGAGGAGCTCCCGGGGCCACGGGGCGATGACGGCGCTCGCGGCGGTGAAGGCGAGCCGGTGCGGTTCGTCGTTGCGAGCGCCGGGCTGCGTGAACAGGACTGTCGGCACACCGAGCAGGCGCATCAGGAGCGTCACCTCGACCGACACGTCGATCACGAAGGCGTCGAAGGGTCGCGTGGAGGTCGCGGCGACGATCGCCGCA
Source organism: Microbacterium sp. Ld4 (assembly GCF_045066555.1). Classification (NCBI taxonomy): domain Bacteria; kingdom Bacillati; phylum Actinomycetota; class Actinomycetes; order Micrococcales; family Microbacteriaceae; genus Microbacterium; species Microbacterium sp. Ld4. The sequence goes on along the minus strand of NZ_JBISHE010000005.1, from coordinate 219,566 downwards.
AGACGTTCACGATGACCGGGATGCCGGAGCGGGGCCCAGTGCAGCAGGCCGTTCGCCGTCGGGTCGGCCTGGGTCGGAGGAGCAGCGCCCGCGCGGGCGTCGTCGTCGCGGGGGAGGAGGGTCCACGTGCACCGGGGCGGCAGATCGTCGGGAGCCGGGAGGCTGCTGAAGCAGTCGATGTCGGCGTCGAGATGGGGAGCGACGGCCGCGAGGCGGGTGAGATGCCCGCGGCCGTGATGGTGGACGTACCAGCCGATGCGGGTCATGCGCTCAGGCTGTCTTCGGAGAGGGGCCGCAGCCCGGCGAAGACGGCCTCGAGCGCGTCGATGCGGGAGTCGAGGGCGAAGCGGCGGACCGCTCCGGCACGCACCATGCGGCGGAACTCCGGGTCGGCCCCGTGCGTGAGCGTGACGCGGGCCTGCCGGGTCATGGCGTCGAGGTCGCCCGCGGCGACGAGGTCCATCCCGACGACGCCGGCGGCGACCTCGGGCACCCCGCCGACGGCGAACCCGACCACCGGGGTTCCACACATCAGCGCCTCGGGTCCGACGAGGCCGAACGGCTCGGCCCACGCGGGTGTCGCGAGGGCGAGAGCACTGCTGCCGACGAGCCGGGCGAGATCGGCCGGGCCGAGCGGTCCGACGTGCGCGACGCCATGCCCGAGCAGGGGCTGCAACACGCGTTCGGCATACCGTCGGTCGCCGACACGGCCCGCGATCGTGAGCGGCCGGCCGAGGCGCCGCGCGACCTCGACGGCGAGGTGCGGCGCCTTCTCGGGGACGATGCGCCCGAACCAGACGAGTCCGTCGCCGCCGGGACCCAGGGGCCAGGCCGCGGGGTCGACGCCGTTCGGCAGAAGGTCGGAGGGCACGCCCGCGGCAGACCATTCGCGGCGCGTGTGGTCGCTGACCGAGAGGAACACCGAGCCGCGGTCGCCGGCCGCGCGATGCGCGGAGACGAACTCCTCGTCGACGGGTGTGTGCAGGGTCGTCACCATCGGCACGCCCAGCGTCGCCGCGCGCTGGAGCGGCAGGGGGTGCAGGCAATGGTTCGAGATGACGTCGAAGCGCTCGGGGTGGGCGGCGATCGCATCGAGGGCGCGGCCGAGAGCCGGGGCGCTGGAGGAGTGGTAGCTCTCGGGCCAGGTGTCGTCCGACGACGTCGCGCCCTGGGGCCACGTCAGGCGGGGCAGGTGGAAGACCGCGTCGTCGCCGAGGAAGTCGGAGCCGAGCGGGGCGATGAAGGTGACGTCGTGACCGCGCGAGCGCAGGGCCTCGACCTCGGCCCAGACGGCGGATTCGAGCCCGCCCGCGTGCGGTCGGCGGATCGGGAACCGCAGGGGCGCGATCACCACGATGCGGAGCGGAGCGGCGCCCCTCATGCGCGACGCTCGGCGATCAGTCGGCGGTAGAGCTCGGCGTGACGCGCCGCGGCGACGGCATCCGTCTGCGAACGGGACGCGCGTCGACGCACGATCGTCGCAGTGCGGTCGGATGCGGCGGCCCCTGCGGGCAGCAGGGCGCGGAGCGCCGAGGCGAGCGATCCCGCGTCACCCGGCGTGAAGGTCGCGACCGAGCCGTCGTCGTGCTGCTCGGCGTAGAAGCCCACCTGCGGAGCGGCGACCGGGAGCGCGAGGTCCCAGCACAGCTCGAGCCAGCCCGAGTGCGTGCCGTGACGGTAGGGCAGCACCGCGATGTCGATCGTCGAGAGGGCGCCCACGAGCCCGTCGTCGGTGAGGCGCTCGTGCTCGACGAGCGTGATCTGCTCGCTGCGCGCGGCGAGGCGCCGGACCTCCGCGCGCGCGTCGTCGTCGCGGACCGCCGGGTGGAGGCGCACCTCGGCCCGCACATCGAAGCCGTCGCGGTGAAGGAGGTCGAGGGCGCCGGCCAGCGCCCGCACCGTCGCCGGTCCGTCGACGTTCGGGCGGAGGTCCTTCAGGTGCACGCCGACCCGCACGGCCGGGGATTCCGGCGTCGGCGCCACGACCGCGTCGCGCGCGAGAACGGACGGATGCGGGATGACGACGGCGTCCCGGCCGAAGCGACGCGCCACCTCCGCCGCAGCGCCCGGCGTCAGCGTCGTGACCGCGTCGGCGCCGCCGACCAGCTCAGCCACCTGACCGAGGTACGCGCTGCTGTCGCGGAGCTGAGGGTGGTCGAGGTCGTGCATCGTGAAGACGACCGGCCAGCCCGCCTCGTGAGCGGCGGCGATGCAGGCCGTCAGGTGACCGGGGGCGAACGACTCGGTGCCGAAGTGGATGTGGAGGAGGTCGGCGTCGGCGCGGTGCGACGCGATCCAGCCGGGGTCGAGCGCTGCGGGCGGCCACCAGACTCCCGGTGCCGCACCCGCGACGGGTGGGTCGGGCAGGACGGTCACGCCCGGGTCGGCGGTGATCTGACGGATGTACGGGTGTGCGGCGGGGACGGAGATGATCGTGATCGCGTCGGGCAGGGCCGCGGCGTCGATGACGGTCGATGACGTGCTCGTTCCCACGGCGCTCCTTTCGATTCGGTGGCGGATGCTCCGGCCCGGCGGGAACTCCGGAAGCGACTGCCACCGGTTCTCTGGACGGATGCCGCCGCCCCGACCGTAGGCTCGATATCCGCCCGGGTCGGGGGGCTTGACCGCAGCCGAGCCGGGCGGTAACGATGAGCCGAGTGACCCCGCCTCCCCTTCTCCTTCTGCTCGGACCCGACGGGCATGGTGTGCGCCGGTACGGTGCCGACGTGGCATCCGCCGTGGCAGCCCTCGATCCCCGCACCCGCACCGTCGCCGCGCCGACCGTCGCCGACGCCGAGCCCGCGATCGCCGAGTCCGACCGCGTTCACGTCCACGTGACCGATCGCCTCTTCGGGTCGACGCCCGAGGATGCCGCGTCGACGATCGAGCGCTGGGCCGCCGCCACGCGCCTGACGCTGACCTTCCACGACGTGCCGCAGACCTCGGACGGCACGATGTTCGAGCGCCGCCGGGGCGCCTACCGCCGGATGGCGGTCGCCGCGGAGGGTGTCGTCGTGAACAGCAGGCATGAGCAGCTGCTGTGGGCCGAGTTCCTGGCCGGACTGCCCGCACCCCACGCCATCGCGCTCGGGGCGCGGACCGCTGCCCCGTCGCCCTCGGCCGGCGACCGGTCGCCGGAGGGCGCGCGGGACCTTCGCGTGCTGATCGCGGGGTTCATCTATCCGGGCAAGGGTCACGGCCCCGCCGTCCGCGCGGCGGCAGACGCCGCCGCCCTCCTCGCCGCACGCGGCACGCCGGTCGGCCGCGTCGTGGTGCGGGCCCTCGGCGCACCGTCACGGGGGCATGAGGACGATGTCGTGGAGCTCGCGCGCGGCGCGGCCGAGCGCGGCGTGGACGTCGAGGTGACGGGCTTCCTCGCCGACGACGACTTCGCCCGCGAGCTCGCCGGCGAAGGGATCCCCCTCGCTGCGCACGAGCACGTGTCGGCGTCGCGCTCGATGCTCGACTGGGTCGAGGCGGGCCGCCGCCCCCTCGTGGTCGAGTCGCGTTACGCCGCGGAGATGGACGCTCTGCGACCCGGAACGCTCCTCCGCTACGAGCCCGGCGCCCTCCCCGCCCGGCTCGCGGAGGCCTGGGCCGATCCGTCGCTCACCCGCCTCTCCTCGGGCGCCTCGCTCGCTCCCACACTCGACGACGTCGCCGCCGCGCACCTCGCCTGGTGGGCCGCCGCATGAGCGGCATCGCTCTGCCCGGCAACAGCTGGGACCTCCTCGACGGGGTGCCGGGCGATCCGGCGACCCGCGTCTCGGTGATCGTGGCGCACTACGAGCAGCCGGATCAGCTCGCGCGGACGTTGGCCGCGCTCGCCGCTCAGCGCGTTCCGAGCGGCGAGCTCGAGGTCATCGTCGTCGACGACGGGTCGGCGAAGGCCCCGAGGGTGCCGCCGGGCGTCCGCCTCGTCGTGCAGCCCGATCAGGGGTTCCGGCTCGCGGCGGCACGCAACCTCGGGGTGCGGAGCGCGACGGGCGACGTGCTCGTCTTCCTCGACGCCGACACGACGCCCGAGCCCGGGTTCGTCTGCGAACTGACCCGGCTGCCGTCCCTCGCGCCCGACGCGGTGACCGTCGGACGCCGCCGCCACGCCGACCTCTCCGGGGTCGCTCCCACGGCCGACATCCGCGGGGCGGTGGGCGGCCGCGAGCTCGACGAACCCGAGTGGCTGGCGCGCGAGTACCGCGCCTCGCGCGACCTGCTCGACGCCGACGATCGCAGCTACCGGCACCTCATCGGCGCGGTGCTCGCCTGCTCCCGCCGCCTGTTCGACGCCGTCGGCGGGTTCGACGAATCCTTCACCTCGTACGGCGGCGAGGACTGGGAGTGGGCGTACCGCGCATGGCTCGGCGGAGCGGTGTTCGCGCACGTTCCCGGCGCCGTGGCCTGGCATGACGGGCCGGATGCCGCCGGTCGCCCGGACGGCGACCAGGCCCGGCGCAACGCCGAGACCCTGCGCCTCGTCGACCTCATCCCCGTGCCGGGATCGCGGCCCCGCGGCATCCGTCCCGCGTTCGTCGACGTCGCGGTGACACCGCCGCCGGGATCGACACCGGGGCAGAGCTTCGTCAGCGTCGACTCGGTCGTCGCGGCCGTCCCGGGAGCCGAACCCGTGGACGCCGCCGAGCTCGCCGCGCGCGCCGGACGGTGCGACCGGGTGCGCCTGCACCTCGAGATCCTCCGCCCGGTGCGGGTCGAGGGCGAGGGGCTGCGGCTCGCCGTCGACGCCGCCGTGGCCGGGCGCATCGGCGTGCGCACGGTGACGGATGCGGGTGGCGTTCCCGCGATCCGCGTCACCGCGCAGCGGGCGCGGGCACGGGCGGAGAGCTGGGGGCGCGACGACCTGTTCCCGTCAGACGTGGTCGCCGTTCCGGGCGTGCAGCTGCTCGCCGGCGAGCCCCGCGTCGAGGCCTGGTGCGGTGGGTGGGGCTGAGTCAGTCGGCGAGACGGAGCCCGTCGCCGTCCTGGGCGTAGCGCTCGCCGGTCTCGGGGCACGTCCATCCGTCGCCGTCGGCCGCGGGGGTGAGCGGCCTGCCCACCCGCCCGACCCACCCGACGCGCCGCGCGGGGACACCGGCGACGAGGGCGTGCGGCGGCACGTCACGGGTCACGACGGCGCCCGCGGCGACCAGCGCATAGGCGCCGATCAGGACGGGCGCGATGCAGACCGCCCGGGCGCCGATCGAGGCGCCGCTCCCCACCGTGACACCGACGGCGTGCCAGTCGTCCGCGCTCTTCGGTGAGCCGTCGAGGTTGGCGGCGCGCGGGAACTCGTCGTTCGTGAACACCACCGCGGGGCCGACGAAGACGCCGTCTCCGAGCACCGCCGGCTCGTAGACGAGCGCCGAGTTCTGCACCTTGCACGAGTCGCCCATGACCACGCCCGGTCCGATGTAGGCACCGCGCCCGATCGTGCACCCCGTGCCCACGCGTGCCCCCTCGCGCACATGGGCGAGATGCCAGACGCGGGTCCCGTCGCCCAGGACGACGTCGTCGTCGATGTCGGCGGAGGGATGGACGGTGGCAGCGGTGCCGGTCATGGCGTACTCCTCGGGTTTGTTCGGGATTGTATTGTGCCGACGCCCCGGATCTGCTTATATTGCCGCGGGGACACCGGCCGCGCATGCCTGGGGAGGTACGCGCAACGGCGACGAGTGGGATCGTCGACGGCACCGGTTCATAGCTCGCACTCCTGCTCGGTGTGCGTGCACTTGGGGATGAGCATGGGGATCTTGGGGATCGCTGCCGGACCGGCAGCGCAATCGACGCGCAGTATCGACGGCGCCGTCGTCTCGGTGGCGCGCCACCGCGGCGATGCGCGACGCACGCCCTGGCACGCGGCGGTCTCTGTCATCGCTCGCGGCGCCGTGGTGATTCCGGCGCACGATGAGGCGGCGGTCATCAGTCGCACCCTGTCGGCCCTCGCCCCGCTTGCCGCCCTCGGCGGCGTGGAGGTCATCGTGGCGTGCAACGGATGCCGCGACGATACCGCCGACCGGGCCCGGGCCTTCGCGGGTGTGCGGGTGGCCGAGACCGATGAGGCGTCGAAGCCCGCCGGCCTCAACCTCGGCGACCGCACGGCGACCCTGTGGCCGCGGCTCTACCTCGACGCCGACATCGACATCACGCCGGGCGCCGTGCTCGCGGTCTTCGCCGCACTCGCCGAGCCGGGCGTGCTCGCCGCCCGCCCGCCGTACGTCTACGACACGACCGGCGCCACGGCGCCGGTGCGCGCGTACTACCGCGCCCGGGCCCGCATCCCCGCGCCGCCGGAGCGGCTCTGGGGCGCGGGCGGGTACGCCACCAACGAACTCGGACACGAGCGCTTCGACGCCTTTCCGACGGTCACGGCCGACGACTCGTGGTTCGACGCGCAGTTCTCGCCCGCCGAGAAGCGCATCGTCGACACCGACCCGATGCGGGTGAGCACGCCGCGCGACAGCGGGGCGCTCCTCGCGGTGCTCGCCCGGCAGCGCCGCGGCTACGTCGAGATCGGCATCGCCGCCACGACCGGAGCCCGGGCCGGCGCTCTCGTGCGATCGGTGCGGACACCGAAGGATGCCGTCGACGCGGTCGTCTACGTCGCCCTGACGCTGGTCTCCCGCCGCCGTGCGCGCCGGGCCGCCCGCGCCGCGCGACCGATCTGGGAGCGCGATGCGTCGACCCGCGAGGGTGCGGAGGTGCTCGCATGAGCGTGCTCTCTGCGGATGAGCGCCCCGAGGGCGAATACGACATCTGCGTGGTCGGCGCCGGTCCCGTCGGTCTCGCCCTCGCGATGGAGGCGGCGGAGGCGGGCGCGCGGGTGCTGCTCGTCGATGCCGGCGACGACCGGTCGGGTCGCCGCGAGAGCGTTCCGGTGCCGGGGGAGTCGACGGAGATCGTCGACCTCGCGCGCCACGCGCCGCTCGAGCTCACGACCCGTCAGGGAGTCGGGGGCACGTCCTGGCTGTGGGGCGGCCGTTGCGTCGCCTTCGAGCCGATCGACCTCGAGCCGCGCGACTACGTGCCCGGCAGCGGCGACTGGCCCATCCGACTGGGCGACGTCGAGCCCTTCTTCGCGGCGGCTGCGCGTCACCTCGACTGCGGCGCGCCCGTGTTCCGCTCAGACGCCCCCGAGTGGGCCGGGCTCGACGAGTTCCGCATGTCGAACCTCGAACGCTGGGCCCGCCGGCCCAAGCTGGGCCCGCGCCTCGGTGCGCGCGTCCTCGCGCACCCCCGGGTCACCGCTCTGCTCGGTGCCCGACTCGCCGGCGTCGAGTTCCCCGGCGACAACGGTGTCGTCGCGGAGCTCGCCGTCATCCGCGGCGGCGAGCGGATGCCGATCCGCGCCGCCTCCTCCGTGCTCGCCATGGGCGGCCTCGAGGTCACCCGACTGCTCCTGCGGGCGCAGCGCGACCACGCGTCGGCCTTCGGCGGGCAGGACGGGCCGCTCGGCCGGTACTACATGGGCCACGCCACCGGCAGCATCGCCGACATCGTGCTCACCGACCCGGCCTCGGCGGCCGACCTCGACTTCGTCCGCGACGCCGTCGACACCTACGTCCGCCGTCGTTTCACGCTCGATGAGGCCGCTCAGCGCCGTCACCGGCTGCTCAACACGAGCTTCTACCTCGACAACCCGGCGTTCTACGAGGCCGAGCACCGCAACGCGACCCTGTCGGCGGTCTTCCTCGGTATCGCGATCCCGCCGATCGGTCGCGCGATCCTCGCCGAGGGCATCCGCCTCCGCCACGTCGGACCGCGCCCGTACCGCCTGCGAGCGCACATCGGCAACATCGTCCGCGCACCGTGGCGCGCCGCCGCGGACGTCGTCGACATCATCGGGCGGCGCTACCTGTCACGCGTCCGCAAGCCCGGGTTCCTCCTGCGCAACGCGGGCGGACGGTACGCGCTCCACTATCACGGTGAGCAGCTGCCGAACCCGGACAGCCGGGTCACCCTCGTCCGCGACGCCGCCGGAGGCGACGTGCTCCGCGTCGACTACCGCTACCTCGAGGCCGACGTCGATTCGCTGCTCCGCTGCCACGAACTGCTCGACGCCGAACTGCGCCGGGCGGGCCTCGGCCGGCTCGAGTACGCGGCCCCTGACGCAGCCGGCATCCGCGCCCTTGCCTGGGAGCAGACGACCGACGGATTCCACAGCATCGGCACCACCCGCATGAGCGACGACCCCGCCCAGGGGGTCGTCGACGCCGAGTGCCGCGTCCACGGCACCGAGAACCTCTTCATCGCCTCGAGCAGCGTGCTCACCACGTCGGCCGAGGCCAACCCGACCTTCTTCGCCGCCGCGCTCGCCGTGCGTCTGGCCCACCACCTGACGACGCGCCCGAAGGCCACCGTCGCCCGCCACGCTGGGAGCACCCGCGCATGATCCGCCCCGAGACACGGCAGCGCCGACGGCTTCGATGGAGCGCCCTCCTGGCGTTCGTCGCGATCGTCGCGGGAACCCTCGTCGCCACTGTGCCCGCGCCGGCCGCGCAGGCGTCGAGCCCGTGCGGCGCCGACGTGAACCCGATCGTCTGCGAGAACCGCCAGGAGGGCACCGATCCGCGGGTGTGGGACGTCTCGGGCGCGGGCGACCCCACCATCCAGGGATTCGCGACCGACATCAGCGTCAACGCGGGGTCGGCCATCGACTTCAAGATCGACACGGACGCCGCGGACTACACGATCGACATCTACCGCACCGGCTGGTACCAGGGGCTCGGCGCCCGTCACATCGCCGAGGTCGACCCGTCGGCATCCCTCCCGCAGGTTCAGCCCGAGTGCATCTCCGACACCGAGACCGAGCTGTACGACTGCGGCACCTGGGACGTCTCGGCGACGTGGGACGTGCCGAGCACCGCCGTGTCGGGCGTGTACATCGCCTCGCTCGCCCGCACCGACACCGGCGGGCAGAGCCACATCATCTTCATCGTCCGAAACGACGGCAACACGTCGGACGTGCTCTTCCAGACCTCCGACAGCAGCTGGCAGGCGTACAACTCGTACGGCGGCTCCGATTTCTACCAGGGTGCCGCCAACGGGCGCGCCTACAAGATCAGCTACAACCGCCCCTTCGCGACCCGTCAGGGCGTGACCGCCCGCGACTTCTACTTCAGCTCCGAGTACGCCACCGTCCGGTTCATGGAGCGCAACGGCTACGACGTCAGCTACCTCGCGGGCGTCGACACCGACCGGCGCGGCGGGGAACTGCTCAACCACGAGGTGTTCCTCTCGGTCGGGCACGACGAGTACTGGTCGGGAGCGCAGCGCCGCAATGTGGAGGCCGCGCGCGACGCCGGAGTGAACCTGCAGTTCCTGTCGGGCAACGAGATGTACTGGCGCACGCGGTGGGAGCCGTCGGCCGACGCGTCGCGCACCGACCACCGCACGCTCGTGTCGTACAAGGAGACCTGGGACGACGCGAAGATCGATCCTGCCAAGGAGTGGACGGGAACCTGGCGCGATCCGCGGTTCGCGGACGCGGGCCAGGGTGGCCACTCGCCGGAGAACGCGCTCACCGGCACGATCTACGTCGCCAATCACAGCGACCTGCCCGTCACCGTCTCGAGCGATGAGGCGCAGATGCGCCTGTGGCGGAGCACCGGGCTGAGCGACATGCCCGCGGGCTCGTCGACCCCGCTCGCGCCGCACACCGTCGGGTACGAGTCCGACGAGGTGATGGAGAACGGCTTCAGCCCGCCCGGGCTCATCCGCCTCTCGACGACGTTCGGCCCGACGCCCGAGTACCTGACCGACTACGGCAACACGGTCGTGGAGGGCACCACTCGCCATCACCTCACCCTCTACCGCGCCGCCAGCGATGCGCTGGTCTTCTCCGCGGGCAGCGTGCAGTGGGGGTGGGGTCTCGACGAGACCCACGACGGCAACGGCGCCGCCGCCGACCGGCGGATGCAGCAGGCTCAGGTCAATCTGCTCGCCGACATGGGCGCTCAGCCCGGCTCTCTCATGACGGGCCTCGTCCGAGCCGCCGCGAGCGACGACGATGAGGCTCCGACCACGACGATCACGTCGCCGGCGGCCGACGCGACGATCGCCCACGGCGACGTGGTGACGGTCACCGGCACCGCTTCCGACGACGCCGGCGTCGTCGCCGGCGTCGAGGTCTCGACCGACGGCGGACGCTCCTGGTTCGCGGCCACCGGCACCTCCTCCTGGTCGTACCGCTACGTGCAGCAGGGGCTCGGCTCCGCCACGATCATCGCCCGCGCGATCGACGACAGCGCGAACTTCTCGGCCACCGGCGCGCGACGCGACGTCACGGTGACGGGGTCGGCGTCGGTCTTCGGAGGCACCGTGCCCGAGATCGCCAGCGTCACCGACACCCAGCCGATCGAACTTGGAATGCGCTTCACCGCGAGCGTCGACGGCGTGGCCACCGGCGTCCGCTTCTACAAGGGTCCCGGCAACCGCGGCACCCACACGGGGTCGCTGTGGTCGGCGCGGGGTGAGCGGCTCGCAACGGTCACGTTCGCCGACGAGACCGCGACCGGATGGCAGTCGGCGCGCTTCGACGCCGGGGTCGATCTCGTCGCCGGCCGTCAGTACACGGTCTCGTACACGGCGCCGCAGGGTGGCTACGCCTACGAGCAGTACACCTGGCCCTACCGCGCACGCACGTCGACGCCGCTGCAGCTCGCCCCCGGAACCGGATCGGCCTCGCCGGGGGTCTACGGGTTCCCCGGTGCGCTGCCGACGCAGTCGCACCGCGACTCCACCTACTTCGTCGACATCTCGTTCGATTCCGCCGCGACCTCGCCCGTGCGCCTGTCAGCCCAGACGCCTGCCGCGGGCGCCACGCGCGTGGCGCGCGACACCGCGATCTCCGCGACCTTCACGCAACCGGTGTTCGCGTCGTCGGTGGCGGCGACCGTGACCGCCGCGGGGGGCGTCGCCGTCGACGGCACCTTCTCGTACGACGAGTCTTCGCGCCGGCTCCGGTTCGCTCCCACCGCAGAGCTCGCCCCCGAGACCGTGTACACGGTGTCGGTGAGCGCCGACGCCGTCGGCGACGCCGCCTTCGAACCGGGCGAGTGGACGTTCACCACGGCCGCGCTGATCGACCCTGACACCGTCTGCCCGTGCTCGCTGTACGGCGACGCGGATGTGCCCTCGATCGCGTCTGCAGGAGACACCTCTCCGGTGACGGTGGGCACCGAGTTCCGCGTGTCCGACGCGGGATTCATCACCGGCCTCCGCTTCTACAAGGGGGCGGCGAACATCGGCACGCACGTCGGAACGCTTTGGGGCCCCGACCAGAAGGAACTGGCTCGCGTCACCTTCAGCGACGAGACGGCATCCGGGTGGCAGACCGCCGTCTTCGACGCGCCGATCGCCGTCACCCCGGGCTCCGCCTACGTGATCGCGTACCGCGCCCCGTCCGGCGGGTACTCCGTGACGCCCGGCGCCTTCGCGGGCCCGGTCTCACGAGGGCCGATCTCGGTGCCGGCACAGGGCGGATCGTTCACCTACGGCGCGGGCTACCCCTCGCAGCGGTCGACGTCCAGCTATTTCGTCACCCCCGTCTTCGAACGCACGAGCGCCGGTCCCGCCCTCGTCTCCGTGACGCCTGCTCCCGGGGCGACCGGCGTCGACGCCGCGACCGCGGTGTCGGCGACCTTCGCGGAGCCCCTCGTCAAGGAGCCCGAATTCCTCCTCCGTGCCGGCGGCAACGCCATCGCGGGTGCGGTGTCACTGTCGGCGGATGCACGGACCGCGACCTTCACGCCTGACGCGGCTCTGCCGTACGCCGCGGACATCGTCGTCGCCGTGACGGGTGCGACCTCCGACTCCGGAACGGCCGCGCGGCGCACCTGGGCGTTCCGGACCGCCGAGGATCCCACTCTGCCCGCCACGGTGACCTTCTTCGGCGACGCGACCCCGTCGACCGTCCGGGCCGCCGACGAGGGCACCGCGCTGGAACTGGGGATGTCGTTCTCCACCTCGGCGGCGGCCCGAGTCACCGGCATCCGCTTCTTCAAAGCAACCGGGGACACCGGCACCCACACCGGGAGCCTCTGGGGTCCGGACGGCGAGGAGCTCACGAGCGTCACGTTCCGCAACGAGACGACGTCCGGGTGGCAGCGTGCGCAGCTGTCGATCCCCGTCGACCTCGTGCCCGGCCGCACCTACACCGTGTCGTACTTCTCGCCGCAGGGGCGCTACTCCTACGCGGCCGGGGGCTTCTCGTCGCCGCGGTCGAGCGGCCCGCTGACGGCGGGAGCGCCGGGCAACGGGGTCTTCCGGATCGGCGCGGGCGATGCGATGCCCGTCTCGTCGTGGAACGCCACGAACTACTTCGTCGACGTGGACGTCGCACTCGGAACGGCCGAGCAGCCGCCCCTCGTGATCGAGTCGCGGTCGCCCTCCGGTACGGATGCCCCTGTTGACGGCGCCATTCGCGCCACCTTGAGCGCCGACGCCCCGGCGCCGACGATCGACCTGCGCCGCAGCGGATCCGCGGTGGCCGGGACGAGCTCGTACGATGCCGCGACGACGACCGTCTCGTTCGCCCCCGACGCGCCTCTCGCCCGCGCGACGACGTATCGGGCCACCGTGCGGCTGGCTGGTCAGATCCTCGACAGCTGGGAGTTCACCACGGTGCCGCCCGAGCTGGAAGGCGTCGTGCAGACGCTCTTCGGGGCGGAGATCCCTGCGGTTCCGGCCACCGCCGACGACGGTCCCGTGACGGTCGGCACGGCATTCACGGTCGCGTACCGAGGTCACGCGACCGCGATCCGCTTCTACAAGGGACCGGGCAACACCGGAACCCACGTCGGCCGGCTGTGGGGGCCGGACGGCACCGAGCTCGCACGCGTCACCTTCGCGAACGAGACGGCGAGCGGCTGGCAGAGCGCGCCGCTGTCGGTTCCCGTCGAGCTGGTGCCCGGCCAGACCTACGCGGTCTCATACTTCGCCCCGGTCGGCGGATACTCCTCGGCGGCCGGGTACTTCGCGGCGCCCGTCGAGAACGGCCACCTCGCCGCTCCCGGCGGCGAGAACGGGCGGTTCGCCTACGGCGCCGACGGCCAGCGTCCCACGCAGTCCTGGCGGTCGACCTCGTACTTCGTCGACGCCGAGGTCACGTTCGGCGCCGCGGCGCCGAGCCCGACCCCGGAGGTCTCGCCGACTCCGACGCCGACACCCGAACCCACGCCGACGCCTGAGCCGACGCCGACTCCGATGCCTGAGCCGACGCCGACGCCTGAGCCGATGCCGACGCCTGAGCCGACGCCGACGCCGACGCCTGAGCCGACTCCGATGCCTGAGCCGACGCCGACGCCGACGCCGACCCCGACGCCCGAGGTGACGCCGACGCCTGAGCCCACGCCGAGCCCCGAGGTCGCGCCGACGCCCACGCCGACCCCTGGCGGGCCCGACCCGCAGACCACTCCCGCCGCGACCGATCTCCGTGTCGTCGAGAAGACGCCTGCGCCCGGTGACGTGGACGTCGCCCCGACCGCCACGGTGAGCGCGCGGCTGTTGGCCGCCGTCGACGACGCCGCCCTCGTCATGACCGGCCCCGGCGGAGCGCTCGCCGGAGCGTCGGTGTTCGACGCCGCCACGCGCACGGTCGTCTTCACGCCCGATGAGCCGCTCGCCTGGTCGAGCCGGTACACTGCCGTCGTCGCCGTACCGGGGCAGACGCCCGCCGAGGCGACCTGGTCCTTCACCACGATCACCGAGCCGCCGGTCCGGCAGGCGACGACGATCTTCGGCGTGGGCAGCCCGCAGCATCCGTTCTGGAACGACCCGGAGGGCGTGCAGGTCGCGACGCGGTTCAGCGTCGATCAGACGGGGGATGCCACCGGCATCCGCTTCTACAAGGGGTCCGCCGCGACCGGCGACCACACGGTCTACCTGTGGGGTCCCGACGAGCAGAAGCTCGCGGAGATCCCGGTCACCGATGCGACCGCGGAGGGATGGCAGAGTGTCACGCTCCCGGACCCCATCCGGCTCGTCGCCGGTTCCGAATACCGCGTCGGGCTCCACAGCACGACGGGGCGATACGCCGTGGACATCGGCGCGCTCGCCGAACCGACCGTCGTCGGGCCCTTCGCGCTGCCCGCGAACGGCAGCGCCTACACCTACTCGCGAGGTTTTCCGGGGAACACCTCGTCGCACAACTACTGGGTGGACGTGTCGTTCACGCCATCCAGTTAGCGGCACCGGCCGCACCACACAGAAGAACACTTGGGGAACTTGGGGGAGTACACCGTGAATGGACGGTTGAACGTCGCTGTCATCGGCGCCGGATATTGGGGACCGAACCTCGCGCGCAATCTGCGGGCGAGCAAGGAATGGAATCTCGCAGCGATCTGCGACCTGGACATCGATCGCGCTCGCCGCGTCGCGGACGGCGTCGGGGGAGCGCCGGCCACCGCCGACCTCACCGCGGTGCTGGCCGATCCGTCGATCGACGCCGTCGCGATCGCGACACCGGCGCGCACGCATCACGCGATCGTCATGGCGGCGCTCGATGCGGGCAAGCACGTCATGGTCGAAAAGCCCCTCGCCGACACGCATGAGCGGGGAGGGGAGATGGTGCAGCGCGCACACGAGCGGGGACTCGTGCTGATGGCCGACCACACCTACTGCTACACGCCTGCCGTGCTGAAGATGCGCGAGCTCATCGCTGACGGGGCGCTCGGTGACATCCTCTTCGTCGACAGCGTGCGCATCAACCTCGGGCTCGTGCAGCCCGACGTCGACGTGTTCTGGGACCTCGCACCGCACGATCTGTCGATCATGGACTTCGTCCTCCCGGGCGGGCTCTCGGCGACCTCGGTCTCCGCCCACGGCTCCGACCCGCTCGGCACCGGAAAGGCCTGCGTCGGTTACCTGGCGATGCCGCTCGAAGGCGGCGCGATGGCCCACGTCCACGTGAACTGGCTCAGCCCGACCAAGATCCGGCGCATGGTCATCGGCGGCACCCGTCGCACCCTCGTCTGGGACGACCTGAACCCGCAGCAGCGCCTCAGCGTGTACGACCGGGGTGTCGACGTGCAGACGGTCTCCTCGGCGACGGCGAGCGACCGGCGTGCGGCGAACATCTCCTACCGGCTCGGCGACACCTGGGCGCCGGCCCTCGAAGAGCGTGAAGCGCTCGGCGCCGTCGTCACCGAGTTCGCGGCGGCGATCCGCGAGCAGCGCGCCTCGCGCACGAGCGGCGCAGCCGGCCTCCGGGTGCTCTCCGTCCTCGATGCCGCGGCCGGAAGCCTTCGGGCCTTCGGTGCACCGTTCCCCGTGACGGGTGCACGTGCGAACGAGGAGCTGGCGGCGTGACCCGGCTCGAAGGGGCCCGCGTCCTCGTCACCGGTGGGGCGGGCACGATCGGGTCCACGCTGGTCGATGCTCTGCTCGATGAGGGGGTCGCGGCGGTCGACGTGCTCGACAATCTCGTCCGAGGCCGTCAGGCGAACCTCGACGACGCCCTCTCGAGCGGTCGCGTGCAGCTGATCGAGGGCGACATTCGCGACGCCCGCCTCGTCGACGACCTGGTCGCCGAGAAGGACGTCGTGTTCCACCAGGCGGCGATCCGCATCACGCAGTGCGCCGAAGAGCCGCGGCTCGCCCTCGAGGTGCTCGTCGACGGCACGTTCAACGTGGTCGAGTCGGCGGCGCGACACCGGGTGGGCAAGCTCATCGCGGCATCCAGTGCGTCGGTCTACGGGATGGCGGAGGAGTTCCCCACCACCGAGCGCCACCACCACGAGAACAACGACACGCTCTATGGCGCGGCGAAGACCTTCAACGAGGGACTCGTCCGCAGCTTCCGGGCGATGCAGGGGCTCGACTACGTCCTGCTCCGCTACTTCAACGTCTACGGGCCCCGCATGGACGTGCACGGGCTCTACACCGAGGTGCTGGTGCGCTGGATGGAGCGCATCGCCGACGGCGAGCCGCCGCTCATCTTCGGCGACGGCCTCCAGACGATGGACTTCGTGTGCGTGCCCGACATCGCCCGGGCGAACGTGCTCGCCGCCCGCAGCGACATCGTCGACGGCACCTACAACGTCGCGAGCGGCACCGAGACCAGCCTCCTCGAGCTCGCGCAGGCACTTCTGCGGGTCATGGGATCGGACCTTCCGGTCGCGCATGGCCCCGAGCGCGCCGTGAACGGCGTCGTCCGCCGACTGGCCGACACGCGTGCCGCCCGTGACGACCTCGGGTTCGAGGCGCAGATCGGCATCGACGACGGGCTCCGCCGGCTCGTCGCATGGTGGCAGCCGCTTCGCGAGGAGATCTCCACCGGGCGAGTGGCGGTGGCCCGATGAGCGAGCGCATCAACGTCATGGTCCCCTGGCTCGGCCAGGAGGAGGCTGACGCCGTCGCCGACGTCATCGCGAGCGGGTGGGTCGCGCAGGGGCCTCGGGTCGCACTGTTCGAGAAGCAGTTCGCCGAGGCGATGGACGCCGCCCACGCCGTCGCGACCACGAGCTGCACGACCGCCCTCCACCTCGCACTCATCGTGGCCGGCGTGCAGCCGGGCGAGGAGGTCGTCATCCCGTCGCTGTCGTTCGTGGCGACGACCAACGCCGTGCGCTACGTCGGCGGTCACCCGGTGTTCGCCGACGTCGACCCGATCACCGGCAACGTCACCGCCGCCTCGGTGGAGCGGGCGCTCACCCCCACAACGACCGCCGTCATCGTCGTCGACCAGGGCGGCGTGCCCGTCGACCTCGACGCGATCCGCGCGGTGACCGACCCGCGCGGCATCGTCGTGATCGAGGATGCCGCCTGCGGCGCCGGATCGACCTACAAAGGCCGGCCCGTCGGCGCCGGGGCCGAGATCGCCGCATGGTCGTTCCACCCCCGCAAGCTCCTCACCACGGGAGAAGGCGGCATGCTCACCACCTCGCACAGCGCCTGGGCCACGCGCGCTCGCCGCCTCCGCGAACACGCGATGAGCGTGTCGGCGGCCGACCGGCACGGATCGGTGCTCCCGCCCGCCGAGGTCTACGAGGAGGTCGGCTACAACTTCCGGATGACCGATCTCCAGGCCGCGGTCGGGCTCGTCCAGCTCGGTCGCCTGCCCGAGATCGTTCGCCGGAGGCGCGAGATCGCCGACCGCTACCGGGCGGCGCTCCGCGGCATCCCCGGTCTTCGGGCGGTCGTCGACCCCGCCTGGGGAACGAGCAACGTGCAGTCGTTCTGGGTCGAGGTGCTCGAGGAGTACCCGACCGACCGCGACGGCCTGCTCGAGGCCCTCGCGGCCGCCGACATCTCCGCGAGGCGGGGCATCATGGCCGCGCACCGCCAGGCGCCCTACCGGCACCTCGTGCCCGCGGGCGGGCTGCCCGCAACCGAGCGGGTCACCGACGGCACGCTGATCCTGCCGGTGTACCAGACGCTGTCGGATGCCGATCAGGACCGCGTCATCGCAGTGCTCCGCGACCCTGCGGTCGTCGTCTCATGAGCGGCGGAGTGCTCCTCCTCGGGGCGAGTGGACTCGCCCGTGAGGTGCTCGCCGCGGGGATGACCGGCGTCGCCGGCATCCTCGACGACGATCCCGCCCGCCACGGCACGACCCTCGACGGGGTGCCCGTGCTCGGACCGATCGAGGCGGCATCCGGTCGCAGCGAACGCCTGCTCGTCTGCGTCGGTCCGAGCGGCGCGCGCGCAGACGTCGTGGCACGCCTCGCGCGCGCCGGGGTCGGCGAAGAGCGGTACGCGACCTTCCTCGCCCCGTCGTCGCGGATCGGCCGCACGAGCGATGTGGCACCCGGGACGATCGTCCTCGACGGCGTGGTGGTCACCGCGCATGTGCGCATCGGCGCCCACGTCGTGCTCATGCCCGGCTGCATCGTCACTCACGACGACGTCCTCGGCGACGTCGTCACCCTCGCCGCCGGGGTCACTCTCGGCGGGGGTGTGACCGTCGGCGAACGCGCCTACATCGGCATGAACGCCTCGGTGCGCCAGGGGGTTCGCATCGGCTCGTCCGCGACGGTGGGGATGGGCGCCGTCGTCCTCTCCGACGTCCCGGCCGCAGAGACCTGGGCCGGTGTCCCCGCCCGGGCCCTCGACCCGTCGACGGCGAGCGTGCGGCGATGATGCGGCTGTCGGTTCCCCGCCGCCCGCGCCGGGGCGCGACCGTCACGGTCGTGATCCCCTGCTACCGCTACGGGCACTACCTCGAGAGCGCCGTCGACAGTGTGCTGACGCAGCCCGGGGTCGATGCTCAGGTGATCATCGTCGACGACGCCTCGCCCGACGGGTCGGGCGAGGTCGCCGCGCGGCTGGCCCGGCGCGAACCGCGGGTGCGCGCGATCGTCCACGAGACCAACCGGGGGCACATCGCCACGTACAACGACGGCCTCGCCGCCGTCGACACCGAATTCGTCTCGCTCGTCTCGGCCGACGATGTCATCGCTCCCGGAGCGCTCGGCCGCGCGGTGTCGCTCATGCAACGGCACTCTCGTGTCGGGCTCGTCTACGGCGCGATCGCGACGTTCGCCGACGACGATGCGCCCCGCCCCGAGCGCACCCGGCCCTACTCGGCCTGGCGCCGGTGGACGGGTGACGAATGGATCGCGTCGATCGCCGCCTCGGGTTACAACCCGATCGCGTCGCCCGAAGCGGTCCTCCGCACGAGCGCCGTGCAGCAGATCGGCGGGTACACGGCCGCGCTCCCGCACTCGGGCGATCTCGAGTACTGGCTGCGGGTCGCCTCGATGTGGGACGTCGGGCAGATCCACGGACCCGTGCAGGCGTACTACCGGGTGCACGGCGAGAACATGCACCTCACCGACTTCGGCAGCCGCGAAGCCGACATCCGCGAACGCTACGCGGCCTTCCGGGTGCTCGCTCGTCCCGAGACCCGCGCCGCGCTCCCGACAGCCCTCGACCGGCTCGACACGGCCCGTCGCACCCTCCTCGCAGAGGTCGACGGGCTCCTCGCCGCAGCCGGCGACGCCGAGGCATCCGTGCCCCTCGCCGCCCTGCGCGCCACCCTCTCATCCGGCGGCTCGGCCACGCGGCCCGCCCCGATCACCTCCCGGAGCCTCGACCGATCATGACCACGCCCACCCTCACCGCGCCTGCCGTCCCGATGCTCGACCTCGCCTACCAGCACCACCAGGTCGCCGACATCGTCGCCGACGGCTTCGCCCGCATCCTCGCCACGACGGCGTACGTGCTCGGGCCCGACGTCACGGCTTTCGAGCGGTCGTACGCCGACTACCTCGGCGTCTCCGACGTCGTCGGCGTCGGCAACGGCACCGACGCCCTCGTCCTCGCCCTCCGCGCCGTCGGCGTGGGCCCGGGCGACGAGGTGATCATCCCGGCGAACACCTTCGTCGCGACCGCGGAGGCCGTGGTGCTCGTGGGCGCCGCGCCGGTTCTGGTCGACCCCGGCGACGACTTCCTGATGGATGCCGCGACGGTCGCCGCCGCGCTCACCGCGCGCACCCGCGCCGTCATCGCCGTGCACCTGTACGGTCAGGTCGCCGACGTCGCCGCCATCCGGGCGGTGGCCGGGCCCGAGATCGCGATCATCGAGGACGCCGCCCAGAGCCAGGGCGCCGTGCGGGACGGGATCTTCGCCGGCGCGCTCGGCGATGTCGCGGCCACGAGCTTCTACCCCGGCAAGAACCTCGGCGCCTACGGCGACGGGGGCGGGGTCTCGACGAGCTCCGAGACGATCGCGCACGCGGTGCGGATGCTGCGCAACCACGGCGGCATCGAGCGCTACGAGCACCAGGTGATCGGCACCAACTCACGGCTCGACGCCCTGCAGGCCGTCGTGCTGTCGGCCAAGCTCGCCCGGCTCGACGAGTGGAACGAGGAGCGCCGCGCGGTCGCCGATCACTACCGGCTCCGGCTCGCCGGCGTTTCCGGAGTGCAGCTGCCCGTCGCGGGGGAGCGTTCGGCGCACGTCTATCACCAGTTCGTGGTGCAGGTGGCGGAGCGCGACCGGGTCTTCGCCGAGATGACCGCGGCGCGCATCGGCGTCGCCATCCACTATCCCCGGCCCATCCACCTGCTGGGGGCGTTCTCGCGGCGGGGCCTCGGCGACGCCGGTGCTTTTCCCCGGGCCGAGGCTCAGGCGGGGCGCATCCTCTCGCTGCCGATCTATCCCGGGCTCACCCGCGACGCGCAGGAGCGGGTCATCGAGGCGCTCCTGAGCGCGGTGCGGCACTGAGCCATGGTGGTCACCGACCGCGCTCCGGCATCCCTCGGCTCGAACGCCGCCTCGGGGGTCGCCTGGCTGACCGCGCAGACGTGGGTTGCGAAGGCGGGCGGATTCGTCACGCTCGTGATCCTCGCGCGCCTGCTGGAGCCGGCTGATTTCGGTGTCGTCGCGGTCGCGATGACCGTGATCTCGCTCGTGTCGCTCATCGCCGATCTCGGGTTCGGCGCCTATCTCACCCAGGTCGCCGCCGTCACCCCGCGGCTCGCGAGCACCGCTTTCTGGTACTCGGTGGGCTCGGGGGTGGTCCTGGCCGGCCTCGTCGCGGCGTCGGCGCCCCTCGTCGAGTCGATGTTCGGGATCGCGGGGGTCGCGGCCGTCATGGCGGCGATCAGTCCGGCGGTGCTGTTCGTGAGCGCCTCCGCCGTGCCGGTGGCGCTGCTCCGCCGCGGCCTGCGCTTCCGCGTCCTCGCCATCCAGGCGGTCGTGGCGGCCGTGATCGCGCAGATCGCAGCGATCATCCTGGCGTTCTCGGGCTTCGGGGTCTGGGCCCTCGTCGCGCAGACGGTGATCGCCCAGGCGATCATCCTCGCGGCATCCTGGGTCACGTCCCGATGGCGACCGGCGCGGCAGTTCAGTCGCCGCGACTTCGGCGTCATGTTCCGGTTCGGGTCGAGCGTCGTGGGCATCAACCTCATCGCGGCGGGCCGCGTCTGGGCCGAGAACGCGCTCATCGCGACGGTCCTCGGGGCAGGCGCCCTCGGCCGGATGACGGTCGCCCAGCGGCTCGTGCAGACGACGCAGGAGGTCGCGGGCGCCGCGATCGCGCCCGTCTCGACGGTCGTGTTCGCCCAGGTGCGCGACGACCCCGAGCGGCTG
This sequence comes from Microbacterium sp. Ld4, assembly GCF_045066555.1. Taxonomy (NCBI): domain Bacteria; kingdom Bacillati; phylum Actinomycetota; class Actinomycetes; order Micrococcales; family Microbacteriaceae; genus Microbacterium; species Microbacterium sp. Ld4. The sequence continues at coordinate 198,538 of NZ_JBISHE010000005.1, read as the reverse complement.
CGGCGCGGCTACGACCGTGCGCTGTCGCTGACCTACGCCGTGATCACCCCGGCGCTCACCGTCATCGCCGTCGCCGCGCCCGTCCTCGTGCCGTTCCTGTTCGGCGCGAAGTGGACCCACACGGCCGGTGTCGCCTCGGCGCTCGCGGTCGCGGCGATCTTCACCGTGACGGCGACGCTCGACCACGGCCTGTTCCTCGGCGCGGGCCGGCCGGGTCGGTGGCTCGGCTACGCGGCCGTCGTCGACGTCATCACCCTCGCCGTCACGGCCGTGCTCGTGTGGCAGGGCATCGTCGCGGTGGCCCTCGGGTTCGTCGTCGTCGCGGCGGTCGCCACGATGGTGCGGTCGGTGCTCGTCTGCCGGCTGATCGGCGCACGCCTGTGGTCGGTCGCCCGGCGCACGCTCGCCGCCCTCGTCTGCATGGCGTCGTCTGCGGCGGCGGGCTGGCTGGTGCTCGGGGCCCTCGGGTCGTGGCCGCCGCTCGCCGCGGTCGCCGTGGTCGGGGTCGTGGTGCTCGCGGTCCATCTCGCCTCCGCGCGGCTGCTCCTGCCGGGCGCGATGCGCGACCTCGGTGCCGAGATCCGCGTCCGGATCCGGAGGAGCTGACCCATGCCGACCGTGATCTCGCCTCGCGCGCTGTGGCGGCGCCTGTCGGGCAAGAGCCCCCGTCACCTCCTCCAGGTGACCCTTCGCCGCCTCGCCGACCGGGCCGGTGTCGGGGAGCTCGACTTCCCCCTGCACGACCGCGACGTGTGGGATTCGACCCGTCCCCTCCGGCCCGCTGCCGGCCGCGCTCCCGGCGGGGCGCGGCGGATCGGCTGGGTCGTCGTCCCCCCGACTCCGGGATCGGGCGGCCACACCACGTTCTTCCGGATGCTGGCGGCCGCCGAGCGCGCCGGGCACCGCAACACCCTCCTCCTCTACGACCGCTACGGCGGCGACACTGCGACGCACCTAGACCGCCTTCGCCGCGGCTGGCCCTGGCTCGACTGCGAGGTGCGCGACATCGACGATCCGCTCGACGATCTCGATGCGGTCGTGGCCTCCGCGTGGCAGACGGCGCACGTGATGGCCCGGCGCACGGCGGAGCTCCCGGTCGAGCGGTTCGCTCTGCTCCAGGACTACGAGCCCGACTTCTACGCGCGCGGGTCGCTTCGTGCGCTGGCCGAGGACTCGTACCGCTTCCCGGTGGAGAACATCGCGCTCGGGCCCATGGTCGCGCAGCGCGTCGCCGACGAGCTCGGCGTCGCCTGCCGGGTGATCCCGTACGGGACGGACCGCACCACCTACCGACTGCTCGCGCCGGCGTCGCGGCGGCAGGGAGTGGTCTTCTTCGCGAAGACCGGCAACGATCGTCGGGGCTACCGGCTCGGGGTCCTCGCGCTCCGCGAGTTCCAGCGGCGGGCGCCCGAGGTGCCCATCGACGTCTACGGCGACACGATGCGGGAGCCGGGTCTCCGGGTCCGCAACCACGGCTACCTCTCTCCCGATGCGCTCAACGAGCTCTACAACGCCGCCGCCGCGGGCCTCGTCCTCTCCTTCACGAACGTCTCGCTCGTGCCCGCCGAACTGGCCGCCGCGGGGGCGATCCCCGTGATGAACGACTTCGACGGCGCCCGGGCGGTGTTCGACAACCCGCACGCGAGCTGGGCTGCTCCGACGCCCGGCTCGCTCGCTCAGGCCCTCGAGGCGGCGGTCGCCGGCGCCACGAGTGAGCGCGCTGCGGGCCTGGCGGCGTGGCCGACCGCCACGTGGGACGACACGGCCCACGCGCTCCTGGACGTCATCGCTCCGGCATCCGTCTCTCAGGACGTGATCTCGTGAGCGGGCCGACGCTCAGCGCCCGTGCCGTGAGCGGCGACGGGCAGCAGACGGATGCGACGCGTGTCGTCCAGACGGGCGGGCGCGGGTCTCGCACCGCCCTCCGCGACCTCCTCGGGACGATGGGGCGCCGCTGGTACGTCGGGGTCGTGGTCCTCCTGATCGCGGCGGCGGGGGCAGCCGGCTTCGCCCGGGACGGCGGACTCTACGTGACCCGGACCGTCGTGCTCTTCACGCTGCCCGGTCAGGCGTCGCTCCTGCCCGACAGCGGCCTCGGCGACGCGAGCGTGATCGGCTTCGCCGCGTCGGTCGCCGAAGTCGTCAACGGGGGGCGCCCCGCCGACACCTATGCCGCCGCCGACGCGCCCGCCTACGGCGCCGGTGTGCGCGAGGGCGTGTGGATCGGCCTGCCGAACCTCGGCGGCCAGTGGGCGACGAACTACTCCAAGGCCGAGATCGAGGTGCAGATCGTCGGCCGCACCGAGGAGTGGGTCAAGGCCACCCAGGCGCGCACGCTCGCCCGGATCGCCGAAGTGGCCGACGGGCAGCAGTCGGCGGCCGGGGCGGATGCCGCTGACCGGCTCACCGCCACCGTGGCACCACTCACGACGGAGATCGAGCACGTGGTCCCGTCGCGCTCGGCGCAGCTGATCGCCTTCACGGCGATGGGCATCGCCGGCATCCTCGTCGCCGCCTGGGCGTCGACGGCACTCGACCGATTCCTGACTCCGGCGCGACGAGCGCGCCGGTCCGACCGAACACCGCGTCACCGGGGGGTAACCGCATGAACATCGCCGAAACACTCAGAAGCCTGCTGCGCAGGTGGTACATCGTCGTGCCGGGGCTGCTGGCCGCCGCGGCGCTCGCCGTCGGCATGTGGCACGTCCAGAAGCCCGAGTACCAGCGCTCCGCCACGCAGATGCTCCTCCCCGGAACGGCGAGCGTGCCCGATGGCGGCAACCCGTACATCTACATCGGCGGGCTGACGCAGGCCGCCGACGTGGTCGTGCGCGCCCTCGGATCGCGCAACGTCATCGAGGATGTCGTCGGCGACCGCCCGAACGTCGAGGTCGAGGTCTCGCGCGACCCGAGCGCGTCGGGGCCGCTCATCCTCGTCTCGGTGACCGCCGGCAGCGACGCCGACGCCGAGGCGGTGCTCGCCCGCCTCGTCACCCGCACGACGCGGGTGCTCGGCGATCTGCAGGATCAGGAGGACATCAGCGCGGCCAGCCGCATCAAGATCATCCCGGTCGCGATCGACGAGACGAGTGTGCTGATGCAGCGCGATCGGCTGATCGCGGCGGCGGGGGCGGGTCTGGGCGCCGTCGCGCTCACGCTCGTGCTGGCGGTGGGAGTCGACGGCCTCGTCGTCGCTCGGGCGCGTCGCAAGCGCCGGAAGGATGCCGACGATGCCGCGTCCGACGCGGCCGACGCCGCGGATGCCGACGCGGCCGACGCCGCGGATGCCGATGCGGCGGGCGCCGCCGTGGCGACGCCTGACGCGGCAGACGGGCGAGCCGTCGCCCACGCCGCATCGGAGGAGCCGGCCGGCGCCGATGGGGATGCCGTGATTGCGGCTGAGCCGGAGCCGATGGACGACGCCGACCCCGAAACCCATGAGCCCGCACGGGTGCTGTCGCATGCGGGGTGGGCCCCCCGCGCCTCGGGTGACTCCGACGCCGCCGCTGCCGCGACCTCGCACCTCACCACCCGCGGCCGTTCCACCGGCCGACCCGTGCGGGCGCGGCGCTCGGCATGAGCGCGATCGCGCGCCTCTCGGAGAACGCCCCGCCCCTCGCCGCCGGCGCCCGCGCGGGCGGGTCGAGGCGCGGGTGGGACGCGAGCGCCATGCTCACGGTCTACCTCGTGCTGCTGCTCGGTGTGCCCTCGAACCTGACGGTCGGGGCGCTCGCCGCGATCGGACGGCCGTCGCTGCTCTGGGGTCTGCTCCTGTTCGCCTGGTGGGGCCTCAGCCGGCTGCAGCCGCCGAGCCTCGACGTGCGCAGGATCGCGCAGCCCGTGCGCCTCGCGATGGGCGCGATGATCGTGATCGCGCTGGTCAGCCTCACGGCCGCGCTCCTGCGCGGTCAGCCGGCAGATCAGATCAGCCCCGCCATCACCGCCGTCCTCCGTCTGCTCTCCTGGGCGGGAGTCGCGCTCGTGGCGATGGACGGTCTTCGCACCATGCACGAGGTGTCGCGGATGATCCGGCGTCTCGTGATCGCGGGCGGTGCGCTCGCCGCGCTCGGCATCGCCCAGTTCGTCACAGGCCAGACCCTGCTCGACGTGTTCTCGGTCATTCCGGGCCTGTCGCTGGAGCAGGGCGGGGTCGATGCGCGCGGCGCGTTCACGCGTTCGTCGGGAACCGCGACGCATCCGCTCGAGTATGCGACCGCGCTCAGCGCGATCCTCCCGCTGGCGCTCGCCACCGCCATCTCGCGAGGCTTCCGGCGGACGGGCGGGGGCGGAGTGCTGCGGTGGTGGATCCCCGTGGCCCTCATCGGGCTGTCGTCGCTGCTCGCCGTCTCCCGCTCCGCGATCATCGGCATGGTCGTCGCGGTGGTCGCGACCATCCCCGGCATCCCACGCCGCTTCCGCGCGCTCGTCGTCGTGGGCGGCACGGCGCTCGCGGGTGTCGCGGTGGTCGCCGTGCCCGGTCTCTTCGGCACCATGGTGGGGTTGTTCGCGGGGATCGGCAACGACTCGTCGACCTCATCGCGCGTCGACGGACTCGACCGGGCGGGGGAGTTCATCTCGACCTCGCCGCTCGTGGGCAACGGGTTCGGCATCTTCCTGCCCCGGTACTACATCTTCGACAACCAGTGGGCGCTTCTCGCCGTCGAGCTCGGCGTGCTGGGAGTCCTCGCTTTCGCGGCCGTCCTCGGATCGGGGGTGTGGAGCGCCTGGCACGCCGGCAAGGTCTCGGGGCAGGACGACGTGTTCCTCGCCGGGCGCGCACTCACCGCCTCGCTGATCACGATCGGAGTGCTCTACGCGTTCTTCGACGGGCTGCAGTTCCCCATCGCGGCGGGATTGCCTTTCCTGCTCATCGGTCTGTGCTGCGCGCTGCGCACGGTGGGAGAGACCGATGCCCGGCTCGCCGAATCGCTTCAGCGAACGGCGTCGCGGGGCGAGGACTGACGGGCGCTGAGGAGGTCCTTCACGCGGTCGACCGTAGCTTTGCCGAACACGTGGAGCACGAGGTTCTTCGCCGCCGAACGCGCGACCTCCCGCGCTCCGCGCAGCGGCGCACGCACCAGGCGATCGACGAGAACCACCCCGAGCCCGGGTTCGGGCAGCACGTCGAGCTCGGCGCCGAACAGGGCTCGGTGCCGTGACGGGGAGGTGCGGAGTCCGCGGACGCGGTTGCTGACGTTGCCGCCGTGGACGACTTGCAGCCAGCCCGGAGCTCCCCGGTCGGTGACGACAGGGTAGTGACGGCCGAGCAGGGTGTGCCAATCGCGCCAGGCGGTTCCCGGGGCCTCCCACGACTCGGCGACGCTGCAGAACGCGTTGTGGTCGTCGCGTCGTCCGTAGAGCTCGTCGCCGCGGGCGATGAGCCCGTTCGAGAGATAGATCGCCGATCGTCCGTGCTGTCGAGCGAGCGCCTGCACGCGCGCGGCGAAGTCGTCGGCGAGGGCGTCGTCGTTGTCGAGGTTCGTCGTCACCAGCAGGTCGCCCCGGGCGCCCGTCACGGCGCGGGCATCGCGGGCCACATCGGCCCACCCGACCTCCTCCCGGTACAGCGGCGTGAACATCCCGGCGGCGATAGCCGGCGCGAGTCGCTCGAGCAGCCAGGTCGGGCTCTCGGGGTCGAGGTAGACGATCCACGCGAGCCCGGGGGCGTGCTGGCGCTGAACGGACGGAACCGTGTGCCGCTCGAAGAGATCGACCCGCTCCCGCAGCCATCCGTCGCGGGCGCGCACGAGCGATTCGGGCCCCGCCGTAGGCAGATTGAACCGCGTCACGAACACGTGGTCGATCGTCACCGCTCCGGGCGAGGCCGGTGCCTCGGCATCGCCCGGAGCGGCATCCTTCTGCGCCCGCGGCAGCGCCGCCCAGCGCGCACGGCGTCGCAGCGCCCAGCGCGCACGGGCGTGTGTCGGATCGCGACGCAGCTCCTCGCCGACGACGACGGCGGCACGGAAGAGCCCCGCCGAACGGCCCAGGTGCTTGTCGGCGTAGCGGACGCGGTTGACGATCGTGAGGGCGACGAGCTCGTCGGACACGCCCGAGCCCCCGCCGCGGTGCACGACGCGCGCCGACGGCTCGAACCAGATCCGCCATCCGGCGCCGCGCAGACGCCGCTGGAAGTCCGTCTCCTCGGAGTAGAGGAAGAACCTCTCGTCCCAGTCGCCGACGCTCCGAGCAGCACGCGTGCGGATGAGGAGCGCCGCACCGGTCGCCCAGTCGATGACCGCGGGTTCCGCGTAGGCGGCGTCGGTGCGGACATGCTCCGACAGGGCCGCGGGTCGGCTCCTCCACGCCCGGCCCCAGACGGCGTCGCTGACCGCTCGCACGGCAGTCGGCTCGCGTCGCAGCGAGTGGTGCAGGTGTCCGTCCGCATCGTCGATGCGGGGCACCACGGCCCCGATCGAAGGATCTGAGCGCAGTCTTGCGAGGAGGGTGGCGATCACTCCCGGCACGAGCCTCAGGTCGGGGTTGAGCACGAGGATCGCCTCGGCATCACCCGCCCGCGTCGTGGCCGCGTTGACGCCCGCGGCGTACCCGAGGTTCCCCCCGGTGCGGAGGCGCACCACGTCGGGGTGGGCGCCGGCGACGGCCCAGGTGTCGTCGGACGACGAGTTGTCGGCCACGATCACGCGGATGCGGGTGCCCGCCGTCTCGCGCCGGAGGTCGTCGATGAGGGCGTCGAGGTCGTCGGCGCTGTTGTACGTGACGACGAGCACGGCGACGTCCACCGGCCCATCCAGGGCGAAGGATGCCGCGCGCTCGGCGGGCAGTGACGGCGCGGGTGCGGCGGTGGTGTCGGTCATGTCTTCCTTCGTTCCCTGTGTCACAGTGGGCGCGTGCAGCGAGAGTGGCGGTGGATGGTGTGGGCGGGGCTCGGGCTGTACGCCCTGGCGGTGATCATGGTGCTCTTCGCGCCGTCGTCACCGTCGGCGGCGGTCGACGCCATCACGCGCGTCATCCGCGACGACCTCGGATTGTCGTTCGTTCGGCAGGGGTGGGTCGAGTTCGCCGGCAACGTCGTCATGTTCGCGCCGCTCGGCTTCTTGTCGACCCTCCTCTTCCGCCGGCCCTGGTGGGGCATGATGATCGCGCTCGCCCTGTCGGTGCTCGCCGAGGTCACGCAGTTGCTCCTCCCGGCACGCACGGCGACGCTCCGCGACGTCGTCGCGAACGGTCTCGGTGCACTGATCGGTGCGCTGCTGGCGTGGCTGATCGTCATCCGGCAGTCCCGTCGGCGACGACAGCCGGCGACCATGCGTGCTCGATGAAGATCTCCGGAGCGGCCCCCCCATCGACCTCGAGCCGCCAGACGTCGCTGTCGCCGGGGGCGTCCGGTCGCGGCATCCCGTAGAGCAGGGTGTCGTCATCGAGCCATTCGATCTGGTCGTCGATGCTCCGCTCCTCGGGGAGCACGTCGATCTTCCCGGTCGTGATGTCGTAGATCGCCGGCGTCCAGTGGACGGCGGGAAGCGTGCCGCCGGTGACGCGTTTGAACGCCACCCGGCTGCCGTCGGGTGACAGTGACGGGCACTCGACGTTGTCCGCCAGGGTCGTCAGGGTGCGCGAGCGGATGTCTCCACGCACCAGCGCGGTCGTGCCGGCGGTGTTCATGCCGACGGTGGCATAGAACGTGTCGTCGTCGGCGAAGGTGACACCCCAGTAGTTGCGATCGGCCGGAGCCACGGTCGTGCCGCCGCGGAGGAGGGTCCACTCCTCGAGATTTCCGAGGTCGGCTCCGGTGCCCTGACCGTCGGTGCGGGCGATCACGGTCGACGTCGAGAATCCCATCGATGCGTACGAGTGACCGGTCACGAACGATGTCGTCGCGACGAGCGATCCGTCGGGCGAGAACCGGGTGCGGCTCGGCACGCCGGGGAGGGGCCACGAGGCGTCGACGGCGCCGTCGGCGGAGGTGACCGTCGCGGTGTACTGCGGCACGATCCCGCGCACCGTGCGCAGGCACGCCAGCAGCTCGCCGGTCGCGTCGACCCGGTCGCAGACATCGGCCGATACCGTGCGGGGCCCGGCGGGGTCGCCGAGCGGAACGCTCGCGACATGGCCGTAGCCGTCGCCCGGAGCAGTGTTGCGGAAGACGAGCCGCTCCTCTCCGGCCCAGCTGCCCGCGGCGGCGATCTGGGCGTCGCTCGGGCCGGCGAGGGCCTGTTGACGCGCTGCCCACGCCGAGACGCCGAAGGCCAGCGTGCCGCCGAGGAGGACCGCGGCCGCACCGGCGACGATGGCCACCCGCGTCCGCCGGATCACGTCGACCTCACCGCGAGCAGCGGACGCAGGATCAGCGCCGACACGGGCACGGCGACGGCGAGGAGTGCGGCGACGACCACGAGCGCGACGTCCTGCCCGAGCGCCCACCACATCACTCCGAAGACGGATGCCGACGCGAACCGCGAGAGGGCGACCACCGTCTGCGCCGCCGCGATGCCGGTGGCGCGCGTGTCGGCCGGGGTGAGCTCCGCGGCGAGCGCTGCGAGGACTCCGTCGGTCGCGGCGTAGAAGGCGCCGAGGAAAAGCAAGCACAGCGCGGTCGCGACGAGGTCGTCGACGGCGAGCGTGGCCACGAGGTAGGCGGCGAGCAACGCCAGGTGGCCGAACACGAAGACCCGTGCGCGGCCGATGCGGTCGGACAGTCGACCGAGCGGGATGGCGAAAGCGAGGAAGGCGACGTTCGTGCCGACGTAGAGGAGGGGGAACCACTGCGCCGCGAAGTCGCTCCGCGCCTGCAGGACGAGGTAGATGAATCCGTCGCCGATCGTGAGGAGCCCCAGGATGCCGGCCGCCGCGAGCACGCGGCGGAGCGGGCCGCGGGTGAGCGCTCGCCAGTCACGGCGTCGGCGCGGCGGGGCGTCGGCGCGGTGCGCGGCGTGGGCTGCGTCGTCGTCGCCGCGTGCGCCGCCTGCGGCGGCGCGGCGGCTGCGCAGATTCGGAACCAGCAGCGCGAGGATCACGACGCCCAGCACCGAGAACGCGAGCGACGCGGCGAAGACGACATCGAAACCGTCAGGGATCGCCCACAGGATGACGAATGCGATGAGGGGTCCGAGCGCGGCTCCGATGTTGTCGAGCATCCGGTGCACGCCGAAGGCGTGGCCGCGGTCTTCCGGCGCCGATGCGGCGGCGATGAGCGCGTCGCGCGGCGCTGTGCGCACTCCCTTGCCGATGCGGTCGGCGGTGAGGACGATCGACAGTGCCGCGAAGCCCGAGGCGAACAGCAGACCTGCGCGCGCTACGGCGGCCGTCGCGTAGCCGCTGAAGGCGACCCACTTCGGCCGGCCGATGCGGTCGCTGGTGTAGCCGCCGGCGATGCGGACGAGCGCGCTCACCCCCTGGTACAGCCCGTCGAGCACGCCGAAGGCGACGGTGGAGAGCCCGAGGACCCCCGTGACGTAGAGCGGCAGGATCGCGGCGACCGACTCCGAGGAGATGTCGGTGAGCAAGGACACGATCCCGAGGGTCACGACCGTCGATGAGACGGTGCGGATGCCGCGGGGGCGGCCGGCCGAGGCGGCCGGAGCGGAGCGGAGCGAGATGTACACGCGTCAGTCCGTCTGCAGGACGGCGAACAGCGTGTAGGACGTGCCGGTGCCGGCATCCGCGACGACCAGCGTCATCGCTGCGCCCGGGCCGGTGTACGTCATCTCTTCGTCCGAGCCGCTGGCGGGCTGGAGGCCGGCCGTCGCCCACAGGTCGCGATAGTGGTCTCGGATGGCGTCGGGGGTCTTCGAGGTGCGTGCGGTCAGCGCCGCCTGCACCGTGCCGCCCTCGGCCGCGACCGAGCTGGTGATCACGGCGTCACCCGGCAGCGGGCCGGCGAGGGCCGCGGGGTATCCGTCTGCGAGCCCGCCGGTCTCGGCGTCGGGGGTGGGCGCGGGAACCGGTGACATTCGTGGGGCGGGCGTCATGAGAGGCACCCCCGCCGACCGGCTCGTGGTGTCGGGGGGCTGCACTTCGCTTCCGGCGACCGGTGTCGCGTCGGGCTCGGGCCCGGGGGCGGGAAGCGCGGATGCCGGTGGCTCCGCTGCGGCAGAGCCGGCCGGCGGCGCAGACGCCCCGCCGATGACCGTTCCCGCGATGACGGCGCCCACGATGACGATCCCTGCGATCGCCACGGCGGCCAGCGTGATGGCTCGCCGTGGAGCAGCACCCCGATGGGCGCCGGTCGGCGTGGATTCATCCATTCTGTTTCCCCCTGATTCCCCCCTGTGGACTGCAGATCTGCGGCTGTCGCGGCGCTCAGGAGCGCTTCGTCAGCCCACAGAACGGGCACGGCCGGGCGGGGGGACACCCGGCCGTGCCCGCGTGCGGGCGGCGGTTCAGGCTTCCTGTCGAACCGTCGATCGGCGGACGGCCATGAAGGCCGGAGGTCCCTCGATGAGGTACCGTCTCGCCAATCGTCGTGGCTCGAGCATGAGCCGCCACATCCATTCGAGTCCCGCGTGGGACACCCACCGGGGTGCCCGCGACACTCGACCTGCCAGGAAGTCCACGACCGCCCCGAACGCGAGCAGGACACCCGCGCCGGTTTCGTGACCGAAGTCTGCGATCCACTTCTCTTGGCGAGGCTTTCCCAGGCACACGATCACCACGTCCGCTCCCGAGGAGCGGATCTGCGCGGCGATCGCAGCCGATGACGCCGGTGAGGCGAGCTCGTCGCGCGTCGGAGTCCAATGTCCGACGAGTCGGACCCCGGGCCACTCGGTGGTGACCCGCTGGTGCAGCGACGTCCGGACCTCCGGCGACCCGCCCAGCACGGCGACGCGCCAGCGCTGGGTGTCGGCCTCGCGCAGGATGTCCCCGACGAGGTCGCTCCCGGCCAGTCGCGGCCAGGCGGTGCCGGTCATCCGCTCTGCCTGGCTCGCGATCGGTGCGCCGTCGATGAGGTTCAGCCAGCGCGTGCGCGCCGCTGAGGTGGGAATCGCGCCGCCGTGGTGCACGTGGTCGAGGTTGATCGACACCACCGCCAAGGGGCGCACGTCCCGGTGCACCACGGCGTCGGCGATCATCTCGACGGCGCCGGCCGCATCGACCAGGTGCACGTCGGTTCCGGCGATGCGGACGCTCGGAGGGCCCGATGGTGCTGGAGCCGGGGGCGGCGGTGCCAGGACCGGAACCGGAACCGCCGGTGCCGTGCGGGTCGTCCGTACTCGAATCGGCGATGTCGCCACACGCATAGCCATCAGTAGGCTCCCTTCGCTCGGAGCACCACGCCCGCGGTGCGGAGCATGATTCCCAGGTCGCACGCGACCGACCAGTTCTCGACGTAGTGCAGGTCCAGGCGGACGGTGTCGTCCCACGACAGGTCGCTCCGCCCTCCGATCTGCCACGGTCCGGTGATCCCGGGCCGCAGGTACAGCCGGCGGAAGACGGGCACGTCGTACAGGCGCACCTCTCGCGGCAGGGGGGGACGGGGCCCGACGACGCTCATATCGCCGCGCAGCACGTTCCAGAACTGCGGGAGCTCGTCGATGGAGTATTTGCGCAGCACCCGCCCGACCCGGGTGATCCGGGGATCCTGGCGGAGCTTGAAGAGCGCTCCGGATGCCTCGTTCTGTCCCGCCATCGCCTCGAGCTCGGCTTCTGCCGTGACTCGCATGGTGCGGAACTTGAGCATGTCGAATTCGCGGCCGTCGCGGCCGACCCGCCTCTGCCGGAAGAGCGCCGGGCCGGCCGAGTCGAGCCGGATGACGAGGACGATCAGCGGTGTGAGCACCGCGATGGGAACGAGTGCGAGCGAGGCGGTGACGACGTCGAGCACGCGTTTGACCCGGTGCTGCGCTCCGTCGTAGGTCGGGACTCGGATGCCGACGAGAGCGAGACCGGTGCTGCGGCGGAGCGTCATGCGACCGGCCACGACGTCGGTCAGGGTGGTCGCGAGAAGCAGGGTGATCGCCGTGCCCTCGAGCTGCCAGCTGAGGCGACGGACGAAGTCGGGCTCGGGCGTCGCCCCCACGACGATGACGGTGTCGGCGTCCATCGACCGGGCGACCGCGGCAGTCGACTCGGCGGGGCCGAGGAGAGGCAGGTCGCCCGGACCGAGGAGTGCCGGCGTGGCATCCGAGCCGACGAGCGTCGTCCCGATCACGTCGAAACCGAGACGGGCATCGCGCCCGAGTGCCGGGAGGAGCGCTTCGAGTGCCGCCCGGTCGCCGACGAGCACGGTGCGCGGCTCGCGGGGCCGCTGCCCGCGCGGGGCGCCGGTGCGCCAGTAGAGCCGGCCGAGGCCGACGAGGGCCAGCGCGAGCGGGACGACGCAGATCAGGAGCGCCCGTCCGGTCGCCGAGGGGGCGACGGCGACGATGCTTGCGCCCAGGGCGAACGTCGCGGCAGCGGCGGCGGCGACGCGGCGGGCCTCGTCGGCGACCGTGAGCTGCGCAGCGGCGCTCCGCGCGACGCTGAGCGCGATCAGGAAGAGAAGGGCGAGCGCGAGCGCCCCGGGCAGGAGGGCCGTCCGGTCGAGGTGAGCCTCCCGCCACAGGGGCGCAGCGCCGCCGACGCTCATCGCTACGGCGACGGCGTCTCCGACGACGAGTCGGAGCCGGTGCCGGCTCCGCTGCCGCAGACGCCGAGCGGCATCCGCAGACAGTCGCGGTGTCAGCGCGACATCGAGCGACGTCGCCGCAGCGGACGACGTCATGACCGCACCTCGTCGGTGGCGCGATCGCCCGTCATGGTGCCGGCACGCCGGTTTCGGCGTCCGAGCACGTCACGTTCCATCCCCATGGACGTCTTCCCCAGTTTCAGGCACGGACCGAAGCCCGCACCTCCCCACTGCAGATCAGATCTGCAGTCCCCAAGTTGTGGCGGCCTCGGTTTCCCGAAAACCCCCTACGGCTCCGCTCGACTCCCACGTCGGGCGGTGTTCTCGTTGATCCGACCCCTCGGATCAACGAGTCGCTGATGACTCAGCGACTGACGTCGAGCCCGCCGCGCGGCCCGCCGTGTCGGTGCTCTTCGTGCGGTGCGCCCGAGTGGGCTGCACCGCACGAAGATCCCAGATAGACATGGGAAAGTTCCCCCAAGATCGCCCCATTCCATCGTGTCGTCGCCGGGTGTTCCGAAGCGCTCCCCAAAGCATTTCGAACTGCGACAGATGGAACGCTACCCGCCTGCCGCTTGTCCACCAATAGGGGGACAAACCTAATCTCACGTCCCCCATGGGGGGTTCGAGATTAGGGAGTCGGTTAGGGGGCGCGGACCCGTGACGAAACCGGCTCGTTCACCACGACTCTGTTGTCCGGGAAAGCGTTGGACTAGCATGAAAGCGCCGTCCGGTCAGGTTCCAAGCCGCTCCCCAGCGGTTTCCGCCGCGTGTTGTCCCCAAGCTCGCGCGGCGAGGAGTCGGGATGGTTTGGCGGGCTCTCTCCTACGCCTCAGTCCCCACTGAGCGAAGTGAGGGAGCCCGTCCCCTTTTCTCCCGCATCTCCGCCGCCGGTGATGAGGATCAGGCGGTCCACCGCGGGCCCGTGTCGTCGCCGTCGACGATCGAGCGCAGCTTGGTGATGAGGTCCGCTCGCGATGTCGCTCCGATGCGGCGGCGGATGCGTGCGATGTGGTGCTCCGCCGTGCGCGGCGAGATGAAGATCGCCTCTCCGATCTCGGCATAGGTCTTGCCGCTCACGACGAGAGCCGCCACTTCGCGCTCCCGCGCGGTGAGCGGATCGGGCGCAGGTTCGGGCGCGGGCAGGTCGTCGCGATTCTCGGCGCCGAGGGCGCGAGGGTGCAGCCGGCGCGCGATCGTGGTGAGCAGTGCGCTCGGCCGACGGTGGTCGACATGGTCGGCGGCGGCGCTGGCCAGCCGGGCGGCATCCCACGACAGCCCGACGGACGCGAGGCGCTCGGCCGCCTCTTCGACGCGTGCGACGTCGATCTCGCCGAGGTCGGTGAGAATCCACTGCGAGGCCGCCGCCGCCATCGCCGCGCAGACGTTGCTGGAGGCGGCGAGCGACAGCAGGACCTTCACATGCGCGGCGGTGGATCGCTCGGTCGGATCATTGGCCGCCTGCAGGAAGGCGGCCCAGTGCAGGTGCCCGGCCCACAGCGGTGGGTCGCCCAGACGCGCGGACATCGCCAGCGTCGTCCGGAGCACGGCATCGGTGCGCGCGGTGTCGTCGAACATCGCGGAGACCGCGAGGAACTCCGCGAGGGGATGGATCGTGAAGAGGTCGGGCTCGACGACGCGGATGTCGTCGCGGACCCGCTCCCAGAGAGGCCGGAGCTCACCGGGAGCGCCGTAGCGGCGCACGTAGGCGAGCAGCACCGCGTCGCGGAGGAGCACGTCGCGGCCCCCGAGCGGCATCGGCGAGGCATCCACTTCGGCCATCCGTGCGGAGGCGTCGTCGGGCTGCTGCCGCTGCACGGCGACCCACGCGGCCCACAGGAGCAGCCGTGGTCGCGCCCAGCCGCCCCCGTGTCCGTTCATGAGGGCGCCCGTGAGGATCGTGTGGGCGGTGTCGAGCTCGCCGGCATTGACCGCGGTCATGGTGGCGAGCACGGCCGGGAGTTCGGGGATGGGCCCGTCCTCCTGCGCGTCGGTGTAGATCTCGCTCGCGCGGACGAGATCGTCGAGCGCGCCGTCGAAGCGTGAGGAGACGGATGCCGAGAGCCCGCGCATCATGAGTCGGCGCGACACTGAGAGGGTCGTGGGCATCGCCGCGGTGATCAGCGGGTCGGCGGTCACCGCCTCCAGCAGGTCGGCGTGGCCCGTCCCGAGCGTCGCGATCGCGGCATGGGTGCGCACCCGCGGCTCTGTCAGCGAGTGCGCACGGAAGGTCGCGCCGCTCACCTCGAGAAAGCCCCGAGCACTCCAGACGGCGCCGATGAGATCGACGGCGGAGTCGTGCGAGGGGTGCCCGGTGGGCATCTCGGCGGCGTCGATCTCGGCGGCCGCCGTGTCGATCTCGCCGCGCGACCAGGCGAGGCGCGCGAGGCGCACGGCCACGTCGAGGGGGTCCGCACCCGCATTGCGTGCGGCGTCGTACAGCTCGGCGGTGCGCACTTCGTCCCGGCCGGCTGCGTCGTCGGCGTAGGCCAGGAGGGTCCGCGCCAGCCGGGGATCCGTCACCGCTCCGAAGGAGTCGACGACGTCGGGCGCGAGCGGACCCTGCGCATCGCCGAGGATCGACACCATCTCGGAGACGGGCGTCGAGCGCAGGACGGCCGTGCGGATGACGGGGATCGAACGCCCGTTGCGGTGGAGGAAGCCCAGCGCGTGAGCGCGGGCGGCGTCGTCGTCGCTGACGAAGGCACCGTTGGACGGCATCCCGGGGCCGGCGCTTTCGAGACTGGCGCGGCGCACGCTCGCGGCGACGTCGGGGTCGGTCATCGCGAGACGCTCGGCGATGAGGTCGGCGAGAGTGCGCGCGACGCCGTCGTGGGCGGCGTCGTGGCACGGTCCGTCGCCGTGAGCGGCAACCGCCTCGCGGACGAGCCAGACCACGGATCCGCAGAGATCCGTGATCGACCGTGCGCACGATTCGGTCAATGTCACGCCCTCACGGCCGGCGATCGTCACGACGTCCCTGGCGTCGACCTGCCCGAGGACGAGCGGCGGCGCGGCCTGCTCGAGCTGCTGCAGGAGGCCGCGGAGGCGATCGCTCCGGGGCCACGGGCGGCAGGTGAGCACGACGCCGGCATCCTCCTGCTCGAGGTGCGCCTCGAGGTCGTCGATCTCCGCATCGGTCAGCAACTGGGCATCGTTGATGAAGCGGATCCGATCGGACGATCCGTCGCGACGGGTGAACTCTTCGCGGAGATGACGCATCAGGGTCGATGTCTGCGACCCGGCCGGCCCGACGATGACGATGCGTGTGCGGCACGACGAGGCCAGCGCATCCTCGATGTGGGCGTCGACGAGCCGCGACCACCAGCCGTGCGGCACGTGGTCGTCCTCAGCGCGGGGTAAGACTGCCATGGCGTTCTTTCCCCCGAGTTCCCCCCGGAAGAGTCGACATTCCTTTCTGCCGCGGTGCGGGCTCGGAGAAGGGGTGGTTCGGGTGGTGGAGCGGTGGTGCGTGAACGTGGTGCGGATGCACGACGGGAGCGGTATGACGGCGCGCGGGGGCGTGCCGGCTGGAGCGATGATGACGAAGAGAAACCGTGCGGGTGCGGTTCCTCGTGTCACCGATCACGATCCCCCTCCCCAGCGAGGGGTGATCGGAGAGTACACCCGCGAAGAAGGGGGGATGGAACCCTTGTGGAAAAACTTTGTTTCCTGGTATCACCCTCTCGCGAGAGTGGTGAGGCTCACCTAACTAAGAATAGGCGCGTGATCTGGGAAGAATATTGCGACTAAGGCTGGCCAAACCCTGGGGGTGGCGGCGTAACGTCGGGCTCACCATCACCTTCCTGGAGGACGACATGAGCATCACTCTCGATGATCTGCCCCGTGTGTCCGAGTGCGCCGCGCTCGGCTGCTCCTACAACGATCACTCCCACTGCCATGCCGCAGCCGTCACGATCGGCGGCTCGGTCGGAGACGCCGAGTGCGCGACGTTCATCCCGCTCGGCACCAAGGGCGGGCTCGACAAGGTCGTGAGCCACGTGGGCGCGTGCCAGCGCGCGGAATGCCGCTACAACGACGCCCTGGAATGCTCGGCCACCGCCGTGCGCGTGGGCCCCGGTGCGGAGTCGGCCGACTGCCTCACCTACGAGCGCGTCTGATCCTCACCGCTGCCGCCCGCCCGCCTCGACGGCGGGAGGATCGGCGGCGAACACCTCGACGGTTTCGCCCTGCAGCACGAACTGCAGCGCCGTGCCCACGGGGTGTGCGGCCTTCACCGCCTCCGGCGACGACGTCTCCACCGTGAACTGGAGGGACGCCGCGAACGGACCGGCGCCGCATCCCGAGAACGACCACTCGATGCCGGGCTCGTCGGGGCCCGGGTCCTCCGGCACCGACACCAGGGTGACGCACGTCTGCTGGTCTCCCGGCGGCCCCCAGGCGCCGGAGATCGGCGTGAAGCCGAGGTAGGGCTCGTACGTGACGGGCGGCTCGCCGCCGAACCCGCCCATCCCGAGCTCGTCCGCGACGTCGGAGTCGGGATCGAGTGCGAGGGTCGTGACGTGTCGGATGCCGGCGTCGTCGGCGGTGGCCGGCCCGAGCAGTGCCGTCCGCGCCGAGAACGCCGCCGTGAGCGCGACCGCCACGGTGGCGACCAGCGCAAGCGAACCGGCCCACGTCAGGGCGAGCACGAATCTCCGCCGCCGGGCGTCAGGGGCGGGCGCCGCGGTCGTCGTCGAGGTCACCGTCGTGCGGGGCGCGCCGTGACGGGCGTCGAGCGATCTGGCGGCTCCGACCGCGTCGACGGCCGGGGGTGGGAGCGGACGAGGGGTCACATCTGTGAATGCGGATGCCGGAGCCCCCGCGGCGACGAGCGGCATCCGCTCGGCTCTCTCTGCGGCTTCGAGCTCGCTCAGTCGAGCGCGGGCGGCCGGGTCCGCGTCGATGTCGGCATGAGGCCCATACGCCCGGAGGCGGAGTGCGCGGAGCTCCGCAGCGGCGCCGTTGTCCATCTCTGCATCGTGGCACACCGTCGGAGGGGGGCGGCCGTTCCCCGCATTTCGGTGGCCGCGAGCGCCCGTATGCTCAGGGAATGGCCATCGGATCGACGATGCACGCGTTCACCGTGCACCTCGCCGACGTCGATCGCGGCGTCTACGACGAACTCTCGCTGCGCGTCGCGCGCCACCCCTCCGAGACGGGCGCGTTCCTCCTGACCCGGGTCCTCGCGTACGCGCTCGAGTACGAGGCGGGCATCTCGTTCAGCGAGGGCATCGCCGCGACGGACGAACCTGCCGTCGCCGTCCGTGACCTCACCGGTCGGATGACAGCGTGGATCGAGGTCGGCGCTCCCGATGCCGGTCGCCTCCACACCGGGAGCAAGCTCGCGGGCCGCGTCGCGATCTACACGCAGCGCCAGCCGTCACGACTGCTTCCGACCTGGGCGGGGAAGACGATCCATCGCGCGGCGGACATCCCGCTCTACAGCTTCGATCGCGGCTTCGTGGAGGATGCCGCGGAGGCGATCGACCGCCGATCGTCGATCACCGTCTCGGTCACCGAGCGCCAGCTCTACCTGGAGATCAACGGGCAGACCTTCACGTCGCCCATCCACGAGCACCGCCTCGCCTGAGCCGATCCTGCCGGGGGTGTCAACCCCGGTGAGGTGCAGCGGGCGCGCTCAGTACCCTCTCGGCGGGAGGAACCATGGACCGTTCTCTGCGCCTGCTCGGAGCCGTCGCGTCCGCCGTCGCCCTCGGAGTGCTCGCCGGGTGCGGGGCGGTGCCGGCTGATGTCGACGGCACCCTCGAGCGCGTCCGCACCGACGGCGAGCTGCGGGTCGGTGTCACGTCGAACGTGCCGTGGACCGACACGTCGTCCGCCGAGCCGACGGGCACCGAGGTCGACCTCATCGAGGAGTTCGCCCGCCGCCACGGCGCGGACGTCGCCTGGACGGAGGGATCCGAGGCCACCCTCGCCGACAGCCTGAGGGGCGGGGTGATCGATGTCGCGATCGGAGGGTTCACCGATGACACCCCGTGGACCGACAAGGCCGCGGTGACCGACGCCTACGCCGAGGTGACGGCATCCGACGGCTCGGTCGAGAAGCACGTGATGCTGACCCGTCCCGGGGAGAATCGGCTGCTGGTCGAGCTGGAGACCTACCTCCGCGAGGAGGGGCCCCGGCCATGACGCGCCAGAACGTCCTCCGCGAGAGCCTCCCCGACGCCCAGCGCCGGAGCCTCCGCCGCGCGGTCCGCATCGAATGGGCGACGGTCGCCTTCCTCGCCGTGACGATCCCGGTCGTCGGCCTCGTCACGGGCAGCTCGCAGGCCATGCGAGCGGCCTGGATCGAGGACATGCTCTCGCTGGCGCCGCCGCTCGCCTTCCTGCTCGCCGTCCGGGTGATGTCCCGTCCAGGGACGAAGGATCACCCCTACGGCTGGTTCCGATCCGTCGGCGTCGCGCACCTGGTCTCCGGGGTCGCCCTCTTCGTGATGGGCGCCTTCCTCCTCGTCGACTCGGCCCTGACGCTCATCCGCGGCGAGCGGCCCCCGATCGGTTCCGTCGAACTGTTCGGCGGGACGGTCTGGCTCGGATGGCTGATGATGTCGGCGATGGCGCTGACGATCCCGCTCCCCATCTACTTCGGCCGCGTCAAGATGCGCCTCGCACGCGACCTCCACAACAAGGTCCTCTACGCCGACGCCGACATGAACAAGGCCGACTGGATGACGGCGGTGGGCTCCATCGTCGGTGTCGCCGGCATCGGCATCGGTCTCTGGTGGGCGGATGCCGCTGCGGCCATCTTCATCTCCGGCAGCATCCTGTGGGACGGCGTGAAGAACACCCGCGGGTCGATCGCCGACCTCATGGACGTCCGGGCGTCGACCTTCGACGACGGCCGACCGCACCCCGACATCGACAAGATCCACGACCACCTCGAATCGCTGCGCTGGGTCGATCAGGTGCGCACCCGCACCCGCGACCAAGGACAGTTCTTCCATGTGGAGGTCTTCGTCACGCTGCGCGGCAGGATGCCGAAACTCGCCGATCTCGAGACCGCCCAGGAGGAGTGCCGCGCACTCGATTGGAAGCTCCACGACGTCGTGATCGTTCCGGTCGCGGTCTTCCCAGGCGCGGCGCAAGGTCGATCCACCGACGCGCGTACGGGCTTAGGTTTCGGGTCGACCGTCACGGGCTCGTCGTCCAGGCGCAACTCTTCTTTCGTGAGCGATTGAAGGGGGCCGGCTTCGACCGCGATGCGCTCCAAGATCCGTCGATCCATCTGGCGATCGACACTCGTCGCGTAGCGTCGACTGGTCGCTTGTTCTATGCGGGGGAGCGATGGACCGTCACGGACACGCCCACGCGCTTGCGTGAGTCTGTGTGGTCGGTAGATCCCGACGAGCTGCTGTTCGTCCTCGAACGCCAATGGCGCAAGCTCGGCAAGACACTCGACCCCGACGACTTCACCGACGCACAAGCCATCGCCGCTGTCGAACGCATCACCCGCGGCAACTTCCGCCTCCTCGAACGCCTGCTCCCACAGATCCAACGCGTCCTGAAGATCAACGAGCTCGACGTCATCACCAACGACGTCGTCGAAGCCGCCCGCAGCACCCTCGTCATCGGCACCACCTGACCCGACACGGACCGCAGCGAGAAGGACGACACAGAGCGAAGCTGCCCACACGCGCCATTCCGCGGCTCGGCCACCAAGGGCGACCAGCTCGTCCGCATCCCGTAGAGCGATCGGCAAACGGGACGCCGCGGATGCATTCGATCAGGTGGTGGGGTCATCCCGATTCCAGGCAACCCTGGGTTGCGCAAACCTAGGGTTGCGGTCATCATGAATGCATGACCGATAGTGGGGACGTGGTGCGTCTGATCGGGGCCTACCGCGCTCACATCGATGCCCGCATCTACGCGGAGAGGCTCGCGAGGCTCGGGATCGACGCGGGTCTGCTCCGGCGGGCTCTCGACTCCGAACGCCTCGATGACGTCCCGGCAACGACTCCACTGGTCCGGGCTGTGCTCGCAGAGGAACGTGTCGCTCATTTTCGTCATCGTGCCGGCCTCGCAGCGCGGGAGCGCCGGGAAGCGCTACGGCTCGAGAACCGTGAACGCTCGATCGTGGACATCGCTCAGGATCTGGGCATCTCACGGCAGGCTGTTTCCAAAGCCATCAGCGGAAAGGGAAAATTTTGAGCGCCAGTCACCCCATGCGCGATGACAGCGCCCGAGGCCCTTACCTTCTTGGACGCGGGGTTGAGGTGCTCGGCGCGCTGCTCGTTGGCGCCGCGCTGTGGTTGATCGCCGCATCGCCGGCAGTTATCGGCTGGATTGCAGCTCTGGTCGGAGTGTCACTCTTCGTTATGGGAAGGTGGCAATCGCTGCGGGCATGGGAGCACCTCCCTGCACTTCGGCGAACCTCACCTGAGCCGGGCTGGCTGACCGTTCTGGCGGGCGGCGTCTCGATAGCCGCCGTTGCCGCGGGGGCAGTTGTCGGCGCTGCATACGGCCCGCTCTCCGCCGTGATCGCCGTTATGCTCGGCGCCGCCGGAATGTACTTCGGCTATCGCAACCTGCAAGCAGATCCAAAGGGTGCTGAACGTGTGATGAGCGCTGTGCTTCTCGTCGCTGGCGTCGGAGTCGCGACCCTCGCTATCCAGGCGCTCCTATTCTGACGAGCCGGTGGGATTCGTCTCGACGGTCAGTCGATCCGTCAGCGAGCCATAACTGGTGCCGCTTCTTGCGCAGGAGGTGTGCTGCTGGAAGGGTGAGCCTTAGGGGGTAGCGAGCCAGGGGGGCTCGGCTCTTTTGAGGTGAGAGTGACAGGTTCATTCATTGGGCGCGGATCATTTGTGGCGGCCGCGACCGTTGTACTACTGATCGTTTCGGGTCAGAGCGCGACTGCAGCTCCAGAACCGGTGGACAAGACCCGCGAGGTCATCGATGAGGCGCTCGTCGCCGTCGGTAATGAGCTCACGCCGAGTGAGGTGGCAATTGTCCCTGATGCCGTGTCAGTGACAGACGAGACAGGCAGCCTGGATCTCGGAGGTGTCTCGATCGACATCACGCCGCTCGACGTCGAGAACTCGAGGGTTCTCGCACGCGCCGAGGGAGTGCAGGCGCTATCCGTGCTGAAGGAAGGATCATCCACGGCGGAGTTCGAGTTCACAGTGCCAAACGCAGCGACAGTCGTGCCGAGTAACGGCGGATACGACGTGATGATCGATGTCGAGGACATCAATATCACCATCGCGCACGTTGCGGCTCCGTGGGCTGTAGACGCCGAGGGCGTCTCGCTGCCGACCGAGTACACATTCGCGAATGGAGTGATCACTCAGACGGTCGACACGACGGGTGCGACCTTCCCTGTGGTCGCTGACCCGATGATCACCCTGGGGCTGGCTAACGCGCCGCAGGGCCCCGGCTTCTACTTGAATATGACGGGGCTGATGCTAAAGGCGCTCGGGACCGGAGTGATCTTCGCAGCTTCGATCGCGCCGGCAGTGATCTGCCTCACACTGGACAAGATCCCGCACCCGCTCACACGGAACGTGGTCCGGACGCTCTGCGGCTTGTTCGGAGCCCAGACTGTCGCTGGGATTCTCGATGACCTCGCGCGAAACCTGAAGAATTCGACCTACAAAAACACCAGCTGTTATCAAACTCGCCTCGGTAGCGGCAAGCCTTTCGTCGCCACCTCGAAAAGCAACTGCGCGTGAATAACCGGTGATGGAGGCTCCTGACGGGGGTCTCCATCACCGTCCCCTGCGTCGTCGTCGGGGATCCTCTTACGAACACAGCATCCGACGGTTTGCCGGGAGTCCGTACCATCGGCATATGCCCACTGGAGCAGCACACAAACGAATTGTGAATGAGATCGTCAACGGCGAGGTCGTTGCACAGGAATTCTTTCCCTGCCGCTGCGTTCGCGGTGAGGACCACCTCGATGACTCGTCCTCGTGGGGAAATCTGCTCGACACGGAAGATGATGGCACCGAAGATTTCGCAGGGGCTGAGGAAATCTGGCTGTCGAGCGGAATGGACGAGGACTACGACTTCCGTGCCACCAAGGATCTGTGACGAATCGCCTACTCGAGCGGGGACACCTTCTCCTGTCAGCGGCGGCTGGAGTCGGGTTCACCGTTGGGCATTGGTGGCATGAGTAAGCCGGCTCGGCGGTCCCGGAGTCGGAGGACCTCGCCGAGCAGGTGAAGCGCCTGCATCGGTAACCAAATGGAGAGATCGGTCCGCGGGGCCAGCCGCATCACTCTGTGCCCTTCGTTCACCTGCAGCGTCCGACGCTGCAGCAAGCCTTGATACGCCCACGGGCGGCCATGCGCGAAACCCGATGCGACCTGCCAGAGGAAGAGCACATCCATATCGGTGAAGTCCTGGGCTTCCTCGATCGGCTTGCTGATGGCGTACCCGTGCTCAACCTTGGGATCGAGTCCGAGCATCGTGGCGGTCTTCATAAGTGAGGAGATATTCGCGTCAGGCCTGTCCCCCACGAACTTGCCGACCGTCTTTCGCTCGTCCTGGTAGTTGCGAACGTGCCAGCGGAAGACGCGATTCAGGCGTTCCGCCCGTTGAGCTGGTCCAAGGATCCACAGAGCGGTCGCTGTGTTCTCGGTCGCCGCTCGGGCGAGGGTAGGGCCAACGGCGAGGTGCTCGACCTGGGCGTCGACGAGGAGCACCTTGATCCCGTGAAGCTGGTCGATGCTCGCGTTGATCAGATGGCGGACGGCCCGCGACACCTCAAACGGGTGCGCCTTGCGGTCATCACCCGCGAGCGAGCTGCGAGCAAGGACGGGGAACTCGTCCAGATCGCCGACGCGCTGGACTAGACGATCGACGGCGCTACCGAACTCGATCCACCTCTCGCGGATGTCTTCCTCGGTGTAACGGTCTTCGGCCACGTGTCCATTCTCGACGACACCTAACGGCGACCGTCGACCGATCGATAGTAGGTAAGGAGCGCGACCATGCCGACAAAAACACAGGAACAGTGACGGGCGCGCTCGTATGGGTGTCACCTGGCAACATCGTGCAGATGTCTGGTGCATACCGTTCGGGCTATGGACGTCCCCGTAGTGTGGCGTCAAGCCTTCGGCAGTTGCCCTCGGTTTTCTCGGCCTCCCCCCGGGCCCTCCAGTGAGAAGCAGGTGCTTTCATCGCCTCCACCGCCCTCGAGTCACGACTCGGACCTGTCCGTCAGACCTACGCCGGAACGAAGGAGTTCCCGCCCATGGCGAAGGCCTTCACCGACGTGTCCCGCGTCGTGCGCGAGACCGGCCTTCTTCAGCGCACACCCTGGTTCTATGCCCTCGTCGGCACGATCCTCGCGCTCGGCCTCGGTGGGACGATCACAGGTTTCATCCTCCTCGGGAACAGCTGGTTCCAGCTGCTCATCGCCGCGGCCTTCGGCATCCTGCTGACCCAGGTCGCGTTCGTCACCCACGAGGCTGCGCACCGTCAGGTGCTGACCTCCGGCCCGGCGAACGACCGCCTCGCGCGCTTCCTCGCCGCCGGTGTCGTCGGCATCAGCTACGCCTGGTGGACCGGAAAGCACACCCGCCACCACGCCAACCCGAACCGCGTGGGCAAGGACCCCGACATCGAGATCGACACGATCTCGTTCATCGAGACCGATGCGGCGTCGGCCACCGGCATCCGCCGTGCGATCACGAAGCGCCAGGGATGGCTGTTCTTCCCGCTCCTCACCCTCGAGGGCCTGAACCTGCACTATCTCGGCCTGAAGTACCTGGTGACCGAGCGCGACGTCAAGGCGCGCTGGCTCGAGATCGCGCTGATCGTGGTGCGCCTCTCGCTCATGATCGTCCCCGTCTTCCTCCTGCTGCCCGTCGGCATGGCGTTCGCCTTCATGGGCGTGCAGCTCGCCGTCTTCGGCCTCTACATGGGCGCCGCCTTCGCTCCGAACCACAAGGGCATGCCCGTCATCGCCCCCGACGCGAAGCTCGACTTCTTCAGCAAGCAGGTCCGCACCTCCCGCAACATCCGCGGCGGCTGGTGGGCCACCTGGCTCATGGGTGGTCTCAACTATCAGGTCGAGCACCACCTCTTCCCGAACATGCCGCGCCCGCACCTCGCGCGTGCCCGCGACATCGTGATGGAGCAGTGCCGCACCCTCGGGGTCCCGTACACCGAGACGAGCCTCATCCGGTCGTATGCGATCGTGATCGACTATCTGAACCGTGTCGGGCTCGCGGCCCGCGACCCGTTCGACTGCCCGGTCGTCGGCGCCTACCGCCCGTCCTGAACGACAAGAACCGCCTCTCCATCCCGGGGAGGCGGTTCTTCGTCGTCCGGGCGGGCTCAGCCGGGCAGGCGCCCCAGGAACGGACGCGGGTCGAGCACGGGGCGCGGTGACTCGTCGAGGCGCTCGCGCAGCTGCGCGTCGATGCTGCCGACGTAGAGCCACCCCATCAGGAGCTCGCTCTCGGCGAGGCCGTGGAGGGCGCGCACCTCGGGGGAGTTGACCATGAGGCCGGTGCGCCACATGACGCCCCATCCGGCTCGCCACAGCGCGAGCTCGAGCAGGTGCCCGGCGCCGGCCGCCGTGGCGTGCTGCTCCCAGGTCGGTGCGCTCGGGTGAGGGCGAGGGCTCGCGATGATCGCGATCAGCAGGTCGGAGCGGAACGGCTTCGTGTTGATCTCGCCGGCTTCCCGCTCGACGCCCGCGGCCGCGTCGAGGGCCGCGCCCAGGCGCGCGCGATCGTCGCCCCGGAGGGTGAGCAGCCGCCACGGCCGGAGCGCCTTGTGATCGGCGACGGGGGTCACCGCGGAGAGCAGGTCGAGGAGCTCTTCATCGGTGGGCGCGCCAGGCCCCACTTTCGCGAGCGATCGTCGCATCGCCATCGCCTGCAGAACGGGATCCCGGGGTGTCGGCATCCCTCTATTGTCGTGCTCCGCGCGAGTGAGTGGAGCCTCACCTGCCTGGAACGTGTCGCCGCAGCCACCTACAGTCGGGATCGTGACTGATTTCAGCGACCACGGACCCCACCCCCACGTTCTCGACATCGAGAAGGCCACCGTCTCCAACGGCACCTTCCGGACGGCCATGTGGACCGGGGAGCACCTGCAGGTGACCGTGATGGCGATCCCGGTGGGAGGGGACGTCGGGCTCGAAGTCCACCCCGATACCGATCAGTTCCTCCGGCTCGAGCAGGGGCGTGGGCGCGTGCAGATGGGCCCCGCCGAAGACGACCTCCCGTTCGACGAGACGGTCGGGCCCGACTGGGCGATCCTCGTGCCGGCGGGCACCTGGCACAACATCACGAACATCGGCGACGAGCCGATGAAGCTCTACTCCATCTACGGGCCGTCGCACCACGCACACGGCACCGTGCACCAGACGCAGGCCGACGACGAGGACTGACTTCCTCAGCCCGCGGTCCGCCCGCGGGACACGTCGCGCAGGCCCCGCGAGGCGATGACGCCCACGAAGCCCATCACGGCGAGGAAGAGCAGTGCCCAGCTCGCTCCGGCCAGGGCGATGAGCGAGCTGATGCCGCCGATCACCAGCAGGATGACGCCCATCGCGGTGTTCGAGACGGCGACGTACGTGGTGCGGAGGTCGCCCTCGGCCATGTCGACGACGTACGTCTTGCGACCGACGCGAACGCCGGTGTGGATGAGGGTCAGGGCGAAGTACGCGCCGATGAAGAAGATCGTGCCGCCCGCGCTCGAGCCCGAGAAACCGGGAAGCGACGTGGCCGCGACCACCGCGATGATCACGGCGGAGGCGGCTGCGGCGCCGTAGGTCATGACACGACGGCTCGACCGGTCGGCCCAGCGTCCGAAGATGCGTCCGCCGACCAGAGCGGCGACTCCCGAGGCGACGACGAACCCGCCGAGGCCCGCCAGCCCGTCCGACCCGGCCGCGACGGCGAGGCTGACGACGAACGGCGGCGCGAGGGCCGAGACGACGAGGAGTCCCCGGACGGCGACGAAGAGGCGGAAGTCGCGGTCTTCCCGGAGGAGTCGCAGGGTGTCGGCGAACCAGCCCGGGTCGTCGGCGGAGCGCTCCACGGCGGCAGGCGCGGGCTCGCGCACGCCGCGAGAGACGGCGGCCGACGCCACCCACAGTGCGGCGCCCGCCGCGAGGATCCACGCGAGGATGCCGGCGGTGAGGTCGTCGCCACCCCAGACGCGGATCGCGAGCCCGAGGGTGATGGCGACGATGCCGGATGCCGTCGTGGCGAGACCGTTGATCTGACCGCGCTCACCCTTGGGGACGGTCCGCCCCTGCACGTCCTTCGACGCGATCGAGCAGAGGCAGCGGCCGAGCGCGAAGATCGCGAGGGCGACGAGGATGACGGTGCCGGCCGCGAGGCCTTCGCCGAGGGCCGCGGTGGCGGCCATCACGGCCACGGCCGCGGCCTGCACGACGGCGCCCGCCGCGAAGACGCGGGTGCGTCGTCGCACCCGGACGACGATCGGCGTGAGGAACGCCTGGGGGAGCATCGAGAGCGATTCGCGGATCGGCACGAGCAGGCCGATCAGCGCAGCCGGGGCGCCGAGCGCGGTGAGCAGCCAGGGGAGCACGGTCGATGCGTTCACCGTCTGATCGCCCGTCGACTGCAGCGCATTAGCGGCGACGAGGCGCAGACCGTTGCGGGGGACGTTCCGGCGGACGTCGTCCGGCAGCTCGGCCTCGGCACCGGCGTCGCGTCGCAGCAGGGCGGAGTAGAGCTTGTCGGTCCCGGACACGGGATGACACTAGGCCGAGGCCGTCGCGGCTGCCAGCGAGGGTGCCCTCACCCGCTGCGCCGCGGCGAAGGCCTACCGCCGCGAGGGTCTCGCTGTTATCGTGCTCTCAGTTAGCGACCGTTAACCGAGCATTCTTCCCGACCAGGGAGGTGGCGTCGACGATGACAGCCCCCACGACCACGCAGGTCTCCTACGCCGATCTCGTCGACGAGCTGCGGCAGCGCCGTGCAGACGCCGCGCGCGGTGGTTCCGAGCGCGCCCGCGAGCGCCATGTCGCGCGCGGCAAGCTCCTCGCGCGCGACCGCATCGACACCCTCCTCGACGAGGGAAGCCCCTTCCTCGAGGTCGGGGCGCTGGCCGGGGTCGACCTCTACGAGGACGAATGCCCGTCGGGAGGAGTGGTCGCGGGCGTCGGGCTCGTCGAGGGTCGTCACGTCATGGTCATCGCCAACGACGCGACGGTCAAGGGCGGCACGTACTACCCGATCACGGTGAAGAAGCACCTCCGCGCGCAGGAGATCGCCGCCGAGAACCGGCTGCCCTGCATCTACCTCGTCGACTCGGGCGGCGCGTTCCTGCCGATGCAGGACGAGGTCTTCCCCGACCGCGACCACTTCGGCCGCATCTTCTACAACCAGGCGCGGATGTCTCGGGACGGCATCCCTCAGCTCGCCGCAGTGCTCGGATCGAGCACCGCCGGCGGCGCTTACGTGCCGGCGATGAGCGACGAGACCGTGATCGTCCGCGGCCAGGGCACGATCTTCCTCGGCGGGCCTCCGCTCGTGAAGGCGGCCACCGGCGAGGTCGTATCGGCCGAGGACCTCGGCGGCGGCGACCTGCACACCCGGGTCTCAGGAGTCACCGACCACCTCGCCGAGAACGACGCGCACGCCCTGCAGATCATCCGCGACATCGTGGCGACCCTCCCGCCTTCGCCGCCGCTGCGGGAGCAGCCCGAGAGAGTCGTCGCCCCCGCCCGGCCGGCCGAGGAACTCCTGGACGTCGTGCCCGTCGAGCTGACCGCCCCCTACGACGCCCGGGAGATCATCGACCGCCTCGTCGACGGCGGAACATGGCACGAGTTCAAGCGTGAGTTCGGCGAGACGCTCGTCACCGGATTCGCCCGGCTCCACGGCCACCGCGTCGGCGTCGTCGCCAACAACGGGGTCCTGTTCAGCGAGTCGGCGCTCAAGGGGGCGCACTTCATCGAGCTCTGCGATCAGCGTGGCATCCCCCTGGTGTTCCTGCAGAACATCGCGGGTTTCATGGTGGGCCGGGAGTACGAATCGGGCGGCATCGCGAAGCACGGCGCGAAGATGGTCAACGCCGTCGCGTGCGCCTCGGTGCCCAAGCTCACGGTCGTCGTCGGCGGCTCGTTCGGGGCAGGGACCTACTCGATGTGCGGCCGGGCGTACTCGCCGCGCTTCCTGTGGCTCTGGCCCGGTGCGCGCGTCTCCGTCATGGGCGGGCCGCAGGCGGCATCCGTCCTCGCCACCGTCCGCCGCGAGCAGATCGAGGGCCGCGGCGAGGAGTGGTCGGCGGAGGACGATGCGGCGTTCCAGGCGCCCATCCGCGCACAGTACGAGCGGCAGGGAAGCCCCTACTACTCGACCGCCCGCCTCTGGGACGACGGCATCATCGAGCCCGGAGAGACCCGCGACGCGCTCGGCCTGGCCCTGGGTATCTGTCTCCGAGCCCCCTTCGACGCGCCGGGCTACGGCGTCTTCCGGATGTGACCATGTTCTCCACCGTCCTCATCGCCAACCGGGGCGAGATCGCCTGTCGCATCATCGGCACGCTCCGCCGGCTCGGCATCCGCTCCGTCGCGGTCTTCAGTGACGCGGATGCCGGCGCCCGCCATGTCGCGCTGGCCGACGTCGCGGTGCGCCTGGGCCCGGCGCCCGCGGCGCAGAGCTACCTCGACGTCGACGCGGTGCTGGCGGCGGCGCGGGCCACGGGCGCCGACGCCGTGCATCCGGGGTACGGATTCCTCGCCGAGAACGCAGCGTTCGCTGCGGCCTGCGCCGAGGCGGGCATCGTCTTCATCGGCCCCTCGGCCGAGGCGATCCTCGTGATGGGCGACAAGATCGCCGCCAAGCACGCGGTCGAGGCGCGGGGGGTGCCCACGGTCCCCGGAGTCGCCCGGGCCGGCATGACCGACGACGACCTGATCGCGGCCGCGCCCGGCGTCGGCTATCCCCTTCTCATCAAGCCGTCCGCGGGCGGCGGCGGCAAAGGCATGCACGTCGTCACGGATGCCGCCGGTCTCCCGGGTGCGCTCGCCGCCGCCCGGCGCGAGGCCGCGGCCAGCTTCGGCGACGACACCCTCTTCCTCGAGCGATACCTCGATTCGCCGCGCCACATCGAGGTGCAGGTGCTCGCCGACGCGCACGGCGCAGTCGTGCACCTCGGCGAGCGCGAGTGCTCGCTGCAGCGTCGCCATCAGAAGGTGATCGAGGAGGCGCCGTCGCCGCTGCTCGACGCCGAGACGAGGGAGCGCATCGGACGCGCCGCGTGCGAGACGGCGCGGAGCGTCGACTACCGGGGCGCCGGGACGGTGGAGTTCATCGTGGCCGCCGATCGCCCCGACGAGTTCTTCTTCATGGAGATGAACACGCGCCTGCAGGTCGAGCATCCGGTGACGGAGGAGATCACCGGTGTCGACCTCGTCGCCGCGCAGCTGCGCATCGCGACGGGGGAGCCGCTCGGACTCCGTCAGGAGGACGTGCGCCTGACGGGGCACAGCATCGAGGCGCGCCTCTACGCCGAAGACCCCGCTGCGGGCTTCCTGCCCACCGGCGGGCGGGTGCTCTGCGTGCGGCATCCTGCCGGCGACGGCATCCGGGTCGACACGGCCCTCGCCGACGGTCTCGACGTCTCGGTCGACTACGACCCCATGCTCGCGAAGATCATCGCCACCGCCCCGACCCGCGACGAGGCTCGCCGCCGCCTCGTCGCGGCGCTCGGCGACACCGCGGTGCTCGGGTTCGCCACGAACATCGCCTTCCTCCGGGCGCTGCTGGAGGTGCCCGCGGTCGTCCGTGGAGAGCTCGATACCGGCCTCATCGCGCGCGAGCTCGATGGTCTTCTCCCGTCCGATCCGGGTGACGACGCGCTGATCGTGGCGGCGCTGCTGCTCGACGACGCGCAGCGCGGGGGCGGCGCGGACGGGCCGGAGGGGAGCGGCAACGCCCGGGCCGGCGAGAGCGCCTGGCTCCGCGGCGACGGGTGGCGACTGGGCCCTCCCGCCCCGCGCCGCCTCGCGGTGGCGGAGGGTCCGCGGCACGAGACGGTGGAGCTCACCGGTGTGGGGGCGGCGCTCCGCGCCGGAGACCGACCGGCATCCGTCGCTCGCCACGGCGACCGGATCGCGGTGCGGATCGGCGACACCGTCACCACGGTGGTCGCCGTCGTGCAGGCCGACCGGGTCTTCTTCTCCGCGGGCGGGGCGACCCATGAGGTGCACCGCGTGCGCACCGACCACGGCAGGGGAGCCGACGCCCTCGGCGATCCGGAGCTCGTCTCGCCCATGCCGGGGGTCGTCGTCGTCACCGCCGTCGCCGACGGCGCGGCGGTCGCCGCCGGTGACGCGGTGGTGGTCGTCGAGGCAATGAAGATGGAGCATGTGGTGAGGGCGGAGATCGCGGGCGTCGTCTCGCTGCGCGTCACCGCCGGCGACAGCGTCGCCCGTGGGCAGACGCTCGCGGTC
This sequence comes from Microbacterium sp. Ld4, assembly GCF_045066555.1. Lineage (NCBI taxonomy): Bacteria > Bacillati > Actinomycetota > Actinomycetes > Micrococcales > Microbacteriaceae > Microbacterium > Microbacterium sp. Ld4. Next base: position 167,555 of record NZ_JBISHE010000005.1, on the reverse strand, counting down.
GTGACCCCGACGCAGGAGGAGGACGCATGACCGAGGAGACACCACGCCGCATCGTGCAGCGCGGCCTCTATTTCGATGAGCTCGAAGAGGGCGCGGTCTACGTGCACAGTCCCGGGCGCACCGTCACCGAGGCCGACAACGTCCTGTTCACGACGCTCACGATGAACACGCAGTCCCTTCATCTGGATGCCGCGTGGTCGGAGCAGACCGAGTTCGGCGATCGGCTCGTCAACAGCATGTTCACGCTGTCGACCCTCGTCGGACTGTCGGTCGCGCAGCTCACCCAAGGGACGATCGTCGCGAACCTGGGCTTTTCTGAGGTGACCTTTCCGGCTCCGGTCCGTCACGGCGACACCCTCTATGCCGAGACCGTCGTCGCCGCGAAGCGGGAGTCGCGGTCGCGCCCCGGTCAGGGCATCGTCGAGTTCGTCCACACGATGCGCAATCAGCACGACCAGGTGGTCGCGACGGCACGGCGCAGCACGCTGATGCGCCTGTCTCCCGCGCACGAGGCGTCGTCGTGATCCCCGGCCCGGCCCTGCTGTTCTGCCCGGCGGACCGCCCCGAGCGCTACGCGAAGGCGGTGGCGGCAGCGGACGCCGTGATCATCGACCTCGAGGATGCCGTCGCGCCGGACGACAAGAAGGCCGCCCGTGAGTACCTCGCCGCCGCCCGCGATCACCTGACCCCCGAGACCCAGGCGGGGCGCGTCATCGTGCGGGTGAACCCCGCCTCGAGCCGCGAGTTCGCGCACGACCTCGCGGCGCTCCGCGGGCTGCCCTTCCGCCGGCTGATGCTGGCGAAGGCCGAGGAGACGGCCGACCTGGCCGCGCTCGACGGTTTCCGCGTGATCGCGCTGTGCGAGACCCCGCGGGGCGTGGAGAACGCGGGTGAGCTGGCGCGGCATCCGCTCGTCGACGGGCTCATGTGGGGGGCGGAGGATCTCGTCGCCGGCATCGGCGGCAGGTCGAGCCGCCGACCGGGCGGTGCCTACCGCGATGTGGCGCGCTACGCCCGCTCCCGCGTGCTGATCGCGGCGGCGGCAGCGGGCATCGATGCGATCGACGCGGTGCACCTCGACATCGCCGACACCGCCGGCCTCGAGGATGAGGCGCAGGATGCCGCGGCGTCGGGCTTCGCGGCCACCGCGTGCATCCATCCGTCCCAGGTCGCCGTCATCCGCGGCGCCTACGCCCCCGCCCCCGCCGAGGTGGAGTGGGCGGGGGCGGTGCTCGACGAGGCGACGTCGCAGCCGGGCGTGTTCCGGTTCCGCGGTCGGATGATCGACGAGCCCGTGCTCCGTCAGGCTCGTCGCACGATCGCGGCGGCGCTCCCTGGCGAGGCGGGCGGCGACCGGTCGTGACGACGTGGCGCGCGACGCAGAAGGCGCATCGGCGCGCCGACCTCATGGCGTCGGCGGCCCGGCTGTTCGCCGAGCGCGGGTTCGCGGCGGTCTCGACCGCCGACCTGGGCGACGCGGTCGGCATGAGCGGCCCTGCGCTGTACCGCCACTTCGCCAGCAAGGAGGCCCTGCTGTGCGCGCTGCTCCTCGACGCCAGCGAACGGCTGCTCGATGGGGCGCGGTCGCTCGCCGTCGGCGGTGACCCCGCGCGGGTGTTCGACGACCTGATCGCCTTCCACCTCGACTTCGCCACGACCGACGCCGACGTCATCCGGGTGCAGGATCGCGAACTCGCCGTGCTGCCCGCGGCCGTCAATCAGGAGGTGCGCCACCTCCAGCGCGCCTACGTCCAGGAGTGGGACAGGCCCTTCGCCCTCCTCCGCCCCGACCTCGACGAACCCGAGCGGCAGACCAGGCTCCTCGCCGCCTTCGGCCTGCTCAACTCGACGCCGCACTCGGCCGCGCCGAGCGGGCCGCGGGCCGGCGGCATCCTGGCCGGCATGGCTCGCCGTGCGCTGCTCGACGCCTGACGCGATGCGAGGATGAGGGGATGCCGCACACCATCGCTCTCACCGGTGCCGGATCGGGCATCGGGCAGCTTCTCGCGCGCCGCCTCGCCGAGCGCGGCGATCGGCTGATCGTCGTCGCCCGGGACGCAGACCGCGCGGCCGACCTCCGGGCCGAGTACCCCGGATCGATCGCCGTCGTGGCCGATCTCACAGAGCCGTCGTCGCTCGAGGCCGCGCTCGCGGCGGCGGGGCTGCCCGAAGAGTTCGACGAGATCGACGCGCTCGTCCACGCCGCGGGGATCGTCGACCTCGCGCACGTCGCCGACCTGCCGGTCGCCTCGTGGCAGGCGCAGCTCGCGGTCAATCTCGTCTCGCCCGCCGAGCTCACGCGCCTGCTGCTGCCCCGGCTCCGCCGCGCGCGCGGACAGGTGCTGTTCGTGAACTCGGGCGCCGGCCTCACCGCCCACCCGCAGTGGGCCGCCTACGCCGCGTCGAAGCACGGCCTGAAGGCGCTCGCCGACGCGCTTCGCGGCGAGGAGGCCGGCCACGGCGTGCGGGTCACGACCGTCTACCCGGGCCGCACGGCGACGCCCATGCAGGCGCAGGTGCACGCGCAGGAGGGCAAACCCTACGACGCGGGCGCCTGGATCGACCCGGCATCCGTCGTCACCGCGATCGTCACGGCCCTCGACCTGCCCCGCGACGCGACCATCACCGACCTCTCGGTCAAGCCCGGCCCCCGCTGACCTCCCGGTTCAGATCGCCGAGGGGCTCGCCAGCACGTCGGCGAAGACGGCCTCGGCCGCGCCGATGAGCAGGCGGTGCTCCGCCAGCTCGGCGGGGAGGATCCGCAGGTCTTCGCCGCACGCCGGCATCGCCTGCGCGCGGACGGCGTGCTCGAGGCCCTCGGTGTCGAGGCCGGCCAGCACGGAGAGGAATCCGCCGAGCACGATCGCCGACGGGTTCAGCACGTTGACGGCGTTCGCCAGCGCCGTCGCGAGGATGCGGCGCTGGCGCTCCACCTCGCCCGCCACCGACGGATTGCCCGCGGCGGCCTCGAGCGCGCCGCCCAGCTCGCGGTCGTCGCCGCGGGTCAGGCCGACGACCGCGAGCAGGCGGGCGCGGCTGACCTCGTCCTCCAGCACGCCGTCGCGCGCGCGACGGTCGGCGAGGGTCGCGATGCCGGGGCGGTTCTGCCCGAACTCTCCCGCGTAGCCGCCGGCGCCGACCACCGGCATCCCGTTCACGATGATGCCGCCGCCGATGCCGCTCGCGCCGCCGTTGAGGTAGACGGCGTGGTCGATGCCGCGCGCCGCCCCGAACAGGTGCTCGGCGACCGTGCCGAGAGTCGCGTCGTTGCCGACGACGACGGGGAGGCCGGTGGCCTCGGCGACGATGTCGCGGAGCGGTTCGTCGACCCAGCCGAGGTGCGGCGCGTCGCGGACGAGGCCGTCCTCGGTGCGGACGAGTCCGGGCACGGCCAGGCCGATGCCGAAGATGCGGGCCCCGGCGAGCTCGTCGGCGCGCCACTGCTCGATCTGGGTGGCGATCAGCCGCGCGGTGGTCTCGGGGGTGAGCAGGTCGTCCTGGGCGAGCACGACGACGGCGCGGATGCTGCGATCGAGCCCGACCGCGGCGATCTCGAGGGCGTCGACCTCGGGGTTGACCGCGATGGCGACCACGGACGGGTCGACGGCGACGACCGGAGAGGGCCGCCCGACGCGGTGCGACGGATCGGGCGCGCGCTCCTCGGCGAGTCCGAAGGCGACGAGGGAGCCGACGAGATCGGCGATGGTGGAGCGGTTGAGGCCGGTCAGCTCGGTGAGGGCGGCGCGAGACTGCGGGCCCTCCCGGTGGACGATTCCGAGGATGCTGCCGAGATTCGCGCGCCGGACGGATTCGACGGTCCTGCCATGGTCGCTCACGGACCCACCCTAGCGAGCCGATCGGGGGTTGGCGGGGAGGCGGGGCTGGTATACGTTGTTGGCAGCAACATTTATTCAGGATCGCGAAGGAGCGTCATGCCCACCCCTACCCCCGCCGACAAGTTCAGCTTCGGTCTGTGGACCGTCGGTTACAACGGCACCGACCCCTTCGGCGGCCCCACCCGCCCGCCTCTCGACGTGGTGCACGCCGTCGAGAAGCTCTCCGAGCTGGGCGCCTACGGCCTGACCTTCCACGACGACGACCTGTTCGCCTTCGGGTCGAGCGACGCCGAGCGCCAGACCCAGATCGACCGTCTGAAGGGTGCCCTCGACGCGACCGGGATGATCATCCCGATGGTCACGACCAACCTCTTCAGCGCCCCGGTCTTCAAGGACGGCGGTTTCACCGCCAACGACCGCGACGTCCGCCGTTTCGCCCTCCGCAAGGTGTTCCGTCAGCTCGACCTCGGCGCTGAGCTCGGTGCCAAGACGTTCGTCATGTGGGGCGGCCGCGAGGGCGCCGAGTACGACTCCGCCAAGGACGTCCGCCAGGCGCTCGAGCGCTACCGCGAGGCCGTCAACCTGCTCGGCGACTACGTGACCGACAAGGGGTACGACATCCGCTTCGCGATCGAGCCGAAGCCGAACGAGCCGCGCGGCGACATCCTGCTGCCGACCCTCGGCCACGCGATCGCGTTCATCGACTCGCTGGAGCGCTCCGAGCTGTTCGGCGTGAACCCCGAGGTCGGCCATGAGCAGATGGCGGGCCTGAACTTCGCCGCCGGCATCGCCCAGGCGCTGTACCACGGCAAGCTCTTCCACATCGACCTCAACGGGCAGCGCGGCATCAAGTACGACCAGGACCTCGTGTTCGGTCACGGCGACCTGCACAACGCGTTCGCCCTCGTCGACCTGCTCGAGAACGGCGGCCCCGGGGGGGTGCCGGCCTATGACGGCCCGCGTCACTTCGACTACAAGCCGAGCCGCACCGAGGACGAGACCGGCGTCTGGGAATCGGCCGCCGCCAACATGCGGACCTACCTGCTCCTCAAGGAGCGCGCGCAGGCGTTCCGCGCCGACCCCGAGGTGCAGGAGGCGCTCGCCGCCGCCAAGGTCGATGAGCTGTCCGTGCCGACCCTGAACCCCGGCGAGAGCTACGACGACTTCCTCGCCGACCGCTCGGCCTACGAGGACTTCGACACCGACGTGTACCTCGGCGGCAAGGGCGGCGGCTTCGTGCGGCTGCAGCAGCTCGCCACCGAGCACCTCCTCGGCGCGCGCTGACGGACGTTCGCGCCCCCGGGCGCGCGGCGGCATCGGCGACAGGCAGACGGAGGGAAGTGCGATGGCACTGGTGATGGGTGTCGATTCGTCGACGCAGTCGTGCAAGGTTCTGATCGTGGATGCCGCCACGGGCGCCGTGGTGCGCTCGGGGCGGGCTCCGCACCCGCCCGGCACCGAGGTCGACCCCGAGCAGTGGTGGGTGGCGATGCAGGCGGCGATCGCGGCGGCCGGGGGCATGGAGGACGTCGCGGCGTGGTCGATCGGCGGTCAGCAGCACGGCATGGTGGTGCTCGACGAGCACGGCGCGGTGATCCGCGACGCGCTGCTGTGGAACGACACCCGCTCCGGCGCTGCGGCGACCGAGTTGACCGCCGAGTTCGGTGCCGACGCGCTCGCGCGCCGCACCGGGCTCGTGCCGGTCGCGTCGTTCACGATCACGAAGCTCCGCTGGCTGCGCGGCGCCGAGCCGGGCAACGCCGAGCGCGTCGCAGCCGTCGCGCTGCCCCACGATTGGCTGACCTGGCGGCTGCGCGGCTACGGCGCCGTCGCACCGGATGCGGCTGAGGGCGCGGCGCTCGACGAGCTCGTCACCGACCGCTCCGACGCGTCGGGGACCGGCTACTGGAACCCCCAGACGGGGGACTACGACCGCGAGCTGCTCACGGCCGCCCTCGGGCACGACGCGGCGCTGCCCCGCGTGCTCGGCGCGCGCGAATGGACGACGGATGCCGCCGGGCGGCGGGTGGGTCCGGGCGCCGGCGACAACGCGGCGGCGGCTCTCGGCGTCGGCGCCGTGACGGGCGACGTGGTCGTCTCGATCGGTACCTCGGGCACGGTCTTCGCCGTCAGCGAGACCCGCACGGTCGATCCGTCGGGCACGGCGGCCGGGTTCGCCGATGCCGCCGGCGGCTACCTCCCCCTCGTCGCGACGCTGAACGCGGCGCGCGTGCTCGACGCGGCCGCGCGGCTGCTGGGCGTCGACCACGACGGTCTCACCGAGCTCGCCCTCGCGGCGACGCCGGGATCGGGCGGAGTGGTGCTGGTGCCCTGGTTCGAGGGGGAGCGCACCCCGAACCTCCCGCACGCACGCGCGTCGATCGCCGGTCTCTCGCTCGAGAACACGACCCGCGAGAACCTCGCGCGCGCGGCGATCGAGGGCATGCTCGCGGGGCTGGCCACCGGACTCGATGCGATCAGGGCGCTCGGCGTCACGGCCGAGCGCGTGCTCCTCGTCGGCGGTGCGGCGCGCAATCCCGCGGTCGCCCGCGTGGCGGCGCAGGTCTTCGATGTGCCGGTCGCGGTGCCCGCCGCGGGCGAGTACGTCGCACTCGGTGCCGCCCGCCAGGCGGCGGCAGTGTGGGGCGACGCCTGGCCGCGGTGGACCGTCGAGATGGACCGCGAAGCGGTATCCGATCCGGTGCCGGGCATTCGGGCGGCGTACGACCTCGCGGCGGGACCGCGGGCGGAGGAGTGGCGATGACCGCCCGGCAGGCGCTGATCGTCCGAGGCGGGTGGGAGGGCCACCACCCCGTGGCCGCGACCGAGCTGTTCATCCCCTTCCTCGAGTCCCAGGGCTTCGCCGTGCGGGTCGAGGAGTCGAACGAGGTCTACGCCGACGCGGAGGCCATGGCTGCTGTCGATCTGATCGTCCAAGCCGTCACGATGTCGACGATCTCCGGAGACGCCGTGCGCGGGCTCCGGGCGGCGGTCGAGGCCGGTGCCGGGTTCGCGGGGTGGCACGGCGGTATCGCGGACTCCTACCGCGAGAGCGCCGACTACCTCATGCTCGTCGGCGGACAGTTCGCGACCCACCCCGGCCGTCATCCCGACGATCGCCCGGGCGACGAGCGCGACAACTACCTCGACTACGCGGTCGAGATGACCGAGCTCGGCCGGATGCACGAGATCACGGCGGGCGTCGGCGACTTCACGCTGACCACCGAGCAGTACTGGGTGCTCCACGATGACCTCATCGACGTGCTCGCGACCACCACCCACCCGGCGCGGGACTATCACCCGTGGCACCGCCCGGTCGTGAGTCCCGCGGTCTGGACGAGGGAGTGGGGTTCCGGGCGCGTCTTCGTCGCGACGCCCGGCCACGCCCCCGACGTCCTCGACGACCCGAGCGTCCGGACGATCATCGAGAGGGGACTGCTGTGGGCAGCCCGCACGCGGTAGGAATCGTCGGTCTCGGCGTCATCTCCGGGCAGTATCTCGACACGTTCGCCGGCGGGGATGCCGTGCGCGTCGCGGCCGTTGCCGATCTCGACGCCGGCCGCGCCGCGGATGTCGCCGCGAACCTGCCCGGCGCCCGGGCGCTCACGGTCGCGGGGCTCATGGCCGACCCCGAGGTGCAGACCGTCGTGAACCTGACGGTTCCGGCCGCCCACGCCGAGGTCGCCCTCGCGGCGATCGCCGCCGGGAAGTCCGTCCACGGCGAGAAGCCCCTCGCCCTGACGGTCGCCGAGGGCCGAGGCGTCGTGGCGGCGGCCGCCGGAGCAGGCGTGCGCCTCTCCTGCGCCCCCGACACGGTGCTCGGAACCGGCATCCAGACCGCGCGGCAGCTCGTCGACGACGGGGCCATCGGGCATCCGACGGGGGCCACGGCGACGTGGGTGTCGCCGGGCCACGAGCTGTGGCATCCGTCGCCGGAGTTCTACTACGCCCCGGGCGGCGGTCCCCTTCTCGACATGGGTCCCTACTACGTGACGAGCCTCATCCACCTGCTCGGACCGGTCGTCGCCGTCTCGGGCGCCGCACGGCGCCGGCGGCAGGAACGGACGGTCGCCTCCGGCCCGCGCGCCGGCCGCACGTTCACGGTCGAGGTCGACACCCACGTCACCGGCCTGCTCGAGCATGCGAGCGGGGCCGTCTCGACGATCCTCACGAGCTTCGACGGCGTGGCCACGGCAGCGCCGCCGATCGAGGTGCACGGCGAGGCCGGCTCGATCCAGGTGCCCGACCCGAACATGTTCGAGGGCGCCGTCCGTCTGCAGACCCTCGGCGACCGCGAATGGCGACTCGTCGAACCGTCGGCCGGCTACGCGGCATCCGGTCGCGGTGTCGCCGTCATCGACGCGGTGCGCTCGGAAGAGGGACCGCGCGCCGGGGGCGAGCTGGCCCTGCACGTGCTCGACGTCATGGAGAGCGTGCTCCGCTCGTCCCGCGAGCAGCGACGTCTCGAGATCGGCACGAGCGTGGTCCGCCCGTCGCTCGTGCCGCTCACGCCGCGCGAACGCTGGCTCGCGCACTGACCCGAACGAACGCACCGGCCGCCCGCTTGGACGCGCGGCCGGCCGGGACGTCGAACGGGGGCGTCAGGCGTTCCGGCCTGCGGGTTCGAGCGCCCGCACCTCCGCCGCCCCCATGCGGGGGTCGGCGGCGGTGACCGCGTGCACGTCGCCGGTCAGCTCGACCGTGCTCTCGGCCGCCCGCTCGGCGCACGACCGCCCCACCCAGACGTCGACGGCGCCCGGCTCGACGACGCGACGACCGCTCCGATCGGTGAACGCGAGCCGGGCGGTCGGCACGGTGAACGTCACCCGCACGGCCTCGGCGGGCGCGAGCGTCACGCGCTGATAGGCGAGCAGCTGCGCGACGGGGCGCGTCATGCTGGCGACGACATCGTGCCCGTAGAGCTGCACGACATCGGTGCCGGCGACCTCGCCGGTGTTCCGGACGGTGACGGATGCCACGAGGGCGCCGCCCGTCGAAGCCGTGGCTTCGACGTCGAGATCGTCGTAGGCGAACGTCGTGTACCCGAGTCCGAACCCGAAGGGCCGGACGGGCGTCGGATCGGCGCTCGTCACGTCGATCGGGCCACCGAGCCGCGGGTGCAGGTACGAGTAGGGCTGCGATCCGGCGGAGCGGGGGAGCGAGACCGGCAGGCGCCCGGCCGGATTGATGCGGCCCGAGACGACTCCGGCGATCGCATCGGCGCCGGCTTCGCCCGGGAAGAACGTCTGCACCACGGCGGAGGGAGCGGCGTCGCCGTCGAGGGCCCACCCGATCGCGTAGGGCCTCCCCGACACGACGACGAGCACGACGGGGGTCCCCGTGGCGGCGACCTCCTCGACCAGCCGGCGCTGCAGCCCGGGGAGCTCGAGGTCGTCGACGTCGTTGCCCTCGCCGACCGTGCCGCGGCCGAAGAGTCCCGCCCGGTCACCGACGACGACGACGGCGAGATCGGCGCCCGCCGCTGCCGTGACGGCCTCCGCCAGCCCCGAGGCGTCGTCGCCCTCGACCTCGCACCCTCGGGCGGTCTCGATCGCGGCATCCGGGAACTCGCTCCGGAGCGCGCCGAGGATCGTCGGGATCTCGATGCCCATGGGGGTTTCGGGATGGTGGGCGAGGACGTGGTTGACGAACGAGTAGCAGCCCAGGAGAGCCTCGGCCGAGTCGGCGTTCGGCCCCACGACCGCGATCCGTGACGGGGATGCCGCGGGCAGAGCGCCGTCGTTCGAGAGCAGGATGACCGACTCGGCCGCCAGGCGCCGGGCGATGTCGCGGTGACGCGGCGAGTCGAGGTCGACCGCGGCGGGTGGCGCGTCGAACGAGGCGTCGAGCAGGCCGAGGCGCTCTTTCTGGCTCAGCACGCGCAGCACCGCCTCGTCGAGGATGCCCTCGCTCAGGCGGCCGCTCCGGATGCGCTCCAGAAGAGGCCCGGCGAACGCATCGCCAGTGGGCAGCTCGACGTCGATGCCGGCGCGGAGGGCGAGCTCGGCGGCTTCGCCCAGGTCGGCCGCCACGTGGTGGGTGGACGCGAGGAACGCCACCGCGAAGTAGTCGGACACCACGGGACCCTCGAAGCCGAGCCCGTCGCGCAGGACGCCGCGGAGGTAGTGGCTGCTCGCCGCGACGGGCTCGCCGTCGATCTCGGCGTAGGAGTTCATGACCGAGCGGGCGCCCCCGTCGCGGATCGCCATCTCGAACGGCGGGAGCAGCACGTCGGCGATCTCACGCGGACCGGCGTGCACGGGCGCGTGGTTTCGCGCGGCCTGCGAGGCGGAGTAGCCGACGAAGTGCTTCAAGGTCGCGTCGACGCTGGCCTCCTGGAGGCCCCGGACGTAGGCGGTGCCGACGGTGCCCACGAGGTAGGGGTCCTCGCCGATGCATTCGTCGACGCGTCCCCACCGCGGGTCGCGGATCACGTCGAGCACAGGGGCGAGCCCCTGGTGCACGCCGAGCTCGCGCATCGATTCGCCGATCGCGGTCGCCATCTCGGCGACGAGGTCGGGATCGAACGCGGCGCCCCAGGCGAGCGGAGTCGGGAACGTCGCTGCCTCCCACGCGGCGAGGCCGGTGAGGCACTCCTCGTGGACGATCGCGGGAATGCCCAGGCGCGTCTCGGCGACGAGCCGTCGCTGCTCCGCCCAGAGCCAGGCGGCGCGCTCCGCGGGATCGACCGGGCGGGTGCCGTACACGCGGGTGAGGTGCCCGAGGCCATGCTCGGTGGCGTCGGCGTAGCGGGTCGTGGTGACCATCTCGTCGGCGAGCGGGGCGACGACCTCGCCGCCCTGGTCGACCCAGTAGCCGACGAGCTGAGCCGCCTTCTCCTCGAGGGTCATGCGGGCGAGCAGGTCGTGGACGCGCTCGGATGCCGGATTGCGGGGATCGGTCATGTCAGCCCTTCACGGCTCCGGTGAGACCGCCCACGATCCGCCGCTCGAACAGGCTGAAGAACACCAGTGCGGGGAGCATGGACAGCGAGGTGAACGCCAGCACGCGAGCCGTGTCGACGGAGTACTGCGAGGAGAACGCCTGCACACCCAGGGGGAGGGTGAACTGCGCCTCGTTGTTGAGGATGAACAGCGGCAGCAGGTAGGCGTTCCAACTGCCGATGAAGGCCAGGATGCCGACCGTGATGACGCCCGGCACGGCGAGCGGGAGCACCATCCGCCAGAAGAACGACAGCCGGCCGCAGCCGTCGATGTAGGCGGCCTCCTGGATCTCGTCGGGGATCGCGCGGAGGAAGGGCACCAGGATGATGATCGTGGTCGGCAGGGCGAACGCGATCTGGGGCAGGATCACGCCCGGCAGGGTGTTCATCAGCCCGAGCGAGCGGATCACGATGTACAGCGGCGTGATCGCCACGGTGATGGGGAACATGAGGCCTGCCGCGAACAGGGCGTAGAGCACGCCGCGGCCGCGGAAGCTGTAGCGCGCGATGACGTAGCTGGCGGCGATCCCGAGGGCGACCGCGCCCACCGTCGTCGCCAGCGCGACGAACGTCGAGTTGCCTACCTGCGTCCAGAACTGCCCGCTCGTGATGACGCCGATGTAGTTGTCGACGTTCCACGGGTCGGGGAAGCCCGCGGGGTCGACCGTGATCGCCGAGTTCGAGCGGAAGCCGCCGATGATGATGTAAACCACCGGTCCGAGCATGAGGGCGATGACGACGAGCGCCACGAAGTAGACCGTGGGGGAGCCCCAGGGGAGCTTCTCCCGCGGCGCCCGGCGGCGCGGCGCGGCGCCGCGGGCGGTGGTGAGGGTCATGGTGGCGCTCATGCGGCGCCCCTCTCTGTGATCGCTCCGGCGGTGTCGCGGCGGAGCACGACGCGCTGGTAGATCAGCGCGACGACGAGCGAGATGACGAAGATCACGACGGCCACGGCGTTGCCGTAGCCGAAGTTGCCGGCGTTGCGGCCGGTGACGACCATGTAGATCGCCATCGTGTTCGTGCCGGCGACGGATGAGACGTACTGGCCCCAGATGATGTACACGAGGTCGAACAGCTGCAGCGCGCCGATGATCGACAGGAACGCCCAGATGCGGAGCGTGGGAGCCAGCAGCGGCAGGGCGATGCGGCGCTGGATCTGCCAATACGACGCCCCGTCGATCGCCGCCGCCTCGTAGAGCTCCTCGGGGATGCCCTGAAGCCCGGCGAGGAACAGGATGACCGCGAAGCCGACGTACTTCCACGTGAGGATCGCCATCAGCGTCCAGATGGCGATCGCCGGATCGGCGAGCCAGTCCTGGGTGAGCGATCCGAGTCCGAGCTTGTCCAGCATCCCGTTCGCGGCGCCGTTCGTGGCCAGCAGCAGACTGAACCCGGTGCCCACGACGACCTCGGCGATCACGTAGGGCACGAAGATCAGCACGCGGATGACCGACTGGCCCCGCATCTTCCGGTTCAGCAGCAGCGCGAGCAGGATCGCGATCGGCCCCTGCAGCACGAGCGACATCACGACGATGAACCCGTTGTGCAGCAGCGCCTGCCGGAAGTTGGGGTCGCTGAAGATGACGACGTAGTTCTGCAGACCGACGAACTCCGTGGCCGGACCGAAGCCCGCCCAGCGGAAGAAGCCGTAATAGGCGGCCATGACCACCGGGAGGATGACAAAGCCGACGAAGAACACGACGGCGGGGCCGGCGAGGAGGAGGACCTCCAGTCGGCCCGACCAGCCGAGTCCACGCGGCCGTCGCCGCCCGAGCGCCGCGGATGGGGGCGGCGTGAGGCCGCCCCCATCGTGCTGCGCGAGGTCGGCCGCGTTCGGGCCGGGGAGCTCGCGAACGGTCATGCTCAGCCCTGCGCGCCCGCTGCGGAGACGGCGTCGATGAACGTCCCGGCGTCGCTGCCTCCGGCGAGCAGGTCGACCACGGCCACGTTCAGCGCGTTGCCGACGTTCTGCCCGAGCACCGTGTCGAGCCACTGCGAGACGAAGGGCGCGTTGTTGTACGCCTCGAGGATCTGCTGCAGGTACGGCTCAGTGACGGCCTTCTGGGCGACCGAGTTGACGGGCGGCGACTGGAAGGCGGCGTAGTACGCCTCCTGCTGGTCGGCGCTCGCGATGAAGTTCAGGAAGTCGGCGCACTCCTTGGGAGCCTGCGCGGCGCAGGAGTAGCCGTCGACGCCACCCATCATCGAACCGGGCTCGCCGTCACCGCCGTCGATCTCGGGGAACGGGAACCAGGCGAGGTCGGGCAGCGGCTTCTCATCGGGCGTCAGGGAGGCGATCACGCCCGGGTCCCACGCACCCATGAGCTCCATGGCGGCCTGCCGGTTCGCGATGAGTCCGGCCGAGCTGCCGGCGCCCTGCTGTGCGGGGGTGGTGAGGAAGCCCTCGTTGAACGGCTCGACCTCGGCGAAGTCGATGAGGTCCTCGGCCGCGCGCGTCCAGCAGGCGTCGCTGAAGTCCTTCGAGTCGCCGGTGGCCTCGATGACCTCGGGGCTGCACTCGCGGATGGCGAAGAAGTAGTACCAGTGCGCCGCGGGCCACGCATCCTTCGCGCCGAGCGCGATGGGCGCGATGCCGGTGCCCTTCAGGTCGTCGACGGCCGTCTTGAGGTCGTCGATCGAGGCGGGCGGGGTGTCGATGCCGGCCTCGGTGAAGGCATCCTGGCTGTAGAAGAACCCGCCGGGCAGCACGGAGAGGGGCATCGCCCACACCTTGTCCTGGTAGGTCTCGGCGGCGAACGAGCCCTCGGAGACCTCGCCGCGGATCTCGTCCGAGATAAGGTCGGTGAGGTCCATCAGCTGACCTGCGCCGGCCATCGCGGTGAGCTTGCCGCCACCGCGCTGGAGGAAGATGTCGGGCGGGTCGCCCGCGTTCAGCGCGGTCTGGAGCTTGCCGTCGAGGTCTTCGTTCTGAACCGACTGCATCTCGATCGTGACGCCCTCGTTCTCGGCCTCGAACGCCGTGATGGCGTCTTCCCAGAACTGCTGGCCGGGCCCGGTGGTGGAGTTCTGCCACAGGGTCATCTGGACATCGCCGCCCGCGGCGGTGTCGGTGCCGGCGGAGCATGCGCTCAGGGCGAGCGCGGCAACGGCGAAGGCTGCGGCCCCGGTTGCGAACCGTCTGGTCCTCATGTGATCACCAATCTCTTCATTGAGTGCACGCTCGTTCGTCGAGGTGCGGTGGTACCGACGGTGCGTGTCGGTGCGTAGCCAGTGTCGGAATTGTTGCCGCCGACGTCAAACGTTTTCGAAAAGGTTTTCCACGGGTCTAGGCTTCGACGCATGCGAAGGCGCGCCACCATCCACGATGTCGCCGCGGCCGTGGGGGTGTCGGTCGCCACCGTCTCGAAGGCGGTCAACGGCCGCTACGGGGTGGCGCCCGCCACCGTGCAGCGCGTGCTGGCCGCCGTCGACGAGCTCGGATACGAGTCGAGCCTCGTCGCCAGCAGCATGCGGGCGCGGCGGACGGGCGTCATCGGGGTGCTCGTCGCCGACTTCGAGCCGTTCTCGGCCGAGGTGCTGAAGGGCGTCGGGAGCGCCCTCCGCGACTCGCGGCTCGACCTCCTCGCGTACAGCGGGTCGCGCCAGGTCTCCAGCGAAGGGTGGGAGCGGCGCTCGCTGAGCCGCCTGAGCGGCACGCTCATCGACGGCGCCATCATGGTCACGCCCACCGTCGTCAACGTCACCGCCGATGTGCCCGTGGTCGCGATCGACCCGCACACCGGGCCCGCCGACCTGCCCACCGTCGAATCCGACAGCTACGCCGGTGCCCGCCACGCCGTCGCCTACCTCATCTCGCTCGGCCATCGCCGCATCGGCTTCGTGGCCGGCCGGCCCGACCTCCGTTCGTCGATGCTGCGCGAAGGCGGCTACCGGCGCGCGCTCGAAGACGCCCGCATCCCGTTCGCCCGCGAGCTGGTCGGGGTCGGCAGCTACGTCGAGGACATCTCGCGCGAAGCCGCCACGCACCTGCTGGCACGGCGCGACCGCCCGACGGCGGTCTTCGCCGCCAACGACGTCTCGGCGCTGACCGTTCTGCGGGTCGCGCACGAGCAGGGACTCGACGTGCCCCGCGACCTCTCCGTCGTCGGCTTCGACGACGTGCCCGACGCCTCGCAGTCGATCCCCGCGCTGACCACGGTCCGCCAGCCCATGCAGCGCCTCGGGGCGGAGGCGGTCACGCTGCTGCTCGAACTCATGGGCGGCGGCGCCCCCGCGCAGACCCACCTGCGCCTGCCGACGGCCCTCGTCCCGCGCGCCACCACGGCCCCGCCGCGCTGACGTGCGACGGGGACGGATGCCGAGCCCCCGGCATCCGTCTCACAGGCCGTTCGAAGTGCGCATCGCTACCGTCGGTGTCATGCCCACCCCGCTCGATGAGCAGCAGATCCTGGTGTCCCCCTCCTCGCTTCGCGCGATGCGTGACGAGTTCCAGCGGTTCCTCATGGCGTACCGATTCGGTCTGCAGGAGATCGAGACGAAGATCTCGATCCTCCGCGAGGAGTTCCATGAGATGCACGACTACAACCCGATCGAGCACGTCTCGAGCCGGGTGAAGTCGCCCGACAGCCTCGTCGACAAGCTGCAGCGGAAGAGCATCGCACCCGACTTCGCGTCGATCCGCGACGAGATCACCGACATCGCCGGCATCCGCATCACCTGCAGCTTCGTGACCGACGCCTACCGCCTGTTCGATCTGCTCACGGCGCAGGACGACATCCACGTGCGCGAGGTGAAGGACTACATCGCGGCTCCGAAGGAGAACGGCTACAAGAGTCTGCACGTCATCGTCGACGTGCCGGTGTTCCTCTCCAGCGGCCGCATCGACGTGCCCGTCGAGGTGCAGTTCCGGACGATCGCGATGGACTTCTGGGCCAGCCTCGAGCACAAGATCTACTACAAGTACGACCGGCAGGTGCCGGACGAGCTCCTCGCCGACCTCAAGCAGGCGGCCCACACCGCCGCCGAGCTCGACGCGCGGATGGAGCGGCTGCACCGCGAGATCCGCGGCGGGCGCGCCGGGGCCGGGCGCACCGTCCGCATCTGAGTCGCCGCGGGTGTTCCGCGCTCCGAGCGGTGCGGGGCCCGACAATAGGACGATGACGGATGCCACGACCACCGAGATCCTCGACGTCGCCCGGGCGCGGCTCCAGGGCTCCCCGCGCGAGCGGCTGGGTGTCTGGGCGTCGTCGCGGCGGATCCTCGGACTCGGGCGCGCGCCCCGCATCCTTCCGCTCACCGAGGCGTGGCACGTCGGGGTCCTGCTGATCGGAGACGACCGGGTCTTCGCGACCGGCGAGGTGCTCCGCGCCCGCCACGACGCGGTGCGCGGCTTCACCGCCGAGTCGCAGCGTGCCCGCTCCGACCGTGCGGCCGCCGCCCACCGCGGCGGCTTCGCCGAGGGCGAGGTCGTCCACCTCGACTGGACGGAGCTCGACCCCGGTGCGGTCGACCGGGGTGAGACCTCGGGCATCCTCTCCCGCGTCGGCGGGATCGTGCAGGTGCGGTGGAGCAGCACCGGCGCCTCCCGCCCGCTCGCCGCCTACCTCGACGACATGCTGTCCCTCCGCTGACCCCGCGCTACCCTGCGCTACCCTGCGCGCGCGCGCCTGGCAAGGGTACGGAGGCACAAATCCGCGCGGGCTAATGTGATCAGGACTTTGGAGGTCACATGCAGGTATGGCCAGGATCCGCGTATCCCCTGGGGGCGACGTTCGACGGCAGCGGCACGAACTTCGCGCTGTTCAGTGAAGGAGCAGACCGGGTAGAGCTCTGCCTCTTCGATGAGGACGGCAACGAGACGAAGGTCGAGCTGCGCGACGTCGACGCGTTCGTGTGGCACGCGTACCTTCCGACGGTGCAGCCCGGGCAGCGCTACGGCTACCGCGTGCACGGCCCGAACGACCCGACGCAGGGGCTGCGGTTCAACCCGAACAAGCTCCTCCTCGACCCGTACGCGAAGTCGGTCGACGGCGACATCGAGTGGGGCCAGTCGGTCTTCAGCTACACGTTCGGCGATCCCGATTCGACCAACGACGACGACTCCGCCGCCGCGATGATGAAGGGCGTCGTCGTCAATCCGTACTTCGACTGGGCGGGCGACCGTCAGCCGAAGACGCCGTATGCCGAGAGCGTCATCTACGAGGCGCACGTGCGCGGCCTCACGATGCAGCATCCCGACATCCCCGAGGACATCCGCGGGACGTACAGCGCCATCGCGCACCCCGTCGTGATCGAGCACCTCAAGAAGATCGGCGTCACGGCGCTGGAGCTCATGCCGGTGCACCAGTTCGTGAACGACTCGACCCTTCAGGAGAAGGGCCTGTCGAACTACTGGGGCTACAACACGATCGCCTTCTTCGCCCCGCAGAACACCTACGCCGCCAACGGCCAGCTCGGCCAGCAGGTGCAGGAGTTCAAGGGCATGGTCCGCGCCCTCCACGCCGCCGGCATCGAGGTCATCCTCGACGTGGTCTACAACCACACCGCCGAGGGCAACCACATGGGCCCGACGCTGTCGATGCGCGGCATCGACAACCTCGCCTACTACCGCCTCGAAGACGACGACAAGCGGTACTACACCGACTACACCGGCACCGGCAACAGCCTCAACGTCGGCAACCCCCACACGCTGCAGCTGATCATGGACTCGCTGCGCTACTGGGTTCTCGAGATGCACGTCGACGGCTTCCGCTTCGACCTCGCCTCGACCCTCGCGCGCGAGTTCTACGACGTCGACCGGCTGTCGGCCTTCTTCGAGCTCGTCCAGCAGGACCCGGTAGTGAGCCAGGTCAAGCTGATCGCCGAGCCCTGGGACATCGGCCCCGGCGGCTACCAGGTCGGTAACTTCCCGCCCCAGTGGACGGAGTGGAACGGCAAGTACCGCGACACCGTCCGCGACTTCTGGCGCGGCGAGGCGTCGACGCTCGGCGAGTTCGCGTCGCGCCTCACCGGCTCGGCCGACCTGTACGAGCACGACGGCCGGCGCCCCGTGGCATCCATCAACTTCGTCACCGCCCACGACGGCTTCACGCTGCGCGACCTCGTGTCGTACAACGAGAAGCACAACGAGGAGAACGGCGAGGACAGCAACGACGGGGAGTCGCACAACCGCTCCTGGAACCACGGCGTAGAAGGCCCCACAGACGACCAGGAGGTCCTGACCGTCCGTGCCCGCCAGCAGCGCAACTTCCTCGCGACGCTGCTGCTCAGCCAGGGCGTCCCGATGATCTCGCACGGCGACGAGCTCGGCCGCACCCAGAACGGCAACAACAACGGGTACGCGCAGGACAACGAGACCACGTGGATCAACTGGGAGAACGTCGACCAGCCGCTCATCGAATACACCTCGGTGATCGCGAAGCTCCGCCACGACCACCCGACGTTCCGTCGCAGCCGCTTCTTCAACGGTCGCCCCGTGCGCCGCGAAGAGGGCGCGCCGCTCGCGGACATCTCGTGGATCCGTCCCGACGGCTCGGAGATGCAGCCGGAGGACTGGGACTCGGGCTTCGGCCGCGCCGTCGGCGTCTTCCTGAACGGCGATGGGATCCGTGAGCGCGACCGTCGCGGCGAGGAGATCCACGACCGTCACTTCTTCGTGTTCTTCAACGCGGGCGAAGAGGCGATCGACTTCACGATCCCGCCGGCCGACTTCACGATCCCGTGGGAGGTCGTGGTCGACACATCCGGTGCAGCGACGGACGGACCGCTCGTTCGGCCCGGCCAGCCGCTCACGGTCGGCCCGCGGTCGCTCGTGGTGCTGCGCGACAGCGAGGAGGAGACGCCCGACGCCGACCCCTCGGTGGCCGCATCGCTCGCCGCGCTGACGGGGACGATCGACGTCATCCCCTCGCCCGCCGCCCGCACCGAGCTGTCGGACTGACCGCTCTCGAACGCCGTGTGCCCACCGCGGGCACATCACCATGAGAAGGATGCTGTGACTTCGCGATCTGGTTCGACCACCCCGCCCGTCTCGACCTACCGGCTGCAGATCCGGGAATCGTTCGATCTGAACGATGCCGCGGCTCATGCCGATTACCTCCAGGCGCTCGGGGTGGATTGGGCCTACCTGTCACCGCTCCTGCAGGCGACGACCGGGTCGGACCACGGCTATGACGTCGTGGACCCGACCCGGATCGACCCCGCTCGCGGGGGCGAGAAGGGGCTCCGCCGGTTCGCCAAGGCGGCCCGCTCGCAGGGCCTGGGCGTGCTCGTCGACATCGTCCCCAACCACCAGGGCGTGTCGGACCCCCGCGAGAATCCGTGGTGGTGGGACGTCCTCCGCCACGGTGCCGGGTCGGCGCACGCGTCGGCGTTCGACATCAACTGGGCCCTCGGCGGGCGCCTGCGCCTGCCGGTGCTCGGCGCCGAACTCGACGAGGCCATCGCCGCCGGCGAGATCACGATCGACGAGCGCGCCGACGTGGTCCGCTACTTCGACCACGAGTTCCCGCTCGCGCCCGGCTCGCTCGGCGACGTCGACGCATCCGACGTGGCCGCCGTGCTGGAGCGTCAGCACTACGAGCTGCTCTTCTGGCGCCGCGGCGATACCGAGCTGAACTACCGGCGCTTCTTCGCCGTCACGACCCTCGCCGGAGTGCGCGTCGAGGACCCCGAAATCTTCGACGCGAGCCACGTCGAGATCGTGCGGTGGGTCCGCGAGGGCCTCGTCGACGGCCTGCGGGTCGACCACCCCGACGGTCTCGCCGACCCGGGCGGCTACCTCGACCTCCTCGCCGCGGCGACCGGTGGTGCGTACGTGCTCGTCGAGAAGATCCTCGAGCACGGCGAGGCACTGCCGGCATGGTGGGCCACGGCCGGGACGACCGGCTACGACGCGATGGCCGATCTCGACCGCGTGCTCGTCGACCCCTCGGGCAACGACGGGCTCGCCGCGATCGATGTCGCCCTCCGCGGCGGCGTCGCCCCCGACTACACCGAGATGATGCACGACGCGAAGCTGGTCTGGGCGACCGAGGGCCTCCGCGCCGAGCTGCTCCGCCTCGCCGCGCTGATCCCCGAGGGCCATCGAGGCGCCGACGTCACCGAGGAGCGCTGGCTCGACGCCCTCGCCGAGCTGCTCGCTGCCTTCCCGGTCTACCGGGCCTACCTCCCCGACGGCGCCGCCCACGTGGCATCGGCCGTCGCCGCCGTCTCGGCGCGCCGCCCCGAGCTGGCCACGGCCGCCGAATCGGTCGCCCGGCTCCTGCTCGCAGACCCGGGCGGCGAGTTCACCCGCCGCTTCATGCAGACGACCGGTCCGGTCATGGCCAAGGGCGTCGAGGACACGACCTTCTACCGCTGGACCCGCCTGTCCTCGCTCACCGAGGTCGGCGGAGATCCGACGGTGTTCTCGCTCGACGTCGACGGATTCCACGCGGCATCCGCTCGTCGCCAGGCCTCCTGGCCGCACGCGATGACCTCGCTGTCGACCCACGACACCAAGCGCAGCGAAGACGTGCGGGCGCGCCTGTCCGTCCTCGCCGAGATGCCCGAGCGCTGGGCCGAGACGCTCGACGCGCTGCGCGATGTCGCATCCACTGGAGACGGCCCGTTCGACAACCTGCTGTGGCAGGCGATCGTCGGAGCCTGGCCCGCCAGCCGCGAGCGACTGCACGCCTACGCCGAGAAGGCCTCCCGCGAGGCCGGCGAG
Organism: Microbacterium sp. Ld4; assembly: GCF_045066555.1. Classification (NCBI taxonomy): domain Bacteria; kingdom Bacillati; phylum Actinomycetota; class Actinomycetes; order Micrococcales; family Microbacteriaceae; genus Microbacterium; species Microbacterium sp. Ld4. The sequence continues at coordinate 147,106 of NZ_JBISHE010000005.1, read as the reverse complement.
AGCACGACGTGGGGGCAGCCCGACACGGCCTTCGAGGAGCGCATGCACGCGCTCGTCGATGCGGCCTTCGGCGCTGCGCGGCCCCTCGTCGACGCGTTCGTCGCCGAGATCAACGACCTCGGCCGGTCGAACTCGCTCAGCCTGAAGCTGCTCCAGCTCGCCGGCCCCGGCGTTCCCGACGTCTATCAGGGCACCGAGCTGTGGGACCACTCGCTTGTCGACCCCGACAACCGTCGCGCGGTCGACTTCGACGAGCGCCGCGCCCTCCTCGCCCGTCTCGACGGGGGATGGATGCCGCCGGTCGACGACTCGGGAGCCGCCAAGCTCCTCGTCGTCTCCCGTGCGCTCCGCCTTCGCCGCGACCGCCCCGAGCTGTTCTCGCGGTACACGCCGATCCCGGCATCGGGCGCCGCGGCCGACCACGCGGTCGCCTTCGACCGGGGCGGCGTCATCGCCATCGCGACCCGGCTGCCGGCCGGGCTCGCCGCAGCCGGCGGATGGCGCGACACGATCGTGCCGCTTCCGGCAGGAACCTGGCGCGATGCGCTGACCGGGCGGATCACCACCGGCTACGCCCGCCTGTCCGACACCCTCACCGACTACCCCGTCGCGCTGCTGGTGGCCGACGAGTCAGGAGCATCCGCATGAGCATCGACGTCTGGGCCCCGCGCGTGTCGGCGGTACGCCTCCGCCGCCCCGGTCACGACGACCTGGCCCTCACCGCCGGCGACGGCGGGTGGTGGACGGCCGACGTCGAGCTCGCCTCCGGTGACGAGTACGGCTTCGTGCTGGGCGACGGCGACGACTTTCGCCCCGATCCGCGCTCGCGGCGCCAGCCCCGCGGCGTGCACGACGCCTCGGCCTGGTACGACCCGGCATCCTTCGCCTGGAGCGACACGTCGTGGACCGGGCGCCAGCTCGCAGGCGGCCTGATCTACGAGCTGCACGTCGGCACGTTCACCCCGGAGGGCACGCTCGACGCGGCGATCCAGCGCTTCGACCACCTCGTGGACATCGGCGTCACCCACATCGAGCTGCTGCCGGTGAACGGCTTCAACGGCACCCATAACTGGGGCTATGACGGCGTGCTCTGGTACACCGTCCAGGAGACGTACGGCGGACCGGAGGCCTATCAGCGATTCGTGGATGCCGCGCACGCGGCCGGTCTCGCCGTGATCCAGGACGTCGTCTACAACCACCTCGGGCCGAGCGGGAACTACCTGCCCGAGTACGGTCCCTACCTCCGCGACGCGCAGCGCAACACCTGGGGCGACAGCCTCAACCTCGACGAGCAGGCCGTGCGCGACCTCATCATCGAGAACGCCCTGATGTGGCTGAGCGACTATCACGTCGACGGTCTTCGCCTCGATGCCGTGCATGCGCTGCACGAGTCGGGGTCGAGCCCCGTGCACATCCTCCAGGAGATCGCCGAGCGCTCCGACGCGCTGAGCGCGCACGTCGGGCGGCCACTGACCCTGATCGCCGAGAGCGACCTGAACGACCCGATCATGTTCCTGCCGCGTGAAGCGGGCGGATACGGTCTGGCCGCTCAGTGGTCGGACGACTGGCACCACGCGGTGCACGTCGCCCTCACCGGTGAGACGGTGGGGTACTACGAGGACTTCGCCGACCCGCAGGCCCTCCCCAAGGTGTGGACCGAGGGTTTCTACCACGACGGCACCTACTCGTCGTTCCGCGAGCGCGACCACGGCAAGCCGGTGCCGGCCGAGGCCGCGTCGTGGCGCCTGGTGACCTATGCGCAGGACCACGACCAGATCGGCAACCGCGCCGCCGGAGACCGCCTGACCGCCACGCTGTCGACCGATCGCCTGGCGATCGCCGCCGTGCTCACGCTGACTGCACCGGGCACGCCGATGCTGTTCATGGGGGAGGAGTGGGGCGCCTCGACGCCGTGGCAGTTCTTCACGTCCCACCCCGAACCGGAGCTCGCCGAGGCGACCGCGAAGGGCCGCGTCGCGGAGTTCGTGAAGATGGGGTGGGACGAGAGCATCGTGCCGCACCCCAACGATCCCGAGACGTTCGAGCGGTCGAAGCTCGACTGGGCGGAGGCCCAGGAGGGCGACCACGCACGGCTGCTGAAGCTCTACCGCCGCCTCGCACGCCTCCGGCGGGAACGCCCCGAGCTCACCGATCCGAGCCCGGCAGGGCGCGGCGGCGAGGTCGTCCTCGGTGGGCCGGGCCGTCGCTACGTGCTGTGCCGCGGCGATGCCCGCATCGTGGTGAACCTGTCGCCGGAGCCCTGGGAGGTGCCGGCAGGCGAGGTCTGGGTCGCGACCCGCGCGCCCGAGTCGGCGGCATCCGGGGTCACCGTCGCACCGGAGTCGGCCGTCGTACTGGGGCCCGTGCTCTGATCCGTCGCTAGCAGCGCGGGCGCCGTTGTCAACAGGTCGCGGCGCCCGCGCGGCCCGCATACCGTGGGCGGCATGATGAGTTCTGCTTCTGCGACGAGGTCCGACGTCACCCGCCAGGTGGTGGTGGTGTCGGCAACGGTGTTCATGCTGGTCGCCGCGATGTTCGGCGCGGGCGTCCTCGGCGGCACGCCCGTGCAGGACCTGCAGGGCGGGGCGCTGTCGGCCGACGCCACCGTCCTCGCGCCGGCGAGCTCGGCGTTCTCGATCTGGAGCGTCATCTACCTGTTCATGATCGCGTACACGATCTGGCAGGCGCTCCCCTCGCAGCGGGCCAGCGAGCGGCAGCGGAGGGTCGGCTACGTCATCGCGGTGTCGGCGGTCTTCAACGGATGCTGGTTGCTCGCCGCGCAGTTCACGACTCTCCCGGTGACCGTCGCGACGATCGTCCTCCTGCTCATCACCCTCGCCGTCGCGATCCGCATCCTCGTGCGGAATCCGCCCCGCACGATCGTCGAGAGCCTGCTCACCGACGTCACGGTCGGTCTGCACCTCGGTTGGGTCTCCCTTGCGACCGTCGCGAACACGACCGCCTGGCTGACGGCGGAGGTCGCTCCCGCATCGTGGGGCGACGCCGCCGACACCTGGGGGATCGCGGTGCTCGTGGTCGTCGCCCTCATCGGCGCGGCGATCGCCGTCGGCACCGGTGGCCGCATCGCCCCTGCCCTGGCGATGGCGTGGGGCCTTGCCTGGATCGGCGTAGGCCGCACGAGCGGTGAGCCCGCCTCGATGCCGGTCGGCGTCGCCGCGTTCGTCGCCGCCGCGATCGTCTTCCTCGTGCCGGTGGTGCTGTGGGTCACGGGCCGTCGGGGCGAACTGGCGCTCGCGCGGCGCTGACGACGGCGCCGGTCGTCAGAACGTGTGCGCGAAGGTCCGCAGCAGACGCTGCGGCTCGGCCAGATCGGCGCCCAGCACGCGTGCGGCCACGCGGTCGTACTCGCTCGCCTCGAAGTAACCGTCGTTGCGGTAGATCGTCATGCGCTCAGTGAAGGCCGCGCCCGTGGGCTCGGGATGGAACTGCGTCGCGTACAGACGATCGCCGATCCGGTAGGCCTGGACGGGGCAGTCGTCGTTGGTGGCGAGCAGCACGGCGCCGTCCGGCATCCGCGCGACGCCCTCCTTGTGCGCCGTCAGCGCCGTGAACGTCGGGGCCATCGTCCCGAAGAGCGGGTCGCGTCGTCCGTCCTCCGTGAGCCGGACGCCGGTGGGGCCGGTGTCCTCGGGGTACCCCCGGGTCACCTCGCCGCCCAGGGCGCGCGTGGCGACGCCGATGCCGAAGCACGTGAACAGCGCGGTCGTCTGCCCGGCGGCGGCCGCCCGGGCGACCCTGCCGAGCCCCTCCTCGAGGCTCCGCTGAGCGGCGGGCTTCGCGGATTCGGGCTCGGTGGTGTTGAAGGGGCTGCCCCCCACGACAAAGCCCCGCCAGCGGTCGAAGGCGTCGTCCGGCAGCGCGTCGTGGACGAGGTCCCACCGGTCGAGCCCCGACGCGTCGACCTGCATCGCGGCGCGGAACGAGGCGTACTCCCCGTCTGCCGCGTCGACCTGCGGCCGGACGCAGAGATACACGAGCGGAGCCATTGTCCGAGTCTAGATCGGCGGCGCCCCGCTCAGTGGCGGGACGAGTTCGCCGTCCGCCCGCGGACGATGCCCACGAAGACGTCGACGAGATCCGTGGCGTCGTCTTCGCGCCAGGCCAGGGCGACGGCCGAGGCGGGCACCCCCAGGAGCGGGCGGAACGTGACGTCCTTGCGGTGATGGAGGCGCGCGAGCGACATCGGGACGATCACGATGCCGACGCCCGCGGCGACGGTCGCGACCGCATCGGCGGTGGTCTCGGGCGGCGCGAAACGGGGCTCGGCGGTGCCGTCGATCCGGATGCCGGTCACGTCATCGGCCGGAATGATCTGCACCTCTCCGGCGAGATCCGCCGGGGTGAGCTCGTCCGCGGCCGTCAGGTGCGATTGGGCCTCGCAGACGACCACGGCGGCGTCGTCGTAGAGGGGGATCGTGTGGAGCCCGCTCCGCTCGATGGGCAGGCGCACGAGCGCCGCATCGACGTCTCCGCCGAGGAGCGCGTCGCGCTGCCCGGACACGTCGAGGGGCACCAGCTCGAGGGCGACGCGCGGCATCCGCTGCTTCCAGATGTCGATCCACTTGCCCGGAGTCGCGCCCGGGAACGCGCCGAGACGGAACGGCCCCGGCGACAGCAGCGGCGGCGGGGCCGGGGCCGGTGCGGGCTTCGGCTTCCGGGCCGGTGCGGGCTTCTTGCCGCCCGTGCGAGGGGTCGGGCGAGCACCTCTCCGTGGGGGTCCGCCGCGTCCAGCCATGCCGTTCAGCGTAGTCGGGTCGGCGGCGCGGGGTTCAGGGGCAGAGGTTCAGGGGTGGGGTCCAGGTGCGCCGGGGTCAGGGGCAGGCGCTCCAGGTGCCGGCGCCCTCGCGCTCGGCGGCCTGCTCGGCGCGCTCCAGCTCGGCCGCTCGGGTCGTGTTGGGCGGAATGCGCATCGTGCGGGCGAGCCCCTCCCGCACGAGCTGCTCGTTGACGAAGGCGCCCTCCTCCGTCCAGATGTAGACGAGCAGCCGCCCGTACCGATCGCGATCCTCCTGATCGGTGAGAGCCCACACACGAACGTTCTCGGGGAGGAGGGCGCGCAGACGGTCGCGGGCCGCATCAGCTCCGCATTCGGGTTCGGGGGTCCCTTCCGGAGTGTCGATGCCGATGAGGCGCAGGCGCTCGGCGTCGTCGGCGGGATCGCCGCCGACGGGGCGGGCCTCGACGGTGTCGCCGTCGAAGACGAACGACACGGCGTATTCACGGGCCCCCGCCGGATGGGCGTCAGGGCTCGACGGGCCGCTCTGGGCGGTGAGCACCAGAATCCACACCAGTGCCAGGGCGAGCGCACCGGCTGCGCCGATCATCAGGCGTCGCGTCGTCACACCCCGAGGTTAACGAGAACGACCGACACCCGGAGGATGTCGATCGTTCGTGAGGGCATCACGAGGATGCCGTTCGTTCGTGAGGGCATCACGAGGATGCCGTTCGGTGTCAGGCGGCGAGGCGAAGCCCACGCCGGTCGGTCGCGATGCGTTCACCGTCAGCGACGTTCTCGTCGTCACGGATCAGCGATTCGCCGGCGACACGGGCGCCGGCGCCGATGAAGGCGCGGACGCCGATTTTCGCGCCGGGGCCGATAGCCGCTCCCGGACCGATGTGCGCGTGCGGTGCGATCTCGGCGTTCGGGCCGATCACGGCATCCGGCTCGATCCACACGCCGCGCCCGATGTGGGCGCCTGCGGCGATCTGGGCGCCCGGTTCGACGTAAGCGCCTGCTTCGACCAATGCGCTGGGGTGCACCTTGGCGCCGTTTGCGATCAAGCCGCGTCCGTTGACGTGCTTGCGGTAGCGCAGCGTTTCGCCTCGGTCGTTCTCGATGTCGATGTAGTTCTTACCCACGAGTCCTCCTTGTCAGGTACAACGTCCGCGGGGGGATTTCATTCCCAGAAATACATCCGGAACAGGGGGATGACATCAGGTTTGGCAGGATGTACCGGTGACCGACGCTTCCCCTCCGCTCGACCCCGTCTCCCCGACGACTGCTCCGTCCCTCGTCTTCGAGCAGGAGGCCGCACCGCACACGGTTCTCGACGACGTCGTGGGGCTCGTCACCGGCACCTTCACGGTGTCGCTGGGGCTGTTCCTCCTCGAGCTCAGCGTCGCCGTCACGGGCGGGACGGCCGGGCTGTCGCTGCTCCTCTCGCACGCCGTCGCGTGGCCGTTCTGGCTCCTGTTCGCGGTCGTGAACCTGCCGTTCGCGGCGCTCGCGGTGTGGAAGCGCGGCTGGGGCTTCGCCCTGCGGACCGCGGTGTCGGTCGCGCTCGTCTCGGCGTTCTCGGTCGTCATCGACGAGCTCTTCCGCGTCGAGTCGATCGACCCGATCTTCGGGACGGTCGCCGGCAACCTGTTGGCCGGCATCGGCCTGCTCATCGTCTTCCGACATGGGTCGAGCCTGGGCGGGATCAACATCGTCGCCCTGATCGTGCACGACGCCACCGGAATCCGCGTGGGATGGACGATGATGGTGTTCGACGTGATCATCATCCTTCTGGCGTTGCTCGTCGTGCCGTGGCCCAATGTCGTCATGAGCGCGGCAGGCGCTGTGGTGCTTAATCTCGTGCTCGCCCTCAACCACCGGCCCGGCCGGTACATCGGCCACTGATGGTCGACATCGGAGGGGTGCGGCTGTCGGGGCGCATGATCTGCCACACGCAGGAAGAAGCGGATGCCGTGCGTCGCCACCTCGACGCGCACATCGAGCGGACCCGCGCCGAACCGGGCTGCCTGCTCTTCGAGATCACCCCGCTCGGCGGCGGGCGGGCCTGGTCGGTCGAGGAGCTTTTCACCGACGCGGAGGCCTTCCGCGCGCACCAGCGGCGCCTGCCCGAGAGCGAGTGGGGTCGCGCGACGGCGGGCATCGAGCGGCGCTACCGCATCGAGGGGCTGCCGCCGGAGGACTGATGCGGCGTGGGGGCACGGAGGTGGCGCCCGGTCAGGGCTGGCACACCGGGCACCAGAAGATGATGCGCTCGCTGGTCGCGCGGGCGCCCAGGTCGGACTTCTCGATCAGGGTGCCGCAGCGGCGGCACGGCTTGTGCTCGCGCCGGTACACCCACGTCTGCTGACCGGGACGGCTGTCGCCGGTGAAGGTCCGGCCCTGCCGGTCGCGGTTGGCCTGGATCATGCGGGCCCCGGTCTCGATGATCCCCACCGTGTCGACATCGGCGGCGAGAGCCGTGGGCCGGATGCCGCGGACGAACAGGATCTCGTTAACGTACTCGTTGCCGAAGCCGGCGACGTTGCGCTGGTCGAGGAGGGCCACGTGGATCGCCCGGCTATCGGCGGCGACCCGGCGGGCGGCGTCGGCCGGGTCCCAATCGGTGGCGAGCGGGTCGGGGCCGAGATGGCCCACGATGCGCTCCTCATCGGCGGTGGGCAGCACTTCGACCATCGCGAGCTCGAAGCCGACGGCATCCGCCGGCGCCGTGCCAACGACCGCGCGCGCTTGGAAGGCGGGGGCGCGCCACTTCTCGCCCGGGCGGTAGACGTGCCAGCGCCCCTCCATCTTCAGATGCGAATGGAGCGTGTACTCGCCGATGCGCATGAGCAGGTGCTTGCCACGCGGCACCACCTCGTGGACCGTCTCGCCGCGGAGGTCGGCGAGGGCGCTGCGCGGAACCCGCACCTCGAAGCGGCGGACCACTTCGCCCGCGAGCCCCTCGTGCAGCCGGCGGGCGGCGCGGAAGACGGTGTCGCCCTCAGGCATGCTGCGGCTCCCGGGAGCCGCGGCGCAGCGTGAGGCCGCGCGGCGACTCGACGAAGCCGGCGTCGCGGAGCGCGCGCCCTGCCGGTGTCGTGTAGACGAACGCCCCGCTGACCTGCTCGATCGTCAGGGTGTCGAGCTTTCGTGCGCGCGCCGTCTCGACGAGGCTGCGGGCGGCGGCGGCGAGGAGGTCGTCGTCGTCGGTGAAGACGAGCGCGGTGCGCCCTCCGCGTTCGAGGTACAGGATCAGGGCGCCGTCGACGAGCACGACCAGGCCGCCCGCCTTGCGTCCGGGCCGGTGGGTGACTCCCTCGAGGGCGGGCCAGTTCAGCGCGGCGCCGTAGGGGTTGGCGGGGTCGGTCGCCGCGAGCGTCCGCCCGAGCAGAGGCGCGGGCTCGGGCACCGACGCGAACTCGCGCAGCCGGTCGACGGTCGCCGAGGTGGCGAACTGGGCGGCGCCCAGCTTTTCGATGAAGTAGCCGCGGCGGCAGTGCCCGGCATCCTCGAATCCCGCGAGGATCCGGTAGGTCTGCGCGAAGCCGCCCGGCACTCCCTCGGACTGCACCGACCCGCGGGTGACGACGCCGTACCGCTCGAGGAGGAGGCTCGCGGTCGCCGTCGCGCGGAGGGTGGCGTCGTCGTCGGCGAGGGGGAGGAGCGACCAGCGTCCGCCGACGAGGGGTGGGCGCTGCGGCGCCGAGCGCCCGGCCGCGGCGAGCGGCGTGCCGCGGAACATGCGGGTGCGGGGCGTGCGGCGGGTCGTGCGGTGGGCTTGGGAGCCCCCGCCGAGCAGCCCTCGGACGGGCGCGAAGGTGTCGTTGGTCACACGCCCCGACCAGGTGAGGTTCCACAGCGCCTCGATGACCGACTGCTCGTTCTCGGCGCCGATCATGGCGGTCAGCTGGGCGGCGAAGTACGCACCCCCGGCAGCGAGGGCGTCGAGGATGCTCTGCTCGAACGGCGTCGGCTCGTCTTCGGGGGCCTGGAGGGTCAGGGTCGCGGCGTCGGCGGGATGCAGGGCGATCCAGCCGTCGCGGCCGGGGAGCGATCCGTGGCCCGACCAGAGCACCTCGCCGGTCGCGGTGAGCTCGTCGAGGAGCGCCGGCGAGTAATCGCGCACGCGGGACGGCAGGATGAGCGACTCCCACGCGCTCGCCGGGAGCGGCACGCCTGCCAGCTGCTCGATCACGGCGAGGACGCCGTCGACGCCTTCGAGGGGACGTGCGATGTGCTGCCAGACGGGGAGGAAGCGGGCGAGGGCGTCGGGGGCGACGGGCTCGACGCTCCCGCGGATCGCGGCGAGCGAGCGCATGCGGAGCCGCCGCATGACCTCGCTGTCGCACCACTCGAGATCGTCCGTGTGGGACGACCGCTCGGGGAGGAAGAACCCGCTCGTCAGCCGGCCCTGGGAGTCGAGGCGTTGTAGCGCCTGGCGGGCGACGGCCGTGCCGACACCGAGGCGTGCGGCGAGGTCGGAGGTGCGGAACGGGCCGTGGGTGCGCGCGTACCGGGCCACGAGGTCGGCGAGCGGATCGGCCACGGGTTCGAGGAAGGCGGTGGGGATGCCGACGGGCAGCGCTGCGCCGAGGGCGTCGCGCAGCCGCCCGGCGTCTTCGATCGCGGCGACGCGGGCGACGCCGCCGATCGTGACGCGGATCGCGCGTCGGGAATCGATGAGCTGGCCGAGCAGCGCGGCTCCCTGCTCCTCGGTGGTGGGATCGGTCGCCGGTGCGGACTCGGCGTCGATCGGCTCGTCGGCGCCGTCGGCGTCGGTGTCGGCATCGGCATCGGGCGACGCGGCATCCACCGCCGTCGGGGCAGCCGGAGCCGGCGCGGTCTGCGTTCGGGCACCCGCGCGCTCGTCGAGCGAGGCGGCATCCACCCTCTCCGCGACCTCCGCAGCCGTGAGCGGGCCGAGCAGGCGGAGGAGGTCGGCGACGCCTTCGAGCCCGCGGACCCGGCGCGACGGGTCGAGGCGCTGCACCTCGCGTTCATACTGCTCGATCACGCCGGGATCGAGCAGCTCGCGCATCTCGATCTTGCCGAGCAGCTCGCTCAGCAGCGAAGGGTCGACCGAGAGGGCCGCGGCCCTCCGTTCGGCGAGAGGCGAGTCGCCCTCGTACATGAAAGCGCCGACGTATCCGAAGAGCAGATCGCGGGCGTAGGGCGAGGGCGAGCTCGTCGTCGTCTCGACGAGCCGGATGCGCCGGTCGCCGATCGTGCGCGCCAGGCGCAGGAGGGCGGGCAAGTCGTAGACGTCCTGCAGCACCTCGCGGAGGGTCTCGAGGATGATCGGGAAGGTGGGGTGCTCTTTCGCGACCTCGAGCAGCTGCGCAGATCGCTGCCGCTGCTGCCAGAGCGGCGACCGCTTGTTCGGGTTCAGGCGGGGCAGCAGGAGTGCCCGCGCCGCGCACTCGCGGAAGCGCGAGGCGAACAGGGCCGACCCGCCCACCTCGTCGGTCACGAGCTGTTCGAGCTCATCGGGCTCGAAGACGAACAGCTCGGCACCGGGGGGCTCGGCATCCGTGTCGGGAACACGGGCGATGATGCCGTCGTCGCTGGCGACCGCCGCGCCCTCGACCCCCAGCCGCTCGCGGATGCGGGCGTTGACCGCCAGCGCCCACGGAGCGTGCACGTGCATGCCGTAGGGGGAATGGAGGATGACGCGCCAGTCGCCCACCTCGTCGCGCGAGCGCTCGACGGTGAGGGTCTTGTCGGTCGGCAGGCTGCCGGTGGCCTCGCGCTGCTCGCCGATGTAGGCGAGCAGGTTGCCGATCGCGTTGTCGTCGAGCCCCGATTCGCGGAGTCGCTCGGTCGCCTTCTCGGGCGTCGCGGCGGCGAGTTCGCGCGAGAACGTCCCGAGCGCCTCTCCGAGCTCGGCGGGGCGCCCCAGGCCGTCGCCGTGCCAGAACGGGAGCTTGCCGGGCTGCCCGTAGGCGGGCAGGACGTTGACGCGGTCGTGCGTGATCTCGACGATGCGCCAGCTGGTCGTGCCCAGCGTGAAGACGTCGCCCACGCGCGACTCGTAGACCATCTCCTCGTCGAGCTCGCCGACGCGGGCATTGCGCGCCTCGCCGGAGATGAACACACCGAACAGCCCACGGTCGGGGATCGTCCCGCCGCTCGTGACCGCGATGCGCTGCGCTCCCGGGCGGCCGACGATGGTTCCCTCATCGCGGTCCCACACGACCCTCGGGCGGAGCTCGGCGAAGGCGTCGGACGGGTACCGGCCGGCGAGCAGGTCGAGGGTCGCCTCGTACGCCGAGCGCGGGAGCGACCGGAACGGTGCGGAGCGTTTGACGGTCTCGTACCAGCCCTCGACGTCGAGGGTGGCGACGGCCGAGGCGGCGATCGTGTGCTGCGCGAGGATGTCGAGCGGGTTCTGCGGCACCGAGATGGCCTCGATCTGGCCCGCCAGCATCCGCTCGGTGACCACGGCCGTGTGCAGCACGTCGCCGCGGTGCTTGGGGAAGAGCGCGGCACGGCTGACCTCGCCGACCTGGTGCCCCGCGCGTCCGACGCGCTGGAGTCCGGATGCCGCCGACGGCGGCGCCTCGACCTGGATGACGAGGTCGACGGCGCCCATGTCGATGCCGAGTTCGAGACTGCTCGTCGCGACGACGCAGCGGAGCACACCCGACTTCAGCTCGTCTTCGACCTGGGCGCGCTGCTCCTTCGAGACCGAGCCGTGGTGGGCCTTCGCGAGGATCGCGGCGACGCCGGCCGATGATCCCGCCTGCGCCATCATCGCGGCGGGGACAGTCGGGTCGGGCACCTCGATGCCGACGCGCTCGGCGTAGATCTCGTTGAGCCGGCCGGTGAGACGTTCGGCCAGGCGGCGCGAGTTCGAGAACACGATCGTCGAGCGGTGGGCGAGGATGCGGTCGACGATGGCCTCTTCTACGTGCGGCCACACCGATCCGGTCATCTCGGACGACTGCGGCGGCGTGTACCAATTGCCGTCGCCGTCCCCGTCGTCGTCGTTCGGTCCGGGCGCCTCGGGCTCTGCGCCCGGAGCGGGGGAGCCGGGCGGCGGCGGAGGGTTCGTGAGGTCGTCGATCGGCACGACGACGGAGAGGTCGAACGCCTTCGTGGCGCGGGGCGCGACGATCTCGACGGGTGCGGCGCCGCCGAGGAACCGCGCGACCTCGTCGATCGGGCGGACGGTCGCCGAGAGCCCGATGCGCTGGGCGGGCTTGTCGAGCAGCGCGTCGAGTCGTTCGAGGCTCACGGCGAGGTGGGCGCCGCGCTTGGTGGCGGCGACCGCGTGCACCTCGTCGATGATGACGGTGTGGATGCCGCGCAGGGTCTCGGCCGCCTGTGACGTGAGCATGAGGTACAGCGACTCGGGCGTCGTGATCAGGATGTCGGGCGGATCGGCGAGAAGCCGCCGCCGGTCGGCCGAGGGGGTGTCGCCCGAGCGCACCCCGACCGCGATGTCGGGTGCCGGCATGCCGAGGCGACGCGCCGACTGCCCGATTCCCACGAGCGGCGACCGGAGGTTGCGCTCGACGTCGACGCCGAGGGCCTTGAGAGGAGAGACGTAGAGCACTCTCGTGCGGAGCGGCGCGGCATCCGTGCGCTTCTTCTTGGCGGCCTTCGGATCGGGGGCCGGCTCGGCAGCCTTGTCGCGGAAGATGCGATCGAGGGCCCAGAGGAACGCGGAGAGCGTCTTGCCCGAGCCCGTCGGCGCGACGACGAGGGCGTGCCTTCCGGCCGAGATGGTCTGCCAGGCGCCGACCTGCGCGTCGGTGGGCGCCGCGAAGGCGCCACGGAACCAGTCCTGCGTCGCAGGACTGAACCGCTCGAGCACATCTGCCATCACTCCATCTTCGCGCGGACCCCCGACATCGCCGAGGGTCTTGCGCCCGGGGCGCCGGCGGGTGGTGTGTGTGCCGCGATCACCGTTCCGCCAGCGCGCCGCCCTCCAGCTCGAGGGTCAGATCGGGCGCGATGCGGCCGAGGAACGCGTCGTCGTGGCTGACCACGAGAACGGCGCCCCGGTAGGCCGCGATCGCGTCGACGAGCTGATCGACCGTGTCGAGGTCGAGGTTGTTCGTCGGCTCGTCGAGCACCAGGAGGTGCGGTGGCGGATCGGCGAGCAGCACCCGCGCGAGCGCCACCCGGAAGCGCTCGCCGCCCGACAGCGCGCTCACCGGCCGCAGCACGGTGTCGCCTCGGACGAGGAACCGTGCCAGGCGGTTCCGCAGCTCGACGTCGCCGGTGTCGGGCGCGGCATCCCGGACGTTCACCAGCACGGAGGCGTCGTCGTCGAGGCCGTCGATGCGCTGCGACAGGTATCCGATGCGATCGGTGTGCGCCACCGCGTGCACGGCCGCACGGCCGGCATCCGGATGGTCGTCGCCACGCGCGACGAGCCGTTCGAGCAGCGTCGTCTTGCCGGCACCGTTCGGCCCGACGAGCGCGACTCGCTCGGGCCCCTGCACCACCCACGAGTGCTCGGCGTCGCCGATCGTGGCGATGCGGCGGCCCGGCGCGACCTCGGGATCGGGCAGATCGATGCGCACCGTGTCGTCGTCGCGCAGGCGGCGGCCGGCGAGATCGAGAGCGGAGCGGGCCGCGTCGACCTTCTCGTTCGCCTCGACGCGGAGCCTCCCCGCCGTCGCCTGCGCAGCGCGCTTCTTCGCGCCGAGCACGATCGGCGGCTCGTTTCCCTTCGCGGCCGCGCGTTTGCCCATCGCGGTGCGCGACGCGATGGCCGATTCCACCTGCTGACGGTCGCGCTTCTCGCGGCGGACGGCCTGACGGGCGGTCGCCTCGGCCTGCTGCGCGGCGGCCTGTTCGGTGTCGAGCCACGTCCGCCAGGCGGAGTAGGTTCCGCCGAACACCGACAGCTCGTTGCCGTACAGCTCGGCGGTGTCGTCCATCTCATCGAGCAGCACCGTGTCATGGCTGACCACGATCAGCGTGCCGCGCCAGGCCCGCACGAGCTCGTGCACCCGGCCGCGTGCGCGACGGTCGAGGTTGTTCGTCGGCTCGTCGAGCAGAGCGATCTCCGCCCCTCGCAACCGGATGCCGACGATCGCCGCCAGCACGGCCTCGCCGCCCGACAGCTCGCCGACGCGGCGATCGAGCGCGCCGGGCGGGAGCCCCGCGTCGGCGAGGGCCGCGATCGCGCGCGCCTCGACGTCCCAGTCGTCGCCGACGGCGTCGAAGTGGCGGTCGTCGACGTCGCCCCGCTCGATCGCGCGGACGGCGTCGAGCGCGGGCGCGATCCCGAGCACGTCGGCGATCCGCCGACCGGTGTCGAGGGTCAGCTGCTGGGGGAGCAGATCGACGCGGCCGGAGCGGCCGATCGATCCCGAGGTGGGCGTGAGCGAACCGGCGATGAGAGCCAGCAGGGTCGATTTGCCGGCTCCGTTCCGGCCGACGAGGCCCGTGCGGCCCTGCCCGATCGCGCCGGTGAGCTCGTGGAGGGCGACGGTGCCGTCGGGCCGGCGAAGCGAGACGTGGTCGAGGGTGATCGATGAAGCGGTGGTGGGCATGTGCGCCTCCCTGTCGTCAGGGTGCGCGGACGCGTGCGTCTCGATTCCGGTCCGCAGCGATCGGTGCGGCCGGGCAGCGGCTCACGAAGAGCGCATGCTGCGGGTCGAAGGGCGACGGTCCGCGCTGGTCGGTGGATGGATCACCGGAGCGGACCGTCGAATCGTCCTCGAAGAGGGTCGACGAATCAGCGCGGGATCACAGCGCGATCGCGTCGATTGCCTTCAACGGCTCTTCCTCACACTCGGGACGGGGACCCGGGCAATGTTAGCGACAATCCCGAGCGGATGCCAGGGGCCTGGCGCTCTCACCTGGGCGACCAAGCGCCGCTACGCGCCGGGGAGGGCCACCAGGAACCGGCGGACGTCACCGGGAAGAGTCAGTGTCATCTCCAGAGTCTTCGTTCCGGGATCGACGGGGATGTCCGCGGATTGCTGGGCCCCCGGAGCGCATGAGCCCGCGAAGAATGTGCCCGCGGCGTCCACTCGGAACTCTGCGACCGGCTCGCACGCGATATGGACCGAGAGGGACGTCGCATCTTCCGGCACCTCGACGGTGAAGGTTTCGGGCCCGACGCCTTCTCGATGGAGGACCGGCTCGGCACGGTCATCGAGATACTCCGGTGAGCCCGGATCGTCGAGAGCGATCAGCGGATCCCGGAGTTCGACCGGCGCAGGAGAGGGCGACGTCGTCTCGATCGTGGGCTCGCGCCCGTCCGGCGCGGGGAGAGGGCGAGGTGCAGGCGAGCACGACACCGTCAGAAGCCCGATCACGCCGATGACGGCAAGAGTGAAAGCGGTTGCTCGTGTGACGACCATGGAACCCCGATACCGGGGTGGCACCCCTCCCGAGCAGTATGCGGAACGCGACCAATTCTCGTCAATGAGCGTTTCGGTGCCGCACGGCCGGGGACCGCCCTCAGCCCTTCCGCTTCGCGAGTCGCTTCTCGAGGAAGACGCGCACGTCGTCGAGCTCGTCGGTGGAGACGGCGTGCGCGAGCTCGGCGTAGACACGGCCGCTGAGGTCGACGTGATCGGGCAGCCAGAGCGCCGTGTGCTCGACGAACGGGGGCGTGATGACCCCGTCCCGTGCGCCGCGGCCCCAGAAGACCGGCGGCCGGACCTCGGCGAGCGACTCATCGCCCTCGTGAGGCTCGGGAAACGCGTACCCCGAGAGGTTCACCACGAAGTCGATGTCGTGGGGGCGGGTGCGGAGCGCCTGAAGGGCGATCACGCCACCCTGCGAGAATCCCAGCATCCCGACGAGCGGGGCGTCGCCGCGAACGGCGTCGAGCCAGGTGAGCACCGAGTCGGTCGATGCCTGGACCTCGGCGGGATCGCGGCTCTGGACTCCGTCGATCGCGAACCACGAGTGCCCGGGCATCGGAAACCGGGGCGCGAAGGGGGCGCGGACGGATGCCACGACGAAGGCGGGCGGCAGGTGCGGGGCGAGGCCGAACAGGTCTTCCTCGTGCGAGCCGTAGCCGTGCAGGAGGACGAGCAGGGGCCGCCCGGGGCGGTCGGTCTCGCTCGCGGACCAGCGCACGGCATCCGGATCGAGGGAGACGTCGAGGGCCATGGGTCCATCCTGCCGCAGGCCTCCGACGTGCGGAATGCCGACTCGGGCGGGCGGGGGAGCCGCGGCATCCGGGGAGCATCAGCTCGGGTATACATGAGGCATGGCCGTTCGCACCCCCGATCCCGATCCGAACGAGCGCGACGACAACGACGACCCGCGCGATCCGCTGCGCGGACTGGGGTCGTCGTTCGACCGCACCGGACGCCCGAGCGGTGATGCCTCGTTCGGCTCGCCGACGCGCGGCAGCGGCGGCAACCCGGCGTGGCTGACCGACGTCGAGCTCGCCGAAGCGCGGCGCCGGCTCCCGATGCTCTACGTCGAAGCGGTGCCGGTGCGCACCGACGGCATGGGCGCGGTCACCGACGTGGGCATCCTGCTGCGGGCGACGCCCATCGGCGAGATCACGCGCACGATCGTGTCGGGCCGGGTCCGCTACGGCGAGACGGTGCGCGACGCGCTGTTCCGTCATCTCGAGAACGACCTCGGGCCGATGGCCTTTCCCCTGCTGCCGCCGCAGCCGGTGCCGTTCACGGTCGCCGAGTACTTCCCGATCCCCGGTGTCAGTGCGTTCCACGACGACCGCCAGCACGCCGTCTCGCTGGCCTTCGTCGTGCCGGTGACGGGCACATGCGAGCCGCGCCAGGACGCGCTCGAAGTCACCTGGATGTCGCCGGAGGAGGCGTCATCCGATGCGCTCGCCGCCGAGATGGAGGGCGGGCGGTCGACGCTCGTCCGTCAGGCACTCGCCTCCGTCGGCGCTTTGCGCTGAGTTCTCACCCCGCTGCGCGCGCCGTCGGCGCCCTCCGCTGAGCCGCCTCAGCCGCGGGTCAGGCGCGACAGCTCCGCCACGAACGCGTCGACGTCGGTCTCGCTCGTGTCGAACGAGCACATCCAGCGCACCTCGTTCTTCGAGGCGTCCCAGTCGTAGAACCGGAAACTCTCCCGCAGGCGGTCGGCCACGCCGTCGGGGAGGATCGCGAAGACCCCGTTCGACTGCGTCGGCTGGCTGAAGCTGACGCCCGAGATCGAGCCGTCCGCGATCCCGGCCTCGACCGCCCCGCGGAGGCGCTGCGCCATCGCGTTCGCGTGCCGAGCATTCCGCAGGTAGAGGTCGTCCTCGTACAGGGCGATCAGCTGAGCCGACAGGAACCGCATCTTCGACGAGAGCTGCATGTTGAGCTTGCGGAGGAACCGCAGACCCTCGGATGCCGCGGGGTCGAGGACCACGATCGCCTCGGCCGCGAGGGCGCCGTTCTTGGTCGCGCCGACGCTGACGACATCGACACCGGCATCCCGCGTGAACGCGCGCAGCGGAAGGTCGAGAGCGGCTGCGGCGTTGGAGAGGCGGGCGCCGTCGAGGTGGAGGCGCATGCCCCGCTCGTGCGCGTGGTCGGCGAGCGCGCGGATCTCGTCGGGCGTGTAGAGGGTGCCCAGCTCGGTGGACTGGGTGATCGACACGACGAGGGGCTGTGCGCGGTGCTCATCGCCCCATCCCCAGGCCTCGCGGTCGACGAGATCGGGGGTGAGCTTTCCGTCGTCGCTCGGAACGTTCAGGATCTTGATGCCGGCGACGCGCTCGGGCGCCCCGCCCTCGTCGACGTTGATGTGAGCGGTGGAGGCCGCGACCACGGCACCCCAGCGCGGGAGCATCGACTGCAGTCCGGTCACGTTCGCGCCGGTGCCGTTGAACACGGGGAAGGCCTCGGCGCCCTCGCCGAACCGGTCGGCGAAGACCTCCTGCAGCCGCGCCGTGTAGACATCCTCGCCGTAGGCGACCTGATGCCCGTCGTTGGCTGCGGTGATGGCCGCAAGCACCTCCGGGTGGACACCGGAGTAGTTGTCGCTGGCGAAGGAGCGGACCGTCGGGTCGTGGAGCGTCGTCACCGTCTCAGCCTAAGTCGCCGCCGTGCTCGCGATGCCCATTGTCGGTGTCGGCGCCCGGTCGTACCCTTCGTTTCATGACCACCCCGTCAGCGCCTGCGGAGGGGGCGGCGCGTCCGGTCCCCGCCGACGGGATGCGCACCTTCACCCAGGTTCTCGTCAACACCGCCGTGGCGAACATCACGACGAGCTTCCTCTGGTTCGCGCTCACCTTCTGGGTGTATCTCGAGACGAAGTCGGTGCTCGCCACCGGCATCATCGGCGGCGCGTACATGCTGCTGCTCGCCGTGTTCGGCATGGTGTTCGGCACGATCGTCGACCGGTTCCGCAAGCACCCGGTCATGATCTTCTCGGCCGTCTTCACGCTGGCGGCGTTCCTCCTGGCGGGCGCGCTCTACCTCTCCCAGCCCGAATCCCGCCTCCTCGATCTCGGGGCACCGTGGTTCTGGATCTTCTCCGGCGTCATCCTCACCGGAGCGGTGGTCGAGAACCTCCGCAACATCGCGCTCTCCACGACCGTCACCCTCCTCGTCCCGACTGCACGTCACGCGAATGCGAACGGGCTGGTCGGCACCGTGCAGGGGCTCTCGTTCATCGTGACGAGCGCCCTCTCCGGGTTCGCGATCGGCATCGTGGGGATGGGGTGGACCCTCGTCATCGCGATCGGTCTCACCGTGGCTCCCCTGATCCACCTGCTGCTCCTGCGCATTCCGGAGCCGGCGCCGATCCCCGACCCGGGAGCCAAGATCATCGACGTCCGCGGCGCTGCCGTCGCGATCGCCGCCGTTCCCGGGCTGTTCGCGCTCATCCTCTTCTCGACGTTCAACAACCTGATCGGCGGCCTCTACATGGCGCTGATGGACCCGTACGGGCTCCAGATGTTCGACGTGCGCATCTGGGGCGTCGTGCTCGCCGTGACGGCGACGGGCTTCCTCATCGGCGGCGGCATCGTCGCGTCGAAAGGCCTCGGGCGCAACCCGATCCGCACCCTCCTGCTCGCCGTCATCGTCATGGGCGCGCTCGGGGCGCTGTTCACCATCCGGGAGTGGTGGTGGCTCTACGCACTCGGCATCTGGCTCTACATGACCCTCATCCCGGTGATCGAGGCCGCCGAGCAGACGGTGATCCAGCGGGTGGTGCCGTTCGAGAAGCAGGGCCGCGTGTTCGGTGCGGCGACCGCGCTCGAGGATCGGCCCCCGAATCGACGTCCGAGCCCGCATCTCCGTTGGCGGATGCCACGGCGCCGCCGCTGTCGTCGCGGGATGCCGCGGGAGGGGTCACCGGTTCGGGGTGACCCCTCCTTTCGCGGCGCGTCGCCGGGCGCGTCAGTCGTCGGCGCGGATGCCGGCCGTCGAGGCGATCACGGGACGCATCTTCTTCTCGAGCGCCTCGAAGAACATCGACAGCGGGAACTCGTCGTCGAGGACGGCGTCGGTGTAGCCCTTCGGCGGCCCTGCGAGGATCTCATCCGAGAGCCCGCGCGCCCAGGCCGAGGCGGGGTGCGGCGTGACCGTGGCGCGGACGAGGTCGTACGCGGCCAGCCAGTGAGCGACCTTCGGCCGGTCGATCGACTCCCAGTAGAGCCGGTCGATCGCGTCGGCGAGAGCGACGACGGCATCCGGAACACGATCCCATTCGAAGGCGAGCGAGGTGTCGGTCCAGTGCAGCACCCCGCGACGGTGCAACCAGGCGAACAGCAGCTGCCCGCCCAGCCCGTCGTAGTTGCGCACGCGGGTGCCGGTGATCGCGAAGCGGAAGATCCGGTCGAAGATCACGGCGTACTGCACGAGCGTCGCGTGTTCGAGCGTCTCCGCCTCCACCGGGGTGAGGTCGGTGCGGGCCGACAGCTCGCGCTGCATGTTCACGCACTCCCGGAACGCGGTGAGGTCGCACCGAAGCTCCTCGAGCGAGTAGAGGAAGTACGGCATCCGCTGCTTGATCATGAACGGGTCGAACGGCAGATCGCCGCGCATGTGGGTGCGATCGTGCACGATGTCCCACAGCACGAAGGTCTTCTCGGTCAGCGCCTGGTCATCGAGCAGGCGGGCCGCGTCGGCCGGCAGGTCGAGGCGGGTGATCTCGGATGCCGCCCGGACCACGCGCCGGTAGCGTGCCGCTTCGCGGTCCTGGAAGATCGCGCCCCACGTGAAGCTCGGCACCTCGCGCATCGCGACCGTCTCGGGGAACAGCACGGCGGAGTTGGTGTCGTAGCCGGGGGTGAAGTCGAGGAGACGGAGCGACACGAACAGGCGGTTCGAGTAGGTCTGCTCGACGGCGGCGATGAACTCGGGCCAGATCACCTCGACGAGGACCGCCTCGACCTTTCGGTCGCGGGTGCCGTTCTGGGTGTACATCGGGAAGACCACGAGGTGGCGGAGCCCGTCGATCCGGTGCTGCTGAGGCTGGAACGCCAGGAGCGAGTCGAGGAAGTCGGGTACGGTGAAGCCGGCCTCGGCCCACCGTTCGAAGTCGGCGACGCTCGCACGGAGGTAGTCCTCGTCGTGCGGGAACGCGGGAGTGAGAGCCCGGATGCCGCGGATCATCGTTCCGACGGCGCCCCGCGCCTGGTCGTGGTCGGCGGGGTCGGGGATCGATCCGTCGGCGACCTGCAGCGACTGGAGCATGATCGCGGCGCCCTTGACCGCCTGCCAGGCGGCGGAGTCCACCGCGTCGCCGGCGTCTTCGACGACCTCGGGCATTCCGATGATCGTCGCGGGTGTGGTGACGGTGCTCATGGTGGACCTCCCAACGGTGTCGATGCCGCGCGTCCTCGATCTGGACGGCAGTCGGGCGATTCTACGGGAAAGTTTCCTGTCTACGCATCCCTGAACCGAACAGATCGACTGCCGAGGCCGGTGCGGTACCGTCGAGGCGTGCCTCTCGACGACTCCTCGCCCGCGCCGGCCCTCGGCGACGCGGTCGACGCCGCCCTCGTCGGCGAGCTCTCGGTGAACGCCCGCGCCACGCTCGCCGACCTCTCCGCCGTCACGGGGTTGTCCGTCTCGGCGACGCAGGCTCGCGTCCGCCGGCTCGAATCCCGAGGGGTCATCACCGGGTACCGGGCGATCGTCGACCCCGAAGCGGTCGGCAAGCCGCTCGCCGCATTCATCGAGATCACCCCGCTCGACCCGGGTCAGCCCGACAACGCCCCCGAGCTGATCGCCCATCTCCACGAGATCGAGGCGTGCCATTCCGTCGCCGGCGATGCCGCGTACATGCTGTTCGTCCGAGTGGCCACCCCGCGCGACCTCGAGCGGCTGATCCGCGACATCCGCGCGGCGGCCTCCGTGGGCACCCGCACGACGATCGTGCTGCAGTCGTTCTTCGAGCACCGCCCCGTCGCGACCTCCTGACCAGCCTGTCAAGAGGGCGAGCCGCGGCGGAGGTGCGAACTAGCCTCGACGGATGACCGAGAACACTGCTGCCGGGTCCGAGGTGTTCGTCGTCGCCAACAGCCGCTCCGGCGCATCGCTGGGCCGACCGGATCGCGTCCCCGATGTGAGACGCCGTCTTCCGGGCGCGACCGTCCACCAGCTCGCCGAGGACGAGACGCTCGACGACGCGGTCGCCGCGGCGATGGCGGCGGACTCTCCGCCGACGGTCCTCGGCATCCTCGGCGGAGACGGGTCGGTCTCGCGGGCGGCGCACCTCGCCCGCGCCCACGACGTGACCCTTCTCGTCCTCCCGAATGGCACGTTCAACCACTTCGCGCGCTCGGCGGGCATCGACGACGTCGAGGCGGGCCTCTCGGCCTACATCGATGGCAAGATCCGAACCGTCGCCGTCGCGGAGGTCGCCGTCGACGACGACGAGCCGCTCACCGTGCTCAACGCCGTCTCGCTCGGCGCGTATCCCGAACTCCTCGCCGAGCGGGAGCGGCGCTCCAGCCTCGGCAAGTGGTGGGGAGGCGCCGTGGCGGCGTGGCGCGAGCTGCACGGCGCCCACCGTGTCGGAGTCGTGCGGGGCGGTCGCCGCGCCACGGTCTGGTCGGTGTTCATCGGTGTGGGCCGCAACGACCCCGGCCGGGTCGCAACGATGCAGCGGGCGACGCTCGGCGACGCGGTGCTCGACGTGCGCCTCCACCACGCGCGCGGCACACGTGCCCGGGCGGTCGCCTCGCTCGCCTTCGGCCGGCGCTCGGTCGCGGTGCTGCGCGCCCTCCGGCTGATGCCCCCGGCATCCGACATCGAGCGGATCGTCGAGGGCGACTTCGAGATCGCGGTCCAGCCCGGCGGCGCCCCCGATCTATGGGTGCACGACGGCGAACTCGAGGAGCTCCGCGTCGACGGGTTCCGCCTGCGGGTGCGCGCCGTGCCCGACGGGCTGCGCGTCTACGTGCCGCGCGCCGACGCCGCGCGCGGCTGACGCGGGCCGGTTCCGCTGCGGACGGCACCGGCCCGGCACCCGCCATCCGGTCACGGATACATCGCAAGAGGGATGCCGCAGCGCGGCCGGGCGCGTAGCGTCGATCGGGTGTTCCGTCGCCTCCGCCCGTTCCAGATCGTCGTCGACGTGTCGGTGGCGCTCGTCTTCGGGCTGATCGCGATCCCGGCGGAGCTGGGCATCGACATGCAGCTGCCGGGGGCCCGGATCTCCGCCGTGCTCCTCGTCGTCTCCATGACGGCGGCCCTCGGCATCCGCCGGCTGTCGCCGGGCCTTGCGCTCGCCGTCGCGTGGGCCGGTGCGCTCATGCAGATGGGCTTCGGGCGCTCGCCCGGATTCGCCGACCTCGCCATCTTCGCCGTGCTGTTCGCCACCGCCGCGTACGGGGGTCGGGTCGTGTTCTGGGCGGGCTTCGGCTCGGTGATCGTCGGCGCCGGCGCGATCACCGTCTATCTGTTCCGCTTCATGTTCGGGCCGCAGGCGGGCTTGTCGGACATCCCGACGGCCGTCTTCGTCCTCATCGCCGCGCTGTTCGCCCTCGGGCTCGCCTGGACGGCGGGTGCCCTGGTGCGCACCGCCATCCGCGCGCGTGCCACCCGCGCCGCGCAGAGCCGTGCCGAAGCGGAGACCGCCGCCGAGCAGGAGCGCACCCGCATCGCGCGCGACATGCACGACATCGTCGCCCACTCGCTCGCGGTGATCATCGCCCAGTCCGACGGGGCGCGGTACGCCGCAGCCGCCGACCCCGAGGCGCAGACGCAGGCCCTCGGGACGATCTCCTCGACGGCCCGCGCGGCGCTGTCGGACGTCCGCCTCCTGCTCACGCAGCTCCGTCACAGCCAGACCGAGGGGCCGCAGCCCACGCTCGCCGACCTCGAGCAGCTCTATGCGCAGGTTCGTGCGGCGGGCGTCGCGCTGCGCGTCGACGTCGATCCGGCGCCGCACGGCGAGGTCGCCGCGTCGGTGCAGCTCGCGGTGTACCGGATCCTGCAGGAGGCGCTCACGAACGCCCTCCGTCACGGCGGCGGCACGGTCGACGTCGCCCTCGCCTGGCACCCTGACCGGGTCGAACTGTCGGTGCGCAATCCCGTGTCCATCGACGCGCCGGCCGACCGCCGGCCGCCGGGCCACGGCCTCATCGGCATGCGCGAGCGCGCGCAGCTCATCGGCGGCAGCCTCGACGCAGCCCCCGAGAACGGCGTCTTCACCGTGGCCGCGTCGCTGCCGTGCGGGCCGGTGACCGTCGACACGGATGCCGGTGCGCCGGGTCACACCGAGGGGAGCGTCCGATGAGCGTCATCCGCGTGGTCCTGGTCGACGACCAGGCGCTGTTCCGTGCCGGCATCCGCATGGTCATCGCCTCGCAGCCCGACCTCGAGGTCGTCGGCGAGGCGGCCGACGGCCGGCAGGCGCTCGAGGTGATTCGGCAGACCCGTCCCGACGTCGTGCTGATGGACATCCGGATGCCGGTGATGGACGGCCTGACGGCGACGGCCGCGCTCCTGGCCGACCCCGACCCGCCGCGCGTCGTCATGTTGACGACGTTCGACCTCGACGAGGCGGCGGCCCGGGCCATTCAGCAGGGCGCGAGCGGCTTCCTGCTGAAGGATGCCGACCCCGAGTTCCTTCTCGCCGCGATCCGCACCGTCCACTCGGGGTCGTCGGTCATCGCCGCCGCCGCGACCCGCCAGCTCTTCGCGAACCTCGGCGGGCCCACGCAGCCGGTGCCGCCGTCGTACGGCGGGCTCACCGACCGAGAGCGCGAGATCTTCGCCCTCGCGGCGCGGGGCCTGTCGAACTCCGAGATCGCCGCCCGGGAGTTCCTGTCCGAGGCGACGGTGAAGACGCACGTCAGCCGCATCCTCGGCAAACTCGGCCTCCGCGACCGGGTGCAGCTCGTCGTCTTCGCCTTCGAGCACGGCCTCGCCTGACGCGCCGGCCGGCCCGGCCGCGCCGCGACGTCATCCTTGCGATGTACGCGGCAGCGACCCGAGGCCGACGCGGCGTGCCGGACGGGATTCGTAACGTCGGAGACATGCAGATCACGACGACCGACATGGGCCTCGCCGCCCGCGTCCAGAACCTCACCAAGACCTACGGCGCCGGCGAATCGGCCGTGCGGGCCCTCGATGACGTCACCGTCGGCATCCGCCGGGGCGAGTTCACCGCCATCATGGGCCCGTCCGGCTCGGGCAAGTCGACGCTCATGCACATCATGGCCGGGCTCGACGCCCCCGCCTCGGGGCGTGTGTGGATCGGCGACACCGACATCACCGGCCTCACCGACATCGACCTCACGATCCTCCGCCGACGCCGCGTCGGATTCGTCTTCCAGGCGTTCAACCTCGTGCCGACCCTCGACGCGATCGGCAACATCCTGCTGCCGTTCGACCTCGACGGGCGCCGGCCGACCGCCCTCGAGCGTTCGCGCATCGACGGCCTCATCGAGTCCCTCGGTCTGACCGACCGGCTGCGGCACCGCCCGCACGAGCTGTCGGGCGGTCAGCAGCAGCGCGTCGCGATCGCCCGTGCGCTCGCGACCGCGCCCGACCTCGTGTTCGCCGACGAGCCGACCGGCAACCTCGACTCCCGGTCGAGCCGCGAGGTGCTGGCGCTGCTGGCGGCGGCGAGCCGTGAGCACGGTCAGTCGATCGCGATGGTCACTCACGATCCGGTCGCCGCGTCCTTCGCCGACCGCGTGCTCTTCCTCGGCGACGGGCGCATCGTCGCCGACAAGCCGAAGCAGACGGCCGAGCAGGTCTCCGCGCACATGCTCGCCGCCGAGGTGACGGCGTGAGCGCCCCGGTGACGCCGTCCGAGCGGATGCCGGCTCCCGCCGCCTCCGCGGAGGCGACGCCGCAGAGCGCATCTCGCCGCCGGTTCCGGCTCGCCTGGCTTCGCGAGCGGGGCATGGGGGCGACGATCCTCGTGTCGGCGATCTCGACGGCCTTCGGCGTCGCCCTCCTCACGGCGACGGGCTACATCTCGAGCGTGTTCGCGGCGACGGAGGGCTACGGCGACTCCGCGACCATGGTGGCCGTGCTGGCGCTGATGAGCGGCATCCTTCTCGCCGTCGCGATCTACGTCGCGGCCATCGTCACGGCGAACACGTTCTCGACGATCATCGCGGGGCGCACGCGCCGCATCGCGCTCCTGCGGCTGATCGGTGCCACGGCCCGCTCGCAGCGCGCCGAGGTCGCGCGTCAGGGAGTCATCGTCGGCGCGCTCGGCGCGGCCGTCGGGCTCGTGCTCGGGGCGGCAGCGGCAGCCATCGCGGTGCCCCTGCTCGACGACGCTCTCGGCACGTCGTCGGGCTACGGCGTCCTGCAGCCCGCCCTCGTCATCCCCGCCGTCGCCGTCGCCCTCACGACGTGGGGCGCTGCCTGGTCGGGATCGCGGCGCGTGCTCGCGGTCACCCCGCTGCAAGCGCTCGGCGGATCGGTCGAGAAGACGCACGAGGAGCTCACCCGGCACCGGGGCCGCCGCATCGCGGTCGTCGCGCTGAGCGTGGTCGGCGTCGCCCTCATGGTCGGCGGCATCCTGTTCGGGATGCTGACCCCGCTCGGCGTGCTGGTGGCCTTCTTCGGCGGACTCTTCTCCTTCACGGCGCTGACCTTCGGGGCGCCGGTGCTCCTGCCGCGGATGCTGCGGGCGAGCGGCCGGCTCTTCGGCCGGTCGGTGACGGCCCGCCTGGCCGCGCAGAATGCGGTGCGGTACCCGGAACGGTCGAGCCGCATGGCCATCGGCGTCGTCATGGGCGTCGCGCTCGTGGTGATGTTCGCGGTCGCCGCCGAATCGGCCAAGGCGCTCGTCGCCGCATCGGGCGGGGGCCGGCCCGACCCCGCGTTCGATCAGATGATGGACACCTTCTCGACCGTGATGATGGGCCTCGTCGCCGTGAGCGCCGTGATCGCGGCGGTCGGCCTCGTGAACCTCCTGACGATCGGGGTGGTGCAGCGGCGCCGCGAGCTCGGTCTGCTGCGCGCCCTCGGGCTCACCGCGCCGCAGATCCGGCGGATGGTCCTCATCGAGGCCGCGCACGTCACCGTGACCGCGCTCGCGTTCGGCATCGTGCTGGGCGTGCTCTACGGCTGGGTCGCGGCGCAGTCGCTGCTCGGGTCGGTGGCCATGCCGCCGCTGTGGATGTCGCCGACCTTCGTCGCCCCGGCGATCCCGTGGCTTCCGGTCGGAGTCGTCATGGCCGCCACCGCGGTCCTGACGCTCGTCGCCGCCGTCGCGCCGACCCGCATCGCCACGCGGACGGTCCCCGTCGAAGCGCTCGCCGCGGCGTGATCAGGCCGGCCGGCCCGCCTCACTCTCCGGAGGGGGCGGGCTCCGGCTCGTACGACCAGGTCGGGGCGAGGGCGCGGAGCCGCAGGCCGCGGTACTGCCACGTCGCCCACAGCATCGGCCACAGCGGCAGGGCTGCGGCGCCGCCGACCACGAGCCGGTCGCGCCAGAGCGTCTTCGTCGGGTCGCCCGGCGCCTCGCTTACGGCCATCTGGTGATCCCAGACATCGAGCGCCGCGAGCGGCCCGGTGAGGGGGATGCCGCTGTCGCGGAAGATGCGCACCGGTCCGCGCGAATCGGTGGTGTGCCGGTCCTCGACGTGGATGAGCTGCCGGCCGAGCGGCACGCCGCCCAGGGCCGAGAGCTGCACCGGCATGTCGGTGCCCGGCTCGAGCGACGTGGGCGGGTCGGATTCGAGCGGGGACATCGCCAGGAGCGGTCCGTAGAGCTCGGCGACCGCCCGCGGGGAGTGGAGTGCGCGCCACGCGGCATCCGGAGTGCAGTCGAGCGTGAGCTTGAGGAGGATGCGCATGGATCGAGTCTCGCACTCGGGGCCTTCGGTCCGATACGCTGGGAGCGCTCCCACGGACATGCGGTTCGTGATGACACCGGCGCGGCCACCGCCGCCCGCCCGCCCCACGTCCTCCGAGGAGAACCCATGACGCTCGATCCCGCCATCGAGTCCGGAGACCGCTCGCACACCCTCGCCCCGGTCGAGTCGGTCGCGCAGATCTCGACGCTGCTGCTCGACACCGACCCGACGCTCGATCCGGCCCTCGCCGGGATCGCGCGTCAGGCCGCCGCCGAAGGCGCCGTGCTCCTCCGCAACGACGGCACGCTGCCCCTGCGAGAGGCGGCCGTGGCGGTGTTCGGTCGCGTCCAGATCGACTGGTTCGCCGTCGGCTACGGATCGGGCGGCGACGTCAAGGTGCCCTACATCTGGAACCTCCTCGCGGGTCTCCGCGACGCCGGCGTGCGCGTCGACGACGAGCTCGCCGAGATCTACGCGTCGTGGACCGCCGTCAACCGGCCGACGTTCACGGCGACGTGGGGCCAGTGGCCGCATCACTTCCCCGAGATGCCGCTCGAGCCCGGGGTCGTCCGGGCGGCCGCGTCGCGCGCCGAGACCGCGATCGTCGTGATCGGTCGCGCCGCCGGTGAGGCGCGGGAGAGCGTCCTCGAGCCCGGCAGCTACTACCTCACCGGCGACGAGCGCGCCCTTCTCGACGAGGTCACGGCGCACTTCGCCCGCACCGTCGTCGTCCTCGACGCCGGCAACGTGATGGACCTCTCCTGGTTGGGCGACTACGGCGATCGCATCGGCGCCGTCCTCTACGCCTGGCAGGGCGGAATGGAGGGCGCGCGCGCCGTTGCCGGCGTCCTGGCGGGCGAGATTGCGCCGAGCGGCAAGCTCACCGACACGATCGCCCGCGAATACGCCGACTACCCCAGCGCCTCGAACTTCGGCGACCCCGACGTCAACGTCTACGTCGAGGACGTCTTCGTCGGCTACCGCTACTTCGAGACCTTCTCGCCCGAGCGCGTGCTCTTCCCGTTCGGGTTCGGACTCGGCTACACGACCTTCGACGTGACGGTCGTCGACGAGGTCGCGGACGCCGGTGTCCTCCGGCTCGAGGTCGAGGTCGCCAACACGGGCGCCGCCGCCGGCAAAGAGGTCGTGCAGGTCTACACGAGCGCGCCCGCCGGCCGTCTCGGCACTCCCGCCCGCCACCTCGCGGCGTTCGCGAAGACCGTGCTCCTCCAGCCCGGCGAGACCGTGCGGGTGCAGCTCGAGGTGCGCCTCGACGACCTCGCCTCGTATGACGACTCCGGGGTGACCGGGCACCGCAGCTGCTGGGTGCTCGAGCCCGGCGAGTACGCCGTGCTGCTCGGCACCGACGTCCGCTCCGCCGCGCAGGTCGCGTCGTTCGAGGTCGCCGAGGTGCAGGTCGTCGAGCGGCTCACCGAGGCCGCCGCACCCGCCGTGCCCTTCGACCGGATCACGCGAGGGACGGATGCCGGTGGCGCAGCCGTCGTCGCCCACGAGCCCGTCCCGACCGCGACCGTCTCCCGCGCCGAGCGCATTCTCGACGGGCTGCCGGCGGAGACGGCGCCGACGGAAGACCTCGGCATCGTGCTCGACGACGTGGCATCCGGCGCCGCGACCCTCGACGCGTTCGTCGCCCAGCTGTCTGACGACGAGCTCGCGCTCCTCGCCCGCGGCGACGTCACGATGCACAGCCCGCTCGGTGCGCCCGGCAATGCCGGCGTGCTCGGCGGCGTGTCGGAGTCGCTCCGCGCGAAGGGCGTCCGGCCCATCACGACGACCGACGGACCGAGCGGCATCCGCCTCTCCGCCTACGCGTCGCTGCTGCCGTCGGGCACCGCGCTCGCCTCGACGTGGAACACGACCCTGGTCGAGGAGCTCGCCGCCCTCCACGGCCAGGAGATGCTCCGCAAGGGCTCGGACGTGCTCCTGAGCCCGGGAATGAACATCCACCGCGACCCGCTGTGCGGCCGCAACTTCGAGTACTTCAGCGAGGACCCGCTCGTCACGGGACGCATGGCCGCCGCCGTCGTCCGGGGCGTCCAGGCATCCGGCGCATCGGCCTGCCCCAAGCACTTCGCGGCCAACAACCAGGAGACCAACCGCACGCGCAACGACTCGCGCGTGTCGGAGCGCGCGCTGCGCGAGATCTACCTGCGCGGCTTCGAGATCTGCATCCGCGAGGCGCAGCCGAAGACGATCATGACGTCGTACAACCAGATCAACGGCGTCTGGGCGCACTACCACCACGATCTCGTGACGGTCGTGCTGCGTGAGCAGTGGGGTTACGACGGGCTCATCATCACCGACTGGTGGATGGAGGATGCCGTCGACCCCGACTTCCCGGCCCTCGAGGACAGCGCGTACCGCGTGCGGGCGCAGGTCGACGTGCTCATGCCCGGTGGTGTGAAGACCGACGCCGGCCCGCAGGACTACGCCGACGACACGATCCTCGCATCGCTCGCGCGCCCCGACGGGCTCACGCGCGGCGAGCTGCAGCGGACGGCGCGCAACGTGCTGCGCCTCGTCCTCGCGCTCATGCCGGTCGTCGATTCTCGTACGCTGGTCGGATGACCGCGAGCCCCTTCGACCAGTCCCGCTATCAGCTGCGATTCGACTGGGGCCTCGAGGGGCTGCGGCGTCTCGCCCCCGCCGACATCGTGATCGTGGTCGATGTGCTGCGGTTCTCGTCGACGGTGTCGGCGCGTGTCGCGACGGGCGAGGCGGTGCCGCACGACGACGCCGCTCACGCCGTCTCCCTGAACGGTGCCGCCGTCGCGACGGCCGCAGCCGACGCGGATGCCGTGGTGTTCCTCGGGTGCCTGCGAAACGCGGCGGCGGTCGCCCGCGCCGTGCTCGCGGAGCAGAACCGGCGCGCAGCGCGGACGAGCGTCAGCGTCATCGCCGCCGGCGAGCTCTCTGGGCGCGGCGCGGAGGCCGTCCTCCGCTTCTCCGTCGAGGATCAGCTCGGCGCGGGAGCGGTGCTGGGAGCGCTCGAGGCCCTCGGGCTCGATCACTCCTCACCCGAGGCGGCGGCCGCGTCGGAATCCTTCCGCGGCCTGCGGGCCGCCGCACGGCACCTGCTCACCGCGAGCGGCTCGGGCCAGGAGCTGCTCGAGCGGGACCGTCGCGCCGAGGTGCTCGCGGCCGCCGACCACGACGCCGACGACGCGGTCCCCGTGCTGCGCGGCGGCGTGTGGACGGCCTACTGACCCACGGCGGGAAACGACGGCCCCTAGCGCGGCTGGAGTGCCGCACGACGCGCTGCCGCCGTGATCTCGCGCCGGCGCCAGGTGAAGAGGTGCCGTTCGTCGAAGGTCGGCGCGCAGACCGCGCACGAGGTCGCCCGCGTCGCCTGGCGGTGGCGATAGGCGACATGCCCGGCGGGGCACACACCGACCCAGGGGGCGAGCTCGTTCGCCGTCTCGCCGCGGTGCGTGACGCCGCCGGTGTACCCGAGCGACCGCGCGATGCGCTTCCACTCCGCCCCGTGACCGGCCGCGGGGCCGGCGAGGGCGTGCGCGATCTCGTGCAGGATCGTCTGACGGTTCGTGGCGTCGTCGTAGCGGGCCGAGAGGTACCGAGACAGGGTGATCCGCTTGCGGAGGTAGTCGCATGCGCCCGCCCGCCGTTTCGCGTTGTCGAACGCGAACGACCACGTCGCGTCGAGATGCACCTGCAGCAGCGTCTCCGCTTCGCGGCGGACGTCGACGAGATCGGTCATGGGGCGACGGTACGGCGGGGGTGGGACACTCAGCTGGCGACGGATGCTCCGGCGCGGCGCCGGTCGGCGGCGTCGATCGCGAGCAGCGAGGACTCGAGCTGATCCTCGGGGGCGCCGGCCTCCTGGCGGAGGAAGAGCGCCTTCTTGAAGTCGGCCCGTGCGGCGCCGAAGTCACCGGAGTCGAAGTAGGTCTTGCCGCGGTGCTGGTAGCCGAAAGCGGCGAGGGATGCCCAGCCCTGGCCCTCCGCCTCCTCCACGCACATGTTCAGCTCGTGCACCGCCGCCGCGTAGGCGCCGCGGAACTGCTGCACGGTGGCGTGCAGCACGCGGGCCCGCAGGAGGTCTTTGCGGGTGCCGGCCATGCGCGCGAGCCGCACGGCCTGCTCCGACACGACGAGCGAATCGTCGAGGCGGCCGAGCACCTTCAGCAGCCAGACGCGCTCGAGCATCGCGGCGAGGCTGCGCTGTTCGCCGAGCTCGACCAGACGCTCCTGGCACTGGCGCAGGTCCACGATCTCGCGCAGGGTCTCCGGGTCATATCCCTTGATGAAGCTCACGGCGACTCCTCCCGAACGCGGCCACGTGTGCATCCAGTGTCGCCCGGACGGCCCGCTTTCGAAGACAGGGCGCGCCGCATCCGTCAGCGTTCGAAGACGGATGCCGCCGGTTTCGGCGACGGTGTCGCGTCGGCATCCGTCACGATCCGCGCATCCTTCGAGAACGCCTCGAGCTCGTCGCCGTGGGCGACCTTGGCCGGATGCGGGCCCGCGGCCATGAGCCGGGGCAGCCACTCCATCGGAAGCGGTGACGGTGAGGCGGCGATCACGATGTTGCCGAAGCGTCCGCTCTTCAGCGTGCGCACCTCGGCGAGGACGACCACGTGCTCGAGCACCGACCTCACGGTGGCCACCTGCCGGCGGGCGAACGCGAGCCCGCTGCCGTCGGCGATGTTCACCAGGAGCACGCCGGTGGGAGCGAGGAGACGGGTGAGGATCTCGTAGTACTCGACGCTCGTGATGTGCGCGGGGGTCTGCGCGCCGGCGAACACGTCGGAGACGACGAGGTCGACCTGCCCGAGGAGCCCGGCCGGTAGGCGGGCGGCGACGTCGCGGGCATCGCCGATGCGCACGCGCAGCTGGCCGGTGCGGGGGAGGGGGAGATGCTCGCGGACGAGGTCGACGAGACCCTGCTCGAGCTCGATGACCTGCTGGCGGGAACCGCGACGCGTGTGCTCGACGTATCGCGGCAGCGTCATCGCTCCGGCGCCGAGGTGCACCGCAGTCAGCGGTTCGCCCGGCTCCCGGAGCTGGTCGATCACGGCGCCCATGCGTGCGATGTACTCGAAGTGGAGGTGCGACGGGTCGTCGAGGTCGACGTGCGACTGGGGCGTCGTCTCGACGATCAGCTCCCACCCGCCGGCGAAGCGACCGGGAATGATCCGCGCGTGCCGCCCGTCGGACAATCGGGCGGAGGGCGGGTCGAGGGGGTCGCGGGAGCGGGCCATTCGTCTACGGTAGCCCGGAGGAAGAAACACGATCGAGATGCAGATGTAACCGCTTGCCGGCATCGCTGCCGGTAGCGTCAGCGGCATCCCCTCGGCGAACGACTGCGTAGTCGGCCGCCGACGAGTCTTATCGGAAGGTGCACAGCAATGCTCCCCATTCACAGGAAGCGGGTGGTCGCGAGTGCTGCGGCACTCGTGATCGGCGCCCTCGCGCTCAGCGCGTGCGGCAGCCAGCGCGGCGGCGACGGCGAGAGCGCCGCGCCCGGCGACGTCGACGGCACGTTCGTGTTCGCGGCATCGGCCGACCCCGCGGGTCTCGACCCCGCGTTCGCGCAGGACGGCGAGACGTTCCGCGTCGCCCGCCAGATCTTCGAGGGCCTCGTCGGCACCGAGCCCGGCACCCCCGACCCGGCGCCGCTCCTGGCCGAGTCGTGGGAGGCATCCGATGACTCGCTCAGCTACACCTTCGAGCTCAAGCCGGAGGTGACGTTCCACGACGGCACCGCGTTCAACGCCGAGGCCGTCTGCGCGAACTTCGAGCGCTGGTACAACTGGGAGGGCCTCGCCGCCAGTGAGGGCGTCGGCTACTACTACAACAAGCTCTTCAAGGGCTACGCGTCCGACCCGGCCGATGCGGTCTACAAGTCGTGCACGCCCGACGGCGAGACCACGGTCACCGTGGCCCTCAACAAGCCGTTCGCCGGCTTCATCCCCGCCCTGTCGCTGCCCGCCTTCTCGATGCAGTCGCCTGCGGCGCTCGAGGAGTTCGGAGCCGACGAGGTCGGCGGAACCGCAGAGGCCCCCACCCAGAGCGAGTACGCGAAGGGCCACCCGGCCGGCACCGGTCCCTACAAGTTCGACGAGTGGGCCGTCGGCGAGCAGGTCACCCTGTCGTCGTACGCCGACTACTGGGGCGAGAAGGGCCAGATCGACGAGATCATCTTCCGCACGATCGACGACCCGACCGCTCGCCGCCAGGCGCTCGAATCCGGTTCGATCGACGGCTACGACCTGGTCGGCCCCGCCGACACGGCCGCTCTCGAAGAAGACGGCTTCAGGATGGTCTCGCGCCCGCCCTTCACGATCCTCTACCTCGCCTTCAACCAGGCCGTCGAGGAGCTGAAGGACCCGAAGGTGCGCGAAGCGCTCTCCTATGCGGTCGACAAGGACGCGCTCATCTCGCAGGTCCTGCCCGAGGGCACGGAACGGGCGACGCAGTTCATGCCCGACTCGGTCAACGGCTACAACCCCGACGTCACGACGTACGAGTACGACCCCGAGAAGGCCAAGGACCTCCTCGCCGAGGCCGGCTACGACGAGTCGAACCCGCTCGAGCTGACCTTCAACTACCCGGTCAACGTCTCGCGCCCGTACATGCCGGACCCCGAGCAGATCTTCACCGTGCTGTCGAAGCAGCTCGAGGCCG
Organism: Microbacterium sp. Ld4; assembly: GCF_045066555.1. Lineage (NCBI taxonomy): Bacteria > Bacillati > Actinomycetota > Actinomycetes > Micrococcales > Microbacteriaceae > Microbacterium > Microbacterium sp. Ld4. Next base: position 113,525 of record NZ_JBISHE010000005.1, on the reverse strand, counting down.
TCGGAGTCACCGCCACACCCGAATCGAACGAGTGGGGCGAGTACCTCGACCGCATCACCGGCGGAACCGACCACGGCATCCACCTGCTGGGCTGGACGGGCGACTACAACGACACCGACAACTTCGTCGGCGTCTTCTTCGGACAGCCGTCCGCAGAGTGGGGCTTCGACAACCCGGAGATCTTCGACGCGCTGACCGAGGCCCGCGGCACCGCGGACCCCGCGCAGCAGGCGGCTCAGTACGAGGAGATCAACGAGATGGTCGCCGAGTTCATCCCCGGCGTTCCGCTCGCCCACCCGGCGCCGACCCTGGCCTTCGACCCCCGCGTCAAGAGCTACCCGGCCAGCCCCGTCAACGACGAGGTCTTCACCGGGATCGTCCTCACGAAGTAAGACGTCTCCGTGGCATCCGCCTCCTGACCGGTGCGGGGCGAGGTCCTTCCTCGCCCCGCACCGCCACGACTTGAAAGCGACACCGTGCTGCGAACCATCGGCAACCGGCTTCTGCTGCTGATACCCACCCTGCTCGGCCTGAGCATCCTCCTCTTCTGGTGGGTCCGATCCCTCCGCGGCGGTCCGGCCACCAGCATCCTGGGGGAGAAGGCCACCCCCGAGGCCGTGGAGCGCATCAACGAGCTCTACGGCTTCAACCGGCCGATCATCGAGCAGTACGTCACCTGGCTCGGACGCCTGATCACGGGCGACTTCGGCAGCTCGATCCAGACGGGGCGGCCGGTGGTCGAGGAGTTCCTCCGCCGCTTCCCCGCGACGATCGAGCTCTCTCTCGCCGCCCTGATCATCGCCGTCGGCGTGGGCGTGCCGCTCGGCTACTGGGCTGCTCGCCGGCATGGCAAGATCGCCGATCAGAGCGCCGTCGTCGTGAGCCTCATCGGCATCACCGTCCCGGTGTTCTTCCTCGCGTTCATCTTGAAATACGTCTTCGCCGTCCAGCTCGGCTGGCTGCCGTCCGACGGGCGTCAGGATCCGCGCATCGACGCGACCCACTATACGAACTTCTACGTGCTCGACGGGCTGATCACCGGGGAGTTCGACGCCGCGTGGGATGCCTTCCTGCATCTCCTCCTCCCCGCGCTCGCCCTCGGCACCATTCCGCTGGCGATCATCGTCCGGATCACGCGCGCCTCCGTGCTCGAAGTGCAGAACGCCGACTACGTGCGCACGGGCAAGGCGAAGGGCGTGCCCGGGCCGCTGCTGCGCAACCGCTTCATCCTGCGGAACGCGATGCTGCCGGTCATCACGACGATCGGCCTGCAGGCGGGCCTCCTCCTGTCGGGGGCGATCCTCACCGAGACGGTCTTCGCCTTCCCGGGCATCGGCTCCTTCCTCGCCGGGGCGATCTTCACCCGCGACTACCCCGTGCTCCAGGGCTTCATCATCTTCATCGCGATCGTCTACGCCCTCATCAACCTGCTGGTCGACGTGTCGTACAGCCTGATCGACCCGAGAGTGAGGGTGTCATGAGCGCCAATCTCCCTCCTGCCGCCGGTGGCAGCGCCGCCCAGGACAGCACCGCTCTCGGCGTCTCGACGACCACCGCGGCCGCGCCCAAGGGCGGCTTCTGGCGTGACGTCTTCCAGCGCGTGCGCCGCAGCCCGACCGCCTGGGTCGGCGCCGTCATCGTGCTCCTGTTCGTGCTCGTCGCGATCCTCGCGCCGCTGCTCGCGCCGTTCGGTGAGACCGCACTCCCCGGCGCGCGGGAGATCACCCCGACCTTCATCCCCGGACCGGGCGAGATCCCGGGCTTCCCGCTCGGGCTCGACCGCTTCGGCGGCGACGTGCTCTCCAAGCTCATCTGGGGAGCGCAGTCGTCGCTCGTGATCGGTGTCGTCTCGACGGCCTACGGCCTCATCGGCGGGATGCTGCTGGGCCTGCTCGCGGGCACGTTCGGCGGCTGGGTCGACAACCTCATCATGCGCCTGGTCGACATCCTGCTGTCGGTGCCGAGCCTGCTCCTCGCCGTCTCGATCGCGGCCATCCTCGGACAGAACCAGAACTCGATCATGATCGCGATCGGTGTCGCGCAGGTGCCGATCTTCGCGCGCCTGCTGCGGGCGTCTATGCTGCAGCAGCGCTCATCGGACTACGTCCTGTCGGCGCAGACCCTCGGCCTCGGCCGTGGCCGCATCACGATGACGCACGTCTTGCCGAACGCGGTCGGTCCGGTCATCGTCCAGGGCACTCTGTCGCTCGCGACCGCCGTCATCGACGCCGCCGCGCTGTCGTTCCTCGGTCTCGGCGGCGGCCGCCCCGAGACGGCCGAGTGGGGCCGCATGCTCACCTATGCGCAGGCGGAACTCGCGATCGCCCCCTGGCTCGCGTTCCTGCCCGGCATCTGCATCGCCGTGACCGCGCTCGGCTTCACCCTGTTCGGTGAAGCCCTCCGCGAGGCCATGGACCCCCGCACCCGCGGTCGCTGATCGGCACGCCCGCCTGGGTTCGCGACGTGCGGACCCCGGGTTGGCGGGCGCCCGCACGCAGGTCAGACCGCGATGTCGAGCTCGTTGCCCGGGATCGAGGAGAGCAGGTTCCTCGTGTACGGGTCGCGCGGGTTCGTGAAGATCTCTTCGCTCGAGGCCGCCTCGACGAGCTGACCGTCCTTCATGACGCACACGTAGTCGCTGATCAGCCGGACGACGGCGAGGTCGTGCGAGATGAACAGGTAGCTGAGGCCGTACTCCGACTGCAGATCGCGCAGCAGGGTGAGGATCTGATCCTGCACGAGCACGTCGAGCGCCGACACGGGCTCGTCGCACACGATCAGCTCGGGAGAGAGCGCGAGGGCGCGGGCGATGGCGACGCGCTGACGCTGGCCGCCCGAGAGCTCCGAGGGGTAGCGGCGGAGGGCCGACTCGGGCAGAGCGACGTCGTCGAGGAGCTTCCGCACCCGGGCGCTCCGATCCTTGGCCGTTCCGCGTCGGTAGAAGTCGAGGGGTTCGCCCACGATCCGCTCGATCGTGAACATCGGGTTCAGCGACGAGTACGGGTCCTGGAAGATCGGTTGCACCTTCTGACGGAACTCGCGCAGCTGACGGCCCTTGAGGGATGCCACATCGGCGCCGTCGAAGCGGATGCTGCCGCTCGTCGGGTCGACGATCTTCAGGATCATCCGGGCCGTCGTCGTCTTGCCCGAGCCCGATTCGCCGACGATCGCGACGGTCTCGCCGCGGGGGATCGCGAAGGAGGCGTCCTTGACCGCGGCGAAGTCCTCCTTCTGCCCGCGCACCGGGTACATCTTGGTGAGCCCCTCGACCTCGAGGATGTTGTCGACGGCTTTCGCCGCGGGAGCCGGCGCCGCGGCATCCGTGACGACGGCGGGGGCGGATGCGAAGGCTTCGGGGCGCAGGCGCGCGATCGCGACCGACGGCGCGGCCTTCACCAGGGACTGCGTGTAGGCGTGCTGCGGGTCTTCGAGGATCTGCCGCGCCGGGCCCTGCTCGACGATCCGGCCGCGGTGCATCACGACGACGCGGGAGGCGCGCTCGGCGGCGAGGCCGAGGTCGTGGGTGATGAGCAGCACCGACGTGCCGAGTTCGCTCGTCATGCGTCCGAGCTGGTCGAGGATCGTCTTCTGCACCGTGACGTCGAGCGCGCTGGTGGGTTCGTCGGCGATGAGCAGGCGGGGGTTGCAGGCGAGGCCGATCGCGATGAGCGCGCGCTGGCGCATGCCGCCCGAGAACTCATGCGGGTACTGCTTGGCGCGCTCTTCGGCGTTCGGCAGGCCGGCGGCGGCGAGGGTCTCGACGACCTTGCGGTCGACGTCCTTCTTCGTGGCCAGACCGTGCGCGAGCAGCGTCTCGGCGACCTGTGTGCCGATCTTCGAGGTCGGGTTCAGATTCGACATCGGGTCCTGGGGGACGAGCCCGATCTTCGCGCCGCGGACGGTGCGCAGCATCGATTCGGGTGCGCCGACGAGCTCCTGACCGTCGAGCAGGATGCTGCCCCGCGACACGCGACCGTTGCCGGCGAGCAGGCCGATCACGGCCATCGCGGTGGTCGACTTGCCCGAGCCCGACTCGCCGACGATGGCGACGGTCTCACCGGCGGCGATGTCGAGGTCGACCGCCTCCACGGCGTGGACGGGGCCATCGATCGTCTGGAACTCGACGGCCATGTCGCGCACCTGCAGGAGGGGCGCGCCGGCGCCCGGCGTGGTCTGGAAAGGCATGCGTCCCATACTGCCCCGAGACGGGGGATGCCGCACGGTTCGGCTCGGGTGCTTTACCCAGTCGTAACGCGCGGCATCGCCCGGCGGGTCAGGCGTCGCGTCGCGCACCCTCCGACGGGCGCACGGTGAACACGTGCGGGGCGGTGTAGCCGGCCGCCGCGAAGGCGGCCGTGACGGCGGCGCCGATCCGCTCCACGGCATCGGCGTCGACGAGCGCGATGGCGGCTCCGCCGAATCCTCCGCCGGTCATGCGCGAGCCGATCGCGCCGTGGGCGAGCGCGGTGTCGACCGCGAGGTCGAGCTCGGGCACCGAGATCTCGAAGTCGTCGCGCATCGAGGCGTGCGACGCGTCGAGCAGGTGGCCGATCGCGCGGGGGCCCTCGTCGCGGAGCGTCCGGACTGCGTCGAGCACCCGCTGGTTCTCGGTGACGATGTGGCGGACGCGGCGGTAGGTGACCTCGTCGACGAGCTCCTGCACGCGCGGGAGCTCCTCGACCGAGACGTCGCGGAGCGCGGGAACGCCCATCGCGGCCGCGCCGCGTTCGCACGCGGAGCGGCGATCGCCGTATCCGCCGGTGGAGTGGGCGTGGCTCACGCGCGTGTCCATCACGAGCAGCTCGAGCCCGGCGCGGGCGAAGCCGAGGTCGACGACCTGGGCCTCGAGGCTCCGGCAGTCGAGGAACGTGCCGGCATCCGTCTGGCCCAGCATCGAGGCCATCTGGTCCATGATCCCGGTCGGGGCGCCGACGGCCTCGTTCTCGGCCATACGGCCCGCGCGGGCGAGGGCGACCCGGTCGAGGCCGAGCTCCCACACGTCGTTCAGCGCCGAGCTCGTGGAGCCCTCGATCGCGGCCGATGACGAGAGTCCCGCGCCGACGGGGACGTCGGAGGCGAACGCGAGATCGATCCCCGAGACGGATGCCGCATCCGTTCCGGTCGTGGTGAGCAGCGCCCATGCGACGCCGAGCGGGTAGCGCGCCCACTCGACGATCTCGTCGCGGCGGGCGGGGAAGAGGTCTGCCAGGTCGGTCAGCGCGACCTCGACCGGCTCGGGGTCGAAGGTCGAGGTGACGCGGATGCGACCGTCGCTGCGGAGCCCGAGGGCGACGACCGTGCGGTGCGGAGTCGCGAACGGGAACACGAAGCCGTCGTTGTAGTCGGTGTGCTCGCCGATGAGGTTGACGCGGCCGGGAGCCGACCAGATGCCGTCGGGCTCGGCGCCGGTGAGGGAGGTGAGGAGGCTCTGGGCCTCGGCGGCAGCGGTCACAGGGTGATCCCTTCGATGGCGGTGCGGAGGCGCGCGGCGGCGTCCTCCGGGGGGACGTCGCCGATCCAGGCGCCCATGGCGGCCTCGGACCCGGCGAGGAACTTGAGCTTGTCGGCGGCGCGACGGGGGCTCGTCAGCTGAAGGCTGAGGCGCACGGTCTCGCGACCGACGTGCACGGGCGCCTGGTGCCAGGCGGCGATGTACGGCGTGGGGGTGTCGTACAGGGCGTCGACCCCGCGGAGGAGTCGCAGGTACAGCGGGGCCAGTTCGTCGCGCTCCTCGGGGCTGAGCGCCGCGAAGTCGGGCACGTGCCGGTGCGGAAGCATGTGGATCTCGACGGGCCAGCGCGCCGCGAACGGCACGAACGCGGTCCAGTGCTCGCCGCGCAGCAGGACGCGGGGTCCGGCCTGCTCGAACTCGAGGATCCGCGCGAACAGGTCGGGTGCGCTGCGGTCGATCGAGTCGAGCAGGCGCGTCGTGCGCGGAGTGACATAGGGGTAGGCGTAGATCTGACCGTGCGGATGCTGCAGCGTCACGCCGATGGCCTCGCCGCGGTTCTCGAAGGGGAAGACCTGCTCGATGCCGGGCAGCGCCGAGAGTGCAGCGGTGCGGTCGGCCCACGCCTCGATGACGGTGCGCGCGCGGGTGACCGTCTGCGTGCCGAACGATCCGGTGCGCTCGGGCGAGAAGCAGACGACCTCGGTGCGGCCGACGCTCGTGCGGGTGCGTCCGAGCCCGAGGTGGGCGAGGTCGTCGAGCCCGCGGGGCGGGTCGATCGCGGCGGGCGCGTCGCCGCTCGCCTCGGCGAGGGCGGGACCGAACGACGGCGACTTGTTCTCGAAGACGGCGACGTCGTAGAGCGACGGGATCTCGGACGGGTTGGTCGCGGTCTGAGGTGCGAGCGGGTCGAGCTCGGCGGGCGGCAGGAAGGCGCGGTTCTGGCGGGCTGCGGCGATCGAGACCCAGTCGCCGGTCAGGATGTCCTGTCGCATCGTCGCCGTGTCGGGACGGGGCGTGAGCTCGCGGAGGTCGATCGCCCGCTCGGCGCCCAGGCTCGTGCCGGGGTCGTCGAAGTAGATCAGCTCACGGCCGTCGGCGAGGCGCGTGGGGCGCTTCACGACGCCGGCGCCGAGGGTGACGGCATCCGTCATCTGGGCGGGCGCACCGTCGGTCGGGGGCGCATCGGGGGACTCGAACTCCGGAATGTTCACGTCAACACGGTAACCCACGCCTGTGTTATCGTCAACATCATCCGGGACACCGGAGGTGACGGCCGGGGTGGCCGTCGGGTCGCCGAGGGGAGCGGGCGTGGACAGACGGATCTCGATGGCCGACGTCGCCGCCGCAGCCGGAGTCTCCGGTCAGACCGTCTCCCGCGTCGTCAACGACAGCCCCCGGGTCGACCCCGTCACGCGGGCCCGGGTCGAGCAGGCGATGACCGATCTCGGCTACCGCCCCCACCGCGCCGCTCGCGCGCTGCGCACGGGACGCACCGACACGATCGGGCTCGTGGTCTCGACGCTCGCGACGGTGGGCAACTCACGCATGCTCCAGGCGATCGCCGACGCAGCGGCAGCGGGCGGCTACGCCCTCGCCGTCGTGACCGCGTCGGGGCGGGATGCCGCCCACGATGCGTTCGCCCGCCTCCACGAGCAGGGGGTCGACGGCGCCATCGTCCTGAACGAGGCGACCGCGCTCGCCCGCACGGTCGCGGTGCCGCCCGGGCTCGCGCTCGTCGTGGTCGATTCACCGGCCGACGATCGTTACACGGTCGTGCAGACCGATCACGCGGCCGGGGCACGCGTGGCGACCGAGGCGCTCCTCTCCGGCGGTCACCGCGCCGTGCACCATCTCCGCGGCCCGGCGGGCTCGTTCGCCGCCGCCGAGCGGGAGCGCGGCTGGCGGGAGGCGCTGGATGCCGCCGGCGTCGCCGTTCCGGACGTGCTCCAGGGCGACTGGTCCGCGGCATCCGGGTACCGCGCCGCGCAGGATCTGCCCGAGGCCGCGACGGCCGTCTTCGCCGCGAACGATCAGATGGCCCTGGGCGCACTCCGAGCCCTCGCCGACGCGGGCAGGGACGTCCCGGCCGACGTCAGCGTCATCGGGTTCGACGACATCGCGGATGCCGCGGAGTTCCGCCCGCCGCTGTCGACCGTCCACCAGGAGTTCGACGCTCTGGGCGTCGCGGCGGTGACCGCACTGGTCGCGCGGATCGCGGGGGAGACCCCGCCGGGGACCACTCTCATGCCCCGCCTCGTGCTTCGCGGCAGCACCGCAGCCCGCGACTGACGGGCCGCGGGAGCGGCGGGGGTCAGTCGGCGCTGCGCCGAGCGTCCCAGCCCGAGCGGACCATCTCGTCGACGGTGAAGCGCATCTTCCAGTCGAGGTCGCGCGCCGCGAGCTCACCGGTGGCGACGATGCGGTCGGGATCGCCGGTGCGGCGCGGAGCGATCTCGGGAGTGAAGTCGATGCCCGTGACCCGTGCCATGGCGTCCATGATCCCCCGGACCGAGAGGCCGTTCTGGGAGCCCAGGTTGTACGCGGCCTCGACGGACTGACCGCCCGCCAGCCGCTGCGCGGCGACGACGTGTGCGGCGGCGATGTCGGCGACGTGCACGTAGTCGCGGACGTTGGTGCCGTCGGGGGTGTCGTAGTCGTCGCCGTTGATGCGGGGCGTCTTGCCCGCCAGGAGCATCTCGAAGACGATCGGGAACAGGTTGTGCGGGCTCGTGTCGTAGATCTCGGGGTCTCCCGAGCCGACGACGTTGAAGTAGCGCAGCGCGGTGTGGCGCAGCGGCGCGTCGGATGCCGCAGTGGCGACGCCCTCCGCTGCGATCAGCCATTCGCCGATGAGCTTCGACTCGCCGTACGGCGACGCGGGGCGCTTGGGCAGGTCCTCGGTCACGAGGGGCACGTCGGGAGTCCCGTACACCGCGGCGCTCGACGAGAAGACGATGTTCGAGACACCGGCATCCGCCATCGCGGCGAGGACGACGCGGGTGCCCTCGACGTTCTGCTCGTAGGTGTGGAGGGGGCGCTGCACCGAGACGCCGGCGTACTTGAAGCCGGCGACGTGGATGACGCCGTCGGCGCCGTGCTCCCGCAGCGTGTCGGCGACGAGCCGCTGGTCGAGGATCGACCCCTGCACGAACGGCACGCCCTCGGGCACGAAACTCGCGTGACCGCTCGACAGATCGTCGAGGACGACGGGCTCGAGGCCCGCCTCGGCGAGGGCGCGAACGATGTGCGCGCCGATGTATCCAGCGCCTCCGGTGACCAACCAACTCATGGTCGTCAGCCTATCGGGGCGCGGCGACGTCGCCTGACGGCGGGCCTGCTCCGGCGTCAGGCGTGCAGGGCCGCCGACACCACGGCGCGCGCTTCGGCCTGCACCTGCGCGAGGTGCTCGGGCCCCTTGAGGCTCTCGGCGTACAGCTTGTAGACGTCTTCGGTGCCCGAGGGTCGCGCGGCGAACCACGCGAACTCGGTCTGCACCTTGAGGCCGCCGATCGCCGCGCCGTTGCCGGGGGCGTGCGACAGCTTCGCGGTCACCGGGTCGCCCGCCAGCTCGCTCGCCTCGATCGCGTCGCCCGAGAGCTTCGCGAGGGCGGCCTTCTGCTCGGGGCTCGCGGGGGCGTCGATGCGCTCGTAGGCGGACGAACCGAACTCCGCCTCGAGCTCCGCGTACCGCTGCGACGGCGTCTTGCCGGTGACGGCGAGAATCTCCGCGGCCAGCAGGCAGAGGAGCAGCCCGTCCTTGTCGGTGGTCCAGACGGTGCCGTCCTTGCGGAGGAACGACGCGCCGGCCGACTCCTCGCCGCCGAAGGCGACGGACCCGTCGAGGAGCCCCGGGACGAACCACTTGAACCCGACGGGAACCTCGAGGAGCGTGCGGCCGAGCGAGGCGGCGACGCGGTCGATGATCATCGACGACACGAGCGTCTTGCCGATCGCGGCATCCGCGGGCCACTGCGGCCGGTGGCCGTAGAGGTAGTCGATCGCGACGGCCAGGAAGTGGTTCGGGTTCATGAGGCCCGCATCAGGCGTGACGATGCCGTGCCGGTCGGCGTCGGCGTCGTTGCCCGTGAGGATGTCGAACTCGTCGCGACGTGCGACGAGGGCCGCCATCGCCGACGGCGACGACGGATCCATCCGGATCTTCTCGTCCCAGTCGAGGGTCATGAAGCGCCAGGTCGGGTCGACCTCGGGGTTCACGACCGTCAGGTCGAGACCGTAGCGCTCGCCGATCAGGGCCCAGTACTCGACCGACGCCCCGCCCAGCGGATCGGCGCCGATGCGGATGCCGGAACGGGCGATCGCCTCGACGTCGATGATCGACGCCAGGTCGGCGACGTAGTGCTCGCGGAAGTCGTACGAGCCGAGGGCGTCGACGTCGATGTCGGCGTGGCGCACGCGCTTGACGTCGGTGAGGCCGGCCGAGATCAGCGCGTTCGCGCGGTCGGCGATCCACCCGGTCGCGTCGGTGTCAGCCGGGCCGCCGTGGGGCGGGTTGTACTTGAAGCCGCCGTCGCGGGGCGGGTTGTGCGACGGCGTGACGACGATGCCGTCGGCGCGCGCCGGGTCGGCCGCATCGCGGCCGCGGTTGTAGGCGAGGATCGCGTGGCTCAGCGCGGGCGTGGGCACCCACGAGTCGCGGGAGTCGACGCGGACGTCGACGCCGTTCGCGACCAGCACCTCGACCGCCGTGCGCTCGGCGGGGAGCGACAGTCCGTGGGTGTCGCGCCCGAGGAAGAGCGGACCGGTGATGCCCTGGGCGGCGCGGTAGTCCACGATCGCCTGAGTGGTGGCGAGGATGTGATCCTCGTTGAAGCTCGTCGACAGGCTCGATCCGCGGTGACCGCTGGTGCCGAACGCGACGCGCTCGCCGGGCACGGAGGCATCCGGTTTGCGGTCGTAATAGGCGGCGATCAACTCGTCGATGTCGATGAGATCAGAAACTTCGGCGTGCTGTCCTGCGCGGCTCATGGGCTCAGTCTGCCAGGTGCGATGTCGATGCGGACGCCCGTGTCGGCGATCGTCGGCCGACGCGCAGGTCGGGTGCGGTCGCTCACTCCGCCAGGACGCCCGCGCGGGCCTCCAACGCCGCGATCACGGCGCGGAGCGCGGCCGAGTCGGCTTGCGTCCGGCGGTGCACGGTGAGGATGTCGCGGGTCGAGGCGGGCGCCGCGGTCGGGATCGCGACGAGGCCGCGCCCGAGGGGCGCCCGGCCGAGGCGCGGGACGAGGGCCACCCCGACGCCCGCGCGGGCGAGCTCGAGGTGGTTCTCGAACTCCATGGATTCGTGGACGATGCGCGGGGCTCCGCCGATGCCGTCGAAGAGGCGCCGCAGCCACTGCCGGCAGATCGTCCCCTCGAGGGTTGCGACCCACGGCTCGTCGCCGAGTTCGCCAGGGTGGAGCTCGCGGCGGTGTGCGAGCGGGTGGTCCTCGGGCAGGATCACGTCGGCGATGTCGGTGAACAGGGGTGTCGCGACGAGGTGGTCGGGCAGGGAGAGGGCGATGCCGCCCCACTGGTGCGTGACGCCGAGATCGCGTTGACCGGATGCCACGAGCGCGACCGTCTCCCACGGTTCGCTCTCGCGGAGCGGAAGGCGAAGTCCGGGGTGTCGCGCGCTCAGCTCGGTGAGCACCGGGATCACGAGGCCGCGGACGGCGGTCGAGAACGCCGCGAGGCGGAGCTCGCCCGAGATCGCCTCGTCGTCGCCGCCGACGCTCTGCAGGTCGGCGCGCACCCGCTCGAGGTCGGCGAGGATCGGCGCCGACGCGGCGACGAAGCGACTGGCCGCCTCGGTGAGCACCACGCCGCGGCCGACGCGTTCCAACAGCGCGACCCCGGTGTCCTTCTCGAGCCGCTTGATCTGCTGGGAGACCGCCGACGGCGTGTAGCCGAGCGTCGCGGCGGCGGACGCCACGCTGCCCTCGGTGGCGATCGCGCGCAGCGAAACGACGGCATCCAGATCGATCATGCAGGAATGCTACCGAATCAAGCCGAGCAATATTTGCTTGTGCTTCATGGTCCGAACCGCTGGACTGACGGGGTGAGTCGCCCCGACATGATCCTCGCTGCCCTGGTCGCCACCCTCTGGGGCGTCAACTTCGTCGTGATCGATTGGGGGATGAGCGGCATCCCGCCGCTGCTGTTCGTCGCGATCCGCTTCGCCGTCGTCGCGCTCGCCGTCGTCGTGGTGCCGCGACCGGCGACGGGGTGGCGGGTGATCGTCGGGGTCGGGCTCTTCATGTGCCTCGGCCAGTTCGGTCTGCTCTACACCTCGCTGGCGCTGGGCCTGACACCCGGGCTCGCGGCGCTGCTCCTGCAGGCGCAGGCGGTGTTCACGATCGTCATCGCGGCGGGCGTCCTGGGTGAACGCCCCACCCTCGCTCAGGGTGTCGGCGTGACGCTCGGCGTCGCCGGGCTGGCCGTCGTCGCGATCGGTCGCGGCGGCGACGCCCCCGCCTTCGCCGTCGTGCTCGCCCTCGCCGCCGCGCTCTCATGGGCGATCGGCAACGTCATCTCGCGCCGGGCCGGCGTCGTCAGCGGACCCGGACGCCTCGGATCTCTGTCGTTGACCGTGTGGTCGTCGCTCGTCGTCCCCCTGCCCGCCCTCGGGCTGGCGATGATGGTCGACGGTCCGGCGGCGATCGGCGCCGGGCTCGCCTCGTTCGGCTGGCAGGCGGGGCTGTCGACGCTGTACACCGCGGGCCTGTGCACGCTGTTCGGCTACGCGGTCTTCAATGGCCTGCTCGCGCGCAACCGGTCGGCCGCGGTGGTGCCGTGGGTGCTGCTCGCGCCGGTCGCCGCGATGGCATCGGCTGCGCTCCTGCTCGGGCACCGCCCGACGATCGCCGAGGTCGTCGGCGGCGCAGTGCTCGTGACGGGCGTGCTCGTCACCGGCATCCCGCCGCGACGTCGCGTCGCACAGATCGAACTGCAGCCCGAGGCGGTCACGCCGGCGGGAGTCGTCGCGGCCGACGGAGCGGGTGACGCGGCCGAGACGGCGATACGTCGCTGACGGTGCCGGGCCGACGGCTCGCATCAGCCCGGCCACTAGGCTGACGGCGTGATACCCGAGCCCATGGCCGCGCCCGTCCGCCGCACGTACAGCTTCTTGGGGCCCGCCGGCACGTTCACCGAGGCCGCGCTGGCCCAGGTTCCCGAGGCGCGCGACCAGACGTGGCGCCCGGTGCGCAACGTGGGTGAAGCGCTCGCCGATGTCGTCGACGGGCGGTCGGACGCAGCGATGATCGCGATCGAGAACTCGGTCGACGGCGGAGTCTCGACGGCGCAAGATGCCCTCGCCACCGTGCCCGGGCTCCGCATCGTCGGCGAATACCTCGTGCCGGTCGACTTCGTGCTCGTCGCCAAGCCGGGAGTCGCCCTCGACGACGTGTCCGTCATCGCGGCGCACCCGGTCGCCTATGCGCAGTGCCTCACCTGGCTCACCGAGAAGCTCCCCGAGCACGCCCACATCCCCGCGGCGAGCAATGTCGCGGCTGCCGTGGGCATCGTCGAGGGGGTCGTGAACGCGGATGCCGCGATCGCGCCGCCCGGCATCCTCAAGCTCTACGACCTCGACCTGCTGGCCGAGAAGATCGGCGACAATCCGAACGCCGTGACCCGGTTCGTGCTCGTGAGCCGGACCGTCGCGCCGCCGACGCCGACCGGGGCCGACAAGACCTCGCTGATCGTCGAGCTGCCCGAAGATCACCCGGGTGCGCTCCTCGAGCTGCTCGAACAGTTCGCGACCCGCGGGATCAACCTGTCGCTGCTGGCATCCAGGCCCATCGGCGACGCCCTCGGTCGGTACCGGTTCGTCATCGACGCCGACGGCCACATCGAGGACGAGCGCATGGCCGACGCCCTCCTGGGCCTTCGCCGCTTCTCGCCGCGCGTCCTCTTCCTCGGGTCGTATCCCCGGGCCGACCGCGCGATCGTCCGCTATCCCGACCGGTACTCCGACGAGGTCTTCGTCGAAGCGCGCGACTGGCTCCGTGGCCTCGTCTCGGGCGAGCCCCAGGCCTGAGGGCGCCGCCCGCCGGCATCCGTTCATGGGGCAGTGGCGCCCCGTCGGGTGCGAGCCGGCGCCGGTTCGGGTGCGCGCCGGCGCGCGTTCGGGTGCGAGCGGGCGCGCGTTCGGGTGCGAGCCGGCTCCGGTTCGGGTGGCGCGAACGCAGGCCTCCGGGGGTGGGAGGGGTGCATGTGCGACACATGAACCCCGGGCCCCGGCGCGCTGCGCGCCGGCGCGCGTTCGGGTGGCGCGAGCGCAGGCCTCGGGGGGTGGGAGGGGTGCATGTGCGACACATGAGCCCCGGGCCCGGGCGCGCGGCTCGCCGGGCGCACATTGAGTGAGCCCCGGGCCGGGGCCCGCCGGGCCGGGGTCCGCCAGGCCGACGCACCCCGCACCCCGTGACTCAGGCGGCGAGCAGCTCCAGGGTGCGGATCCGCGATGAGGCCCCGTCGAGCGGTTCGGCCTCGGTCGCCGCGGCGACGGGAGAGACCATGATCTCGTCGACACCGTGCGTGGCGGCGAACGCCCCGAGGCGCGTGGTGACGTCGGGCCCGGTTCCGACGAACCAGCGCTGACGCATCGTGTCGAGCAGGGGAGTCGCCAGGTTGTCCTCGGCCTCGGCGGCAGCCGCACCCTCGACGGTCTCGAGAGCCACGAGCGGCCGGTTGCCGCGTAGTCGCGCCATCATTCGCGCCTGCGGCAGCATGCCCGCAAGGGCCTCTTCTTCGGTGTCCGCGGCGACCACGTTCACGGTGAGGAAGGTGCGCGGCTCGGCGAGCATCTCGGATGCCTGGAACTGCGAGCGGTAGAGATCGAGCGCGCGCTCGAGACCCTCGCCGGAGAAATGATTCGCGAACACGTACGGCAGGCCCATGCTGGCGGCCAGCTGCGCGGAGTAGTCGCTCGACCCGAGGAGCCACACATCGGGCGACGACGTCGCGGACGGCGTGGCGTGCACGTCGTAGGTGCCCCCCGACGTGAAGCGCAGGGTGGCGCCTTCGGCGGAGACGAGCGAGCGGATGTCGCGGATGTGCTGCGGGAACCGCTCGACGTCGCTGGTGGTGCCCGACTGCCGGAGCATCTGCGTGATGACCGGGTCCGACCCGGGAGCGCGTCCGATGCCCAGGTCGATGCGGCCCGGCGCGAGCGCTTCGAGGGCGGCGAACTGCTCTGCCACCACGAGGGGCGAATGGTTCGGCAGCATGACGCCGCCCGACCCGACGCGGATGCGCTTCGTGCGGGTGGCGGCTGCGGCGATCAGCACCGGGGGCGTCGTCGATGCCACGGCGGGCATGTTGTGGTGCTCGGCGAACCAGTAGCGGCGGTATCCGAGCTCATCGGCGCGCTCAGCGACGGTGAGCGACGCCGTGATCGCCTGCGCGCTGGTCTGCCCGGTGCGCACGGGAACGAGGTCGAGAACAGAAAGGGCCGGGGTCGCAGTAGTCATCAGAGACTGCAACCCCGGCCTCGCTCGGTGCATTCCGAGCAGGCGGGATGGTGTGGGGGCACCTCCCGCCGGCCCCGACTACCGCCGGACCGCCGTGGGGGCGGAGGTCTTCGTCGCGGTGACGTAGCCGGGGAGTCTTCCGGTGACGGCGACCGAGATCCGGTCGCCTCGGTCGCTGCGGGTGACGGTGTAGCTCTTCGCGGTCGCACCGCGGATCGCCTTGCCGTCGTTCATCCACTGGTAGCTGAACCTCGTGCCTTTCGGCCATGAGGCGACGGTCGCCTTGACCGACTTTCCGACCTTGGCCGAGCCGGTGATCTTCACCTTTCCGGCCTTCATCTTCGCGGGGACGACCGTGATCGTCCGCGTCGCCGTAGCCGTGTTCCCCGCGGCATCCGTCACCGAGTACACCAGCCGTGTCGTGCCCAGGCGGCGGGTGTCGACGGTGCCCGAGATCGTGACCATCTTCGACAGGTCGCCGTCGGCGGCATCGATCGCGCGCACACCGGCGCGGGCGTCGAACGTCGAGCCGTAGGCGATCCGGCGGGAGTCCGGCACGGTGAGCTTCGGGGCGAGGGTGTCCTCCTGCACTCCGGCGCTCCGGAACTGGTCGGAGTGCATGCCGAACGAGTCCTTCAGGTGCGGCATCCAGCAGTCGTCGTTGTGGCGACCCTCGGGGTAGACGGCCCAGGTGTGGGGAACGCCCTTGCCGGTGAGGAGGATGTCCATCGAGCGGGCGGCGTCGTCGAAGCGGTACTCGTCGAACTCGCACGCGTCGAAGTACAGGTCGAACTTCTTCAGCTGCGCCGGCGTCATCGCCGCGGCCTGCACGAGAGGTGTCGGAGCGGTCGAGCCTGAGAAGCTGAGCGACCCGATGTGCGAGGCGATCGAGGAGAACATCCCGGGGTTCGAGAGTCCGATCGAGTACGCGCCGAACCCACCCATCGAGATGCCGGTGAGAGCGCGGAAGTCGCGCCGCGGGATGGTGCGGTACTCCTTGTCGACGAGCGGCACCATCTCGGTCAGGAACATGCTGCGCCACGGGGTGCCGTCGCCGGGCTGGTCGGAGTACCAGAGCGATTCGCCGTCGGGCATGATGACGATCGACTCGGCGAGTCCCGACTTCCAGAGGCCGTCGAGGACGTCGTCGATGTCGCGGGGCTCCCATTCGCGGCTACCGCCGTTGATGCCATGCAGCAGGTAGACGACCGGGTATTCGCGAACGGGTTCCGTCAGGTACGACGGGGGCAGGTAGGTGGCGAACTCGCGGGGCTGGCCCTCGAGCTCAGAGTCGACCGTCTCGCGGAAGAACCGCGAGTCGTTGCCGGTCTCGCGGACCTTGCCGGTGGAGAAGCGCAGGAACTCCTGCGACGCGGGCTGGAAGGTGTAGGGCTTGCCGTCCCGCGTGCCGGTGATCGTGCGGTTGGTGTCGACGATGACCTCGCCCCTCGGGCCGGTGACGACCTCGACCTCGCTGTCGACGAGGGTCAGGGAGCGCGATTCGGCGATCCAGTCGCGCACTTCGCGGGCGCGGCGCTCCTTCGAACGACCGTCGTGGAAGTAGCCCGCGTCGAGCGTCGCGAGGTAGGCCTTCGCGTCGCCCGCGGCCAGCGCCTTCTTCTGAGCGGTGAGCACCTTCTGCACGGCGGACGTCGTCGCCTTCGACGCGCGAGCGCCGGTGATGCCGTAGACGTTGGCGCGGACGGCATCCTTCGAGAAGATCCCGACCGGACCCTCGTACCAGCCGCCGCCGCCGTTCATGTCGTAAAGGCGGACGGCGAGGGTGTTCTCCCCGCCGAAGACGGGGGCATCCGCGGGCACGGGGTAGAGCCGCTTCTCGAACCACTGGCTGCTCGCGGCGGGCGGCAGGGTGCCCGACCCGCCGATGCGCTTGCCGTTGAGGTACGCCTCGTCGACGTCGTCGAGGAACCCGAGCGAGGCGACGAGGTTGGTGCCCTGTGCGCCAGCGGGCAGCGTGAAGTCGAGGCGGTACCAGGCGAACCCGTCGTAGTCGGCGAACGGTGCCCCGTCGCCGGGTACGACGATGTCCGACCACGACGAATCGTCGAAGCCGGGCTGGGCATAGGCGAGGTCGTCGCCGGTCGTGAACTTCCACGTCCCCTCGAGGTCGAGGGAGACGCTGCCCGCGGCGGGAGCCGGGGCGGACGTCGCGCCGGCGACGGGGGGAGCCGCGATCGCCGCGGGGGAGAACGCGAGGGAGGCGGCGGCCACCGCGGTCGCGGTGACGAGGGCGGCTAGTCGGCGCCGGGGGGCGGATCGGGTCACGAGCTCCTACTTCCTTGTGGGGCTGGTCGCGCGCGCACGAGCGGATGCTGTGCGGCGTGGTGTGTGTGCACGTGCACAGTGCGGGGGAGGCCTGTGAACGTGCACACAGCGTCGCAGGGATCGCGCGCGGTGTCAACGGATGCCGCGTGTCGCCCCGGCGGAGACGCGTCAGGCCGAACCGCGCCAGACGACGGGGCACTCGAGCACGCGTCCGCTGGTGTCGGGCTCCTCGCCGCGCAGCTGCCGGAGCACCGCCTCGGCGGCGGCCCTGCCCAGGTCGCCTGCGGGCTGGTGCACGGTCGACAGGGGAGGGTCGCAGCGCAGCGCCCAGGAGCTGTCATCGAATCCGACGATGCCGACATCGCCCGGGATCGACCGGCCGCTCGCATGGAGGACGTCCATCGCGCCGGCGGCGACGGCGTCACTCGATGCGAAGACGCCGTCGATGTCGGGAGCCCGCTCGAGGAGGGCCCTCATGCCGGCCTGGCCGTCGGAGTAGGAGTACAGCGGGACCCGCTCGACGAGCTGCGGGTCGAACCGGTTGCCCAGTGCGTCGACGAAGCCGGCGAGGCGATCGGAGCCGGAGTCTCGGTCGAGCGCCGAGGCGATCATGCCGATGCGGGATCGCCCCGTGGCCGCGAGGCGGGTGGTGATCTCGCGCGCGGCGCCCCGGTTGTCGATGGCGACGAAGTCGGCGCCGCCGATGTCGCGGGGATGCCCGACGAACGCCGCCGGGAGCTGGAGGTCCTGCACGGCACGGGTGATCGGGTCGCCCACGCGAGCCGAGACGATGATGACGCCGTCGATGAGGCCGCCGCTGAGGTACCGGGCGAGGCGTTCGATGTCGCGGGTGGTGTCCGCGATCAGGAAGGACAGCTGATAGTCGGCCTCGGAGAGTGCGGCGTTGGCGCCCAAGAGGATCGAGCCGATGTTCGGGTCCTCGACGAACAGCGAGTGCGGTTCGTGCACGATGAGGCCGATGGCCTGGGAGCTCTGCATCACGAGGCTGCGCGCTGCCCGGTTCGGGACGAAGCCGACCTTGGCGATGGCCGCCTGGATCGCCTCGCGCGCCTCGTCCGACACGTACGGCTGGCCGTTGAGCACCCGGCTCACCGTTCCCCGCGAGACGCCGGCCTCGGTCGCGACGTCCTTGACGGTGGCGCGACGCTTGCGTCCCTGGGGTTCTGCTCGGCTCATCGTCTGCACGCGCCCCATCGTATGGGCACGCGCACAGCCGGGGTGGAATGGGCCGATGCCTGTCACCGGGCCGTATTGACACCGGAATCGCCGGTACGTACTCTGTACACGTTCACAGAACCTCAACGCGGAGGAATACCGCTCGGAGCTGTGCACGTTCACAGATCCGAGGAGAACATGACGGCCCCCGCCCGCACCTTCGAGCATGACGGCATCGCGTTCGGGTGCGATTACAACCCCGAACAGTGGGCGCCCGACGTGTGGGACGAAGACATCGCCCTCATGACCGAGGCGGGCGTCGATCTCGTGGCCATCAACATCTTCGGCTGGGCGCACCTCGAGCCCCGCCAGGGCGAGTTCGACTTCGCCCGGCTCGATGACATCATCGAGCGCCTCCACGCCGGCGGCATCCGCATCAACCTCGGCACCGGAACGTCATCGACGCCGGCCTGGCTGACCCGTGCGCACCCCGAGATCCTCCCCATGGTCGACGACGGCACCCGCCGCTACCCGGGCGGCCGCCAGGCCTGGTGCCCGAGCTCGCCGCGGTACCGCGAGGCCGCCCTCCGCCTCGTCGACGCCGTCGCAGCCCGCTACGGCTCGCACCCCGCCGTCGCGCTGTGGCACGTGTCCAACGAACTCGGATGCCACAACGCCCTCTGCTTCTGCGACGAGAGCGCCGCGGGGTTCCGCGAATGGCTTCGCGCCCGCTACGGCACCGTCGACGCCGTCAACCGCGCCTGGGGCACCGCGTTCTGGAGCCAGTCCTACGGCGAGTGGGACGAGATCCTCACGCCGCGCGCGACCCTGTCGAGCCGCAACCCCGGTCAGCTGCTCGACTTCCACCGCTTCAGCTCCGACGCGCTGCTGGATCACTACCGGGCCGAAGCGGAGATCATCCGGGCGCACAGCGACATCGCCGTGACGACCAACTTCATGGTGACCGCACACATCGAGAACCTCGACTACTGGTCGTGGGCCGGCGAGATGGACATCATCGCCAATGATCACTACCTCGACCACCGTCTCGGTGACCCGCGCTCCGAGCTCGCGTTCGCCGCAGATCTCTCCCGCGGCCTCGGGCAGGGCGCGCCGTGGATCCTCATGGAGCACTCGACCGGCGCCGTCAACTGGCAGCCGCTCAACAAGCCGAAGGCCGCCGGCGAACTGATCCGCAACTCGCTCACGCACGTCGCCCGCGGCGCCGACGGCGTCTGCTTCTTCCAGTGGCGGGCATCGGTCCAGGGGAGCGAGAAGTTCCACTCGGCAATGCTCCCGCACGCCGGCACCGACTCCGCCGTGTGGCGTGAGGTCGTCGAGCTCGGCGGCATCGTCGACCGCATCGGCGAAGTCGCGGGCTCTCGCGTCGTCGCCGACGTCGCGCTCGTCTTCTCGTGGGAGTCGTGGTGGGCGACGCAGGGCGAATCCCGCCCCAGCCACGCCCTCGGCTACCTCGACCAGATCCACGCCGCGTACGGCGCCGCGCACGCCCTGGGCCTGACGATCGACATCGTGGCCCCGGGCGCCGACCTCTCGGGCTACCGGCTGCTCCTCGTGCCGGGACTCCACCTGCTGCGTCAGAGCGACGCCGATGTCGTGTCGGCCTGGGTCGACGGCGGCGGCACTGCCCTCGTCACCTTCTACAGCGCCACCGTCGACGAGAACGACCGCGTCTTCACCGGCGGGTACACCGGCCCGCTCCGCGACATGCTCGGCATCCGCGTCGAGGAGTTCGCGCCGGTCGAGGCGTCCGTGGCCCTCGCGCTCAGTTCGGGTGCGACCGGTCGGCTGTGGTCGGAGCGCTCCTCCGTCACCACCGCCGAGGCCCGCGCCACCTTCCTCGACGGCCCGTCGGCCGGGATGCCGGCCCTCACCCGCAACTCCTGGGGCGCGGGCACCGCGTGGTACCTCGCGACGCTCCCCGAGAAGGACGACTACCGGAACCTGCTCGCAGACCTGGCGAAGGATGCCGGTGTGCGGCCGGCGGCGATCGTCCGCGGCGACGTGGAAGACCTCGAGATCGTCCGTCGCCGCGGCGACGAGGCGTCGTACCTCTTCGTGGTCAACCACGGCGGCGGCGACGTCCAGGTCGGGGCGAACGGCATCGAACTCGTGACCGGCGCACCCGTCGCCGGCGACCTCACCGTGCCGGCGGGCGCGGTGCGCATCATCAGAGAGGAGGCGGCCGCATGACCGCCACTGAAGTCCTCGTCACGCGTGGGGGCAAGCCGCCCCGCGCGAAGCGACCCCCACGAGCGCGGACGCCGCACAAGGGTGCGATCGCGATCTTCGCCGGCCCCTTCGGCATCCTGTTCGCCCTGTTCTACCTGCTGCCGATCGGCTACGCGATCTGGCAGTCGCTGCTCGTCGTCGAGCGCGACGGTCTCTACGGTGAGCCCACCGAGGCGTTCGGCGGGCTGACGCAGTACATCCAGGTGTTCCAGAACGCGCCGTTCTGGGCGTCGGTCGGCCGGGTGCTCATGTTCGGTGTCGTGCAGGTGCCGGTCATGCTCGGCCTCGCCCTGCTGTTCGCGCTGCTCCTCGATTCGCCCGTCCTCAAGGGCAAGCGGTTCTTCCGGTTGGCCTTCTTCGCGCCCTACGCCGTTCCCGGCGTCATCGCCGCGATCATGTGGGGCTTCCTGTACTCGCCGAACCTCTCCCCGTTCACCGACGTGACCCGCTCGATCGACTTCCTCTCGCCCGAGCTCGTCCTCTGGTCGATCGCGAACGTCGTCACCTGGGTGTTCGTCGGCTACAACATGCTGATCATCTACTCGGCGCTCCTGGCGATCCCCGGCGAGGTCTACGAAGCCGCTCGCCTCGACGGCGCCGGTCAGATCCGCATCGCCTGGTCGATCAAGATCCCGATGGTGGCTCCGGCGATCATCCTGACCGCGGTGTTCTCGATCATCGGCACGCTGCAGCTGCTCGCCGAGCCCCAGGTGTTCCGGTCGTTCACCTCCGCGGTGTCGTCGAACTTCACCCCGAACATGACGATCTACGCGACCAGCGCCGTCCCCAACCCCTACCTCGCAGCGGCGTTCTCCGTCGTGCTGGCCTTGGCCACCTGCATCCTCTCCTTCGCCTTCTTGAAGGGCACCCAGCGGAAGGCCGACCAGTGAGCCTCCTCACCCGTACCCGCGGCGCGACCGCGGACGACCTCTCGCCCCGCGGCACCCGCGGCCCCCGCGAGCGCATCATGTCGCGCGCTGCGGCGACGCTCATCATGGGCGTGTTCACGCTCTACTTCCTGGTGCCGATCTGGTGGCTGTTCATCGCCTCCACGAAGGACCGCGGTCAGCTGCTGACCACGAACGCCCTGTGGTTCGCGGACTGGAACCTGTTCACGAACATCGGCGACCTGATCGCCTACAACGACGGCATCTACCTCCGCTGGCTGCTCAACAGCCTCGGGTACGCGGGCCTCGGCGCCCTCCTCGCCACCGTGTTCGCCGGCATGGCGGGCTATGCGCTGGCCAAGTACCGGTTCCCGGGCCGGGAGCTGTTCTTCAACATCGTCCTCGGCGGCGTGCTGGTGCCGGCGACCGCGCTCGCTCTGCCGCTGTTCCTCCTGTTCAGCCAGGTCAACCTGACGAACACCTTCTGGGCGGTGCTCCTGCCGAGCATCGTCAGCCCGTTCGGCGTCTACCTCGCCCGCATCTACGCAGCCTCGTCGGTGCCCGACGAGCTCATCGAGGCGGCCCGTCTCGACGGATCCGGCGAAGTGCGGACGTTCTTCACGGTCTCGACCCGGCTGATGGCGCCCGCCCTGGTGACGGTGTTCCTGTTCCAGTTCGTGTCGATCTGGAACAACTTCTTCCTGCCGCTGATCATGCTCCGCAGCCAGGAGCTGTTCCCGGTCACCTACGGCCTCTACGCCTGGAACACGCAGCTCAACCAGATCCCCGAGCTGCGCACCTACGTCCTGGTCGGAGCGTTCCTCTCGATCGTCCCGCTCATCCTCGCCTTCCTCTTCCTTCAGCGCTTCTGGCGCAACGGGCTCGGCAACGGCTCCGTGAAGTGACCTCCCGCCGCAGGCGCACCCTGCGGCATCCCGATAACACCTGATCACCCCTGTAACACCCGATCAAAGAACAGATTGGAACTCCCATGCAGCACACCAAGAAGGCAGTCGTCACCGGCGTCGCACTGCTCACCGCATTCACCCTCGCCGGCTGCGCCGGCGGCGGTGGCGGTGGCGAGAACGCGGGCGGCGCTGCCGATCCCGCCGCGTGCGCTCCCTCCGAGGGCGACGTCACGCTCTCGTTCACCTCGTGGATCCCCGGCATCGAAGACGTCGCCGCCACGTGGAACGAAGCCAACCCCGACATCCAGGTCGAGGTCCAGACCGGGCCGAACGGCAACTCCGGCACCTACTCGAGCTTCTTCAGCCAGCTCGAGGCCGGCAACGCGCCCGACCTCGGCCAGATCGAGTACGACGCGCTGTCGAGCTTCCGCGTGCAGGACGGTCTCGAGGACCTGTCCGCGTGCGAAGAGATCGTCGCCGCCGAGGACCAGTTCATCCCGTGGACCTGGGGCCAGGTCACCCTGGGCTCCGAAGGCGTCTACGGCGTGCCGCAGGACTCCGGTCCCATGGCGCTGTTCTACCGCTCGGACCTGTTCGAGGCGAACAACATCGAGGTCCCGACGACGTGGGACGAGTACAAGGAAGCCGCGCGGACCATCCGCGACGCCGGTGGGTACATCACCAACTTCTCGACCGCCGACATCAACCAGTTCGCCGGCTTCGTCTGGCAGACCGGTGGCGACTGGTTCTCGAACGACGGCGAGCAGTGGAGCGTCGACCTAGCCGGCGAGCAGTCGAAGACCGTCGCCGACTACTGGCAGGAACTGCTCGACGAAGACCTCGTCTCGACGTACCCGGCCTGGACCGAAGAGTGGAACAACGCCTACAACTCGGGTGAGGTCTGGTCCTGGAACTCCGCCGTCTGGGGTGCCAACTCGATCTCCTCGGGCGCTCCCGACACCGCGGGCAAGTGGTCCGTCGCTCCGTCCCCGCAGTGGGAAGAGGGCGGCCAGGCCTCGGGCAACTGGGGCGGCTCGTCCGTCGCGGTCTTCAAGGGCACCGACCACCTCTACGAGGCGTCGAAGTTCGCGCTGTGGCTGAACACCTCCGAGGAGGCGCTCACCGCTCTGAACAAGTCGGCGAACATCTACCCGGCCACGACCGACGGCCTGTCGCTCGCGTCGCTGCAGGAAGGCGTCGAGTTCTACGGCGGCCAGAAGATCTACGACGTGTTCGCGGAAGCGGCCGGTCAGGTCAACCCCGACTTCGTGTGGGGCCCGACCATGACGCAGACCTACGCCGATGTGTCGGACGGCTTCCAGCAGGCCGTGACCGGTCAGGGCACGCTGCTCGAAGCCCTCGAGGCGGCACAGACGTCGACCGTGTCGGCGCTGAAGGCGCAGTCCATCCCCGTCGCCGAGTGATCACCACCCGCTGACAACACGTCCCGCGCCGCGGGGGCAGGCCTTCGGGTCCGCTCCCGCGGCGCGGTCGTTCGTGCGGGTTGTCTCACTCCGAGGCGGTGCGGCCGGCCTGTTTGACCTTCTCGTAGGCGTCGAGCGCCGCCTGACGGGATGCCTTCAGGTCGACGATCGGCTGGGGCGGCTGTCCTTCGGGGGCACGGTACTCCGGCGCCCACTCGCGCACGTAGTGGCCGTCCTTGTCGAACTTTCCCGCCTGCAGCTCGGGGTTGAAGATCCGGAAGTACGGAGCAGCGTCGGCGCCGGATCCCGCGACCCACTGCCAGTTGAACGAGTTGCTCGCACCGTCGGCGTCGACGAGCGTGTCCCAGAACCACTCCTCGCCGTGGCGCCAGTCGATCAGGAGGTTCTTGATCATGAAGGATGCCGTGATCATCCGCACCCGGTTGTGCATGTATCCGGTCTCCCAGAGCTCCCGCATGCCCGCGTCGACGATCGCGTAGCCCGTCTGTCCCCGCTGCCAGGCGCGCAGCGCCGCAGGCTTCAGGCGGGGCCACGGGAAGGCGTCGAAGTCGGGTCGGAGATTCTTCGTCGCCAGATCGGGGAAGTGGTACAGCGTGTGCCAGGCGAACTCACGCCACCCGATCTCCGAGAGGAACCGGCTCGCATCCTTCACGCCGACGGCCTCGTGCCAGACGGTGTGCGGGCTGAGCTCGCCCCAACGCAGTCGCGGTGACAGCT
This sequence comes from Microbacterium sp. Ld4, assembly GCF_045066555.1. Classification (NCBI taxonomy): domain Bacteria; kingdom Bacillati; phylum Actinomycetota; class Actinomycetes; order Micrococcales; family Microbacteriaceae; genus Microbacterium; species Microbacterium sp. Ld4. Next base: position 88,928 of record NZ_JBISHE010000005.1, on the reverse strand, counting down.
GGGAGGTCGCCCCGGCACCGGGTTCGTCGCGGGTGCGGTCGTACGCCGCGATGTCCTCGGAGAGGAACTCGGCGAGGCGGCGACGCGCGGCCGGTTCGCCGGGCTCCCACATCTCCCGGAGTCCGCCCGCCCAGTCGGGCGTGGTCGGCAGCAGGTCCCAGTCAGCGAGGTCGTCCGAGGCCGGCACCCGCGTGGGCGCCTCGATCTCGCGCGGCTCGGGCAGCGGCGCCCGGGGCGACGGCAGGGCGAGGCATGCGCGCCAGAACGGGCTGTAGACCGAGAAGTGCTTTCCGGCGCCCGTCGTGACCGTCCACGGCTCGAACAGCAGCGATCCGGCGAACGACGCGACCTCGATGCCGTCGCCGCGGAGGCCCTGTTTGAGGGCCGCGTCGATCTCCCGCTCCGGGCCGCCGTAGCGGCGGTTCCAGAAGACGGCTGAGGCTCCCGCATCCGCCACGACCTCGCGCACGACGCGCTCGGCAGGGCCGCGCCGGAGGATGAGGCGGCCGCCGCGTTCGGCGAGGCGCTCGGCGAGCGAGGTGAGCGAGTGGTGCAGCCACCAGCGGGCTGCGCCGCCGAGAGGACGGATGCCAGCCGACTCCTCGTCGAGCACGTAGAGGCCGATGACCGGGGCGTCCCGGTCGACGGCGGCGCGGAGGGCAGGGTGGTCGGCGAGGCGGAGATCGTCGCGAAACCAGACGATCGAGGGGGACGTCATCTCCTCATCCTGCCCGGGCGAGGGTGATCGAGCCCGCCTCTTGCGCGGGGCCGAGCTCGACGTCTAGGAGGGTCAGGCGACGGTGATCCGGTGACCGCTCGGGATCGCGAGGGTCAGGGCTCCGGCTGCCACCCGGACACGCACCCGGGTCGCCTCGCCGAACTCGTCTCCGTCGAGTTGGACGGGGTGGGCCTGTTCGGCGACGAGGTCGATGCCGATGCCCTTCGTGTACCGCACCGAGTTGTCGGCGGTCCGGAGCGCGAGGATGCGGCGACCGGCGCGGAACCTCCGGAGCACGCTGTTGTCCCACGCGAGGCGTCGCCACACGAGCAGCCAGCCGAACGCGCTGCGGGGCTGCAGGATCGCGATGTCGAGCTCGCCGTCGGTGATGGATGCCTCGGGGATGAGTTCGAGGCCGGCCTGCAGCGAGCCGCAGTTCGCGAACATGACGCTCTGCACGTTGGCGCGGTGCACCCGGTGACGCGGCACCTGGTACATGACCGGAAACGGCTTCGCCTGAGCCAGCGAGCGCGCGGCGCCGTCGACGTAGGCCACCCAGCCGACCCGCTTCTTGAGGTCGCTGTTCGTGTTCGCGATCATCGCCGCGTCGAGGCCCATGCCGCCCATGACGACGAAGGCGTGCTCGGCCGAACCGCCGTCGGCGCGCCGGAGCTCGGCGAGGCCCACGTCGATCGCGACGGTGTCTCCCGAGAACGTGGCCGCGACCATGGTCGCGGCGTCGTCGAGCGGCAGTCGCAGGTTGCGGGCGAGCAGGTTGCCCGTGCCGCTGGGGACGATGGTCAGCGGAACCTTCGAGTGGGTCATCGCCTCGCTGACGGCGCGGACCGTTCCGTCGCCGCCGGCGACCAGCACCGCGGTGACCTTCTCCGCGAGCGCCTGACGGGTGACGTCGTCGCCGAGGTCGTCGACCGTGGTCTCGTAGAAGAGGGGCTCCGACCAGCCGGCATCCTTCGCAAGCGACGCGACCAGCTCGCGCAGCTCGTCGCCGTCGACCTTCGTCGGGTTGTAGATGAGCGCGGCCTTCGGGCTCGGGCGCCCGTCGGTGTCGGGAAGGGGCTCGGTCTCGCCGCTCTCGTCGACGCGACGCGCCTCGCCCGTCTCGCCGTCGGTGGTGTCGGGGGTGACGTCACCGGGCTCCCGGATCACATCGGCCGACCCGTCGGCGGCCCCGCCGTCGTCGGGTGCGTCATCGGGACGTGCTGTCGTGCCGGGGTCGGTCGCCATGCCTAAAGAGTAGGGCCCCTCGCCTGCCAGACCTGCCGGGGCGGGCCGCCGTGCCGCGACTAGACTTACCGGGTGATCGATTTGGCTCTCCTCCGTGACGACCCCGCGCTCGTCAAGCGCTCGCAGGAAGCACGAGGGGAGTCCCCGGACACCGTCGATTCCGCGCTTGACGCCGACCGTGCCCGCCGCGCCGCGATCACGACCTTCGAGGAGCTCCGAGCCGCGCAGAACGCGCACGGCAAGACCGTCGCGAAGGCCCCCAAGGACGAGAAGCCCGCCCTCGTCGCCGCGGGCAAGCAGCTGAGCGAACAGGTCAAGGTCGCCCAGCAGGCCGTCGCCGTCGCCGAGGAGGCCGCCGCCGCCGCGCTCGCGAAGATCGAGAACATCGTGCTCGAGGGCGTGCCCGCCGGTGGCGAGGCCGACTTCGTCACCCTCCGCACCCACGGCGAGCCGGTCGCGTTCGACTTCGAGCCGCGCGACCACCTCGCGATCGGCGAGAAGCTCGGTGCGATCGACATGGAGCGCGGCGCCAAGGTCTCGGGCGCCCGGTTCTCGTTCCTCACCGGCATCGGCGCGCGTCTCGAGCTCGCCCTGATGAACCTGGGCCTCGACCGCGCGCTCGAGGCGGGCTTCATCCCGATGATCCCGCCGACGCTCGTGCGCGCCGAGGTCATGCGCGGCACCGGCTTCCTCGGGCAGCACGCCGATGAGGTCTACCATCTCGACGACGACGACCTCTACCTCGTCGGGACGAGCGAAGTGCCCCTCGCCGGCTATCACATGGGCGAGATCCTCGACCTCGAGCGCGGCGCCAAGCGCTACGCCGGCTGGTCGACCTGCTACCGCCGCGAGGCCGGTTCGCACGGCAAGGACACCCGCGGCATCATCCGCGTGCACCAGTTCAACAAGCTCGAGATGTTCGTCTACACGACTCCCGAGGATGCTGAGGCGGAGCACCTGCGCCTCGTCGAGATGCAGGAGCGCATGCTGCAGGACCTCGGCCTGGCATACCGCGTGATCGACGTGGCTGCGGGCGACCTCGGGTCGTCGGCGGCACGCAAGTACGACGTCGAGGCGTGGGTTCCCACCCAGGGCGCGTACCGCGAGCTGACCTCGACCTCGAACTGCACGACCTATCAGGCGCGCCGACTCGACATCCGTCACCGCCCGTCGGCCGACGGCGCCGGCCGCACGACGCCGGTCGCGACGCTGAACGGAACGCTCGCCACCACGCGCTGGATCGTCGCGTTGCTCGAGACGCACCAGCGTGAAGACGGGTCGGTGGTCATCCCCGAGGTGCTGCGCCCCTACCTGGGCGGCCTCGAGGTGGCGGAGCCGATCGCGTGACGTCGCAGGGCACCGCATCCGGTCGCGTCGAGCAGGTCTCGCCCGACACCGCTGCCGACATCGTCGAGGAGATCGCCGACGACGCCCCCGAGGCGCCGCGCGAGCGGCTGCTCATCGCACTCGACATCGACGGGACGGTGCTGCTCGAGGACGAGACGTACAGCCCGGGCGTGGTCGACGCGGTGGCGGCGGCGCAGGATGCCGGACACGAGGTCATGCTCGCGACGGGGCGCTCCTGGGAGGGCACGCGCCACATCCTCGAGCACCTGCAGCTGACGCCGGAGTACGTGGTCTGCTCGAATGGAGCCGTCATCCTGCGCCGTATCGGCGAGACCGCGGGCTACGAACGGTTCCGCACCGAGCAGTTCGACGCGACCGAGGTGCTGACACTTCTTCGCGACCACCTGCCCGATGCGAAGTACATGGTCGAGCTTCCCGACGGCCGCCGGCTCTACACGCGCGACTTCGACGAGTGGAACCTTGCGCACGCCGATCGCGTCGAGTTCGAAGGTCTGTCGGCGCAGCCCGTCTCGCGCGTGGTCGTCGTGTCCGACGATGAGGGCGACGAGGACTTCCTCGACCTCGTGTCGCGCATCGGCCTCAACGAGGTCTCGTACGCCGTGGGCTGGTCGGCCTGGCTCGACATCGCCCCCCAGGGCGTCGACAAGGCGACGGCCCTCGAGCAGGTGCGCGCCTGGCTCGCCATCGAACCGGCGCACGTCGTCGTGATCGGTGACGGGCGCAACGACATCGGCATGTTCCGGTGGGCGGTGGCGCACGGCGGTCGGGCGATCGCCATGGGCCAGGGCCCCGAGGAGGTTCTGAGCGAGGCGTCCGAGCTCACGGCATCCGTGTCCGAGGGTGGCGTGACCGCGGTGCTGTCCGCGCTCTGACGCTCCTCCACAGGCTGCGCTCAGCCGTTCCCGCGACAATGGGAGCGTTCTGGGGTCGGCTAGACTCGTCGCCTGTTCGATGGATGCCTCGTGGCGTCCTCGGGAGGGTTGTCCGAGCGGCCGAAGGATCCGGTCTTGAAAACCGGTGGGCAGCAATGTCCCGTGGGTTCGAATCCCACACCCTCCGCAGTGTCTGAAAGGTGATCCGTGAGCGCAAAGTCCGAGGCGAAGGCGTCGAAGTTCCGACGTCAGCCCGTCGCCCGACACGGTGCGCTCTCGTCGCCGAACCCGTTCGTTCAGGTCCTCACGATCCTCGGCGCGATGCTCGTGGTGGCCGCGGTCAGCGTCGCGGCGATCGGCGGGTTCTACGTGTGGGACGCCTCGCGCGCGCTCGACGAGACGAGCGTCTCGCTCGGAAACGACGAGCTGCCCCCGCACATCGGTGAGATCGAGGGCGGCGTCAACATGCTCGTCGTCGGCACCGACTCCTGCGAGGGTCAGGACCTCAAGCTCTTCCCCCGCTGCGCCCACGACGACGGCGGTGAGCGCAATGACGTCACCATGCTCGTCCACATCAGCGATTCGCCCCGCCGTGTGACGGTCGTCTCGTTCCCCCGCGACATGATCGTGCCCATCCCCTCGTGCGAGAACCCCGAGGGTGGGGCGTACCCCGCGATGAGCGCGCAGATGATCAACGCGTCGTACATGTACGGCGGCCTTCCCTGCACCGTCACGACGGTCGAGGAGCTGACCGGAGTCGACATCCAGTTCGCCGCGGCCATCCGCTGGACCGGCGTGATCAACATGTCCGACGCGATCGGCGGCGTCGACGTCTGCCTGAGTGGTGACGTCAAAGACCGCCACACCGGACTCGACCTGAAAGCCGGTGAGCACACACTCGTCGGCGCCGAGGCGCTGCAGTTCCTCCGCATCCGGCACGGCATCGGTGACGGCTCCGACCTCGGGCGCATCTCGAACCAGCAGCAGTTCATGGGCTCGCTGGTCCGCAAGCTGCAGTCGGGTGCCGTGCTCAGCAACTATCCCGTCCTCCTGAACCTCGCGAACACCGCGGTGCGCCAGGTGAACGAGGGGCAACTGGTGCTCAGCGAGTCGCTCTCCAACCCGCAGCGGATGGTCCAGATCGCCATGGCCGTCTCCGATGTCTCGTACGAGGACATCAAGTTCGTCCAGTACCCGACCGTCTACGCCCCCGGCGGGGGACGTGTGCTTCCGGTGACGTCGGATGCCGATCAGCTGTTCGCGGCGCTCGCCGAGAACAAGCCCATCGCGCTCACCGGCGAGGTCAGTGGCGGAAACGGCGTCGAGGTCGTGGGAGAGGCGGGCGGTCCCACTCCGGCGCCGACCGATGGTCCCTCGGGCACGCCGTCCGCGACTCCGGATGCCACAGCGACCCCTCCTGCCGACGGCGACGCCGCAGTGGAGCTGCCGAGCGGCATCACGGGCCAGTCGGCGGCTCAGGTCACCTGCACCCGCGCGCAGGGCTGATCCGACGGCCGCGCCCGCGGCATCCGTGGTTCGATCCTCGGGGTCTGAACGGTTATGCTTGCTGAGCGCATTCGCGTCGCTCGCGACCGGATGCCTGGAGACGTCGCATAGTCAGGCCTAGTGCACCACCCTGCTAAGGTGGAGTCCTCGCAAGGGGACCGAGGGTTCAAATCCCTCCGTCTCCGCAGGTTCTTCGGCTCTTATCGTCCCTTCTGCGGCGATGTCGAGCGGCCTCGAGACGCGTCGAGACGTGCGGTTCTCCTAGCCGGGTGAACAGGCAATGATGATCTCGGCCGGCGGTTGACCACTCGCCGGGGCGCGATGAGACTCGACGTATGGATGACCGTCACGGCATGACCGTACGGCGCCGCGTGTGGGCGTCTGCGGCGATCGTCGGCGCGCTCGGCCTCGCCACCGGCGCGGCCGTCGTGTTCGGCTGGATGGTCGACGAGACGCACTTCGACCGACCCGACGCGGAGTTCACCCGGGTCGCCGCACACCTCGACGCGCTCCCCGGAGCCGACGTCACCTCGTCTGAGCGCTGGGTCGAAGCGCCGATCTTCGCCGATCCGTCGGCGCGGATCGAGATGACGGTCGACCCATCGCACGTGGAGGGCTTCCTCGACGCCGCATGTGCGATCGAGTACACCGGTCCGGTGGCCTGGTCTGTGCGCGTCCCCACTTCGGCTGGGCAGGTGGTGTCGATGCACAGCTGGCCGATGACGCCGGGCACGGCGCGCGGCGCCGACTGCCTCGGGTTCGGCTTCGATGCGACCGCGCTCGTCGCCGAGGTCGACCGGCTGGAGCTCGGAATCGATCTGCAGCCCACGACCTGGGACAACGGTGGTTTCGCTCTCGTGGCGCTCGGAGAAGACGGCGCCGATCTCCGTGACGCGCTCCCGCTTCTCGCTCACGCCGTCCGCATCCATGAATCCGCGGGTGTCGACCCGAACGATCCGGTCGAGATCGATTCCGCCTCGCTCGGAGTGACGTTCGACCCGGAGTATCACAACCGCTACGTCCGCCTCCTCACCGAGTTGGCCGACCAGCACGCCGTCACCAGCTTCTGGGGCGCCGGGAGAACGGAGGCCGGCGAGCCCGTGCAGATCGTCGCACCCGAGGCGCAGCACACGGCGATCGAGGCCGCGATCCGGACGTCGGGCCTGCCGGTCGCCGACGCGCCGGTGCGCTTCATCCGACAGAACGCGGACTGAGCGCGCCGACGCGAGGCGCTCACGCCCCGGCAGAGACGGGCTCGGCGAGGGCCCGGCGGAGCACCGGATCGGTGGCGCGCAGTGCCCCGAGAACGCACGCGAAGCCGAGAGCGAAGCACGACGCGATCACGACGAGCGACAGCGGCTCGAAGAGGAGCGCCGCGCCGACGAGGGGGGCGACGAGCAGGCCACCCACCGTCACGGAGACCACGACCGTCGCGACCAGCGGCATCAGCACCTGACGGCGACGGATCGCAGTCATCGTCTTGTCGGGCATGCCGGCGCGATCGAGGTTCACCCACACCTCCCGACGATCGAGGATCGCCGCGGCCTGGCTGACGCCCACCGTGCAGGCGACCATCACGAACGAGACCGCGAGGGTCACCAGGATGCCGGTGCGAATGTCGGCCATGATCGGGTCGACGTCGCCGATGTCGTCGATCCGCGCCAGTCCCACCCCGCCGACGACGGCGATGAAGCTCGTCATCGCGATGCCGGAGACCTGACGCCACGCCGCCTTGGGGTCTTCCAGAACGCCGCGCGCCGCAACGAGCGCCGCAGCGCCGCGTGCCGCCTTCAGCTGAGCACGCCCGATCACCCCGAGGACCCACGGACCGACGAGGTTGAGCACGGCGATGGCGGCGGCGAGCGCACCGCAGATGACGACCATGGAGAGGAGCAGGTCGCCGGGAGCCACCTGCAGGGCGGCGACAGCTGCCCCGATGACGACCACGCCGATGAGGACGCGGCCGTAGCGCAGCGGCGGGGCGTCGGTTCGGGCCCGCACTCCGAGGGGCGTGATCCGGACGCGGCGGAGACCGATCGCGGCACTGATCGCCGCGATCGCGACGACGCCGGCGCAGACGAGGAGACCCGCCGACGGGGTGAGGAAGAGAGCGGCGGCGCCGACCGGGGCTCCACCGAAGGGAATGAGTCCGACGAGGGGGACCAGCGCCACGTGCAGCACGACGCCGACGGCCACGCCGACGGCGGCGAGGACGGTCGATTCGGCGACGGCGAGGAGAGTGACCCCGGCGCTGGTCGCCCCCAGGAGACGGAGCGTTGCGAGCCGGTCGTCACGTCGGCGGGCCGACAGGCGGGCGGCGACGCCGCTGAGGGAGATGAGTGGCACGACGAGCAGGGTGCACGCGATGGCCCCGAGTGCTGGGTAGAGCACGTCGCGCTCGCTCCAGGAGAAGAACATCGCCGTTCCGCCGGCGACCGTGAGGAGCAGCGCAGTAGTGACCGCGAAGGCGATCACCGGGAGGAGGAGCACCGCCGTCGACTGCGCGCCGGGACGAGCGACGAGCCACAGGATGCGGAGCATCGGCGCAACCTCGTCGCGGCGGCGGAGGGGAGCGATCGCGGTCATCGGGCACCCGCCCCGGAGTCGGCGTGCACGCGACCGTCGCGCATGCGCACGACGCGGGAGCAGCGGGCGGCGACCGACTCGTCGTGGGTCACGACAACAAGGGATCGTCGCTGACCCGTCGTCGACTGGAGGAGCGCGGTCATCACCTCGTCGCTGGTCACCGAATCGAGGGCGCCGGTCGGCTCGTCGGCGAACGTGACCGATGCGCCCGTGGCCTGTGCGCGGGCGATCGCGACTCGCTGCGCCTGACCGCCCGACAGCTGACCGGGCCGCCGGTCCTCCATGCCTGCGAGGCCGAGTGCGGCGAGCCAGCCGAGCGAGTGCTCCCGCGCGGCATTCTTCTTGGCACCGTTCATGAGGAGCGGGAGGGCGACGTTCTCGGCGGCGGTGAGCTCGGGCAGCAGGAACCCCTGCTGGAAGACGAACCCGAACTCTTCGCGGCGAAGCCGGGAGCGCTCGGCGTCGCTCAGCTGCGGCACAGCTACCGGCCCCGACCGGCCCGTGAACCGCACGTCTCCCGCGTCGGGAACCGTGATGCCCGCGAGGACGTGGAGGAGCGTCGTCTTGCCCGACCCCGAAGCGCCCATGATCGCCACCGATTCGCCGCTTCGCACGGTCAGGTTCACGTCGTCGAGCGCGGTCGTCTCGCCGTAGCGCTTGACGAGTCCTGCGGCGGAGAGCACGGGCGGAGTGGACGTGGGGGAGTGTGGATGCTGCATGCTTCCAGCCTCGCCAGGGGTCGCGCTCACCGCATCGGCAGAGAGGACCACCCCCGTCATCCTCTGGATGTACCCCGCACGCGATCGTCGAGGTCGCTGCGCGCGACCGTGGTCACGCGCACCGGGCTTAGGCGGGCGTGTCCGTCCGGGTACGGAACCAGTCGCCGAGATCGTCGACGGCGCGGCTGGACACCGCGGGATCATCGCTGCCGATACCGGTGGCGGCAGCACCCTGCGGGGCCGCGATCGCGTCGGCGGGGTCGCTCGGCTCGTAGCCCATCGACCACGCGGCGAATCGGCGCTCGGCGATCGTCTCCTCGAGCAGGACGCGCACATCGGTGTGACGACCGTCGTCGGCGATGATCGCCAGGAGGCTCCGCACCGAATCGGACGGACCCTCGAGGATCTGGATGAAGTCGGGCTCGCTGTAGACGAGCATGCCGGTGACCTCGCGGCGGGCATTGTTCTCGCGGCTCTGCGCGAGGAGTTCGACGAGCCGTGCGTGATCGAACGGAATCGCCGCCCGGCTCGCGTAGACCAGGGAGAGCAGGGATTCGTCGTGGTCGGTCATGCGGCGAAGTCCGTTCAGCGGGAGGCGGCGTGTGCCGGATGCGGGAGGCTGTGTCGCCAGGATATCGGCTCCGCGCAGGCGGGCCACCCGCAGGATCCTCCGTAGCTGAAGGATAGGCTGACGCGGTGCGCACGGCGCGCCGAAAGGACCCCCACGTGACCCGCACGCACACCCTCCTCGTCGGATGCGGCAAGGTCGCCACCTCGCTCGGACGCACCCTCCTGGAAGGCGGCGGCGCGGTCACCGGCATCCGTCGCGATCCGGCCGACCTGCCCGAGGCCTTCGGCCGGATCGCCGTCGATCTCTCGGCGCCGCTGTCCGAGCAGCTCCCGCGCGTCGACGCGATGGTGATCACGCTCACGCCGGGGGAATCGATGACCTTCCTCTCGGACGCTCTCGGCCACCTGCGACGCGCCCTTCCGGCTCTTCCGGAGCGGACCGTCTACGTCTCGTCCACCCGGGTCTTCGAGGCCGCGGACGACGGCCGCCGACTCGACGAGACGAGCGCACCCGCGCCGGGCGGTGACCGCGCCCGTGCGCTGCTGGAGGGCGAGCGGCGAGCGGCCGAGCTCTTCGGCGCGGTGATCCTCCGCCCGGCCGGCATCTACGGCCCCGGGCGAGAGCGCCTCATCCGCCAGGTGCGCACCGGCACGCCGGTCGACTACGACCGGCGCACCAACCGCATCCACGAAGACGATCTCGTCCGCGCCCTGCGCGCCCTTCTCGACCACCCGGAGCCGCCCTCGGTGCTCCACGGCGTCGACGGCCATCCCGCGACCCTCGGCGACGTCGTGCAGTTCATCGCCGAACAGCTGGGCGTCGCCCCTCCGCCCCGCGCGGACGTCGCGGCGGGAGAGCGCCGCGGCACGGTCCTGGACGGCGCCCGGCTGGGCGAGCTCCTCGGAGACCTCGACTACCCGAGCTTCAGAGAGGGCTACGGCCGGATGATCGACGACCTGCGATGATGACGCCATGATCATCGCCGGGCTCGTATTCGCGGCACTCGCCGCCGCCATCCACGTCTACATCTTCTTCCTCGAGTCCATCGCCTGGGCGGGGCCCGCCGCCCGTCGCACCTTCGGCACCGACGAGAAGCACATCCCCATCACGAAGGGGCTGGCCTTCAACCAGGGGTTCTACAACCTGTTCCTGTCGATCGAGATCGTCATCGGCATCGTCGTGCTCGTGCTCGGGCACGAGGCGGTCGGCGCCACCCTCGTCTTCGTCGGGACGGGCTCCATGGTCGCGGCCGGACTCGTCCTGCTGCTGTCCGATCGCTCGAAGCGCCGCGCGGCCCTCATCCAGTTGACACCGCCGCTGATCGCGATCGTCCTGCTCATCATCGGCCTCACCTCCTGACCGCGTGAAGCTCGCCATCCTCGGCGCCGGACAGATCGTCGCCGACTTCCTCCCGCATGCGGTCGATGTCGACGGTCTCGACCTCGTCGCGATCTACGGCCGCCCCGCCCGGCGGGGGGCGCTCGCCGAGATCGCCGAACGACACGGCATCCGTCGGGTGCACACCGACCTCGACGAGTGCCTCGCCGACGCCGAGGTCGACACGGTCTGGATCGCCCTGCCCAATTCGGAGCATGCCGCGCATGCCCGCGCGGCGCTGCTCGCGGGCGTCAACGTCATCTGCGAGAAGCCGTTCGTCCTGGCCGGAGACGAGCTCGTCGAACTCCGCCGGCTGGCCGAAGAGCGGGGCCTGATCCTCGTCGAGGCGATCAGCAACCAGTACCTCGCGAACGTCGACGCGATGCGCGCGGGTCTTCACCGGCTGGGCGACCTCCGCCTCGTGCAGTGCGAGTACTCGCAGTACTCCTCGCGCTACGACGCCTTCCGGGAGGGGACGGTGCTCCCCGCGTTCGATCCGGCGAAGGGCGGCGGCGCCCTGATGGACCTCGGCATCTATACACTGCATCTCGTCGTCGGGCTGCTCGGTCGCCCCGATTCGGTGTCGTACACGCCGCACATCGAGCGAGGTGTCGACACGTCGGGCGTCGCCGTCCTCCGCTACGGCGACATCACCGCCGTGTGCGTCTGCGCGAAGGATTCGCCCGGGCCGTCACGGACGAAGATCCAGGGGGTCGACGGCGTCATGCTCGTCGACGGCACCCCGAACGTCGTCCCCGCCGTGGTCCTCCAGCTCCGGGACGGCACCGAGGAGCGCATCGAGCAGAACGCGCACCCCCACCGGATGGTCGAGGAGTTCCGCGCCTTCGAGCGGATGATCCGCGAGCACGACCTCGCCGAACGCGATCGGCGGCTCGATCACAGCGCGGCCGTACTCGACGTCGCCACGGCGGCCCTCGCCTCAGCGGGCATCTCGCTGGGCTGAGCGGATGCCGCGCCGATACGCTGTGACCGTGTCGACGCCATCCGCCTCCCGTCCCATCGCCTGGTCCGAGGGGAGCTGGACGACCGAGCCCGACGCCGTCGAGGTCGCCGGCGACACGCTCCTCGTGACCGCCGCGGAGGGGAGCGACGCCTGGCGTCACACCTCGTACGGCTTCGTCCACGACACCGAGCACGCCCTGCTCGCCCCTTTCGCGTCCGGCTCGGCGATGGAGGTCGAGTTCGGCATCCCGTTCTCGGGCCAGTTCGACCAGGCCGGGCTGTTCGTGAAGGTCGACGCCGAGCACTGGGTCAAGGCGGGGATCGAGTTCTCCGACGGACAGCTGCAGCTCGGGGCCGTCGTGACGTCGGGCATGTCGGACTGGTCGCTGGCGCCGGTGCCGGAATGGACCGGGCGCCGGGTGACCGTGCGGGTCAGCCGGGAGGGCGACGCCCTCACCCTCCGCGCCCGGGCAGACGACGAGGAGTTCCGCCTCGTGCGGGTCATCCCGTTCGATCCCGATGCGGCCGCGTCGGCGGGGCCCTTCGTCTGCGCGCCGACCCGGGCCGGTCTCACCGTCCCGTTCTCGGCCTGGCGGCAGACGGATGCCGACGCCGCACTGCACTGATCCCGCGCCGTCACGCAGCGTCACCCTTGCCGGCCCGCGGATCGGCCGTGATAGCCTTCCTGCGAAAAGGTGAACGTTCACTATCAGGGAGATCAATGACTGATCCGACCCGTGCCGCCATCATCGGCACCGGCGCCATCGCCCACGCGCACGCCCAGGCCATCGCCTCGCTGCAGCCGCGCATCGCCCTCGTCGCCGTCGTCGACGTCGACGAGCAGCGCGCCCGCGCGTTCGCAGACGAGTTCGCTCCGGGCGCCGTCGTCTACACCGACGCCGCTCAGCTGCTCGCCCACGAGGAGCTCGACCTCGTGCACATCTGCACGCCGCCGCAGACGCACGTGCCGCTTGCGGTCGCGGCCCTCCGCGCGGGCGTTCCGGCCCTCATCGAGAAGCCCACCGCCCTCAGCCTCGCCGCGATGGACGAGCTCATCGCCGTCTCGCGCGAGACCGGCGTCCCCGCCCTCACGGTCTTCCAGCACCGCTTCGGTGCGGCGGGGCGGCGGCTGGCCCGGCTCGCCCGGGAGGGCGCCCTCGGCAGGCCGCTCGTCGCGACCTGCGAAACCCTGTGGCACCGCACCCCCGACTACTTCTCCCTGCCGTGGCGCGGCACCTGGGCGGCCGAGGGCGGCGGTCCGACGATGGGACACGGCATCCATCAGTTCGATCTGCTGCTCGCCGTGCTCGGCCCGTGGCGCAGACTCACCGCCTTCGCGGCGCGGCAGGCGCTTCCGACCGACACGGAGGACGTCTCGATGGCGATCGCCGAGTTCGACAACGGCGCCATCGCGAGCGTCGTGAACTCGATCGTGTCGCCCCGCGAGAGCTCGCGGCTGCGCTTCGACTTCGAACGCGCCACGGTCGAAGTCGAGCACCTCTACGGCTACAGCGAGGGCGACTGGACCTTCACGCCCCTGGCGGGCTCGGAGCACCTCGCCGAGCTCTGGCACGGTGATGCCGAGGGTGACGCCACCACGAGCAGCCACCGCGACCAGCTGAGCGCGATCCTCGACGCCTTCGACGCGGGGGAGCGGCCCGGAGTGGATGCCGATGAGGCCCGCCGTACGCTGGAGTTCGCCGCGGCCACCTACGCGTCGGCCTTCACAGGCGCTCCGGTGCGCGCCGGGGAGATCGATGCCGACCACCCGTTCGCGACCACGATGGACGGCGGATCCGTGCCGTGGCATCCGATCGACAGGAAAGAGACCGTGCGATGACCGAGCCCACTCCTTCACTCCAGGTCGGCGACACCGACGTCACGGTGACCGTCGACGGCGTCGAGCTGCTGCGCTACGTGTTCGTTCCCGATTCGCCGCAGCTCGAGTCGCCCAAGCCGTACCTCGACCCGATCCGCACCCGCGCCGGCCGCGTCGTGAGCCTGTACCGCCCGTGGGATCACGTCTGGCACAAGGGCATCGCGTGGTCGCTGCCCGTCGTCGGCGACGAGAACTTCTGGGGCGGCCCGACCTTCATCCGCGACGAGGGCTACCGCCAGCTTCCGAACAACGGCACGCAGGGCCACCTCGACGTGCAGGAGGCGAGCGTCACCGACGGCGTCGCACGGTTCCGCCACACCCTCGACTGGACGACCGAGACCGGAGCGCAGATCTTCACGGAGGAGCGCGCCCTGTCGGCACGCGTGCTCTCGGACGACTCCTGGGCGCTGACGGTCCAGATCGCCATGACGAACGTCTCGGGGGCGCCGATCCGCATCGGATCGCCGACGACGAAGGGCCGGGAGAACGCCGGCTACGGAGGACTTTTCTGGCGGGGTCCGCGCTCGTTCACCGAAGGGCGCCTCGTGACGACCGACGGCGAGGGCTCGGGAAACGACGTGCGAGGCCAGCGTCACGAGTGGATGGGCTTCGTCGGGCGCCACGACGTCATCGACGAGTCGTCGCTCATTGTCATGCTCGACGCCGCCGAGAACCCGTCGCACCCGCCGCAGTGGTTCGCGCGCTCCGAGGAGTTCGCCTGCCTCAATCCGGCGCCCTTCTTCAGCGAAGAGCTCGAGATCGCCCCCGCTGACACGGTGACGTTCCGCTACGTCGTCGGTGTCGCCGGCGCGGGTGCGGCGGCGGCTCCGGCGCTCGCCGACGCGCTGCGCCCCCTGCGATGACGGCGCTCTTCCCCGGCGGGGTGGCTCTGACCGATCTCGAGGTCTATGACTGGGAGGCGCCGGACGGATGCCGCGGGGGCACCCCGCATCTGCACACCGCCTCGAGCGAGGGGTACGTCGTGATCGGCGGCGAGGGAGCCGTGCAGACCCTCTCCGCCGCGGGCTTCGAGGAGCACCCGCTCGCCGTGGGCGACGTCGTCTGGTTCAGTCCCGGCACCGTCCACCGCCTCGTGAACAGGGGTGATCTGCGGCTGCTCGTCGCGATGTCGAACGCCGGGCTGCCCGAGGCGGGAGACGCCGTCTTCACCTTTCCCGCGTCGGTGCGCCACGACGCCTCCGCCTACGCGGCGGCGGCGACCCTCGACGAGGGCGACGCCCGGGAGCGCTCCGCTCGGGCGCGACGCGACCTCGCGCTCGCGGGATTCGCCGAGCTCCGGGCCGGTGGAGCCGACGCTCTCGCCCGGCTCCACCGCGACGCTGCCGCGATCGTCCAGGCGCGCGTGCCGCGCTGGCGCGAGATCTGGCAGGAGACCGTCGCCGCCGAGACGTCGCGCGTCGACGCACAGCTCGCGGCGCTGGCGAACGGTCTGCCGGGCGCACTCGGCCAGGCAGAGGTCGTCCGGGCCACGCCGCGACCGGGAGGTCGGAGCTACGGGATGTGCGGCATGCTCCGCACCTGGGAGTGGCCGGCCGGCTGACTGCGGCGCGCCCTCGAGGTGGTGCTCAGACGCCCCATCCGCGGGCGGTGAGCCAGCGCTCGCAGGCGCGCGTCCAGTCGGCCGCCGTGCCGGCATCCGGAGCCAGACCGATCCCGTGCGGTCCGCTCTCGTAGACGTGCAGCTCGTAGGGCACCCCCGCCTCCGACAGCGCCGAGGCCAGCAGGAGCGAGTGCGAGACGGGCACGACGGGGTCGTCGGCGGTGTGCCAGATGAAGAAGGGCGGCGCCTCGGCGGTGACGAGACGGTCACCTGACGTCTGCGCGCGCAGGTCGGAGCCTGCGGCCGGGCCGAGCAGGGCGAGGCGCGACCCCTGGTGCGTGTCGAGCTGCATCGAGACGACCGGGTAGGCGGCGATCGCGAGGTCGATCCGCTCGCTCTCGGCGGCCCCCGGCGCCAGCGCGGCGGTGACGGCGGCATGACCGCCGGCCGAGAATCCGAGCACCCCGACGCGCGTCGCGCCCGCTGCCCGCGCGGCGGCGACCGCGCCCCTGACGGAGTGCAGCGGGGCAGGATGACGCGTGCGGACGGGATACGCGAACACGCTCGCCCCGATCCCGCGAGTGCGAAGCCACGCCGCGACAGGTTCGCCCTCGTGGTCGGCCAGCATCTCGTAGCCGCCGCCCGGAAGGACGACGATGTGGTCGGCGTGCGCCATCGGTGCTCCTGAATCGACTCTCGGGCCCCTTCCGAGGGCCGTGCCGCCGAGCCTATCGGCGCCCGCCCCGACGGGGTCGGGCGGGGCGGTGTGAGGAATCCGTGAGGAGGGCGAGCCCGGCCGTATGGATCTCGTGAGGACGAGCGGATGCCGTGCGGCGTGCGTGTTGCATCAGTGATGCGCCCAGTGGGCGTGCGCCCCGGTATCCCGGGTCGCCCTCCCCGGAAATCGGAGTTCCTCGTGCTGGACATCGCCTTCGTGCTCGGCGCTCTCGCGCTGTTCGCGATCGTCGGCCTCTTCGTCACGGCGGTGAGCAAGCTGTGATCGTCTTCGAGATCATCGCGGCCGTTCTCGCCGTCGCGGCCGTCGCCTACCTCGTCGTCGCCCTCGTCGCACCGGAGCGGTTCTGATGGAGTGGCTCTCGCTGCTCGGCCTCATCGCGACCCTCGCCCTGGCGCTCGCCGTCACCTACCGGCCGCTCGGCGACTACCTGG
Source organism: Microbacterium sp. Ld4 (assembly GCF_045066555.1). Lineage (NCBI taxonomy): Bacteria > Bacillati > Actinomycetota > Actinomycetes > Micrococcales > Microbacteriaceae > Microbacterium > Microbacterium sp. Ld4. The sequence continues at coordinate 72,393 of NZ_JBISHE010000005.1, read as the reverse complement.
CTCGCACCTACACGAGGGCCGCCGACCTGCGCGTCGAGCGCGGCTTCTACCGCCTCATCGGCGTCTCATCGGCATCCGATCAGACGTGGCAGGCGTACGCCCGGAGCGTGCTCGCGTTCTCCGCCGTCGGCGTCGTGTTCGTCTACGTCCTGCAGCGCACCCAGCAGTGGCTTCCAGCCTCACTGGGCCTGGCGGCGCCGAGCGAGCCTCTCGCCTTCAACACCGCGATCTCGTTCGTCACCAACACGAACTGGCAGTCGTACTCACCCGAGCAGACCCTCGGCTACACGGTCCAAGCGGCGGGTCTCGCCGTGCAGAACTTCGTCTCCGCCGCGGTCGGACTGGCCGTGGCCGTCGCTCTCATCAGAGGACTCTCGTCGCAGGGACGCCAGGGAATCGGCAACTTCTGGGTCGACCTGACCCGCGGAACGCTGCGGGTGCTCCTGCCGTTCGCGGCCCTCGCCGCGCTCGGGCTGATGGCAGGCGGCGTGATCCAGAACCTGTCGGGCGTCACCGAGGCCACGACGCTCAGCGGCGCTGTGCAGAGCATTCCGGGCGGGCCGGTCGCCTCCCAGGAGGCCATCAAGCTCCTCGGCACCAACGGCGGCGGCTTCTTCAACGCCAACTCGGCGCACCCGTTCGAGAACCCGTCGGGATGGACCAACCTCTTCGAGATCTTCCTGATGCTCGTGATCCCGTTCGCCCTCCCGCGCACGTTCGGCTCCGTGGTCGGCGATCACCGACAGGGATTCGCCATCCTCGCCACGATGAGCGTGCTGTTCATCGGATCCACCGTCGCGGTCACCGCGTTCGAGCTCTCCGCCGCAGGAACCGCGCCCACTCTCGCGGGTGGCGCCTGGGAGGGAAAGGAGGCGCGCTTCGGCATCGTCGGCTCGACCCTGTTCGGCGCGACCAGCACCCTCACCTCCACCGGCGCGGTCAACTCGATGCACGACTCCTACACCGCCCTCGGCGGCATGGTTCCGCTCCTCAACATGATGCTCGGCGAGGTCGCTCCCGGCGGCGTCGGGGCGGGCCTGTACGGGATCCTCGTGGTGGCGATCATCGCCGTCTTCGTGGCGGGGCTGCTCGTCGGTCGCACGCCGGAATACCTGGGCAAGAAGATCGGCACCCGCGAGATCACGCTCGCGAGCATCTCCCTCCTGGCGACGCCGATCCTGGTGCTCGGCGGCGTCGCGGCGAGCTTCGTCATCCCCGGCGTGCGCGACGACGTCGTGGGGACGTCGATCTGGAACCCGGGCGTCCACGGCCTCACCGAGGTCGTCTACGCCTTCACCTCGGCGGCGAACAACAACGGGTCCGCGTTCGCCGGCCTCACGGCGAACACCCCGTGGCTCAACACCGCGCTGGCCGTCGCGATGCTGCTCGGGCGATTCGTTCCGATCGTGCTCGTCCTCGCCCTGGCCGGATCCTTCGCCCGGCAGGAACGGGTTCCCGCCACGGCGGGCACCCTCCCCACCCATCGGCCGCTGTTCGTCGGGCTCCACCTCGGCACGATCGTCATCGTCACCGCTCTCACGTATTTCCCCGTTCTCGCGCTGGGTCCCCTGGCGGAAGGTCTGGTCTGAACATGTCCGTCCTCATCGACACACCTCCTGCGGCTCAGGCCGCCCCGTCCCGCGCGGCGCGGATCGACGCGGCCGCACTCGCGGCGGCGCTTCCGGGCGCCCTGCGCAAGCTCGACCCGCGCGCCCAGTGGCGGAACCCCGTCATGTTCATTGTGTGGGTCGGCGCCCTGCTCACGACCGCGCTCGCCGTCGCCGAGCCGTTCCTCGGCGGACCCGCCGATTCCGGCGGGTCGGCGGTGCCCGCCGCGTTCACCGCCGTCATCGCCGGGTGGCTCTGGCTCACCGTGCTGTTCGCGAACGTCGCGGAGTCGGTGGCCGAGGGCCGGGGGCGCGCGCAAGCGGATTCGCTTCGCGCCACCCGCACCAGCACGACCGCGTCCCGCGTCATCGGCTACGACGCCGGCACCGACCCGGAGGCGCGCACGGCGCGTGTCGACGTCGTCTCCTCGGCTGACCTCGTCCTGGGCGACGTCGTCGTGGTTACCGCGGGCGAACTCGTGCCGGGCGACGGCGACGTCGTCTGGGGGATCGCCTCGATCGACGAGTCGGCGATCACGGGCGAGTCTGCTCCGGTGATCCGCGAGTCCGGCGGTGACCGCAGTGCGGTGACCGGCGGCACCCGCGTGCTGTCCGACCGCATCGTGGTCGCGATCACGTCGAAGCCGGGCGAGACCTTTGTCGACCGGATGATCGCGCTCGTCGAGGGCGCCTCGCGCCAGAAGACCCCGAACGAGATCGCCCTGAACATCCTCCTGGCGAGCCTGTCGATCGTCTTCGTCGTGGTCGCGCTGGCCCTCAACCCGATCGCCTCCTACGCGGCGGCGCCCGTCAGCATCCCGGTCCTGGTGGCCCTCCTGGTCTGCCTCATCCCGACGACGATCGGTGCGCTGCTCTCGGCCATCGGCATCGCCGGCATGGACCGCCTGGTGCAGCGGAACGTCCTCGCGATGTCGGGGCGTGCCGTCGAGGCGGCGGGCGACGTGACGACGCTGCTGCTCGACAAGACCGGCACGATCACCTACGGCAACCGCCGCGCCTCAGACGTCATCGCCCTCGCCGGCACCACGCGCGAGGAGCTCCTGCGCGCGGCTGCCCTCTCTTCCCTCGCCGACCCCACGCCGGAGGGATCGTCGATCGTCGAGCTCGCGGCGGCGGCCGGTGTGACGGCGGAGGCCGCCGCCGGTGCGCGGAGCGTGCCCTTCACCGCGCAGACCCGCATGAGCGGCATCGATCTGCCCGGCGGCATGGAGATCCGCAAGGGAGCCGCGTCGGCGGTGGCCCGGTGGGTTGGCGGCCGCGCCCCGGCGGATGCCGACCGGACGGCCGAACTCGACCGGGCGGTCGAGCAGATCTCGCGATCGGGCGGGACACCGCTCGTGGTGGCGGTGCGCCGGGCGGGCGAGCCGCCCCGCGTCCTCGGGGTCGTCCAGCTGAAGGACGTCGTGAAGGACGGCCTCGCCGATCGTTTCGCGGAACTGCGCTCGATGGGCATCCGCACCGTGATGATCACCGGAGACAACGCTCTGACCGCCGCGGCGATCGCCGCCGAGGCGGGGGTGGACGACTTCCTCGCCGAGGCGACACCGGAGGACAAGCTCGCCTACATCCGCTCCGAGCAGCAGGGCGGCCGGCTGGTCGCGATGACCGGGGACGGCACCAACGACGCACCCGCCCTCGCGCAGGCCGACGTCGGTGTCGCGATGAACTCCGGCACCTCGGCGGCGAAGGAGGCAGGGAACATGGTCGACCTCGACTCCGACCCGACGAAGCTCATCGACATCGTGCGGATCGGCAAGCAGCTGCTCATCACCCGCGGCGCGCTGACCACCTTCTCGATCGCGAACGACATCGCCAAGTACTTCGCGATCGTGCCCGCCATGTTCATGGGCGTGTTCCCGCAGCTCGGGGCGCTCAACGTCATGGGCCTGCACTCGCCGGCCTCGGCCGTGCTGTCGGCGGTCATCTTCAACGCCCTCGTCATCGTGGCCCTCATCCCGCTCGCCCTCCGCGGCGTGCGGTACCGGGCCGGTGACGCCGCGTCGATCCTCGGGCGGAACCTGCTCGTCTACGGCCTCGGCGGCGTCGTCGCACCCTTCATCGGCATCGGGCTCATCGACCTCGTCGTGCGCCTGATCCCCGGCTTCTGACCTCGAGAGGATCCCTGATGACTTCCCCCACCCCTCGCCCGCAGCGCACCCCGCGCCGCGGCGCCCTCCGCGTCGTCGGCGTGTCCGTCCGCGCAATGCTCGTCTTCACCCTCGTGCTCGGAGTCGGCTACACCGCCGCGATCACCGCGGTGGGTCAGCTCGCGTTCGGCGACTCGGCGAACGGTGCCCTCCTCCGGGATACCGACGGCACGGTCGTCGGATCGTCGCGACTCGGACAGGCCTTCACGGATGCCGGTGGCGAACCGCTGCCGCAGTACTTCCAGTCCCGCCCCTCGGCCGCCGGCGACGGCTACGACGCCGCCTCCTCGTCCGGGTCGAACCTCGGGCCCGAGAGCCCCGACCTCGTGGCGGCCATCACCGAACGGAGGGCCGGCGTCGCGGCCCTGGAGGGTGTCGCCGAGAGCGCCGTCCCCCCAGACGCGGTGACCGCGTCGGCATCCGGACTCGACCCGCACATCAGCCCCGCGTACGCTTCGATCCAGGTGGGCCGTGTGGCCGCCGCGCGCGGCCTCGAACCGCAGACGGTGCGAGGCCTCGTGGCGCAGCACACGCAGGCGCCCGACCTCGGCTACCTCGGTGAGACGGTCGTGAACGTCGTGGAGCTCAACCGCGATCTGGATCAGCAGGGGGAGTGACCGTGACGAGACGTGGGCGGCTTCGCGTGCTCCTGGGCGCGGCTCCCGGCGTCGGCAAGACGTACACGATGCTCGAGGAGGGCGCGCGCCTGGCCGCCGACGGCCGCGACGTCGTCATCGCTGTGGTCGAGACGCACGGCAGAGCGGCCACGGCGCGGATGACGGTGGGCCTCGAGGTCGTCCCCCGGCTCGCGGTGGAGTACCGCGGGGTGTCACTCCAGGAGATGGATCTCGCGGCCGTGCTCGCCCGCCGGCCCGCTCTCGCCCTCGTCGACGAACTCGCCCACACGAACGCGCCCGGCTCCCGCCACGAGAAGCGCTGGCAGGACGTCGAGGACCTCCTCGCCGCGGGCATCGATGTGGTCTCCACCGTCAACATCCAGCACATCGAGTCGGTCAACGACGTCGTCGAGCAGATCACCGGCGCGCCGCAGCGCGAGACGGTTCCCGACCGCGTGCTGCGCGCCGCCGACCAGGTCGAGGTCGTCGACGTCGCGCCGCAGGCACTCCGCGACCGGCTCGCCCAGGGTCTCGTCTATCCCGCGGAGCGGGTGGATGCCGCCCTGTCGAACTACTTCCGTCTCGGCAACCTCACGGCCCTTCGCGAGCTGGCCCTGCTGTGGCTCGCCGACGACGTCGACGCCGCTCTCACCGACTACCGCGCGGAGCACGGGATCGATTCGCGGTGGGAAGCGCGCGAGCGGGTCGTCGTCGCACTCACCGGGGGGCCGGAGGGCGAGGTGCTGCTGCGCCGCGGCGCGCGCATCGCGGCTCGCTCCTCGGGCGGCCGGCTGCTCGCCGTCCACGTCACAAGCCAGGACGGCCTCCGTGCGGCGGATCCGGCCGTTCTCGCCGCGCAGCGGCTGCTGGTCGACACCCTCGGGGGCACCTTCCACCAGGTCGTCGGGTCCGACATCCCGACCGCCCTCGTCGAGTTCTCCCGGTCGGTCAACGCGACGCAGCTCGTGCTCGGGGTCAGTCGGCGCAGCCGGTTCGCGGCGCTCGTCAGCGGTCCGGGCATCGGCGCGACGGTGATCCGCGAGTCCGGAGACATCGACGTGCACATCGTGACGCACTCCGCGGCCGGGGGGCGGTTCGCGCTCCCTCGCCTCGGCGGGGCGCTGAGCATGCGACGACGGTTGGCGGGCTTCGCCCTCGCGATGCTGGGCGGGCCGCTCCTGACATGGGTGCTCGTGCTGCTGCGAAGCGAGGAATCGATCACCAGCGACGTGCTGAGCTATCAGCTGCTGGTCGTGGTGGTCGCCCTCGTGGGCGGGATCTGGCCCGCGCTCTGGGCGGCCCTGCTCAGCGGCGTCACGCTCGACTTCTTCTTCGTCGAGCCGCTGTACACGATCCACGTCCATGAGCCGCTCCACCTCCTCGCCCTGGGCCTGTACGTCACGATCGCGATCCTCGTCAGCGTCGTCGTCGACCGCGCGGCGCGGAAGACCCGGGTTGCGCGCCGCGCCGCGGCCGAGGCGGAGATGCTGCAGACCGTCGCCGGCAGCGTGCTCCGGGGCGAAGGGGCGATCCTCGCCCTCGTCGAGCGCACCCGCGAAGCCTTCGGGCTCGCGGGTGTGCGGCTGGTCGCGGCCGATGTGGTCCTCGCCCGCAGCGGTGAACCGCTCGCCGACGGCCGCCACACGCCGGTGTCCGTCGGTGGCCGCGCCGTCCTCGAACTCCACGGCCGCGACCTCCGGGCCTCGGAGCGGCGGCTGCTCGCCGCGATCGTGGCCCAGCTCGATGCCGCGCTCGTGCATCGCGATCTGGCGGAGGTCGCCAGCGAGCTGGAGCCCCTCGCGGCATCCGATCGAGTGCGCAGCGCGCTCCTCTCGGCGCTCAGCCACGATCTCCGTCGTCCGCTCGCGGCGGCGACCGCGGCCGTCGGCGGCCTCCGCAGCGGCACGTTCACCGACGACGACCGCGACGAGCTGCTCGCGACGGCGGACGAGAGCCTCGCCGCGCTCGCCGCGCTCGTCACCGACCTCCTCGACGTCTCGCGGCTGCAGGCCGGAGCCCTCGCGGTGTCGCTCGCGCCGGTGGATCCCGTCGACGCCATCCTGCCGGCGATAGACGAGCTCGGCACCGGCCCCGGTGAGGTCGATCTGCGGCTCGAGACCGACGGCCCCCACGTCGCGGCCGACGCCGTGCTCCTGCAGCGCGTCGTCGTGAACCTCCTCGCCAACTCGCTCCGACACTCTCCCGAGGGGGAGCGCGTCGCGATCACGACGAGCGCCTTCGGAGGGCGTGTCGAGATCCGCATCGTCGACCACGGCCAGGGCGTTCCGGCAGACCGGCAGGGCGAGATGTTCGTGCCCTTCCAGCGCCTCGGCGACACCGACAACTCGACCGGTCTGGGGCTCGGACTCGCCCTGTCCAAGGGGTTCGTCGAGGGCATGAGCGGCACCCTCCGTGCGGAGGACACCCCGGGCGGCGGGCTCACGATGGTCATCTCCCTGCCCATGGCGGGCGAGAATGAGCAGCGATGAAGATCCTGATCGCCGACGACGACCCGCAGATCCTCCGGGCGCTGCGGATCACTCTCGCCGCGCGGGGCTACGAGGTGCTGACGGCGGGCACGGGTGCCGAGGCGATCGCCGCCGCCGTCGACGGTCACCCCGACGTCATCCTGCTCGATCTCGGGATGCCGGGACTCGGCGGCATGGATGTGATCCACGCGGTGCGCGGCTGGTCGGAGGCGCCGATCCTCGTCGTGTCGGGTCGCACGGGGTCGGCGGACAAGGTTGACGCCCTCGACGCGGGCGCCGACGACTACGTCACCAAGCCTTTCTCGATCGACGAGCTGCTCGCGCGCATCCGGGCGCTGACGCGGCGCACTCCCCAGCAGGAGGCCGACCCGGTCAGCGGCTTCGGCGACGTGTCGGTCGACCTCGCCGGGCGCAGTGTGACGCGTACCGTCGCAGGACGCACCGAGCGGATCCGGCTGACCCCGACCGAGTGGCAGGTCCTCGAGGTGCTGATGCGCAATCCCGGACGCCTCGTGACGCGGCAGACCCTGCTCACGACCATCTGGGGGTCGGAGCACGTCAGCGACACCGGGTACCTGCGGCTCTACATCTCTCAGCTGCGCCGAAAGCTCGAAGCCGACCCCGCGGCCCCGCGGCACATCCTCACCGAGGCGGGCATGGGCTACCGGTTGGAGCTCGACCGCTGAGCCCGGAACGCCCGCGCGGCGCCGGAATCTGCCGCTCCTGACACGGTGATCCGCCGAGCGCAACCCCCTCCCCGTCGCCTCTGTGCGCAGCGAGGGTTGCGTGCGACCCCGAGGAGGACTGATGAAAGCGATGGCCTACCGCGGACCGTACAAGATCCGCGTCGAAGAGAAGCCCGACCCCGTGATCGCGCACCCCAATGACGCGATCGTCCGTGTGGAGCTCGCATCGATCTGCGGCTCCGATCTGCACCTGTACCACGGCATGATGCCCGACACCCGCGTCGGCCATACCTTCGGCCACGAGTTCATCGGCCGCGTCGAGGCGGTGGGGTCGTCGGTGCAGACCCTGTCGGTCGGCGACCGGGTGATGGTGCCCTTCAACATCTACTGCGGGTCGTGCTTCTTCTGCGCGCGAGGGCTCTTCTCGAACTGCCACAACGTGAACGCCAACGCGACCGCGATCGGCGGCATCTACGGCTACTCCCACTCGACCGGCGGATTCGACGGCGGCCAGGCCGAACTCGTGCGCGTGCCGTTCGCCGATGTCGGGCCGATGGTGATCCCCGAGGACATCGCATCGGAGGATGCGCTGCTGCTGACCGACGCGTTCTCGACCGGGTACTTCGGTTCGCAGCTCGCGGACATCGTCGAGGGCGACACCGTCGTGGTGCTCGGCGCCGGGCCAGTCGGCCTTGCCGCGGCGCGGTCGTGCTGGCTGATGGGCGCCGGCCGGGTGATCGTCGTCGACCACCTCGACTACCGGCTCGCCAAAGCGAGGGAGTTCGCCTACGCCGAGACCGTGCATTTCGGCGAGGTCGACGACATCGTCCTGACCCTCAAGAAGATGACCGAGGGACTCGGAGCGGATGCCGTCATCGACGCCGTCGGCGCCGAGGCCGACGGTCACTTCCTTCAGCACGTGACCGCCGCCAAGTTCAAGATGCAGGGCGGTTCGCCCGTGGCGTTGAACTGGGCGATCGACGCCGTCCGCAAGGGCGGCACGATCTCGGTCATGGGTGCCTACGGGCCCCTGTTCAGTGCGGTGAAGTTCGGAGACGCCATGAACAAGGGCCTCACCATCCGGGCGAACCAGGCGCCGGTGAAGCGGCAGTGGCCGCGCCTGCTCGAGCACATCCGCGCCGGCCACATCGCCCCCCGCGACCTCGTCACCCACCGTTTCGGGCTCGACGGGATCGCCGAGGGATATCACGTGTTCTCGTCGAAGCTCGACGGCATCATCAAGCCCGTCGTCACCTTCGGGTCCTGACGAAGAGAAGGAGGCACACCATGCCGTACACCGCAGACAAGCCCAGCACGCCCCCGCAGGCCGACGCCCTCCGCGCGAAGGTGCCGGGGTGGGGCGCCGATCTCGATCCCGCCGACCGGCCCGCCTTCCCCCGCGAGCAGCCGGGCATCGAGACCGGCGCGCACTGGACGCTGCCGGACCAGCAGCCCCACGGCGACGGACGGGAACGCTCCATCGAGCACACTCGCCTGACTCCCGTTTTCGGCACCGCCCAGCCCCTCCACGGGGTCTCCGGCGCCGTCCGGCGCCTGGCCTACGCGCGGTACAGCGAGGCGCAGACGGCGCACTGGATGCTGCTGATCGCGGGCGACCGCCTCGAGTCGGCGGGCGCCCATCTCCGCTCCTTCGCGAGTCGCCGCCCCGACGATCCGATCACCCAGTCCGGCGTGCTCGGCGAACGAGGACGACGCCCCTGGTCGTCCCGGGTCGGCCGCGGCCGCGTCGATCTCGCGCACACGTGGATCGACCCGCTGCTCGTCATCGGGCCCTGGGCCCTCGGCGGCGTCGCCGTCTGGAAGATCGTGCGCGCGGCATTCGGTCGCTCGTCCCGGCGCTCGTCGGCTCGACGACGCTGAGCGCCGGAGACCGCCGATCAGGTGGGCCCGCCCGACGCATCGGCGTCGACGGGCTCACCTTCTGCGTGCGCGTGTCGGGGCGAGCGGATGCCGGTGCCCCCGTCGTCCTCGTGCACGGGATCGGCATGTCGCACCGCTACTTCCGGCGCCTCGCCGCCGCGCTCCGGCGCCGGCGCACCGTGATCGTCGTCGACCTCCCCGGGCACGGCGCCAGCCCGAAGCCCGGACGCGACGTGGACGTCGGCGAGATGGCGCGCGCGCTGGCCGTCGTGCTCGCCGAAACCGGGGCGGGCGGGTGCGTGCTCGTCGGGCACTCGATGGGAGCGCAGTGGGTCGTCGAGACCGCTCTGCAGGCCGAGGAGCTCGTGAGTCGGGTCGTCGTCATCGGGCCGGTCGTCGACGACGCCCACCGCACCGTCTTCGCGCAGATGCGCGCCCTCGCGGTCGACTGCCTGCGGGAGCCGCCCCGGGTGAACGTGGTGGTCTTCACCGACTACCTGCGGTGCGGAGTGCGGTGGTATCTGACGCAACTCCGCCACATGATGACGTATCCGACCGAAGACCGGGTGGCGAGGCTTCGACAGCCGCTGCTCGTCCTGCGAGGGGAGCGCGACCCCATCGCGGATGTGCGCTGGGGTCGCGCCCTCGCCGCTCGGACGGCCGACGGGCGGTTCGCGCAGGTCGGAGGCGCCGCGCACGTCGCGCAGTCCACCGCCCCGCTGGCCGTCGCGGCCCGAATCCTGACGTTCGCTCCGTCTCCTGATCGCGCCGTCTCCTGACCGCGGCTCCCTGACAGCGCGGCCCTGATCGCGGGGCCCGGAGCGCTGCCTCCGGGCCCCGCGATGCCTCACGAGAGGGCGTCGCGGATGACGCCCTCGGCCTTGTCCACGAGGTTCGGCTTCGCGTCGGTGCCGAAGAAGCGCGGGTCGGGCTGCGTGGGCGGCGGCATGGGCGCCGAGGTGTCGGGGCCGTCGAGGTAGGTGAACTCGCCCTTCCCGTCCGGGGTCGGTCCGCTCGCCCACGATCCCTCGGCCGCGGCCGCACCGTCGGAGAAGTTGATGTACGTGTACGAGTGGTCGCGCGCCTCTTTCGAGAGCGGGAAGTTGCTCGGCACCGGGATGTCCTCCACGCCCTCGTCGCGCAGCTCCTGCGCGGCTCGGATCCACTGGTTCTGGTGCATCGTGTCGCGCGCGAGCAGGAACGAGAGCATCTCCCGCACGCCGTGGTCGTCGGTCATGTTGTAGATGCGGGCGACCTGCAGCCGTCCCTGCATCTCGGCGTTCGCGTTGGCCGTGAAGTCGGCGAGGAGGTTGCCGCTTGAGGTGACGTACGACCCCTGCCACGGGTTGCCGTTGCTGTCGACGGGCCGGACTCCGGCGCCCGCGACGATTGCGGCCTGCACGTCCATGCCGCCGATGACTGGGCCGAGCACGGGGTCGGCGGCTGCGGCCGCCTCGCTCTGCTCGACGGGGGCCTTCTCGAGGAGCTGGGCGATCATGATTGCGAGCATCTCGACGTGGCCGAACTCCTCCGCGCCGATGCCGTACAAGAGGTCGCGGTACTTCCCCGGGATGTGGGCGTTCCAGGCCTGGAACCCGTACTGCATCGCGACGGTGATCTCGCCGTACTGGCCGCCGAGGACCTCCTGGAGCCGACGGGCGAAGATCGCGTCGGGCTTCTCCGGCGTCGCGGCGAACTGCAGCTCTTGCTTGTGGAAGAACATCCTTGCTCCTGATCTGTCGGGGGAGAGGAGCGAGACGAGTTCGAACGCTCCGTCTGCGCGACGGTAGGGAGGGGCAGGGGTGCCCGGGAGGGGGGCTGACGACCTCCCCTCGCCGTGTGATTCTCCGCGTCGGGACAGGTCGGGCGGGTACTGTGTGCCCCTCTGCGCGGCGTTCGACGCGCCTCGGAGAGGGATCGCGGATGGCATCGGGTGCACGGCGTAGGGCCTCCGCGCGCCCGGCGGCGAAGCGGCGGACCGCGGCCCAGCGCAGGAACGCCGCGCGGCGCCGCCGGGCCGCGCGGGCGGCGGGCATCGGCGTGGCCCTCATCCCGTTCGTTATCGTGATCGCGCTGGCCGTGCACTTCGCGGGGTCCGTCTCGGCCGAGGCCCCCGCAGAGCCGGCTCAGGCGGCGGCGCCCGTGCCGCCGGTGACGCTGCTCGCCCCGGACGAACCTGCGGGCGACGACACGCAGGCGGCCGAAGAGCCCGGCCGTGCCGACCCGGCGTGGCTCGACACGGTCGCCGAACGCACCGGCATCCCGGCGCGAGCGCTCGCGGCCTACGCCGGGGCAGAGCTGGAGCTCGCCGCAGACCAGCCCGGTTGCGGCATCGCATGGAACACCCTCGCCGCGATCGGGTCGATCGAGTCGGGTCATGGCAGCCACGGCGGCGCCACGCTGCAGCGCGACGGCTGGGTGTCACCGCGCATCCTCGGTCCGCGCCTCGACGGCGACGGCGTCGCCGCCATTCGCGACACGGACGGCGGCGAGTGGGACGGCGACGACCGGTGGGATCGTGCCGTGGGGCCGATGCAGTTCATCCCCGAGACATGGGGATACTGGGGCGCGGACGGCAACGCCGACGGCATCCGTGATCCGAGCCAGCTCGACGACGCGGCGCTCGGGGCGGCGCGCTATCTGTGCGACTCCGGTTCGATGGAGGGCACCGACGCCTGGCGCTCGGCGGTCTTCCGGTACAACCAGCTCACGCAGTACGTCGACGACGTCGCTCGCGTGGCGACCGAGTACGCAGACCGCGCGGCGAGCTGACACGACGAAGCGCCGCGCTCCCGAGGGGGCGCGGCGCTGTCGGTGAGCGGCTCAGTCGTCGTCGCCGGTGCGATTCAGTGACGAGCTCGAATCGGCGGAGTCGGGGTCGACGCCCGGCTGCACGTTCTCGATGGGCACGCTCTTGTCGTTTCGTGCCGCCTCGGAGACGGCTTCGATCGGGTCTTCGTCGGGCAGGTCGCCGCCGGGGATGGGGGCGTCCGAGCCGGGGATGTCCGTGCGATCGGTCATGGTCTGCTCCTCTCGTGGGCCTTCACGCTACGGCGGCGCGAGGGGGGCGCCGAGGGGGTTGACACTCGCTGTGGCCACAGCGGGATGCCCGGGCATCCGGATGCCCGGAACGCAAGGGCGGCCCCGGCGATAAGCCCGATCGCCGGGGCCGTTCATAAGCGTGGGAGAGGGCAGGTGACCCGAACACCTGTCTTCTCGACCGTGCCGCCTACTTACCTTGCAGTAATGACCGTAGGGTTCGGCTCCGACATCCAGGGGGGCATTGACTTTTCGCGGCGCCATCTGGTAGCTGTTCCGCCTCGCGTGCCATGGGGGCATGCGACTGTCAAGCCCCTCTCCTGCCCGGCCGGTCCAACCGAGGGTGAGGACATGCGGGAGTGATATCCGCCGGCCCTCGATGAAGAGCGGCCCCTGAGACGACTGGAGGTCCGTCATGCCTGACGATCCCGTCCATGAGCTCGCGCTCAGCCCTCTGGGGCAAGATGCGTGGCGCTTGTGCGACCCTGCGATATCCGCGTCGGACGCGGAGAACGTCATCGCCTACGTGGAGCGATCCGCGGTCTGTTACGAAGTCACCTGGGTTCACGGCGGGTTCGGGACCGCCTGGTTCGACACGATGGACGAGGTGATGGCCGCTGCGGCGACGCATGTCGCGGAGTGCGCGTCGCGTCGGCGCAAGCCGGTTCCGATCCCTCACCGTCCGCCTCTCGGAGCGATCTGACGCCATTTTTCTCTAGGCTGTCAAGCAGATGACAGCCTTGCGTCCAGCGATCATGGTTGATCGTGCGCGAACAGACGCGCGTGGGCGACGACAGTGACAGAGGAGAATCCCGGTGAAGCGCATCGACATCTCGTATGGCGGGCAGTGGTACAGCATCGGCAATCGCTCCTTCGACGAGGTCCGCGACGAGATCAGCGCGGGGCTCCGTGCCGGACATCTCTGGCTCGAGGTCAACGACGGTGACGGACAGCCCCGGCCGGCGTTCCTGTCGATCTCGCCCGGCGTCCCGCTGGCACTCGTTCCGCTTCCTGAGCAGCAGGACCCGCCTCTCGGCGGGCCGGCTTCGGCTCTCGAGGACGACATCGTCCCGATCGTGCCGGCCTGGACCGGACCCACGATCCACGCCGATCGCGGCGAACAGCCGCCCAGCTAGCGCTCGGTTCGCGCCCGGGTCAAGACCCTGCGGTTTCCGGGTGCGAGGGCGCACAGTGTGATCATGACTGAACACACGGATGCCGCAGACCGGACGCCCGAGGGAGCCCGAGCGGGCGACCACTATGGACAGGACGGCGGGCGCGAGGAGATCGCCGCGACCGACACCCAGAAGGGCCGCTCGGGCGAAGCCACCCAGGATCTGCCCGCCATGTCGCAGAACGACGCCGATGTCTCGCAGAAAACCGAGGGAATCCTCGTGCAGACCCAGGCGGACATCGCCGGTCATGACGACATCGACGGGCGCCAGATCCTCATCACCCGACTCGGTGAGGCGGGCATCTCGCTCTCCTCCGACGAGCTCGACGCGCTCGCATCCCGTCTCGGCAGCTGAGCGCAGCGACGCCGCCCCGCGCTCAGAGGAGTGAGATCTCCCTGCTGGGCACGCGGGGCCGGTCGCGCGCCGCATCCAGGAGGCCCGACCGGAGGTACGTCGCGTAGCCCTCGGGGGCGCGCGCGATCGTCCGTCCGCTCGTGCGGACCCAGGCGGCATCCGAGGCGACGATCTGCGCACCCGATGAGGTGACGGCCGCCATGAGCTGAACATCCTCGTGCGCGCTGATCGCGGGAAACCCTCCCGCCGCCAGCAGCACGTCTGCGCGCAGGCCCAGGTTCGCTCCGTGGACGTGACCGTTCGCCTCGCCCGCCGTGTGCGTCGCCCACCACGCGTCGACCTGCTCGGCCGAGAGGTCGGCGAAATCGGGACGGACGGTCCCCACGACCGCATCGGCGCCGGCCCGCGCCAGCGCGAGCTGGTGGGTCAGCCAATGCGCGGGCACGACGGAGTCGGCGTCGGTATGCGCCGTCCAGATCCTTCCGGGCCGGATCGGCGCGAGCGACCTCAGTGCCGCGTCCAGCCCGGCCGATCTCGCGGCGCCGACCGCTCGCGCGCCGAGGGTGATCGTCCCGACCCCGGCCGCCGCCGCGATCTGCGCCGAGCCGTCACTGCACGCGTCGAGGGCGACGATCACCTCGATGCGCTCGACGAGACCGCGCACGGCGAGCACGGCGATCTCGAGCGACGCGAGGCATGCCGCCAGCAGATCCTCCTCGTCGTGGGCCGGGACGACCACGGCGATGGCGTCGATCCTCGTGGTCATGCGAGTCCCTCGGCCTCGGCGACCGACGGTGTGCCGGCGGTGACCCAGACCTCCAGGATGACGTCTTCATCGATGTGCCTGGCCAGGCGCTCCAGTCCGGTCCGGGCGATCGCCTCGTGCACGATGGCCGCATCGAGCGGTGCGTCCGAGAGCGGACGCCGCCAGTGACAGGCGACGAGCACGCCGTCGGGGCGGAGCGTCGCGGTGATCTTCTCGAGTGCGGCCCCGAGGTCGTCGCGCGACCAGTAGTAGCCGAGCTCGGACAGGACGATCAGGTTCCACGTCCCCTCGGGCCAGTCGGCGGGGAGCACGAGCTCCTCGAACCGGACGGAGGGGAGCCGCCGCCGGGCCCGCTCGAGCGCCACGGCAGACGCGTCGACGCCTACGATCTCGTCGGACCGCGTCGCCAGCTCGGCAGTGAGGGCGGCCGTGGCGCACCCCAGCTCGAGGGTGCGAGCGAAGCGCCGGCGCGGCAACGACGCCAGGACCAGGGCCCGCTTGCGCTCCTCGTACCAGCGCGAATCGAACCCCCACGGGTCGTCGTGGCGGGCGAAGTACTCCTCGAAATGCGCGGGCTCGACGGATGCCGCGGAGGCCGCCGGTGCGGCAGGTGAAGGGGGAGGAACGGCGATGAACATCTCGGCCTCGCGGTGGAAGTGGGACAGCATGTTCTCGTGGAGGACGGGATCCGCATCCGCCCCCAGTCTCTGCTGCGAACCGTGCTCGGCGATGGCTGCGGCCTTCGCCGACATGACACCCGGCGTCAGCGGGAGCCGAAGCCAGGGACCGGGGTCGGGTCGTGCCGGATCGCCCCAGTGCCAGTACCAGATGGGATACCCGACCACTCGGCGGGAGCCGGCCGTCGCGAGCACGGCCTCGCCGAGGACGCGATGGTCGCGGTGCCCATCGCCCCACCAGGTGACCGCGATGAGGGCGTCGGCGGGGTCGACGGCGCGGAACTCGCCGATCAGCAGGTCCGACAGGTCGCCGGCGTGCTCGCGCAGGCCACCGTCGGGCAGACCGAGAAAGCGCAGGCGAGCCCGGGGGGCGAGCCGGGCGAGTGCGGCCGTGAGCTCGGCGCGGCGCGTCACCCCGGCGCGCCGGGTCTCGGGAAGCGTCGCCTCGCCGTCGGTGGCGACGACGACGGTCACCTCGACGCCTGCCGCTGCGGCGGTGGCGAGGAGCCCGCCGGCGCCGAGGGTCTCGTCGTCCGGGTGCGCGGCGACGACGACCAGGTGCGAGAACGACATGTCGAGGGGCTCGGCGGGAATCTCGGTCGTCTGCCAGGCCCGCTCCGCGGTGCCGTGCTCCCGGTGGTCGAACGACACGCTCATGCCACGAGGCCCAACCGCCCGAGGCGCGCCGTGTCGCGCTCGGCGTGATGCTGACGCAGGTACAGGCGAAGGTCGGCGACCCGCTTCGCGTGCGCCTCATCCGTCGTGAGCGGCGCCGGCCCCAGCGCTCGGTCGCTGACCGAGAGGATCTGTTCGGTGGCGGTGGCGATCACGATGCGGGTACGGGCGGCGAGGACCTTCGCGTCGTCGCCCGTCGAACCGGCGTCAACCTCCCGAGCGGCGCGTTCGAGGGCGAGGCGGGCGGTCCAGTCGGCGGCATCCGCTTCTCCCGCGAAGTAGGTCGCGAGCTGGTCGGCGCGGGCGGAGCCGGCGGCTCGCTTCACCGCCGTCACGAGCGGGCGCGCGGCGCCCCACCAGATCGCGGCGACGCCGATGCCGCCCCAGCTGAAGCCGGGGCGATCGAGGTACCAGCCGGGGCCGCCGACGGGGACGGCGCGCACCTGTGCGAAGTCGACGGGAGCGCTGACCACGCCCCGGAGTCCGCGCGCCACCCAGGGGCCCGCGTGCGCGCGGACTCCGGCGCTCCGGAGGTCGACGGCGAACAGGCGTCGCGCGCCGTCGCCGGTCCAGGCGGTGACGAGGGCATGGGTCAGATGTGCGGCGAGGGAACACCACGGCTTCGTGCCGGAAAGGGTCCAGGAGTCGTCGTCCGCGCGGTCCGCGGCGACGCCCTCGCCTGGTCCCTCGGCGGCGTACACCCCCCACGTCGAGTCGTCGGTCGCGCCCAGCTGCTCCCGGAGAAGCGACAGGTCGTGACCGGCCGCGCGGGCCTCTGACAGGATCGCCTGCGCGTCGAGGTGCGGTTCGATCATGCGCGCCGCCTCGACGTCGTGCGCCGCGATCGCCGCGAGGCCATCCCACAGCCGCAGGGTGTCGCCCTCGCCCGGGCGCGGCAGCCGGCGGGCGAGCGATGCCGCGGCATCCATCGCGAGGCCCGCGCCCGCCGAGGGGACGATCGAGGTGGGGTCGAACGCGTGGGTGTCGAGCGGTTCGGGCATTTAATCCTCCACGTCACAGCCTCGAGCGTCATAGACACGTGACGAGGGGGCTTGACGAAGGGCTCGAGCGGCCGCTAATCGCCGCAGAGCGGTGGGGAATATCACCGGCTGAGAGCCCGCGCAACCCCGGGGCCATGGACCGGCCGCCGCCGTAATGTCACTATCGACACGGATATCCTCGCGAAGAAAGGGATCCCTCATGACGACCCAGACGAAGACCGATTCGCCTACCCGCAACAACCGCCGCGCAGCCGGCGCACGCCTCACCGACGAGCAGAACGCCGAGACCGGCTTCAGCGCGTCGCAGAGCCTCAGCGACAACCTGCAGAAGGTCCTCGTCGATCTGATCGAGCTCGCGTCGCAGGGCAAGCAGGCGCACTGGAACGTGGTCGGCAAGAACTTCCGCGACACGCACGTCCAGCTCGACGAGATCATCGACGCCGCGCGCGGGTTCAGCGACACCGTCGCCGAGCGCATGCGGGCGCTGCACGCGGTTCCCGACGGACGCAGCGACACCGTCGCCGAGACGACGACTCTCCCCGAGTTCCCGCACGGCGAGGTGGCGACCGGCGACGTGATCGACCTCGTCACCGAACGCCTCGAGGCGACGATCGCCACGTGCCGCACCGTGCACGACGATGTCGACGATGAAGACCCGACCAGCGCAGACATCCTCCACGGCATCCTCGAGACCCTCGAGCAGTACGCCTGGATGGTCAGCGCCGAGAACCGCACTCCGCGCTGAGCGCGCCTCGATGGGCAAGTTCATCTACGACGGGGCGATCAAGGTCGACTTCGACGACCGCACCCTCGCGCATCTGCAGATGGTGATCACCTCGAAGCTCCGGCGTGGGGAGTCCTTCTACTTCATGTGGAAGGACGACCCGGCCATCGGCAACGGCCGCACGAGCATCTGGCTTCACCCACGCACGAACCTCGTCTTCAAGTTCTACCGAGGACCGCGGATGCAGCTGAACATGGAATGGATCGACGCCCTCTCGTCGGCGGCGAACTCGCCGGCCGGTCTGTACCTCATCCCGGAGCCTGCACAGCTTCCCCAACCTCAGGAGATCGACCAATGAAGCGCATCGACATCCATTACGGCGGAGAGCTGTACAGCATCGGCGACACGTCGTTCGAGGACATGAAGAAGGCCGTCGACGATGCTGTGGCCGCCGGTCACGGGTGGATCGAGGTCAACGACGGAGAGGGTGCGCCGCGGACGGCGCATCTGCTCATCACCCCGGGGGTCCCGATCGCGCTGATCCCGATTCCCGAGCCGCCCGCAGACGAGATCTGAGTCCGTCAGGCCGAATGGTCGTCAGGGCCGTGGTCGATCTCGAAGAAGCTCGAGACCAGCTGGATGCCGGTCGAGGAGTTGGCCGATGCGGCGAGCTCTTCGACCCACGCGCGGCTGAGCATCGGTGCCTCCGGGTCGTCGAAGACGAAGCGCATCGGGATGGACGGATGCATCCAGATGGTCGTGCGTCCTCGGGGGAAGTCGTCGGGATGCTGCCACGACACGGTGAAACTCTCCGAGCGGCGAAGCTTGGTCGAGATGACGAGCTGAAGGTGCGCGAGGGCGCGGTCTTCGATTCTGATAGGCGTCGCCGAGCCGCCGTAGTAGATGAGGCCCATGGGCCCACCATAATGGGAACAGGTCTTCTGCGTCCTCGCAGATGTCCGGAGAGGATGCGCGGTGGGCAAGTTCATTTATGAGGATTCCATCAAAGTGGACTTCGAGGATCGCACGCTCGCACATCTGCAGCAGGTGATCGGCAACAAGCTGCGTCGGGGAGAGTCCTTCCACTTCACATGGCGCGACGACAAGACGATCGGTGAGGGGCGCACATCGGTGTGGCTCCACCCGCACGCGTCGCTCGTCTTCAAGTTCTACGGCAGCCGCCAGTCGCGCATCAACCGCGCCTGGTCGGAGGCTCTCATGTACACCGCCAACTCGCCTGCGGGCCTTCACCTGGTTCCGGAGCCGACAGATCCCGGAGAAGGTGACGCGTCTGCCTGATCAGGTCGAACGACTCGCAGAGATCGCCGGCGACGCCGGAATCGTGTGCGCGGTCGTGGAATCTCTCACGAGCGGCAAGCTGGCCGCCGAGGTAGGGCGCGGTGCGTCCGCACAGGACTGGTTCGCCGGTGGCATCGTCGCCTACCAGGTGCGCGTCAAGGAGCAGGTCCTCGGCCTCGAGCCGGGGATCGATCCCTGCTCGGCCGCCTGCGCCGAACAGCTCGCCCGGGGCGCTCAGAAGCTCCTCGGCGCCGACGTGGTGGTCTCGACCACGGGCGTGGGGGGCCCGGACGAGCAGGACGGTCACCCGCCCGGCACCGTCTACCTCGGCTGGGCGCGTGGCGACGAGCTCGGCCACCGGCTGCTCCAGGTCTCCGGGGAGCCGGAAGAGGTTCTGGGCGCCGCCGTCGACGCCGCGCTCGACCTGCTTCTCGAGGTCGCCGAGGGCGCCTGACCAGGCTGCCCGCCGACAGGTCGGTCCGCTCGTCGACGAGCGTGCCCACCCGGTGATGAGTCTGCCCGCCCGCTAACGAGAAGGTGCCGCGGCACCGCTCGGAATGGGGGGATGAGCGGATGCCGCGGCACCGTGCCATCGACGCGGGGGGAGCGTCGGCAGCGGAGGCTGGGGGAGCCTCGGGGGAGCGAGACGAGCTCGCTGTCTGTGGAGTTGAGGGTGCGCCGTGCGGGTCAGACGAGCAGCGGCGGAGTGCCGAAGTCGCGCGTGAACTCGGCCGCGAGGGCGTCTTCGTACGCGTCGGCGTCGTCGAGCAGGTCGGCGTCGGTCATGCCGCCACCTCGGTGCGCTTGGCCGACGTGCGGGCGGAGGTGATCTCGGGGATGTTCAGGTTCGCATCGAGCACGAGTCCGCCGTTGGAGGTGGCCTGGTCCGCCATCTCGCGGAGCGTCGCGGGGTTCAGGGCCATCGGCTCCGCCTGGTCGTAGACGAAGCGGAGGGGGATCGCCGGCTGGAACCACAGGGTGGTGCGGCCTTCGCCCTCGCCATCGGTTCCCTTCAGCGACACGACGAAGCTCTCGCTCCGTCGGAGCTTGGTGGTCGCGACAGCGGCGAGGTGCGCGAGAACGCGGTCGGGCATGACGATCGGCTGGTCGACGTTTCCGTAGTAGAGGTTTCCCATGACGTGTCTCCTGGCGTTGGTGCGGTTTGTCAGATCTGGAACGGCTGAGCCGTGATGCGGCGGCGGCGCCGCACGAGCGAGTCCACGAGGCCTCCGCGCCACCATTCGCGACGCTCTGGGATCAGGGCGACGCCGAGGGAGGCGAACGTTGCGTTCACCGGGCGATGGGTAAGAGGGGGTGTCATCTCGTTCTGCTGTCTCCGTGAATTGCTAGCTAAGCAACAGGTCTAGTGCTTTTCACATCTCCTGTCTATCATCATTTATGAGAAACCTTGTAACTTTCACAGACATTGAGAACTAGGGTGGGGTGATGTCGATGACCATGGTGGACACTCAAGCGCCGGCGGCGGAGCGCAATGCTTCCGTGCGCTGGCACGAGGTCGAGGATGGATTCTGGGTGGGAAGCGCACCCGGTCTGTTCCTCGGTACTGTGGAGCGCACCCCGACCGGCTACGTCACCCGAGACCACGCCGGCGTACGGATAGCTGAATTCCCCAGCGCGGACCAGGCTCGAGCCGCGTTGCCCGATCGCGTTCTTGAGCCGAGGAGTTGATATGCCTCAGTCGATCGTTCGTCACGAACACGTCCACCTGTACGCCTCCGAGCCCCGTTCCGACGCCGGCAGGGAGCTGAGCCGCGCCATCCTGGAACTGCGTCATGCGGAACAGGTGCAGGCCGACCGCTCGCAGCGAATCTCTGGGCTCGGCGGCATCGACCTGTCCGCACTTCGCTACCTCGTGCAGGCTCAGCGCGAGTCGCGGGAAATCAGCCCCAAAGACCTCATCGTCATGCTGGGGACCTCGAGCGCCACCGTCACGAACGTGATCGAGCGCCTCGTCGGCAAGGGCTATGTTCTGCGCGAGCAGCATCCGACGGACCGTCGTGCGCACTACCTCGTGCCCACCGAGGCGGCCGCCGACCTGATCGACGAGGTCTACGGCGGACACCACGGCGCCGTCGTCTCGGTCATCGACAGCCTCGACGAGGACGCCGTCGTCACGACGACCGCCGTTCTCCGCAGGGTCGCCGAAACCCTCAACGACCTCGCTTCACGCCCCTGACGAGCCGCCGATCGCGCGCGACCCGCTGACCGGGAGCGACCGCGATCAGATAGCGGTGTCAGCACCCAATCGGTGCCAGGTGCGGTTGTGGTACACGAGCGGGTCCGACGTGTCGCGCTCGACGTGCGCCTGCAGCGCGTGCGCGGCGATGACGGTGGAGCCACCGGCATCCATTCGCTCGATGACGGCGCATCGCACCCAGGCGCGGACACCCTGGTACACCGTCTCGCCGGTCGTGAGCGTGGCCCAGGGCAGCTCCGCGAAGCGGTCGATCCCGCTCGTCGCGCCGGTCTTGGCGACCTCGAGGTCGTCGACGTCGAGCAGGTGGACGACGACAGTCTCGGCGCGCGCGAGCACCGATGACGCCGACGACTGCGTCGACACGGAGAAGATGAGCAGGGGCGGATCGACGCTCACGGACGAGACCGATGTCGCGGTCAACGCGACCGGACCGTCGCCGGCGTCCGCCGTGATCACTGCGACGCCGCCGGGGTGGCCGCGGAAGACGCTCTTGAACTCGTCGGCCGACAGCGATCCCTCGAATCGGTGCTCCGAGAGGCGAGCGGATGCCGCGGGCGCGGTGGCGGGATCGTGCGAAGTCATACCTACGAATTTACGCACCCTGTGCACGCCGAGGGTCATCGGGCCGTCGCGAGACGTCATGCGGGGCAACAGCCGGTCACACGGCGGGGCGGGCCCGCTCTATCTGGCCGCGTGCGCCTCGGGTAGGCTGGCCGCGTGCTGATCGTGCGTTGCTGTTGTCGCTGACCTCCCGCGACCCCCGTCAACGACCGCGCCTCTGCGTGCGCGGCATCCGTCAGAAAAGAACACCGTGCGCTACGCCACTCACATAGCCGAACTCGTCGGCGACACCCCGCTCGTCCGACTGGGCGCCGTCACCGACGGCATCGCCGCGACCGTGCTCGCGAAGGTCGAATACTTCAACCCCGGCAGTTCTGCGAAAGACCGCATCGTCCGGAACATCATCGACGCGGCCGAACGCGACGGCCTGCTGAAGCCCGGCGGCACGATCGTCGAGCCCACGAGCGGCAACACCGGCGTCGGCATCGCGCTCATCGCGCTGCAGCGCGGATACCGGATGATCTTCGTCGTGCCCGACAAGTTCGCCGGCGAGAAGGTCGACGTGCTGAAGGCCTACGGCGCGGAGGTCGTCATGACCGCGACCAACGTGCCGCCCGAACACCCCGACTCGTATTACAGCGTCTCCGACCGGATCGCCGCCGAGACCCCGGGCGCGTTCAAGCCCAACCAGTTCGCGAACCTCAACGGCCCGCGAGGACACTACGAGACGACCGGTCCCGAGATCTGGCGCGACACCGACGGCCGCGTCACCCACTTCGTCGCGAGCGTCGGAACCGGCGGCTCGATCAGCGGAACCGGCAGGTTCTTGAAAGAGGCGTCGCACGGTGACGTCGTCGTCGTCGGCGCCGATCCCGAGGGCTCCCTGTATTCGGGCGGACCGGTCCACAGCTACCTGGTCGAGGGCGTCGGCGAGGATTTCATGCCGGCAACGTTCGATCCGTCGGTCGTCGACCGCTTCGAGCGGATCAGCGATGCGGAATCCTTTGCGATGACTCGGCGTTTGGCCAAGGAAGAAGGACTGTTCGTCGGAGGCTCGTCCGGCCTCGCTGTCGTCGCCGCGCTGCGCGTCGCCCGCGAGCTGCCGGCCGAGGCCGTGATGGTGGTCCTCCTCCCCGACCACGGTCGGGGCTACCTCAGCAAGATCTACAACGACGACTGGATGACGGGCCACGGGTTCTCCGTGGACTCGCCCAGCACAGGGAGCCACGCATGAGTGCACAGTCCGCCGCCCGCGGTTTCGCGAGCCTCGCCGTCCACGCCGGGCAGGAGCCCGACGGTGCGACCGGCGCGGTGATCCCCCCGGTCCACTTCTCGACCACCTTCGCGCAGGACGGCATCGGCGGTCTCCGGGGCGGTTACGAGTACGGCCGGAGCGGCAACCCGACGCGCACCGCGCTGCAGACCCAGCTGGCCGCGATCGAAGGCGGCGCGCACGCGCTCTCGTTCTCGTCGGGCCTGGCGGCCGAAGACGCGCTGCTGCGCGCGGTGCTCCGTCCCGGCGACGAGGTGCTCCTCGGCAACGACGTCTACGGCGGCACGTTCCGGCTCATCTCCCGCGTGCTGGGCGACTGGGGCGTGAGGCTGCGCGTCGTCGACATGAGCGATCCGGATGCCGTCCGCGCAGCCGTCGCGGAGCGCGCCCCGCAGATCCTCTGGGTGGAGACGCCCTCGAACCCTCTCCTGCGGATCACCGATATCGCCGGTCTCGCCGAGATCGGACACGGCGTGGGCGCCCTCGTGGTCGTGGACAACACCTTCGCGACGCCGGCGCTGCAGCAGCCCCTCTCGCTCGGCGCCGACGTCGTCGTGCACTCCACCACGAAGTACCTCGGCGGTCACTCCGATGTCGTCGGCGGCGCGCTCGTCCTGAACGACGACGCACTCGCCGAGAAGATCGGGTTCCTGCAGTTCGCGGTCGGCGCGGTCTCTGGCCCTCTCGATGCGTGGCTGACCACGCGCGGCATCAAGACCCTGTCGGTGCGCATGCAGCGACACAGCGAGAACGGCCTCGCCGTGGCATCCTTCCTCGCCACGGCGGAGCGCGTGCAGACGGTCTATTACCCGGGGCTCGCCTCGCACCCGGGGCACGAGCTAGCGTCGCGCCAGATGTCGGGCTTCGGCGGCATCGTGTCGCTCGCACTCGAGTCGGGCGAGGCGGCACGCCGCTTCGCGGAGTCGCTCCGGCTGTTCACGCTCGCCGAGTCGCTCGGCGGCGTGGAGTCGCTCGTGAACTACCCCGACGCGATGACCCATGCCTCGGTGCGCGGAACCGAGGCGGCCGTGCCCGTCGAGGTCGTGCGCCTCTCGGTGGGCATCGAGGACGAGGCCGACCTGCTCGCCGACATCGAGCAGGCTCTCCGCGCCTGACGGCAGCGCGGGCCGCCCGCTACGGTGGCGGCATGACGTACGCGCGATGGGCCATCCTCGGAGCCGGTGACATCAGCGGGTTCTTCGCCCGCGCCCTGCCCGATTCCGACCTCGGCAGACTGCACGCCGTCGGTGCGCGCGACGTCGAAGCGGCGCGGGCGTTCGCGTCGGCTCACGGCGCGCCCGTCGCGGGGACGTACGACGAGATCCTCGCCCGGAGCGACATCGACGCCGTGTACGTCGGCACCGTGCACTCGACGCACGTGGAGCTCGTCCTCGCCGCCCTGGACGCGGGCAAGGCGGTGCTGTGCGAGAAGCCGCTCGGCGTCGATCCGATCGAGACGGATGCCGCGCTGTTCGCCGCCGATGTGGCGGGCCTCCCGCTCGTCGAGGCCTTCAAATACCGGTTCGGTCCGTTCCCCGATGCGCTCCGTGACCTCATCGGGTCGGGCGGGCTCGGGCGCGTGACCGAGGTCTCGACGTCGATCGGCTTCACTGCGGCCACGCGCACCGGTCGGCTGTTCGACCCGGCGGTCGCAGGCGGAGCGATCCTCGACGCCGGGTGCTATCCCGTCTCGCTCGCTGTCGGCGTCGCCGCGTGGGCCGGGGGAGACGTGGCATCCGCTCGGGTGGTGACGGCCACCGGCACGATCGGCGAGACGGGGGTGGATGTTGTCGCCGCTGCCGACCTCGACATCGATGGTGTCCGCGCGCGCGTGCGGACGGCCATCGTCCAGGACCTGCCGCGCAGCGCGCGTATCACCGGGACGGCCGGCACGCTCGAGATCGAGAACGTCTGGGGCAGCCGGTTCGAAAGCACCTCGGTGGCGGTGCTCGTTCGCCCGGACGGCACGCGCGAGCCCCTCGAGGTCGCGACGGTGTCGCCCATGGCGGCCGAGGCGGACGCCGTCATCCGCGCCCTGCGCGAGGGGCGCACGGAGGCTCCGGAGATGCCCTGGGCCGAGACCCGTGCCACGGCGCGGCTGCTCGCCGAGTGGCGCGCCGCCCTCGGCTGAGCTGTCGCGAGGCGCCGCCGCCAGCAGGCGCGTCGCGGCTCAGCGCCGGCGCCACCAGGGACGCCGCGGGGGAGCCGGCGGCGGCTCCTCTGCCGCCGCTGCCAGTCGCGCCGCCCTGCGGGCATGCCAGGCCGACACCTCGGCGTCGGGATCGCGCGTCGGCGTGACGACGGGCGGGCCGCCCTGGAGCTGGCGTCGCGCCTCGATCACCCGACGGGTGAAGTCCTCCGTGTACTCGCGCACATCGTCCTCGCGCGTGAGCCCGTCGACGTGGTCGTCGAAGCCGGCGTGCTCGACGCGCAGCCGCAGCGCGGGAGGCCCGAGTCCGGTGAGCTGCTCCGCCTTGATCTTCCGGCGGATCCACCAGTCCGGGTCGTCCGAGGCGCCGAGCCCCTCGAGCGGCTTGCCGGCCCCCGGGAGGTTGTCGAAGTCGCCCCGCCGGAAGGCCTGCTGCAGCACCGTCTCGACGTACAGCGCGCGCTCGTGGGCGGTGGGAGCCACCGGAGAAGCGTCAGTGCGAGCCTCATCGGCAGGCGGGGCAGCCGGCTCCGGGTCATTCGGCGACTCGCCCTCAGCGCGGAGCTCACGCTCGAGGCGTTCGGTGCGGTAGCGGGCCGCGCTGACTCGGGGATCCGTCGTCGGCGGGGCGCTCTCATGGCGGTGATCGTCGGCCATCCATCCAGGGTACGGCGGGTCGGTCCTGTCGCGGCGTTGCCGAGTATGCATATACTCGGAAAACACATACTCGGTATGCAGAGCGGAGCACCATGTCGGTACGACAGAGCCTGTTGGCCATCCTGCAGCAGGGACCCTGCTACGGCTATCAGCTGCGCGCGGAGTTCGACCGCCGCACCGGCTCCACCTGGCCCCTCAACGTCGGCCAGATCTACAACACCCTCGACCGGCTCGAGCGCGACGGGCTCGTGGGCAAGGGGGACATCGATGAGCAAGGGCACGTCTACTGGGAGATCACGGATGCCGGTTCCGCCGAGGTCGGCGCCTGGCTCGCCGCTCCGGTCGAGCGCACTCAGGGCACCCGTGACGAGCTCGCGATCAAGCTCGCGATCGCGGCGACCCTGCCCGGAATCGATCTCGCCGACGTCATCCAGACCCAGCGCCGCGCGTCCCTCCGCCAGCTCCAGGAGCTCAACCGCGCGAAGTACGCCGGCGCGAGCCCCGACGGGCCCGAAGAGCTCGCCTGGTCGCTCGTCGTCGATTCGATGATCTTCGCCGCCGAGGCCGAGGTGCGGTGGCTCGACCACAGCGAACAGCGGTTGGCGCAGCATCCGAACCGCGTCATGGGCCTGTCGCTGTCGACGGACAGCCCGAAGCGCGGCCGGCCCGCGCGGGCCGAGCAGTCCGACACGGCGGGGGCTGCCCGATGACGGCTCCGGTGCTGCAGCTCGTCGGGGTCACGCAGCAGTACGGCGAAGGCGAGACCAGCGTCTCGGCGCTGGCGGGCGTCGATCTGACCGTCGACAAGGGCGAGCTCGTCGCGATCATGGGCGCCTCGGGTTCGGGCAAATCGACGCTCCTGTCGATCGCCGGCGGCCTTCAGAAACCGACCTCGGGCGAAGTCATCGTCGAGGGGGCGTACCTCTCGACCGCGTCGCGTCGCGATCTCGCGCAGCTGAGGCGCCGGTCGCTGGGCTTCGTCTTCCAGGACTTCAACCTCATCCCGACGTTGACGGCGCTCGAGAACGTGACCCTGCCGCTCGAGCTCGACGGCTTCCGCGGGCGCACGGCGCAGCGGGCGGGGCGTGACGCGCTCGCGTCGGTCGGCCTGGAGGACAAGCTGTCCTCGTACCCCGACGACCTGTCGGGCGGTCAGCAGCAGCGCGTCGCGATCGCCCGGGCCGTCGTGGGAGGCCGGCGGCTGATCCTCGCCGACGAGCCCACCGGCGCCCTCGACTCGGTCACCGGCGAGCAGGTCATGAAGATGCTCCGCACCCGGGTCGACCAGGGTGCCGCGGGAATCCTCGTCACGCACGAGGCCCGACATGCGGCGTGGGCCGATCGCATCGTGTTCCTCCGCGACGGGCGCATCGTCGACGAGTCCCACCGCGCCGGCGCCGACGCACTGCTGTCGGGCGTGTGACCGCCCGCGCATCGCGAGCGGACGGGGAATCGGGGGGTTCTTGATGACGGGCAACAGGGGGGACGGGTCGATGGCGACCACCGCAGGGGAGCGGGCCACGCGCTCGCACGGGCAGGCACGTGCCACGCGGCACCGGCCTAAGCCGTCGCGCACGGCGCGGTGGCGGGTCTCGGTGCGGATCGCGCGCCGTCAGGTGCGCCGCACCTGGGTGTCGTCGCTGCTGATCATGGCGCTGATCGCGCTGCCGATCGCCGGGATGTCGGGCGTGGCCGTCGTCGCCTCGAGCTCGTTCGGGACGCCGGCGGAGCGCGCCGACGTCGAGCTGGGGGAGATGGCCGGGTGGGTCATGCCGATGGCCCCCGCAGGGGAGGGCTTCTGGCAGGCGCCCGACGACCCCTGGATGTCGGGCTTCGGTGACAGCTGGGGCGGCATGGTGCCCGTCGGTGACGGTCTTCCGACCGATCCGGGGGTGGCGCTGCCCGCCGGGGCGGAGACGATTCCGATCTCGTCGGGGCGGGAGCGCATCCAGACCGCGACGGGACTCGCCGCGGTCACCGCCTGGGGCGGCGAGGTGTGGGACCCCCGCTTCTCGGGACGCTTCGACGTCGTGGACGGCCGCGCGCCGGCATCCGATGACGAGGTGATGGTGACGCCGTCGACGCTCGAGCGCGCGGGCATCGCGATCGGAGATGCGCTCGTCCTCGCGGACTCGGATCAGCGCTTCACCGTCACGGGCACCATCGACGCCGCAGACCTGCCCGACTCCCAGACCGCCGTCGCCTTCGCCGATTCGCGTCGGTTCGATGAGGTCAGGTGGTTCGTGCCGGAGGCGAGGCTCGACTGGCCCACCGTCCAGCGGCTCAACGACGCCGGGTTTGCGGCCTACTCTCGCGAGCTCGTCCTCGATCCGCCGCCGTTCACCCTTCCTGATGGCGAGCAGTCGGTGACGCCGGCGGTTCGCGCGCAGCAGAGCGAGCTCGCGCTCGCCGCCGCGCTCGGCGCCGGCGGCATCGCGGCGGCGTACATGGTGGTGATGCTCGCCGGTGCGGCCTTCGCCGTGAGCGCGCGCCGCCAGCAGCGCGCCCTCGCGATCGCCGCGAGCGTCGGTGCGGACGCGCGCGATCTGCGGCGCACCGTGCTGCTGCAGGGAACCGTCCTCGGGCTCGTCGCCGGCGCCGTGGGGCTCGCCGCCGGCGTCGGGCTCGGGGCGCTCGTCATGGGAGTGACTGCGAACGGGTCGGCCACCCAGTTCTGGGGCTTCCACGTTCCCTGGCTCCTTCTGATCGGCATCCTCGTGTTCTCGGTCGTGGTCGGCTCGGCATCGGCCTGGGTCCCCGCCCGGAGCATCGGGCGCTCCGACACGATCAGTGCGCTCCGGGGAGCGCGCCGGCCGCAGCGGGTCTCGGCGGCGCGACCGCTCTGGGGGTCGCTCCTGATCGCCGTGGGGGTGGCCACGACCGTCGTCTGCGGGATCGCGGCGGGCGCCGTCGCGTCGAACGATCTCATCCCCTACGACTCTCCGCTGCGGTGGCTGCCGACGGTCGGGATCATCGTGGGCCCGATCCTCGCCCAGATCGGCATCCTCCTGTCGGGCCGGTGGCTGCTCTGGCTCGCCTCACGCGTGCTGTCGACGCTGGGGATCGCCGCCCGCATCGCCTCCCGCGACGCCGTCGCGAACGGCGCCCGCACGGTGCCCGCCTTCGCCGCGATCGGGGCGACGGTCTTCGTCGGGGTCTTCGCGGTCGGCATGGGGATGATGAGCCACGGGCAGGCGGTTCGGTCGTACACCTACAGTGCGCCGCTCGGCACGGTGGTCGCCGAAATCTCGTCGGGCGACGAGCTCGGCATGACGTCCGAGGCCGGGCAGCAGACCGCGGACGAGGTGCGGCGCGCGGTGGAGGACGCCGGGGCCCTGTCAGCGGCGCAGGTCAGCAGCCAGGTGCCGCTGTCTCCCGAGGTCGAGACCGACATCCCGGCAGGCCGCATCCGCGCGACGGCGACGATGCCCGAGCGGAACCTGCTCTCTCTCGACGAACAGGACGCGTCGGCGTGGGTATCCGTCGGAGACCCCTCGAACACCCTCTCGGTGATCGACCCGGACGACCTCGCCGCCGTGCTCGGCGTGAAGATCTCGCAGGGTGACCTCGACGCGTACGCCGACGGCGCGGCGCTCGTGACCGACGACCGCTATCTCACCGACGGCCGCATCGAGATCGCGGCGTGGACGGAACGCGAGTGGTACCGCGGCGAGACGCCCGACATGATGTGGGAGGCCGAGCCGGGCCGCCGGATCGCGGAGCCGCAGTGGCGAGCGGACACCCCGGCGTTCATGGTGACCACCCCGCCGCAGAGCATCATCGTGGCGATCGCCCCCGCGACGGCCGCCGAGCTCGGCATCGAGGTCGTTCCGACCCGGCTGTTCGCGACCTTCCCCGACGGTTCGGAGTTCGCTTCGGGCGACCGGCTGACGGCGCTCTCCGACGCCCTGACGACCGACGATGCGTTCGTGTCGATGTGGGTCGAGGAGGGTCCGCCCGACCCCGCCGCATGGCTCGCGCCCCTGCTCGTGGCCGTCGCGGCGCTGGTGCTCGGCGCGAGCGCCGTCGCACTCGGTCTCGCCCGCTTCGAACGGCGCCCCGACGACGCCACCCTGTCGGCCGTCGGCGGGACCCCGGGTCTCCGCCGCCGTATCGGCCTCTGGCAGGGCCTCGTGATCGCCGGCTTCGGCACATTCGCGGGCGCGAGCGCCGGCATCCTCCCCCCGATCGGATTCTGGCTGCAGTCGCAGACCGGGTGGGAGCCGCTGAGTCTCGCCGACATTCCCTGGGCGCTTCTGGCCGTGCTCGCCGTCGCGCTTCCCCTCGGCATCGCCGCGGTGAACTGGGTCGTCCCGCCGCGCGCGCCGGAGCTCACCCGGCGCACCGTCATCGCCTGACACAGGTGCGTGCCGCGACGCCGAGCCGGTGACGGGCTCGGCGTCGCTGCGTCGTCTGCCGCGTCTCCCGTGACGGGCATAGGGTCGAGGGCATGACTGCGGCTCGACTGATCTCCCCCTCCTCGCTGCACGACCTGCTCGCCTCCGGGGAACCGGTCACCGTCCTCGACGTGCGCTGGCGGCTCGACCGCCCGGACGGGCGCGCGGACTACGCCGCAGGTCACATCCCGGGCGCCGTCTACGTCAGCCTCGACGACGAGCTCGCCGCGCACGGCGAACCGGGCGACGGACGGCATCCGCTCCCGGCGATCGCCGACCTGCAGACGGCCGCCCGCCGCTGGGGGATCGATCGCGGCGACACAGTCGTCGTGTACGACGACTGGCAGACCTTCGGCGCCTCGCGTGCCTGGTGGGTGCTGACGGATGCCGGTGTGCCCGACGTCCGCGTGCTCGACGGCGGACTCGAGGCGTGGCGCAGCGCCGGCCTCGCGCTCGACACCGGAGACGTGGCCCCGGCGCGCGGTGATGTCGCCCTCACCCCGGGCCACCTCGCGCGCCTGGGCATCGACGACGCCGCCGAGCTCGCCGCATCGGGCCTCCTGCTCGACGTGCGAGCGGCGGAGCGCTACCGCGGCGAGCACGAGCCGATCGATCCTCGCGCGGGGCACATCCCCGGCGCGGTGAACGCCCCGACTGCCGGGAACGTGGACGACGCCGGCCGGTTCCTCCCGGCCGACGAGCTCCGCGCCCGGTACGCGGGCCTCGGGGCGACCCCGGAGGCGACGGTCGGCCTCTACTGCGGATCGGGGGTGTCCGCCTCGCAGGCGGCGTTCGCGATGTCGCTCGCGGGCCTGACCCCCGCCCTCTACGCGGGCTCGTGGAGCCAGTGGTCGAACCACGACGAGCGCCCGGTCGCGACCGGCCCCACGCCCTGAGCCGCGCCCGTCAGCGGGCCAGAATCGTGGCGGCGGCGCGCTCGCCCGAGACGAGCGCGCCCGCGATCGACGGGGTCTCGCGGTGATCGCCCGCGACCACCACCCGTTCCGAGAGGCGTGCGGGTGACGGATGCCGGAGCGGCGGGCCGAACGCCGGCAGCGCGTTCGGGAGGTCGTCGCGGCGGATCAGGGACCAGGTGCGGGCTGCGGCGCCCCAGAGCCGGGCGAGGTGCTCCCGCACGTCCGCCTCGGTCGGAGCCGGCCCCGATCCGGGGAGCAGGCAGCTCGCCGCGATCAGGTGGCGGCCGGCCGGGGCGTAGGTCGGCACCGTGCGCGTCATCACGACCGTGTTCACGACCGGTCCGGATCGGTCGCCGTCGACGGTGAGCAGCGCCGTGGTGGGGGCGTCGTCGGCGGCGAACCACCACGACTGCAGCCCGCGGGTGGGCGGCGCGGGCAGATCGATGAGGCCCGCGACCCGCTCGGGACCGACGGCCACGACGACCTCTCGCGCCGACACCGTGTCGTCGCCGACGACCGCGAGGTCGACCCGGTCGAGGCGGATGTCGAGCGCGGCCACGGCAGACGACAGCCGGATGCCGGCCCCCGCCGACCGCGCGCGGCGGGCGAGCTGATGGGGGAGCGCCGCGACGCCGCCCGCGGGGACGCCGGGCCTGCCGAGGGCGAACAGGCGCGTCACGAGCGCCGCGTAGGCGTTCGAGGTCGTGCTGCCGTCGTCGGCGAGCACGCCGGTGAGGAACGGCTCCAGCACGGAGCGGCGCAGGTCGCCCGTCAGGCCCGCGGCGTCCCAGCGCCGGTGCAGCGTGTCGTCGGGGCCGGCGGCCACGGAACCCGGTCGGACGAGCGCCGGCACGATCCACCGCAGGGCTCCGGCCAGGTCGGACGGCGAGACCAGTCCGGGCAGCGCGGCGAGCGTCGCGGGAAGCAGCTCCGGATGCCGGAGGGGGTGCGCCAGCACGGCGTCTCGGCCGCCCCGGACCACCCGGACGCCGACCGGGAAGGCGCGGAGGTCGAGCTCCGCGAGGTCGACCGCGCGGGCGAGCGCGTCGTATCGCGGGTTCACGACCTGGAAACCGCGGTCGATGAGGAAACCGTCGATGCGGTCGGTCCGCTGCCGGCCGCCGACGACGTCGCCCGCGTCGAGCACGACGACATCGCGTCCGGCGCGGGCCAGGAGCGTGGCGGCGCGGAGCCCCGCGAGGCCGGCGCCGATGACCGCGACATCGTGCGGCGAGGGGTGCGACGACATGATCTCAGCATGACACGGCGGTGCGACGCGGCATCCGTAGTTGAATCGAAGGCATGCGAGCCGCCTACATGTACGCGCCCGGCGATGTCCGGATGATCGACGCACCCGAGCCCCGCATCGAGCAGCCGACCGATGCGGTGCTCCGCACCCTGGTCGCGTGCGTGTGCGGCAGCGACCTGCATCCGTATCACTCGATGACGCCCAGCGAGAAGGGGCGCCCGATGGGGCACGAGATGATCGGGGTCGTCGAAGAGGTCGGGTCCGAGGTGCGCACGGTGTCGCCGGGCGACGTCGTCATCGTGCCCTTCGTCTTCTCGTGCGGCGTGTGCGAGTTCTGCCGAGCGGGGCTCCAGACCTCGTGCCGCGTCGCCGGTCTGAGCGTTCCGACCGGCGCGGGCGGCGCACAGGCCGAGTACCGACGCGCGCCCTTCGCCGACGGCACCCTCGTCCGCGTCGACGTCGCCGAGGACGACGAGCGGATGCCGGGGCTGCTCACCCTCAGCGACGTCTACGGCACGGGGCATCACGCGGCCGTGACCGGCGGCGCGGGCCCCGGCACCGATGTCGTCGTGATCGGCGACGGCGCGGTCGGCCTCCTCGCCGTGCTGTCGGCGCGCCGGCTCGGCGCCGAGCGCAACATCCTGATGGGGCGCCATGCGGCGCGCACCGACCTCGGCCGCCGCTTCGGGGCGACCGACGTCGTGGCGGACCGCGGTGACGAGGGCGTCGCCACGGTGCGGGAGCTTACCGACGGTCTCGGCGCGCACGTCGTCGTCGATGCCGTCGGGCACCTCCCCGCCTACGAACAGGCGCTCGGCGTCGTCCGCCCGGGCGGCGCGGTGGCGCGGGTCGGTGTGCCGCAGTACGCCGACGCACCCCTCCAGCGCATCCAGTTCGAGCGCAACGTGACGGTCACCGGTGGCGTCGCCCCCGTGCGCGCCTACATCGATGACCTGCTTCCGGGGGTCCTTGACGGTACGGTCGACCCGGGGGCGGTCTTCGATCTCGAACTGCCCCTGGGCGATGCCGCCGACGGCTACCGCCTGATGGATGACCGCGCCGCCCTGAAAGTGATGCTCCGCCCGTGACCTCTCCCACTCCGCCCGTCTCGGGCACCTCGTTCTCGCTGCGCTCCGGAGCGTACGACGCCGTCATCGCCTCGGTCGGGGCGACGCTGCGCGAACTCCGCCACGACGGGCGCGACCTGATCGTGTCGTTCGACGCCGACGAGGTGCGCCCCGACTACCGCGGCGTCACGCTCGCGCCGTGGCCGAACCGCATCGTCGACGGCCGCTACACGTTCGACGGCGTCTCCTACGTCACCGCGCTCACCGAGCCCGAGCGCTTCCACGCCCTCCACGGCCTCGTGGCCTGGCAGGACTTCGACGTCGTCGCGCATTCGGGCGACAGCGTCACCCTCGCCGCGACCATCTCGCCGCAGACCGGATACCCCTGGCGGGTGCGCGTCGAGACGACCTACGCGCTCGCCGCCGACGGGCTCCACCAGACCGTGCGCGCCGTGAACGAGAGCAGCACGGGGGCGCCGTTCGGCACGGGGCCGCACCCCTACCTCGTCGCGGGCCCCTCTCCGCTCGACGAGTGGACGCTCGACCTCCCCGCGGCATCCGTTCTCGAGGTCACGCCCGACCGGCTGAGCCCGGTCGCCCTCCGAGACGTCGCCGAGTACGAGCCGGCCCGCTTCGATCACCGTGCGCCGACGGCGCCGCTGCGCGGCGTCGAACTCGACCACGCGTTCACCTCGCTGCTGCGGGACCCCACCGGCACCGCCACCGTGCGCCTCACCGACCCGTCGGGCGCGGGTGTCGAGGTCTCGTGGGGCGCCGAGTGCGGCTGGGTGCAGGTCTACACGGGCGACAAGCCCGACGGGCCCGCGAATCCCGCTCACCGCAACGGTGTCGCGGTCGAGCCGATGACGTGCGCGCCCGACGCGTTCAACGACGACCGGTATCCGTTCGACACCGGGCTGCGGGTGATCGCCCCCGGCGATGACCTCGTCGCCACGTGGCGCATCGGCGCGATCTGAGGCTCTGATGGACTCCTCGTCGCCCGGCCGTTCCCTTCCGCGCTCCACTCCCTCGGCGCAGGGCGTCGATGCGGCAGGCGTCGACGCCCTGCTGACCGCGCTCGACGCGGCCGGGGTCGACATGCACAGTCTCATGATCGTGCGCCACGGGCACGTGGTCGCGGAGGGGTGGTGGGCGCCCTACGCGAGTGACCTGTCCCACCTCGTCTACTCGCTCTCGAAGACGTTCACCTCGGCGGCGGCGGGCCTCGCGATCGCCGAGGGGCGCTTCGGGCTCGACGACCGCATGATCGATCACTTTCCCGACCTGGTGGACGAGACGACCGATGAGAAGTTCGGTCGGTACCTCGTGCGTCATGCCCTGTCGATGTCGAGCGGGCACGAGCAGGAGACGCTCGATCGCGCGGCTGCGGCCGCCGCCGCGCGCGGCGACGACCTGCTCGCCGGCTTCTTCGCCGTTCCGCCGGAGCGTGAGCCGGGCTCGGTCTTCGCCTACAACCAGCCCACGATCTTCGGTGTCGCGCGCCTCGTCGCGCAGACGACCGGCGGCGGCTTGCTCGACTACCTCGAACCGCGCCTGTTCGCTCCGCTCGGAATCGACGAGGCGCAGTGGATGATGCTCGGTGACGTCGAGATGGGCTTCTCGGGCCTGCACGTGCGCACCGAGTCGCTCGCGAAGGCCGGCCAGCTCATGCTCGACCGCGGCGCCTGGCAGGGCGAGCAGATCCTCGACCCGGAATGGGTGGACGCAGCCACGTCGACGCAGATGCCCAACGACGCCGACCATCGCGCGCCGGGGGGTGCCGAGCCGCTCGAGTGGCGGCAGGGCTACGGCTTCCAGTACTGGATGAACCGTCACGGCTACCGCGGCGACGGGGCCTACGGGCAGTTCATCCTGGTGTGGCCCGAGCAGGATGCGGTCGTCATCACCACGGCGGAGACCGTCGACATGGCCCGGCTGCTCGACCTGCTGACGTCGCACCTCGTGCCCGCGATGGCGGGTGCCGGGTCGGAGGGGTCGGATGCGGCGCTGCGCGAGCGTCTCGCCCGGCTCGCCGCCCCTTCGCCCGCCGACACCGGCGCCGCATTCTCGGGCAGGGCCTCGGTCGCGGCCGCCCCTGCGACGCGCACCGTGTTCGCGAGCGGCTCGCCGGTGCCCGGGGTGGAGGCTGTCGAGGTCGTCCCCACCGGCGACGGATGGGATCTGCGGCTGGAGGGCCCCGGCCTCGAGGTCACCCTTCCGGTGGGCCGCGGCGAATGGGCGGCCGGGGAGTGGCCGGCGCCGGCCGACGGCCTCGATGCGGTGCCCTTCCGCGCGCGGGCAGGGGTCGATGAGGCGGGCGTCTGGCACGCGCATCTGCGCATGATCCAGACCCCGCACACGCTTCTCGTCGACGTGGTCCCGGGGGAGCGTGCGCGGCTGGCCTGGCGGTATCCGCCACTTCGCGGCGACGGCCCGGCCGGTCACGCCCTGCCGACGCGGCCTCGGAGCTGACGGGCGAGGGCGAGCGCTCTTTTCGACCTAGGGGGAGAGCCCTCCCGCCCCGTAGAATCGGGGAGAAGGGGTGAGCGTGACGGAGAATCCGCGGGTCAAGACCCGAGACGTCGTCGCCGAGGGGCTCTACATCGCCTCCGCAGCGACACGTTTGGCGTTGAAGAACCGCATCCTCGTCCACATCCTGGCCGACGGCGACGATTTCGAAGCCGACCGATTCCTCGCCGATGCCCGCGAGACGCTCCTCTCCCTCGCCGCCGAAGCCGAAGCCGACGCCGAGCGCACCGAACGCGACCGCAAGGCCGCCCGCAGCCGCTACTCCGATTCGGGCGGGACGCACGACTACCGCCGTCGTGACGTGCGCAACCTCCGCCGCAGGCAGAAGCAGTCGCTCCACGTCGCGCAGGAGCTCCGCGCGCGCGCCGCCGACGAGAGCGAGCTGCGCAAGCTGGTCTCCGACGCGAGGGATGCCGCGTGGGGCGAGGTGTCGAAGAACATCGACAGCTCGTTGCGCATCGCGGCCGCCCGGCCCGACCTCGAGGCCGACTACGACCGCATGCGCGTCGCTCGGATGCAGGCGCTCCGGCTCGTCGACCTGCCCAAGCTCCGCGCTCACCGCAGGAGCGTCGCGAAGCAGCAGGCGCTGCGTGCCGACGGCGCCGAACCCGAGCCGGTGCTCGAGCCCGGCCCGGGCGGAATCGATCCTGCCGAGCTCGAGTAGGGGCCTCGATTTCAGATGCGGACGAGCGTGCCGTATGCTGTTCCTCGGCCCTGAAGAGGGCCGATGCGCCCGTAGCTCAATGGATAGAGCATCTGACTACGGATCAGAAGGTTAGGGGTTCGAGTCCCTTCGGGCGCACACTGTGTTGAGACAGTCAGGAAAGGCCTCGCTCCGGCGGGGCCTTTTCCGTGTGTTCCGGCCGGTCAGAATCTGAGTCTCGCTTCGCGGCACGTGAGGGCGATTCCCGCGTGATAACGCGATCGTGCGACGACCCGAACGGCGTACCCGGGAGGACGGTCACTTTCTCGTGCGAGCGTCGCCGACACGCACCGGCCGCGACGAGAAGGGCGGGCAACGCGGGGTCGTCCGCACGTAGGCTGGCGCGCATGGGTGCAGAGGATCTGACGTTCACCACCACGATTGGTGTCGAGGTCAAGGGCGAGACCTGGAGCTGCGTCGAGATTCCCGGTTCGGCGGACTGGTTCGGCACCGGCCGGACCGTCCGCGTCGACGCGAGGGTCGACGACGTCGTCCTTGAGAACGTCAGTGCCATGCCCACCGGGGCCGGAGGGCACATGGTGTCTCTCAACGCCAAGGTTCGCAACCGGCTCGCGAAGGACATCGGTGACGCGGTCGAGGTGACGGTCACGAAGAGATGACCGATGCCCTCACCTGCATCATCTCGACCTAGTCCTCGCAGGCTCTGCCAGAGGGCCCCGTGCTCCTCGACGAATCGAGAAGGTCGGCGGTGTCCAATCAGTTGTGCACAATTGAATTGCGTGCAACCATATCAGTATGAGCGTGACGGACGACATGGTGTGCTTCGGGGTCTACTCCGCGAGCCATGCCTTCACCCAGGCCTACCGGCGCGTGCTGGCGCCCTGGAAACTCACCTACCCGCAGTACCTGGCGGTCGTGTCGCTGGCCGACCGTGGGCCTCGCAGCGTCAAAGAACTGGGAGAAGAGCTCTTCCTCGACTCGGGAACGCTGTCGCCGCTGCTCCGCCGCCTCGAGAACCGCGGGCTCGTCTCGCGAGAGCGGGCGCGCAGCGACGATCGGATCGTGGAGATCTCGCTGACCGATGACGGACGCGCGCTCCGCCGCGAGCTCGACGTGGTCGGCCCCGAGATCGCCCGCTGCACCGGCCTGACCGGCGAGAAGGCGCGTGTGCTGCTCGACGCGATCCACGACCTCAACCGGACCATCCGACAGGGCAACGAGGCATCCGCCTCCTGACGAAAGGAACGACCATGGACGTTCTGTACACCGCCGAAGCACTGGCGACCGGAGACGGCCGCAACGGCCACGTCGCCACCCGCGACGGGTTCGTCGACACCGACGTGCGCATCCCCCAGGAGATGGGCGGCCCCGGCGGCGCTCCGAACCCCGAGGCGCTGTTCGCCGCCGGCTACGCGGCCTGCTTCCACAGCGCACTCCAGGCCGCCGCGCGCACCCACAAGGTGAAGCTCGAAGACACCAGCGTCGGCGCACGCGTGCACATCGGTTCGAACGGCGAGGGTGGTTTCGGTCTGGGCGTCGAGCTCGAGGTCGTCATCCCGCACCTCGAGCCGGCCGAAGCGCAGAAGATCGCCGACGCCGCGCACCAGATCTGCCCCTACTCGAACGCCACGCG
Source organism: Microbacterium sp. Ld4 (assembly GCF_045066555.1). Taxonomy (NCBI): domain Bacteria; kingdom Bacillati; phylum Actinomycetota; class Actinomycetes; order Micrococcales; family Microbacteriaceae; genus Microbacterium; species Microbacterium sp. Ld4. Next base: position 33,921 of record NZ_JBISHE010000005.1, on the reverse strand, counting down.
CGGCAACATCGAGGTCACCGTCCGGGTCGTCCAGGACTGACGGTCAGCTGATCGGGGTGGCGCGCAGCCAGCGGAATCCGCAGGCGGGCAGCGCCACCCCGTCACGCAGGTCGACCTCGCCGCCGCCCACCACATCGATCGCGCGGGCGGCGAAGCCCGAGAGGGTGTCGGCGCCGACGGATGCCGCCTCGGTCGCCGTGTTCGCGAGCACCAGCATGACGCCAGCGTCTCCGGGCCGCTGCCAGCCGACGACCGAAGGTACCGGAACGTCGAATCCGAGCACCCGCGTGCCATCGAACTCCGGGGTCGCGTGCCGCGCCGCGATGAGCGCGCGGACGGCCGCCTGCACGCGGCCGGGTGCGCTGCCGGCATCCCGCGCCTGGGCGTAGCGATCACGCGGCTTCTGCCCCCGGTGCACCCAGCGAGGGTCGCCTCGGCGGAGCGGATCGGCAGACACGGTGTCGTCGTTCAGCTGCGCGACCTCGTCGCCCCACACGATCATCGGAACGCCCGGCGCTGCCAGCACGAGCGCGTGAGCGAGGATCACCCGCGCGACGCCCAGCGGATCGCCGGACTCGACACCGGCGAGCGAGGCGGTGGTGCCCGCCACGCCGCCGGGAACCCCGACGCCCCGGGCGAACGAGGCGCCTTCGGCGTAGAACGCGGTGAGCCGGTCGGCATCCGGCCCGAAGGTCAGCGCGTCGGCGTCGCGCACCGCCACCAGGCGCACCTCGCCTCCGTGCGTGACCACGTCGCGCTGCAGCGGCGCCGCATCGCCGGTCGCGAGCGCCTCCCAGAGGGGAGCGGCGCTCGCCGGCGGGGCGACGACGGCCACACCGGGAGCCCCGATCGCGAGCACCTCGCGGGCGACCGCGGCGACCGCCGGGTCGTCGACGACGAACGCTTCGACGCCGTGGTTGGCGAGGAACAGCAGGTCTGCCACGAAGGCTGTCGCCGGCGCCTCGACGGGCGCGTCGACGGCGAGCGAGATGCCGGCCAGGCGGAGGCCGGCCGACAGGTCGGCGAGGCGGGCGAGCGACCCCAGACCGGGGTCGATCCGGCGGAGGTCGGCTGTGCCGCCCGGACGACGGGCGAACGGCGACTGCAGGTGCAGGACCGTGGCCCCCAGCGCACCCAGCGCGGCGATCTCGTCGGTGAGCCCCGCGAGGTTGCCGGCGTAGCGGTCGACGAAGCACGAGACGCCCACCGCGTGCCGGGAGGTGAGCCGGTCGGAGCCGCGGACCTCTCCGTGCACCTTGAGGTCGAGAGAGCGGGCATGCCAGCCCTCGGATGCCGCCGCCACGAGGGCGTGCACGAGGTCGGCGCCGTCGGGCGCGTCGCCGACGAGACGGCTCGTCGCTTCGTGGAGCGCCGGGAAGTGCTCGCGCAGACGGTCGAGGAATGCGGCGTCGGTGTGGGGCGTCTCCTCCCACACGGCGACGACGGCGTCGCGGTCGGCGTCGACCGTTCCGATGGTGCTCATGCTGATGCGCCTCCCACCCCCAGACTACGGGCGCGACCGTGCGCGCTCAGGCGGGCCGCGCCACGGTCGCGTCGAGGAAGGCGTGGATCGTCGCGTGCAGCGCCGCCGTCGAGGCCGAGTCGATCGTGCCGGCGTGACCGCCTTCGAGGGGCTCGAGGTAGTGGACGACGGCATCCGTCTCGTCGGCCAGTCGCGCCGCCATCTTCCGCGCCTGCACCGGACCCACGCGGTCGTCGCTCGCCGCCGCGTAGATAAGCGAGGGCGGGTACTCGCGGCCGGGCTCGATGAGGTGGTACGGCGAGAAGGTGCGCACGAACTCCCAGTCGTCGGGGTCGTCGGGGTCGCCGTACTCCGCGATCCAGCTCGCCCCTGCCGACAGCCGCGTGTACCGGCGCATGTCGAGCAGCGGCACGCCGCAGACGATCGCCCCGAAGTCGTCGGGATACTGGGTGAGCATGTTCCCGACCAGCAGGCCGCCGTTGCTGCGCCCGTGGCAGGCGATGCGATCGGCGGTCGAGACACCCCGCGTCACGAGGTCGCGCGCCACGGCGGCGAAGTCCTCGTAGGCGCGGTAGCGGTTCTCTCGCAGCGCCGCCCGGTGCCACGACGGGCCGAACTCGCCGCCGCCTCGGATGTTCGCGACCACGTAGACGCGGCCGCGCTCGAGCCAGGCCGGTCCGACGATCGTGGGGTACTCGGGCGTGAGCGCGTGCTCGAACCCGCCGTACCCGTTCATCAGCACCGGGAGGGGGCCGACCCGGTCGCGGGGTCCGACCTCGAAGTACGGCACCCGCGTGCCGTCGGCCGAGACCGCCCAATGCTGCGACGCGACGAGTCCCGAGGCGTCGAAGCTCGCGCGTCCTCGGGCGACGACGCGGGCGCGCGGGGCGGCGGCATCCGAGACGAGCAGCGTCGGCGGGGTCACGAATCCCCGGGCGACGAGCCAGATCTCGTCGTCCTCCTCGTCGTCGGCGGTCACGACGCTCGCCGTGAAGAGGTCGTCGTCGCCGAGTCCGAGGTCGAGGTCGGTGCGGGCGTCGGTGACCGGGTCGATCGCGACGAGGCGGCTCTGCACCCGGTCGAGCAGGGTCAGCACGAGGCGGGTGCGCGTCCACGTCCAGGTCTCGAGCACGGTCGTCTGGGTGGGGGAGAAGACGACGCGCAAGCCCGTCCCGTCGCCACCCGTGAGGGTCTCGAGCGGGCCGAGCAGGAGCGTACCGGCGGGGTGGACGACCTCGCCGATCCGCCACGGGGTGGTCGTCCGCACGGTGACGAGATCGCCGTGCACGTCGACGTCGGCGTCCGGGGGCGCCGCGATGAGCTGCGGCTCGTCGCCCCGCCACGCCCAGGTCTCGGAGGTGAAGAAGTCGTGCGCCACGATCACGAGCGGCGTGGCGCGGGCATCGGTGTGGTCGACGTGCACGAAGACGCCGACATCGGATGCCGCGCCGGCGACGATCGGCTGGGCGTCGTCGAGGCGGGTGCCGCGAGGCCAGACCCGCGCGGTCACGGGGTACCCGGAGTCGGTGACGTCGCCGCCGTGGAGGGCGGAGGCGACGAGCAGGGTGTCGCGGTCGATCCAGGCGGCGCGGTGCTTGTGCGCTCCGAGGGAGAACGGGGTGTCCAGGGCGAACCGGCCCGTCTCGAGGTCGAACTCGCGGAGGACCGCGGCGTCGCCGCCGTCGGGGCTGAGGCGGACGAGCGCGCGCTGCGATCCGGAAGGGCCGTGGGTCGCTCCGCCGAAGGCCCAGGCGGTGCCTTCTTCGCGGCCCAACGCGTCGACGTCGAGGAGGACCTCCCACTCGGGCGTGCCCGCCGCGAACGCGGCGCGGGAGGTGCGACGCCAGAGACCGCGGGGGTGGTCGGCGTCTCGCCAGAAGTCGTACATGAGGTCGCCGTGGCGGGACGGGACCACGAGGCGGTCGGGATCGTCGAGGATGCGGGTGAGCCTGCCCTGCAGGTCGGTCCGCGGCTCACCGGCGAACCGGGCCTCGGTCTCGGCAGTGCGATCGGCCGCCCACCCGGCTGCGTCCGGCCCGGAGATGTCCTCGAGCCAGAGGAACGGGTCGGCGGGTTCGGGGGCGATCTCGGCGCTGCTCATCCCGTCAGCCTAAGTGCGCCGGCGGCGTCGTTCGCCCTGCGAGAACCGTTGGCACTCTCCGGGGTCGAGTGCTAATCTGGAGGTACTTGAGCCGCTAAGGCTCAACTTTGAGACCACTGAACAGAAGGAGAGAATCATGGCCACGTACGACCCGTTCCGTGACATCGACCGACTCGCGTCGAGCCTCTTCGACACGCGCCGCGGACCGCGACGGATGCCGATGGACCTCTATCGCGACGGCGACCACTACGTCCTCACCGCCGACCTGCCGGGTATCGACCCGGGCTCGGTCGACATCGACGTGGACGGACAGCTGCTGACCGTCCGCGCCGAGCGCACCCTCGCCGCGGGCGAGGGCGTCAAGTGGATCACCCGCGAGCGCGAGGCGGCGAGCTTCTTGCGTCAGCTGAACCTCGGCCAGGGGATCGACACCGACGGCATCGCGGCGACCTACAGCAACGGCGTGCTGAGCGTCACCATTCCGGTGAGCGAGCGGGCCAAGCCGCGCAAGATCGAGGTGACCGTCGACGGTGGGTCGTCGACCATCACCGCGAGCGAGAGCGACCAGCCGCAGCCGATCGACCAGTGAGTCGGGCCCGCGCCCGCTGACGCGCGCATCTAGCCGCCCCGCATCCCGCCCGGATGCGGGGCGGTTCTGCGTACGGCGCGGTCAGGGGGTCAGGCCGGTCAGGGGGTCGCGCGCAGCTTCGCGGTCAGGGCCTGCAGCCGCGTGAGCTCCTCGTCGGTGAGCACCGACATCCGCTCGGCGATCTTGCGTCCATGGAGGCCTGCCACGCGCCGGAACGAGCGGGAGCCCGCCTCGGTGACCGAGATGACGGCGCCGCGACCGTCCGACGGATCCTGGCACTTGGTGACGAGCCCGCGGCGCACCATCCGGTCGACGAGGCGGGAGACGCTCGGCTGGCTGATCAGCATGTTCGCCGTGACGTCGCGAAGGCGGGCGGCGCCGCGCTCGCCGCGGGTCACGGTCAGGAGCACGTCGTACTCGGCCTGGGAGAGGTCGTCGTCGGAGAAGTCGCGCGACAGTTCTTCCATCACTTCGTGCTGAGCCCGGAACAGACTCTCCCACGCGTCGATGGCGAGGCGTCGGTCTGTCATGGCGTCAACTGTATCGCCGCTCGTAGGCCCCCGGCCCCTCGACTCGTAGGCTCGAGGACCATGACGACGACTCGTGCGTTCGCCGCCCTCGTGGCATCCGTCCTGGCCGTGTTCCTCGGGGTGTTCGCAGCGCCGTCGATCGCCGCGGCCGACGTCGACGACTTCGCCTTCGAAAGCCTCGACGCCGACTACACCCTGACCCGGGACGACGACGGCGTGAGCCGCCTGCGCGTCGTCGAGCGATTCGTCGCGATCTTCCCCGACGCCGATCAGAACCACGGCATGCGCCGCGTGATCCCCGACTCCCGCCAGGGCGAGCCGATGCGACCCTCGCTCGAATCGGTCGTCGACGAAACGGGCGAGGAGTGGGACGTCGAGACCGACGACATCGACGGCGGGCTGGAGGTCGTCGCACGGAAGGACGACTTCGTGAGGGGCCGTCAGGTCTTCGTCTTCACGTACACGCTCGACAACGTGACCCAGGATTTCGCCGACACCGGCACGGAGCTCTACCTCGACGTCAACGGCACCGACTGGCGGCAGCCGTTCGGCACGGTGACGGCGACGGTGCATCTCGCCCCCGCCCTCTCGGATGCCATGGGCGAGACCGCCTGCTACGCGGGGGCCTTCAGGAGCGGGGTCGCCTGTGACGGCATCGACCTCGAAGAATCGGGCGAGGGGGCCACGGTCACTGCGCGCCAGGCCGACCTCGCCCCGGGGGAGACGCTGACCGTCGCCGTCGGATTCGCCGACGGGACGTTCACGCCGCTCGACACGTCGTATGTGCGCTCGCCGTGGCTCTGGGCGCAGCTCGCGGCCTTCGTCGCGCTGCTGGCCGCGACCGTCTGGGCGATCGCGGTGCGGCGGACGACCCTCCGCAACGCGCCGGGGCGGCCCACGGTGGTCGCGGAGTTCGGCCCGCCGCCGGGAGTGGACGCCCTCGAGGCGGCGGTGTTCCTGTCGAAGACCGGCAAGGCGATTCCCGCCGAGGTGCTCGAGCAGGCCATCGTCGGGTCGATCCGCTTGCTCTCCTCGGAGGAGTCGAAGGGCAAAGCCAAACTCGTGGCCGAACTCATCGACCGCTCGCGCGCCGACCGCGACGGCCGGATGCTGCTCGATGCGCTGTTTCCGTCGGGTGCGCCCGGGGACACCTACGAGTTCGGGAGTCAGGACACCCGTGTCTCCACGCGTGCGCAGAAGATCCTGGCTGAGGCCGGCAAAGCGCTCAAGGCGCGCGGGCTCTACCGCCGGGTGTCGGTGTGGGCGCGGCTGGGTCCGCTGCTCGTCGGGCTCGCCGCGGCGGTCGTGGTGCTCGTGTGCAGTGCGTCGATGCTGGATGCCGCTGTCGACCCGCTCTGGCCCGTGACACTGCTCATCACCGCGCCTCTTCTCCTCGTCGTCGCGATCGTCTGCCTCGTGCACACACCGCTGAGTGCGGACGGCGCCGAGGTCCGCGATCACCTGGCCGGGTTGCGGCAGTTCATCGAATGGGCAGAGGCGGACCGCATCCGCATGCTGCAGTCGCCCGACGGTGCCGAGCGCGTCGCGGTCGACGTCGGCGACCCCCGGCAGATGCTGGCGCTGTACGAGGCGCTTCTTCCCTATGCCGTGGTGTTCGGGCAGGAGAAGGAGTGGGCGTCGCAGCTCGCCGTGCTGTACGAGAACACCCAGACGATGACCCCGACCTGGTACGCCGGCGCGGCGGCGTTCAACGTCTCGTCGTTCTCCGCGGGCATCGGATCGCTGTCGGTCGCGGCCGCATCGTCGTCATCGTCGGGCGGGTCCACCGGTGGGGGTTTCGCCGGTGGGGGCGCGGGCGGCGGAGGCGGCGGCGGCGTCTGATCCCCCCTCGGCGTCGTCGCGCCGTCACCCTCGGTACACCGGCTGTTCTCGTTCGCTGATCAGACTGCGCGGGACCGTGGGCACCCCCGCGGCGAGGACGAGAAGAAGCGCGAGTGGCCACGGTGCACAGCAGAAGACGACAGACACGGACAGCGGCAGCAGCACTCGGGGGGATCGGCATAGCGGTGTCGTGCGCCCTGGCGGCGACCCCCGCGATGGCCGCCACCACGGCAGCCGCCCCAGGATTCGCCGAGGAGCAGAAGACCTCCTCGTACGCGTCGGACGCGACCGCGGCGACCGGCGATGCGTCTGCCCCCGACCCCTCGAACTGGTCGATCCGGATGATGGACGTGTTCAGCGGGCTGCGCACCGACCGGGCCGAGGCCGGCAACCCCGCAGTCATGACGTACAACGACGAGCTAACGAGCCGGATCAACCTCACCGCCTCTGCTGCGCAGCGCGAACGGGCGATCGTCGACCAGTACGGCGACATGTCGCTCACGATGGCCGACGGCCTGGGCCAGCGGCTGGGAGACATCTACGCGAAGGCCGTCGAGGCCGGTGAGCTGCCCAAGACCACGTGGCTGCTGAGCAAGAGCGGCGGCAAGATCGGGTCGTCGTCGTCGACCAACCCGCCCAAGAACTTCTTCGACTACGACCGGCCCTACCTGCGGCTCGATCCGACGACGCAGCTCACCTACGTCGACAAGGTGGGCGGCGACGCGTGGGGTTCCACCAGCGGCGCGTTCCCCTCGGGTCACACCTCTCAGGCGTTCTGGCAGGGCACGACCCTGGCCGTCATGCTCCCCGAGCTCGCCCCGCAGATCCTGGCGCGCACGGCCGAGGCGGGCGACAACCGCATCGTCATGGGAGCGCACTACGCGCTCGATGTGATCAGCGGGCGCATGATGGGTCAGAAGATCGTGCAGCTCCGTCTCGCGGACGAGCAGATGCGCGGCCTCGTGGCCGAGGCGTCACGTGAGCTCCGCGGCGTCCTCGAAGAAGGCTGCGGCGACGATCTCGCCGCCTGCATCGTCGCAGACACGCCGTACCTGTCGACCGAGGCGGCGCTCTCGTCCTACGAGGACCGGCTCGGATACGACTTCCCCGCGATCGGGGCGACCGACGCGCCCGTGGTCGTTCCGGCCGGCGCCGAGACGCTGTTGGCCTCGAGCCACCCCGACCTGAGCAATGCGCAGCGCCGTCAGGTGCTCGCACTCACCGCCGCGCCGGCGGGTCATCCGCTCGACGTCGGCGAGGAGGAGAGCTGGCAGCGGCTCGACCTGGCCGCGGCCATGAGCGCGACGGTCACCGTCGGTGCGGACGGCGACGTGTCGCTCGGTGCACCGCCCGTCGTGCCCGCTCCCGTCCCGTCGCCTGAGCCCACGCCCGCGCCGTCGCCGGACCCGGCCCCCGAGCCGTCGCCGGAGCCGTCTGCCGAGCCCACCCCCGCGCCGTCGCCGGAGCCTAGCCCCGAGCCCACCGCGGCGGGGCCGTCCGACGGTTCGGATGAGCCGGGCGACGACGTGGATGCGGCGCCGGCAGTGCCGGCATCCGGAGAAGGATCGCTGGCGCAGACCGGTGGTGACACGGGCGTCGTCTGGCTCGGCGCCGGAGCCGGCACCGTGCTCGTCGCACTCGGCGCACTGCTCATCTGGCGGCGACGCGCCCTGATGTGACGTCGAGCCCCGATCCCCGGGGAAAGAGTAAGGGCCGGCTGGAGAGGCATCCAGCCGGCCCTTGTCCCTTGCACCAAGAGTGTCCTGCAATCACATGTCGGTAGGTGCCACAGCAAAACATCTACCGTGCTCAGACTCTATAACGACGAGATAACGGTGGCAAGGATTTCTTGTTATCAATTTGTGATGCGCGCCCGGGTCGCCGGCGGGCGGGGTGTCACACCGCGAACAGATGGAGTCCCAGCTCGGCGCTGAGCAGGTCGCTGGCGCGGTGACCGCGGACGCTCGTCCCGCGTTCGTCGAGGGGCGGGCTGACGACGGCCGCGCCGAGCACTCCGGGAACCGACATCACGATCGCACCCGACACGCTCGACTTCGCCGGCACGCCGACCTCCCGCATCCATCGCCCCGACCCGTCGTAGACCCCGCACGTCGCCATCACCGCCATGACATCGCGCGCGACCTCGCGCGAGACGACGCGCTCGCCCGTGCCGGGGTTGACCCCGCCGGCGGCGAGCGTCGCCCCCATCACGGCCAGGGCCGTCGCGTCGACGAGCACCGCGCAGGCCTGCGCGTAGACGGCGATCGCCTCGTCGGCGCCGACCTGGAGCGTGCCCTCCGCGCGCATCAGGTGGGCGAGGGCGTGGTTGCGGTCGCCGAGCAGGTGTTCGCTCCGGGCCACGTCGTCGTCGACCGTCAGGGGGCGGCCGGCGAAGGCCGACAGTCCCGACACGATGCGGGCGGTGCGCTGCTCGACGTCGTCGCCGTCGACGAGCGCGCTCGTGAGGATCGCCCCCGCGTTGACCATCGGGTTGGGCGGGCGGCCGGTGCCGCTTTCGAGCTTGATCGCATCGAACGCTTCGCCGGTGGGCTCGATGCCGATCCGGCCGAGCGCCGCCCGATCGGTGTCCTGCAGCGCGAGCGCGAAGAGGAAGGGCTTCACCGCCGACTGGATGCTGAAGGCGATGTCGGCCTGCGCGCTCGAGCTGGTCTCGCCGCCGACCGAGGCGAGGGCGATCCCGCAGAGGTCCGGGTCGGCGTCGGCCAGCTGCGGGATGCTCGAGGAGACCGTGCCCCCGGTCTCGGGCATCACCCGCTCGCGCAGCGCGTCGAGGTCGTATGCCATGAGGTCGGGAGCGGAAGCCATCACCCCACTCTGACGCATCGGCGGTCTACCGCTGACGTCTGCGGGCCGGACGGAGACTCCGCCCGGCCCGCAGGTCGGTCACCTGCCGCGAGCGATCAGCTCTTCACGAACGGCAGCAGGATGGCGTTGACCTCGTCGGCGTGCGTCCACAGCATCCCGTGGGGGGCGCCGTCGATCTCGTGGTACTCGGCGTCGGGAAGGGCCTCGTGGAAGGGGCGACCGGTCGCGTCGATCGGGAGGATGTTGTCGGAGGTGCCGTGCGCGATCAGCGCCGGCTTGCCGCTCGCCTTGACGGCGGCGACGTCGTCGGCGAAGTCCTCGATCCACGACGAGACGACGGCGTAGGCGGCGACCGGAGCGCTCTGGGTCGCGGTGTTCCAGCTGGCGGTGACGGCCTCCTGCGAGATGCGAGAGCCGAGGTTCTCGTCGAGGTTGTAGAAGTCCTTGTAGAACTGCGTGAACCAGGCGAACCGGTCGGCGTGTGCGGCCTCGGCGATGCCGTCGAAGACCGACTGGGGCACGCCGTGCGTCAGCATCCCGGGCTCGAGCGAGGCGAGGAAAGCGAACTTCGCGATGCGGTCGGTGCCGAAGAGCTTGGCGTAACGGGCCAGCTCACCGGTGCCCATCGAGAAGCCGACGAGGATGACGTCGGTGAGGTCGAGGGTCGTGAGGACGGCATCGAGGTCGGCGGCGAAGGTGTCGTAGTCGTACCCGGTGGTGACCTTGGACGATGCGCCGAATCCGCGGCGGTCGTAGGTGATGACGCGGTAACCGGCATCCAGAAGTTCGCGGCTCTGGCGCTCCCACGACGTGCCGTTGAGCGGGTAGCCGTGGATCAGGACGACGGCCTGACCGGTGCCGTGGTCTTCGTAGTACAGCTCGATGGGGGTGGAGTTCTCGGTGCCGACGGTGATGGAGCCCATGGTGATCCTTCCAAGTGTGAGAACGAGCGTTCTCTGGGTGATGAGCCCTATGCTAGAGAACGAACGTTCTCACCGCAAGACCCCGCGGTGGAGAGCGGGTGAAGCCCGAACGAACAGAACGGAGAGCGCGGCTATGACCGAACCGATCAGCGACCGCGAGCGCATCGTCGCCGCCGCCGACGAGCTCTTCTACGCGCGCGGCATCCACTCGGTCGGGATGGACGAGGTCCGCGCCGCCGCCGGCGTCTCCCTCAAGCGCCTGTACGCCGCCTTCCCCTCAAAAGAGGCGCTCCTCGTCGCCGTGCTGCAGCACCGCCGCGGGATCTGGGATGCCGGCATCGCCGCCGCCCGTGCCGGCGCGACGTCGCCCCGCGAGAAGCTGCTGGCGATCTACGACTTCCTGGGCGACTGGTTCTGCCAGGACGACTTCCGCGGATGCGGGTTCATCAACGCGTTCGGCGAGATCGGCGCCGTCATGCCCGCCGTCGCCGAGGTCGCGCAGCAGCAGAAGCGCGACTTCCAGCAGTACGTGGCCGCCCTCGTCGACGACGTCGGCGCACCGGCGCGCCTCGCCGCTCAGCTGTCGCTCCTCGCCGAGGGCGCCCAGACGACGGCGGCCATCAGCGGCAGCCCCGACGCCGCGGCCGACGCCCGCGCCGCCGCGGAGACTCTGATCGACGCGGCCCTCGCCGCACACAGCAGCCACACCGATTCCGCACCCTACGCTGGCGGAACAGCCCCGAGGAGGAACCGATGAGCGCGACCCCGTCCCCCCTGCACGACCGGCCCTGGCTGGCGTCGTACGCCGAGGGTGTGCCCCATGAGATCGCGCCCGTCACCGAGACTCTCGTCGACCTGCTCGACGCGGCGGTGACCCGCTACGGCAGCCGCGTCGCGTGCGAGTTCTTCGGCGCCGAGACCACCTACGCCGAGCTCGGCGATCAGGTCTCCCGTGCCGCGAACGCGCTCCGCAAGCTCGGCGTCGAAAAGGGCGATCGCGTCGCCCTCATCCTGCCCAACTGCCCGCAGCACGTCATCGCGTTCTACGCGATCCTCCGCCTCGGCGCGATCGTCGTCGAGCACAACCCGACCTACACCGCGCGCGAGCTGCGGCACCAGTTCGAGGTGCATGAAGCCGTCGTCGCGATCGTGTGGGACAAGATCGCCGACATCGTCGCCGAGTTCCCGAGCGACATCGCGCCGTCTGCCGTCGTGGCCGTGAACATGACGGATGCCCTGCCGCTGGCCAAGCGCCTCGCTCTGCGTCTGCCGATCCCCGCAGCCCGCGAACGCCGCTCCGCCATGACGGCCAAGCCCGCCACCCGCGGCGTTCTCCGGTGGGACCAGTTCTCGCAGGCGCGCCACCTCTCGCGCAAGTTCCCCGCCCCGGCGCTCGACGACACGGCGCTGCTCCAGCTGACCAGCGGAACCACCGGCACGCCGAAGGCGGCGATCCTCTCCCACCGCAACCTCCGCTCGAACGCGGCGCAGGGGCGCGCCTGGGTGCCGGGCCTCCGCGAGGGCGAGGAGACCTTCTACGCGGTGCTCCCGCTCTTCCACGCCTACGGCCTCACGCTCTGCCTGACCTTCGCCGTGTCGATCGGTGCGCGCATCGTGCTGTTCCCGAAGTTCGACGTCGATCTGGCCATCGCCGCGCTGAAGGGCTCGCCGCCGACGTTCCTCCCCGGCGTCCCGCCGATCTACGACGCGCTCTCGCGCGCGAGCACGCGCAAGGGCGTCGACCTGTCCAGCATCCGCTTCGCCATCTCGGGCGCGATGAGCCTGCCCGTGCCGACCGTCACGCGTTGGGAGGAGGCCACCGGAGGGCTCCTCGTCGAGGGCTACGGCATGACCGAGACCTCCCCGGTCGCCCTCGGCAACCCGATCGGCCCGAGCCGGCGCCCCGGCACCGTGGGCGTTCCCTTCCCCAGCACCGAGATCCGGGTCGTCGACCCCGACGACCCCACGACGGAGCGCGCGATCGGCGAAGCCGGCGAGCTTCTCATCCGCGGACCCCAGGTGTTCCAGGGCTACTGGCGTCGTCCTGACGAGACCGCGGCCGTCCTGCTCGAGGGCGGCTGGCTCCGCACCGGCGACATCGTCACCGTGTCGGAGGACGGATTCGTCACGGTCGTCGACCGCGTCAAGGAGCTCATCATCACCGGCGGCTTCAACGTGAGCCCGAGCGAGGTCGAGCAGGTGCTGATCCTGCATCCCGACGTCGAGGCGGCCGCTGTCGTCGGAGTGCCCCGGCCCTCGGGCGGCGAAGACGTCATCGCAGCCGTCGTGCTGAAGCCCGCGGCGAGCTTCGACGCGGGCGCGCTCAAGGAGTTCACGCGGTCGCACCTGGCCTCGTACAAGGTGCCGCGCCGCGTCGTGCAGGTCGACGACCTGCCCCGGTCGCAGATCGGCAAGGTGCTGCGCCGTCAGGTGAAGGACCAGCTGACCTCACGCTGATCGCGCCGGGCGCTGTCAAGGCCGCATCCGGAGGGGTGCGCCGGTGGCAGGGTGGAGATGGAACACCCCACCCCGTCGAAGGAGACCCATGCAGCAGCGCACCCTCGGACCATTCACCGTCTCGGCCATCGGGCTCGGTGCCATGCCGGTCTCGATGAACAGCAGCAACACCTTCCCCTCGCATGACGACGCCGTCGCGACCGTCCGCGCCGCGCTCGACGCCGGCGTGACCCTCATCGACACGGCGGACATCTACGCGCCCAGCTGGGACACGATGGGCCACAACGAGGAGATCGTCGCCGACGCCCTCGCCGGCTGGGGCGGCGACCGGTCGTCGATCGTCGTCGCCACCAAGGGCGGCATCACCCGCACCGCCGAGAAGGACTTCGGCCGCGACGGCTCGCTCGCCTACCTCCGCAGCGCTGTCGAGGCGTCGCTGCGCCGGCTGCGCGTCGACGTGATCGACCTGTACCAGTACCACCGGCCCGACCGCTGGATGGTCTACGGCGACATCATGGAGAACCTCAAGACGCTGCAGCAGGAGGGCAAGATCCGCGCCGTCGGCATCTCGAACGCCAGCGTCGAGGAGATCGACATCGCCGAGCAGGTGCTCGGCGAGGGCAACCTGACGAGTGTGCAGAACGAGTTCTCACCCCGTCACTCCGGCAGCTACGGTGAGCTCGCGCACTGCGTCGAGCGCGGCATCGCGTTCCTCCCCTGGAGCCCCCTCGGCGGCACCGGCGGCGGCGCCCGATCGGTCGGTGAGCGTTTCGCCGCGTTCGCCGAGATCGGCCGGGCGCACGGCGTCAGCCCCCAGCAGGTCGTCCTGGCCTGGGAGCTCTCGCTCGGGAGCACCGTCATCCCGATCCCCGGCGCGAGCCGTGCGGCGTCGATCACCGACTCCGCCCAGGCGGCGGACCTCGCGCTCTCGGACGACGAGCTCGCCCGCTGCAGCGCGGCCGTCGGCATCGAGGTCTGACCGCGGCCCGGCGGCTCGAGGGTGATGGGCAGGATTCCGCCGCCTCGTGACCGTCGTCGCCGGCGCGGCCGTGACAGGCTCGACTCGTGCGAATTCCTCCCCGCCCCGTCGACCTCGGCCGGCCCGCCCTCGTCGTGATCGACGTGCAGAAGGGCTTCGACGACGCGGGCTCCTGGGGGCGCCGGGACAACCCCGCCTGCGAGGAGAACATCGCCGCGCTGATTGCGCACGCGCGGGAGCACGGCTGGCCGCTGGTGTTCGTGCGGCACGACTCGCGCACCGAAGGGTCGCCGCTCCGCCCGGGTCAGGTGGGCAACGAGATGAAGGACGTCGTGTCGGGGGAGCCCGATCTGTGGGTGACGAAGACCGTCAACTCCGCCTTCCACGGCGCTCCCGACCTCCACGCCTGGCTGCAGGCGCAGGGACTCACTCAGGTGGTGATCGCCGGCATCACGACCAATCACTGCTGCGAGACGACGGCGCGCGTGGGCGCCAATCTCGGATACGACGTCTACTTCGCGCTCGACGCGACCCACACGTTCGACCGTCTCGCGCCCGACGGCACCACCGTCGCCGCCGCGACCCTCGCAGGGATGACGGCCACCAACCTCGACGGCGAGTTCGCCACGGTCGTCTCCACGGCAGACATCGTGCGCTGACACCGCCCGCGGTTAGCGTGGGGGGATGCCGCAGACTCCGTTCTCCTCCCTCGACGACTTCATCGCGCTGCCCCGCATCGAGGCCGTGTGCCTCTCGCCCGACGGCGCCCGCGCCGTGCTCACGGTCGCCACACTGAACTCCGACCGCACCGGATACGGCAGGGCCCTGTGGGAAGTGCCCGCCGGTGGCGGCGGGTCGCCGCGCCGGCTCACGCGATCGGCGAAGGGCGAGCAGGGCGCGGCGTTCACGGCGGACGGCGATCTCCTGTTCGTCAGTGGTCGTCCCGACGCCGACGGCGACGACGACGAGGCTGCGGCGCAGCTGTGGCGCCTGCCGGCCGCCGGAGGAGAGGCGCGCGCGATCAGCCGTCTCGCGGGCGGAGTGGGAGCCATCGCGGCCGTCGCCGATGCGGCATCCGTCGCCGTCGTCTCGGCTGGACTCCTCCCCTCGGCGGGCACCCTCGAAGCCGATGCGGCGCTCCGCGCGGAGCGGAAGAAGCGCAAGGTCTCCGCGATCCTGCACGCGACCTATCCGGTGCGGTACTGGGACGCCGACCTCGGCCCCGATGCGCCCCACCTGCTCTCCCTCGACCTGTCGGACCTGGCCGACACGATCGGCTCCGCCGCGGCATCCGAGGCTGCCGCCGATGAAGCGGATGCCACCACGCCCTACCCTGCGGAGCTGCCGCGCCCCCGCGACCTCACCCCCGGCCCGGGCCGGTCGGGCGACAGCGCAGGTGCCGCCCTCACCCCCGACGGACGCACGCTGATCGCGGCCCTTCGCGTGCCGCAGGGCCGCGACGCCCGCTTCGCGCTCGTCGCCATCGACGTGGAGACGGGGGAGCGCAGGGCCCTGTTCGACGAGCGGGACATGTCGGCCGAGGCCCCCACGGTGAGCGCCGACGGCGCGTGGGTCGCCTCCGTCCGGTCGGCCTTCGGGTCGCCCGAGGGCCCCGCCGACCAGGAGCTGTGGGTGTCGCGCATCGACGGGTCGGAGGCCCGCCGCATCGGCGAGGGGTGGGACCGGTGGCCGTCGAGTCTGACCTTCGACGCCGGCGACGAGGCGCTCATCGTCACCGCCGATCACGACGGTCGCGGCCCGGTCTTCCGCATCCCGCTGGACGGCGGGCCCGCCCAGCAGCTCACCACCGACGAGCACACGTACACGCATGTCAGCGTCGACCGCCGCTCGGGGGCCATCGTGGCACTGCGATCGTCGTGGATGGTGCCGCCGCACCCTGTCCGCATCGATCCGGACGGCACCGTGACCACCCTCGCGACACCGGCGCCGGCACCGGCGACGGCGGCGACGATGACCGAGGTCGAGACCACCGCCGAGGACGGCGCCCGCATCCGCGGGTGGCTGCTGCTGCCGCACGGCGCCGACGCTGCGAGCCCGGCGCCGCTGCTGCTGTGGATCCACGGCGGGCCGCTCAACAGCTGGAACGCGTGGAGCTGGCGGTGGACTCCTCAGCTCGCGGTGGCGCGCGGCTACGCGGTGCTCCTTCCCGACCCGGCGCTGTCGACCGGCTACGGCCTCGACTTCATCGCCCGCGGGTGGAACAGCTGGGGCGCGAAGCCGTACACCGACCTCCTCGCGATCACCGACGCCGTCGAGGCGCGCAGTGACATCGACGAGACGAAGACAGCGGCGATGGGCGGGTCGTTCGGCGGGTACATGGCGAACTGGATCGCGGGCCACACCGATCGGTTCCGTGCCATCGTGACGCACGCCAGCCTGTGGGCCCTCGACCAGTTCGCGGGAACCACGGACAGCTCGTCGTACTGGCAGCGCATCTTCACGCCCGAGGCGATGATCGAGAACTCGCCCCATCGCTTCGTCGCCGACGTCCGCACCCCGCTGCTCGTGATCCACGGCGACCGCGACTACCGGGTGCCCGTCGGCGAGAGCCTCCGACTCTGGTCGGAGCTGAACGAGCACGTCGGCGCCGATGACGGCACGACCGAGCACCGCTTCCTGATGTTCCCCGACGAGAACCACTGGGTCCTGAAGCCGCAGCACGCCGTCGTCTGGTACGAGACGGTGTTCGGCTTCCTCGGTGAGCACGTCCACGGCACGCCGGCGCCGACGCTCGACGTCCTGGGCTGAGAGAGGAGGTGGCCGGCGCCCGCCGGCCACCTCTGCCCGATCAGGCGGCGCTCGGCGCTGCGACCTTCGGGCGGACGAGCGAGGGGACGAGCACCGGTGTCGCGGCCTTAAAGGCCTCGTAGTCGGCGTCACCGCCCCAGCGGTCGTCGGCTTTCTTCTCGAGCAGCGGGATGCCGCTGACCCGGGTGAGCAGGAGGATGACGAACAGCGGCGACAGCAGGCCGATCCACTGCCAGCCCTCGAAGACGGGCACCGCCACGACGGCGACGCCCACCCAGACGAGGATCTCGCCGAAGTAGTTGGGGTGACGCGATCGCGACCACAGCCCCGTGCGGATGAAGGTGCCGCGGTTCGCGGGATCGGCCTTGAAGGCGTTCTTCTGGAGGTCGGCGACGATCTCGATCACGAGGCCGATCGCCCAGATGGCAATGCCGACACCGGCGAAGACGTCGAACCCGGCGCGGTCGTTCGCCGGGGCGGCCATCGCGATCCACGCGGCAGCGGAGGTGACGCTGACCCACAGGCCCTGGATCACCCAGACGCGCAGGAAGCGCAGCGGCGACACCTTGATGTCGTCGAAGCGGTCGTCGGCGCCCGAGCGGTGGATGCGCAGGAACAGGAACGAGCCGAGGCGCACCGCCCATGCGACGACCATCACGGTCAGGATGATGCTGCGGACGTCGCCGCCCGGCTGCGCCAGCAGCACGCCGAGGGTGACGAGGATGAACGTCGCGCTGCCGGTGGCGTCGAAGAAGCGCTCGGTGCGGGCCAGCGCCGACGGGATGAAGACGATGATCTGCACCAGGAAGGCCGCAGCGACGGCGGCGGCGAACAGCGGGATGCCGCCGACGGTGACGCCGCCCTGACTGCCGGCGAGGGCGACGAGGCCGCCGATCACGAGAGTGACCACGACGGTCAGGATCGAGGCGCGTGCGGTGGGGGACAAGGGGTGCCTTCCGAGTCGGGTGGGGGTGGGATGCGGGGGGATCAGCCGTAGAGGTGCTCGACGACGGCGGAGCCGCGATCGAGCACGACGCGGCGCTTGATCTTGAGGGTCGGGGTGATGATCGTGGTGTCGTCGAGGTCGGCGACGACGAGGGCGAATCGGCGCACCTGCTCGCTGTGGGCGACGCGCGCGTTCGCCGCGTCGACGGCCGCCTGCACCTCGGAGCGGAGGGCATCGTCGGCGAGCTCGTCGAGCGCTCCCGGCCGGACGGCGCCGGGTCCGGATGCCGGGAGCCACCCGCGTTCGGCGAGGGCGAGGGGGTCGAGCAGCAGGATCGCCGACAGGTACGACCGCCCCTCGCCGACCATGACGGCGTGCGAGATCAGCGGGTGCGCCTCGACGGCGAACTCCCACGGCGCGGGGACGACGGTCTTGCCCGTCGATGTGACGATGACGTCCTTCAGTCGACCCTCGATGATGAGGCGGCCGTGGTCGTCGAGCCGGCCGAGGTCGCCGGTGCGGAAGAAGCCGTCGACGAACGCGCCCTCGTTGTGGGCGGGGTTGCGATAGCCGTCGAAGATGCCGATGCCCTTGGCGAGCACCTCTCCCTCGGCGCTGATGCGCACGGTCGATCCGGGCAGCGGCCGCCCCACGGTGCCTGCCCGGATGTCGCTGGGGAGGTTGCCGGTGAGCGGTGCGGTCGTCTCGGTGAGGCCGTACCCCTCGATGACGGGAACGCCGATGCCGCGGAAGAAGAGCGACAGGTCGCGGTCGAGGCGCGCGCCGCCCGAGAGGACGTAGTCGATACGGCCGCCCATGATCTGGCGGAGCCGCGCGTAGAACATCCGGTCGAGGAGCCGGTGGCGGAGGCGGAGCGCGAGCGACGGGCCGGTCGCGGGCTCGTCGTCGACGGGGCCCTCGGCGGCGGCGCCCCAGGCTTCGGCGGTGCGGACCGCGGTGCGCCAGACGCCCGTGAGACGGGCGTTCGCGGCCTTCTGCGCCGCGGCGTTCTGGATGCGCTGCAGCACGCGCGGCACGACGACGAGGAAGGTCGGCCGCAGCGCGCTGAGCGTCTCGACGACGGCGGTCGTGTCGCTCAGGTGCGCGATGCGCATGCCGTTCGCGAGGCAGATGAGCTGGAGCCCTCGGGCGAGGACGTGGGCGAGGGGCAGGAAGATGATCGTGTTGCCGGCAGGGTGGACGACCTCGCCGTAGGCGGCGGCGATGTTGAGCACCTGGCCGAGGAAGTTCCGGTGGGTGAGCACGGCGCCCTTGGGCTCGCCGGTCGTACCCGAGGTGTAGACGATGGTGGCCGCCGAATCGAGGCCGGCCGCCGTGCGGTGACGCTCGAGGGTGGCGTCGTCGACGTCTCCGGCGCGCGCCGCGAGGTCTGCGACGGTGGCGGGGGGGTCGCCTCCGATCTCCCCGGCATCCATCGCGAACGCGCCGAGCGCGCCGGTGCCGGTCGACGCGAACGCGTCGGCCAGCAGCCGCGTCTGCGCGAGGGTGCCGCCGATGCCCAGGCGCACATCGGCGTCGGCGACGATCGCGGTCACCTGGAGGGGTGACGAGGTGTCGTAGACGGGGACGACGACGGCGCCCGCGAACCAGGCGGCCAGGTCGGCCACGGCCCACTCGTACCGGGTGGGCGCCATGATCGCCAGTGCATCGCCGGGCTGGAGGCCCGCGGCGATGAAGCCCTTGGCGAGGGTGCGCACCTCATCGGAGAACGATGCGGTCGTGACGCCGCGCCAGCGGCCGGGGCCGTCGGCGACGTCGAACGCGACGTGCTCGGGCGCGGACTGCGCACGCCGCACGAGGAGGTCGGTGATGTTCCGGTGCTCCTCGACATCGGCGAGGAGAGGAGTGGCGGTCTGACGCATCGGGCCTCGATCGGTGAACGGGTGTGCGGGCGCACCACAAAACGGCGCGCCCTGTGGGCAGCACACAGTTCTTCGGAACCGTCGGCGAATCGGATGGGTTCCGGTGGCCGGACACCGAGTCGGCCCGGCGGGCGCGCGCTCAGCGCAGTCGCAGCACCGCGTCCCACAGCGCGTCGGCGACTTCGCGCTTCGTGCCGGCCGCCTCGGCGACGACCTCGTCCGTGGCGTCGACGAACAGCGCACGGTTTCCGGGGGTCTCGAAGCCTTCGGTCCAGCCGACGAGGTTCACCGCGAGGAGGTCGACGCCCTTGCGGGCGCGTTTGCGGATGCCCCGCTCACGAAGCTCCTCGTCGCCGGCCGCGGTCTCGGCCGCGAAGCCGACGATCGTCTGGCCCGGGCGACGGTCCCGGACGATACCCGCGAGGATGTCGGGGTTCTCGACCAGGTCGAGGGTGACCGTGCCGTCCTCCTTGCGGATCTTGACATCCGAGACCTCCGGCACGGAGAAGTCGGCGACCGCCGCCGCCATCACGATCGCATCGGCGTCTGTGGCCGCGGTGACCATGGCGGTCTGCAGCTCGAGCGTCGTCCCGACCCGCTCGACGGTGACCGACGGATGCCGGAGCACCTCGTCGAGCACGGGGCCCTCGATGTGCGCCGCGACGATGTGCACCCGGGCGCCGCGTGCGGCGGCGGCCAGCGCCACCTCGGCGCCCTGGCGTCCGCTCGAGCGGTTTCCGATGAAGCGGACGGGGTCGATGGGTTCGCGGGTGCCTCCCGTCGAGACGACGACGCGCACGCCGTCGAGATCGCCCGGCGTGACGGCATCCGTCTCTCCGGCGGCAGCGAGCGCCTCGGCGACGATCTCGTCGGGCTCCACCATGCGACCCGGGCCGCTGTCGCCGCCGGTCAGGGGCCCGTCGGCCGGCCCGACGATGTGCACGCCGCGCGCGCGGAGGGTCGCGATGTTGGCGCGGGTCGCGGCGTGGTCCCACATCGCGGTGTGCATGGCGGGGGCGACGACGACGGGAGCGGTCGTCGCGAGCAGCGTGACGCCGAGCAGATTGTCGGAGATGCCCGCCGCCATCTTCGCGAGCGTGTTCGCGGTGGCGGGGGCGACGATCACCAGGTCGGCCTTGGTCCCGAGGGCCACGTGCCTCACCTCGGCGACGTCGTCGTGCACGCTCGTCGTGACAGGATGGCGGCTGATCGCCTCCCAGGTGGCGGTCCCGACGAAGCGCAGCGCGTCGTCGGTGGGAACAACGTGCACCTCGTGCCCGTTGGTGACCAGCGCACGAACCACCTGCACCGTCTTGTATGCGGCGATACCGCCTGAGACGCCCACGACGACGAACATGGTCCGATCCTGCCACGGGCTCGGACCCGGAAGGGCCCCGCGATGTGCACCGTCATCGTCCATGTCCCCGAGGATCCCGGCGCCGCCGTGCGGCTCCTCGCCGTCCGCGACGAAGACCCGACCCGTGCCTGGGACCCGCTCGGCACGTGGTGGCCGGAGCTCCCGGGCGTCGTCGGCGTGCGCGATACGCGCGCCGGCGGGGCGTGGCTCGCCGCGGATCCCGCCGCGGGCCGGCTCGCGGTCGTCCTCAACCGGGCCGATCTCATCGACGACGCAGCGGCCACCGGATCCCGCGGGCACATCGTGCTCGATGCGGTCGCGGGGCGGGCGCTCGCCGATGCGCCGCCGACGCACGGCTTCAACCTGCTGGAGGTCTCTTCCGGCCGGGCGCGCGTATCGATGTGGGACGGTGAATCCGTTCGGGTCGCCGAGCTCGCCCCCGGGGTCCACATGATCGCCCACGACGACGTCGACGATCCGAAGACGGCGCGCATCGCCGCGTGGCGGAGCCGGTTCGCCGAGACCGCCGCGCAGGGCGACTGGGTCGAGGCGTGGCTGGCGGCTCTGGAGGAGACCACCGAGCTCCCGCCCACCGATGACCGCGCGATCATCCGCGACAACCGTCCGCACGGCTATCCGACGCTGTCCCTCCTGTTGTGCACCGCGTCGGTCACGGATGCCGGCGCCGAGGTCTCCTACGCCCAGCTCGACCAGCCCGGAGCCTGGAACCACCTCGACCTCCACTGAGCCCGCGTCGGAGGCCGGTGCTACCGTCACGGCATGGCAGCACCGGCATCCGACCCCGTCTTCTTCGCGTCGGCGGCGGAGTTCCGGGTCTGGCTCGAGGCGAACCACGAGTCGGCCCCCGAGATCTGGACGCTGTTCTATCGCAAGGGTGATCCGCGGCAGGGACTGACCTGGGCCGACGCCGTGCCCGAGGCGCTCTGCGTCGGCTGGATCGATTCGGTCAGCCGTCCGGCGGGAGACGGAGCACGGATGCAGCGGTGGACCCCGCGCAAGGCGGCATCGATCTGGAGTGCGGTGAACGTGGCGCACGTCGAGAGGCTGCGGGCTGAGGGGCGGATGCTGCCGGCCGGCATCGCCGCCTACGAGCGCCGCGTGCCCGAGCGCACCGGCGTGTACGCGCACGAGCTCCAAAGCGAGCTGACCGACGCGCAGCGGGCCGCGCTCGCCGCCGACCCTGCCGCGCAGGCGTTCTGGGATGCCGCGATCCCGTCGTACCGGCGGGCCGTCACCCACTGGGTCGGCAGCGCCAAGCGCGAGCAGACGCGCATCGACCGGTTCCAGGCGCTCCTCGTCGACTCGGCGGCGGGACGGCTCGTCCCGTTCCAGCGCTTCGGGCCGCCGCCGGCCTGGCTGGCGCGCGCGGCGGCCGCTGCCGCGTCAGTGCGCGGCGACTGACAGCGCGGCGACGGCGTCCGCGGCATCCTCCTGCACGAGGACGGCGTTCATGCCCGCGCCCGCCATGGAGCCCTGCCCCATCGACAGTGGCACGTTGCCGTACGGCGAGACGACGTTGCCTGCCGCGAAGATCCGCGCGTGACTCGTGGCTCCGCGCGCGTCGACGGCGACGCCACCCCCGGGCTGATCCGATGCGGCGAGGGAGAGCTCGTCGGCGAAACCCAGGAGGAGGCGCGGGACGGGCGCGGTGAAGAGCGCGTCGATCGGGTGCTCGGCACCGTCTGCCGTCGTCACGCCGACGAGGGTGCCCTCCCGCTCCTGCACCGCCGTCACGGCGGTGGTGACCACCCGGATGCCGCGCGCGGAAAGCCGTGCGGACACCTCGGCGTCGAACGGCCCGGCCGCAGCGGTGAACGCGGTGACATCGTCGCTCCACTGCCGGATGAGCTCGATCTGGTGGAGGCTGGCGGGCGAGGTCGCCAGCACGCCGAGGCGCCGGCCCGCGACCTCGTAGCCGTGGCAGTACGGGCAGTGGAGGACTCCGCGTCCCCACTGCTCCCGGAGGCCGGGGATGTCAGGAAGGTCGTCCGCGACGCCGCTCGCGAGGAGCACGCTGCGCGCCGACAGCGTCGCGCCGTCGTCGCACTCGATGTCGATGTGGTCTCCGGCATCGACCAACCGGGAGACCGTGGCCGCGGCGAAGGCGACGCCGTACGCCTCGGCTTCGGTGCGTCCGGCGGCGAGCAGGTCGAGGGGCGAGCGTCCGTCGTGGCCGAGTACGCCGTGCATGTGCCCGGCGAACCGGTTGCGCGGCGATCCCGCGTCGATCACAAGGGTGCGGCGCCGAGCCCGGCCGAGCATCTGCGCGGCGCTCAGGCCGGCGGTCCCGCCGCCGATGATGAGGGCGTCCCAGAGAGTGTCTGTCATGGATCCACCGTGGCGCGGAGTTCGCGGAAACGGCAACCTTGCTTGCGGAAATGGCAAACTGGCCTCATGTCAATGGATGTCGATCGGGTGGGGCTGCGGCTGCGCACGGCCCGGCAGCAGCTCGGATGGACCCTTGCCGACCTGGCGGGGAAGGTCGGCATGTCCGCGAGCACGCTCTCGCGGCTCGAGTCGGGTCAGCGTCAGGCCTCCCTCGAGCTCCTCGTGCCGCTGGTCTCCGTGCTCGGCCTCACCCTCGACGACCTCGTGCGCGCCGACCCCGTCGACCCGCGCGTGCGCCGGGCGACGCGGCGCCGGGACGGCATGGTGATCGCCCCGTTGACGCTCGAGCACTCCTCGCTGCAGACCTTCAAAATCACGTTCCCGCCCACGGCGGAGGCCGCCTCGCCGAAGGTTCACGACGGCGCCGAGTGGTTCTTCGTCCTGAGCGGAGTGGTGCGCCTCGTTCTCGACGGCGTCGAGCACGAGATCGGCCCCGGCGAGGCGGTCGAGTTCGACACCCGCCTTCCCCACAGCATCGGCGCGACCGCCGCAGGCCCCGCCGAAGTCGTGAGCATCTTCAGCGCGTCGGGCGAGCGCATCCACATGCACGGGGGCTCGTGAGTGCACCGCTGGACGGTGTCGGCGGGCGGGTCTAGCGTGTGCGCCATGACACCTGAGCAGCTGTTCCTCGAGGCCGACGCGGCGCTGCGTTCGGTCATCGACCGCATCGATCCGACCGATCTCGCCCGCCCGGCTCCCGGGGAGTGGACCTCGACCCCCGACCCCACGTTCCGGGACATCGTGTTCGCGCACACCTACGACGAAGCGTGGGTGCCGGGCGTGCTCGCGGGCCGCTCTGTCGCGGACGGGGACGAGTTCGCGGATGCCGATCTCCTCGGCGACGATCCGATCGCCGCCTACGACGCGGCGCACGATGTCGCGACCGCGGCGGTGCGCGCGGGCGTCGCCCCCGACACGGTCTTCCGCTTCGAGTACGGCGACTACCCGGCGGCGGAGGGGCTCGCGCACCTGGCGACCTATCGCGCGTTCCAGGCGTGGCTCATCGCGAAGCACCTGGGCATCCCGTTCCGGATGTCGCCCGCGCTGATCGACGGGCTGAGCGAGCACGTCGTGCCGAGCGCCGACCAATGGCGCCAGTGGGGTGTCTTCCCTCCCGCGATCGAGCCTCCGGCAGACGCCGACGACGAGACCCGGCTCCTCTGCGCCGTGGGGTACTGGGAGGCCTGACCTCAGCGCTCGTGCACGGCGAGCACGTTGCCCGCCGGGTCGCGGAACCACGCGATCATCGGGCCGTCGGTCTCGCGCATGATGCCCTTCGAGTCGGTGGGTACATCGTCGTAGATGGCGGTCTGCACGCCCCTCTCGTTGAGCTGGTCGACCGCCGCTTCGACGTCGTCGACGGCAAAGTTGAGCACGGTGAAGCCCGCGGGATCGTGGTGCTCTTTTCCTTAGATCAGCACCGTGCCCCCCGATTCGAGGTTCAGCTCGAGGAAGCCACTGGCGAGAGTGGTGACATCGAGGCCGAGCGTCTCTGCGTAGAACGTGCGGGCGGCGTCGAGATCGTCGACAGCGAACCCGCTGTACGCGCCGTCGGTCTGGAACATGCGGTCTCCTTCATCGTGTGCGACCAGAGTGGACCGTGTGCGGGCCGGTGTCCAGGGGGTCCGCTTCCGGGGCACCGTAGCGGGCCGGCGAGGCGGGTGTCGAGGCCGCGACCCGATGTCGGAACCCCCTTCTAGTCTGGGTTTATGTCCAGTGCAGAGTGGGTCGACGAGTGGCCCGTCGAGGTGCCCGCCGACATCCCGACGACGCTCGACTGGGTGGTGATGTGCGCCGACATGGCGACCGTGCACGCCGCGCAGCGGTACCGGTGCATCGTCGAACTCTGGGACGACGCGATCGCCGAGGCGCACCGTCGCGGCGACACGGCCGTGCTCGTGGAGCGGTCGGTGCGGCTCGAGGTCGCCTCGGCGTTGCGGATCACCGAGCATGCCGCCGGACGGCTCATGGGTGTCGGACGGGCGCTGGTGTATCGCTACCCGGCCGTGCTGGCGTCGATGGGTGAGGCGTCGATCACCGAGACCCATGCGACGATCATCGTCGACGGGCTCGACGACCTCGATCAGGTGCGGGATGAGCTGGTCGCTGAGGTGCTCGCCCTGTCGGAGGAGATGTCGACGGGCACGTTCCGGCGGGCGATGAAACGGATCGTCGACCGTGAACGAGAGGCGACCCTCGCCGAATGCCACGCGGATGCCGTCGCTCACCGGCACGTCCGTGTCGACGCCGGCGCCGACGGGATGGCGTGGCTGACGGCCCACCTTCCGGCCGTCGAGGCGAACGCGATTCACGGGCGGCTCACCGCGATCGCGAAGAGCCTCGACGATGAGCGCTCGCTCGATCAGAGACGGGCCGACGCGTTCGGAGACCTGCTGATCGACGGTGAAACCGCATCGCTCCCGGAAGCGGCTCGCGGGATCCGGCCGACCGTCGCGATCACGGTCTCCGCGTTGGCACTGCTCACTGGAGAAGGCCCCGCCGCGCAGGTCTATGGCGTCGGACCCATCCCCCTCGACCGTGCGCGGGAACTGTGCGGTGCGGCATCCGGGTGGATGCGGGTGCTCACCCACCCCGAAACGGGTGTCGTGCTCTCCGTCGGACGCGAGCAGTACCGACCACCCGCAGACCTCCGACGCCTCGTCGCGTGGCGCGCGGCACGCTGCATGGCACCCGGATGCGGGATCCCCGCCGACCGGTGCGACATCGACCACACCGTCGACTGGCACCACGGCGGACACACCGACGCCAGCAACCTCGCCCCGCTCTGCCGCGGCCACCACACCCTCAAACACCACACGGACTGGCGAGTCAGAGCAAAACCCGGCGGAGCGCTCGAATGGACCTCGCCCGCGGGTCGCGTCTACCTCGTGCACCCCGAACGCCGCATACCCAGATTCACCGTCGACCCGCCACCGTTCTGAGCGGACGGTCAGTCCTGGACCTCGACGGTCACGATAAAGCGTTCGTCGGAGACGTCGAGGACGCCGTCGGTGTACAAATTGATGACGTCGCCCGCGTCTTCCTGGTCAATCCCGCGCAGGGCTCGCCCACTGGGGATACGGGTGATCGGTGTGCGTGAACCATCGCGTTCGACGGCCTCCAGCTCCACGATCGTGCCGGCGACCTGGATGACCTCAAGGCCCTGGAGATCATCCAGGCCGTGATGCGTCTCCACCAAACGGCCGTCGGGAGCGGTGAACACAGTCCAGTCGACCTTCGTGAAGCGGCGGAGCTCCGGACCGCAGCAGGAATGCTCCCAGCCGCCGACCTCGACCTCGAGACGCCTCACGGCCGCTGAGTCTCAGGCCCGGTGGTCGCGGTAGTACTCCAGCAGCGCCTTGGTCGAGGCATCCTGCGATGCGAATGCGTCGCTGTCGCCCTCGATCGCCGGGGCGATCTGCATCGCGAGCTGCTTGCCGAGCTCGACTCCCCACTGGTCGAAGGAGTTGATGCCCCAGATCACGCCCTGCGTGAAGGTGATGTGCTCGTACAGTGCGACAAGCTCGCCCAGCACCCGCGGGGTCAGCGACGGGGCGAAGATCGACGTCGTCGGGCGGTTGCCGGGGAAGGTACGCGCGGCCACGAGCGGGCCGGTCGTGCCCTCGGCCTCGACCTCCTCCGCTGTCTTTCCGAAGGCGAGGGCCTTCGTCTGCGCGAGGAAGTTCGCGAGGAACAGTCCGTGCACGTCGCGCTCGCCGTCGGTCAGCGCGTACGCGGGATTCGCGAACGCGATGAAGTCGGCGGGGATCAGGCGCGTCCCCTGGTGGATGAGCTGGTAGAAGGCGTGCTGACCGTTGGTGCCGGGCTCACCCCAGAACACCTCGCCGGTCTCCGTCGTGACGGGGGACCCGTCCCACCGCACCGACTTGCCGTTCGACTCCATGGTGAGCTGCTGCAGGTAGGCGGCGAACCGGCTCAACTGCTGCGCGTACGGGAGCACTGCGTGCGACTGGGCCCCGAGGAAGTTCGTGTACCAGACGTTGAGAAGCCCCATCACGACCGGCACGTTCTGCGCCAGCGGCGTGGTGCGAACGTGCTCGTCCACGGCGTGGAAGCCGGCGAGCAGTTCGCGGAAGGTGTCGCCGCCGAACTCGATCGCGAGCGACAGTCCGATGGCGGAATCGACCGAGTACCGGCCGCCGACCCAGTCCCAGAAGCCGAAGGCGTTGTCGGTGTCGATGCCGAACTCCGCGACCTTGTCGAGAGCGGTCGACACGGCGACGAAGTGGTGCGCGACGGCATCCTTCTTCCGCTCGTCGCTGCCGTCGATGACACCCGCCGAGGCGAGCCCCTCCCACAGCCAGTCGCGCGCGAGGCGGGCGTTCGTCAGCGTCTCGAGCGTCGTGAACGTCTTCGAGGCGACGATGAACAGCGTCGTCTCGGGGTCGAGGTCCTTCGTCTTCGACGCGATGTCGAACGGGTCGATGTTCGAGACGAACCGCGCCGAGATCCCGGCATCCGCATAGGGCTCGAGAGCGGCGGAGATCATGACCGGGCCGAGGTCCGAGCCGCCGATCCCGAGGTTGACGACCGTCTCGACCTTCTTGCCCGTGATGCCCGTCCACTCGCCCGACCGCACGCGGCCGGCGAACTCGGCGACGGCGCTCAGCACGCCCTGGACGTCGTCGTCGATCTGCTGACCGTCGACGACGAGCGCGGGCACGGCCTTCGCGGGTCGCCGGAGCGCCGTGTGGAGCACTGCGCGGTCCTCAGTGGTGTTGATGTGCTCGCCGGCGAGCATCGCCGCGTAGCGCTCGGCGACCCCGGTCTGCTCCGCCAGGCGCACGAGCGCCGCGACGATCTCATCGGTAACGAGATTCTTCGACAGGTCGACGTGGAGGTCGGCGAGCGTCAGGCTCAGCCGTTCGACACGGCCGGGGTCCGCCGCGAACCAGCCGCGCAGGTCGGGGGTGAATCCCGTTTTGAGGGATTCGAGCTCGGCCCAGGCGGAAGTGGTGGTGGCGTCGATCGGAGCAGTGGTCACTCGTCCACGGTACTGGCGTTCAGGAGCGTGCGTCCATGTGAGACGCGCCTGTGTCACGTCGTGACGTCCGCGTCTCGATCCGGCCGTCGGCCAGAGTGATGACCCCATCGACGTCGCCGAGCTCGGCGAGGTCGTGGGTGACGGCCAGCACGGCGGCGCCCTGGCTCGCGACGGCGCGCACCGCCGCGGCGACCGCGCTCCGGGATGCCTCATCGAGCCCGCTCATCGGCTCGTCGAGCACCAGCAGGTCGGCGTCCTGCGCGAGCGCCTGCCCGACGAAGGCCCGCTGCCGTTGACCGCCCGAGAGCGCTCCGAGGGGCCGCTTCGCCAGCGACGTGAGGCCGACGGCGTCGATGGCCGCGCCGATCCGCTCGCGGTCGACGCGCCGGAGCGGGCGGAAGGCCCCCCGGCCGCGCCACCGGCCCATCGCGACGAGGTCGGTCACGGTGAGCGGCAGGCGCGCACTGTCGGCGGTGTTCTGAGGGACGAAGGCGATCCGCGCCCCCGGGGTGATCGTCGCCGTCCCCGACGTCGGCAGCCGGAGCCCGGCCGCGACCGAAACGAGCGTCGACTTGCCCGAGCCGTTCGCGCCGACGATCGCGAGGATGCGTCCCCGGTCGGCCGTCGCAGACACGCCCCGGAGAGCGGCATGACCGTCGATCTCGACATGGACGTCATCGAGTCGGACGACGGGAACGTCGAGAGCGGGGCTGTGCATCCCCCCATTGTTGCAAATGAAAACCGTTCTCAATTACGTGTATCGTCGTGCCACGTGTCCCTCCTCCTCCTCGACCCGTTCGCCGCGACCTTCGTGCAGCGTGCCTTCCTCGGCGGCGCTCTCGTGGCGATCGTCTGCGGCGTCGTCGGAACCTGGGTCGTGCTTCGCGGGATGGCCTTCCTCGGCGAGGCGATGGCGCACGGGATGCTGCCCGGCGTGGCCGTCGCCACTCTCACCGGATTCCCGCCCCTGGTCGGCGCGGCGCTCAGCGCCGCCGCGATGTCGCTCGGCGTCGGAGCGCTCCAGCGCCGCGGCCGGCTCTCCGCCGACACCAGCATCGGGCTGCTGTTCGTGGCGAGCCTGTCGCTCGGTGTCATCGTGATCTCCGCGTCACGCAGCTTCGCGACCGACGCCTCCGCGATCCTCTTCGGCGACATCCTCGCGATCGAGCCGGCCGACATCGTGGTCCTGGCCGTCGCCGTCGCGGTCACCCTGCTCGTCGCCGCCGCCGGTCATCGCTCTTTCGTCGCCCTGACGGTCGACCCCCGGCAGGCGCAGCTGCTCGGACTCCGCCCCCGGCTGGCGCACGTCGTGCTCGTCGGACTCGTCACCCTCGCGGTCGTTTCCGCCTACCAGGCGGTCGGGTCGCTGCTCGTCGTGGGCATGCTCCTCGGTCCCGCCGTCGCCGCGAGCGCGTGGACGCGGCGCATCGTTCCGACGATGGTGCTCGCCGCGGGCATCGGCGTCGTGTCGGTGGGCGCGGGCCTCCTCCTCTCCTGGCACCTCGGCACGGCCGCAGGGGCCACCGTCGCCTTCACGGCGATCTGCTCCGGCGCGGTGTCCACCGGCATCCGCGCCCTCGGCCGCGCCGCGCGCGTGCCCGTTCCGCCTCTCGAAAGGACCGCATGACCTCCCGCGCACCCTTCGCCCTCGGCGGCGTCCTCGCCGCTGCCGTCCTCCTCACCGCCTGCCAGAGCGCCCCGGCACCCGAATCCGCGCCCGCCGATGCCGATGCGACCGGCGACGGCCACGGCGCGATCGAGGGGGCCACCGAGCTTGCCGAACCCGCGCTGCATCTGACGAGCGTGGCGCCCGACGGCGTCGTGCATCATCTCGACCTCCTCGACGAGCAGACGACGACCCTGGGCGAGATCGCTCCGGCCGATGACCTCGCGACAGACGGCCGCTTTCTCTACGCCGAGCGCGACGGTGAGATCTCCATCGTCGACAGCGGCGCGTGGACCTGGAACCACGTCGATCACTTCCACTACTACGAGGCGCCCGCCGCGACGCTCGGCGAGGTCGTCGGAGACGGCACCCCGCAGACGGTCGCGAGCGACCTCGGCGCCGGCGTCTTCTTCACCGGCGGCGACGCCGTGCTGCTCGACCTCGACGCGCTGAAGAAGGGCTCGATCGTCGAGCGCTTCCGGCTCGAGGTCGCCCCGCATGACGGCATGGTCGTTCCGCTGCCGATCGGCGCGCTCGTGACCGACCCGGATGCCGGTGGCCTCCGCCATGTCGACGCCGACGGGACCGAGCTCGAGGTCGTCCCGTGCGCGGAGCCGTCCGGCTCCATCGCGACGAACGTCGGTGTCGTGGTGGGCTGCGACGACGGCGCTGTGCTCGCGGTGACGGATGCCGACGGCACGACGTTCGAGCGGGTGCCCTATCCGTCCGGCGCCGCTGACCGGGCCCTCTCGTTCTCGGCGCGCGAGGGGCGGCCGACGGTCGCGGGCTTCACCGGGACCGAGGCGTTCTGGCTGCTCGACACCCGTGAGCGCACGTGGACCCGCATCGACGCGGGCGAGGAGCTCGTCCGGGTCTCCGCCGTCGACGACGCCGATCAGAACGTCGTCGCCCTGACCGCCGACGGCGCCGTGCTCGTGCTGTCGGGGGAGAGCGGCACGGCGCTCGCGAGGACGGAGCCGCTCGTCGCGGCATCCCTCGCCGACCCCGCCCTGGCCGGGGGCGTCTCGCTCACCGTCGATCAGAACCGCACCTATCTCGGCGGCCCTGCCGAGAAGGCGATGTTCGAGATCGATCCCGCCGACGACGCGCGCATCGCCCGCACCTTCGAGACGTCTTACGCACCGATGCTCGTCGCGGAGACCGGCCGATGAGGCGCGTCGCGGCCGTCGTCGCCGCTGCGCTCGCCGTGTCGGTGCTCGTCTCCTGCGCTCCCGCCGGCTCCGACCGACCGACCGTCGTGGTCACGACGAACATCCTGGGCGACATCACCGAGAACCTCGTCGGCGATGAGATCGACGTGATCACCCTCATGCCCCCGAACGCCGATCCGCACTCGTTCGAGCTCTCGGCGCGCGAAGCGGCCGAGATGCGCTCGGCCGACCTCGTGATCTCGAACGGCCTCGGCCTCGAGGAGGGGGTGCAGCACCACGTCGACGCCTCCGCCGCCGACGGGGTGGCGCAGTTCGTCGCCGGCGATCACGTCGAGGCGCTCGCCTATGCCGATGCGGATGCCACCGATCCCCACTTCTGGACCGACCCCACCCAGACGGCCCGTGTCGTCGACGCGCTCACCCCCGTGCTCGCGGAGATCGCCGGGGACGGCGCTGCGACGATCGAGGCCGCCGCGGACGAGTATCGGGCGGCGCTCGACGACCTCGACGCCTCGATGGCCGAGACCCTTCGCGCGATCCCTGCCGCCCACCGCGCGCTCGTGACCAACCATCACGTGTTCGGCTACCTCGCCCGCCGCTACGACGTCCGCATCCTGGGTGCGGCCGTCCCCGGCGGCACGACGCTCGCGGCGCCGAGCGCCTCCGACCTGCAGGAGCTCGTCGACGCGATCGACGAGGGCGGCGTGACGACGATCTTCGCCGACTCCTCTCAGCCCGACCGGCTCATGCAGGTGCTCGCAGAGGAGGCGGGCCGCGACGTGAAGGTCGTCCCGCTCTTCACCGAATCCCTCGCCGCCGCCGGAGAACCCGGCGACACCTACCTCGACATGATGCGACGCAACCTGCAGAGCATCTCAGACGGCCTCCGTCCGTGAGGCATTTCCCTGGAAAGGAAAACCCCCATGAAGAAGACCCTGCAGTTCGGCGCCCTGGCCGGCGCCGCTGCCCTGCTGCTCGCGGGCTGCGCCACCGCCGGTGAGCCGGCGTCCGCTCCCGGCGCCGACGCGAGCCCGACCGCCTCGCCCGCGCCGGCGGGGCCCCGCGTCGCCATCGGCTACGAGGGCGGCGTGCTCGTCCTCGGCGGCGACGACCTCGAAACCCTCGGCGACTTCGACTCGGAGGAGTTCATCCGGCTGAACCCCGCCGGCGACGGTCGCCACGTGATGGTGACCACCTCGAAGGGCTTCCAGCTCCTCGACGTGCAGGAGCCGGCGCTCACGGACTCCGTGGTGTCCGCTGCGGCGGCCGGCCACGTGGTCACCCACGGCGGCAAGACCGTGCTCTACGACGACGCGACGAGCGACACGACGATCTTCGACTCGGCCGAGCTGGCCGAGTCCGACGGCGCGCTCCCCGACGCCGAGGTCGTTCCCGGCGTGACCGCGCACCACGGCGTCTCGGTCGAGCTCGAAGACGGCACGCTCCTGACGACCGTCGGCGACGAGGCGGGGCGCAGCGGCATCCGCGTCCTCGACGCCGACCGCACCGAGGTCGCCACGAACGACCAGTGCCCCGGCGTCCACGGTGAAGGCACCGCGGCGGGCGAGGTTGTCGTGTTCGGCTGCGAGAACGGCGCCCTCGTCTACAAGGACGGCGAGATCACCAAGCTGACCTCGCCCGACGAGTACGGCCGCATCGGCAACGCCTACGTCTCCGAGACCAGCCCGCTGGTGGTCATGGACTACAAGGACGACCCGGATGCCGAGGGCTACCTGCTCCGCAACATCGCACTCGTCGACACCGAGGCGCAGACCCTTGAGAAGGTCGCCCTCCCGAAGGGTGTCGAGTACACGTTCCGCGGGATTGCCCGCGGCCCGTCCGAGGAGGCCGTCCTGATCGGCACCGACGGACAGCTGCACACGATCGACCCGGCGACCGGCGAGGTCACCTCGTCGCTCCCCGTCATCGACCCGTGGGAGGGCCCCGCCGAATGGCAGGCGCCGCACCCCGCGGTGAAGGTCGCCGGCGACATCGCCTACGTGACCGACCCCGCCGACAGCGAGCTCGTGGCCGTCGACCTCACCACCGGTGAGATCGTCAGCACCGTCACGCTGCCGCACGTGCCGAACGAGATCGCCGTCGTCTCCTGACGACACCCACGAGAAAGGGACGGACCCGACGGGTCCGTCCCTTTCCTGCGTGATGCGCCGGGATCAGGGGAGCGGGCGCAGGGTGACGTCGCCCGCCGATACCTGGACGTCGACCGTCCGAGCGGCCCCCGTCGAGGTGGACAGCAGATTGTCGAGAGAGCCGACCGAGACGTCGGACCTCACGTCGTACGCCTCGTCGGGGAGGGTCGCGACGAGGGTGCCCGCGCTGACGTCGACGAGCACCTCATCCGGCGCGGTGCCCGTGAGCGTCGCGACGATCTCGCCCGCCCCGATGACGAGGTTCCCCTGTTGCACGTCGCTGAGGGTGACGTCGGCGCTGCCGGCGCTCACGTCGACCGTGAGGTCGTCCGCCGAGCCGGTGACATCGGCATCGCCCGCGCCCACCTCGACGAGGAGAGTTCCGTAGGTTCCGTCGGCGGTGATGGATCCCGCCGACACCTCGAAGCGCGCGTCGAGCTTCTCGTCCGCGAGCGCAGCGGGGAGGGTGAGGGTGCCGCGGCTGGTGGTGCCGTCCCAGCCGTCCCAGCCGGCCCACCAGGGGCGGCTGTTCGACAGGGACAGGGTGTCGCCCTGACGCTCCAGGCGCCAGCCCCTGTCGCCCCCCGACACCTCGAGGGTCGCCTCGTCGACGTCGGCGTAGGCGATCACCACGTGGCCGGCTGACACATCGAGCGACAGTGCGGAGACGCCGGCGGCATCCGCTGACCGGCTGCCTGTCGCCGCGCCGGGGCCCGCCGCCCACAGCGCCGATGCCACTCCCGTGAGGACGGTGCCGAGGATCAGGGCGCCGCCGACGCAGATCGCGACGATGGCGACGGCCCGCGACGACGACCGGGGCGGGGCGGGGGGAGG
>NZ_JBISHE010000004.1:0-57153 GCF_045066555.1 Microbacterium sp. Ld4 | reverse complement strand
ATCCCACCCACCCGAGCGCGAGGCCCAGCACCCCGGCGAGCTTCACGTCTCCGCCGCCCATCCCTCCCGCCGCGCGGAGGATCAGGTAGAAGCCGAACAGGAGCAGACCGGCGAGCGCCGCGCGGAGCGCGTTCTGCCACGGCGCTCCGAGCAGGCACGCGATCGCGACCAGACCACCGAAGACGGGGTATCCCGGCAGCACCCATCGGTTCGGGAGCCGGTGGGTGCGGGCATCGACCAGGGCGAGCACGATCGAGGCGACCGCCAGCCACGCGTACGCCAGCGCGACCGCGACGACGGCGGCCACCGGCAGCTCTTCCGAGAATATGACGATCATCGGCACTCCCCCTTCCCGCCGTCACGGTAGCGGGAGGAAGGGGGTGTGCCGGATTCTCATCCCCAGGCCGGGGTCGTCACCACTGCGGGTGGATGTCCGCCCTCAGAAGACGGTCGTACACGTCGCGGACAGCGGTGGAGAACGCGGAGAGATCGGTGGTCTCCATGACCTGCCCCGCGGCGGCGTTCGACTCCGCCTGGCGCACGTTCCTCGCGCCCGGGATGACGCTCGTCACGCCGGGGAGCGACGCCGCCCATGCGAGCGACGCCTGCGGCAGGGTCACGCCCTCGGGGAGCGCCTCGGACAGCTCGGATGCCGCCTGGAGCCCGGTCTCGTAGTCGACGCCGGAGAACGTCTCGCCCCGGTCGAAGGCCTCGCCCTGCCGGTTGTAGGACCGGTGGTCGTTCTCGGCGAACGTCGTCTCGCGCGTGTACCGGCCGCTCAGGAGACCCGAGGCGAGAGGCACCCGCGCGAACACGGCGACACCGGCGGCATCCGCTGCGGGGAGCACCTCGTCGAGCGGCTTGAGGCGGAGCGGGTTCAGGATGATCTGAATGTTCGTCACGTTCGGGCGCGCGATGGCCGCCAGCGCCTGCGCCGTCGTCTCGACGGACACCCCGTAGGCCCCGATGGCGCCCGTCGCAACGAGGACGTCGAGGGCGTCGTAGGTCTCATCGGCATCGATGACCGTGGCGGGCGGGCAGTGCAGCTGGACGAGATCGAGGGTGTCGACCCCGAGGTTGCGCCGTGACCGTTCGGTCCAGGCCCGGAAGTTCTCGGGCGTGTAGTTCTCGCGCTCCTGCGGGAGGCGTCGACCCATCTTGGTCGCGACGGTGATCCCGTGACCGGGCCGTCCGTCGAGGAAGGTCCCGATGATCGATTCGCTACGGCCGTCGCCGTACACGTCGGCCGTGTCGAAGAGGGTGACGCCGGCGTCGGCGGACGCCGCGAGAACGGCGTGCGCGTCGTCCTCGGAGACGTCACCCCAGTCCGCGCCGAGCTGCCAGGTGCCGAGTCCGATGGCCGAGACGGTGCGGCCGGTGCGTCCGAGGGTGCGCTGTTGCATGAGCCCAAGGCTAGCGAGGCGGCGGGCTCGCCGGGCCTCCGGAACCGACTTCAGTGCTGTCCGCGGCGGAGCTCGATCGCGATCTGCGCCGCATCGAGGATCGCGAGTTCATCGGCGAGGATGTCGGCGTCGAATGCTCCCTCGTCCCGTGCGTCGAGGAGCGCGGCACGCTGCGCGGCGAGCACCGCGAGCCGGTGCCGCGACTGGACGTCGAAACGCTGGGCCTCGGTCGCGTCATCGCGGCGGACGGGCGCGGGAACGCTGTCGCCGCTCCGGCGCATCAGCGCGAGCACCTCACGCCGGTCGTCCGCTGCGCGGGCGTCGATGCGCTGCGCCTGCGTCTTGCTGCCGACCCTGCGTACGAAGAGGGCGACCGTCGATCCCTGTCCGAGGAGCGACAGTGCGGCGACGGCGAAGGCGATGAGGATCAGGACGGGCCGCTGCGGGGTCTCCTCGGGAAGCGTCTGCGCGGCCGCGACCGTGATCGCGCCGCGCATCCCCGCCCACACCACGACCGCACCTTCGCGCCAGCCGAGCGGGGCGCTCAGGAAGTACCGGATGTCGGAGAGTCCCCGCGTGACGCGGAGGGTGAAGCGGGCGAGGTCGTTGTCGCTCGTCCGTCGCCCCCGACGCTGGAGCTCCTCCCGGACGCCCGCGGTGCCCTCATCGCTGTCGAGCCGCTGCTGGATTCCCTCGAGACGAGGGCGGAGCTTCCCCACTCGGCGCGCTCGGAGGGACAGTCGCGAGAGCAGGGGCACCACATACGCCGCCCGCACGAGGATCGTGAGCACCCACGCCCCGACGGCGATGGCGATCGCGATGTGCACGCCGCCGTGGTCGGACTCGACGTCGGCGATGATCGCGCTGAGCTGCAGCCCCATCAGGAGGAAGACAGCTCCCTCGAGCACGAGTTCGACGGTGCGCCAGTTCTGCGCATCGGACAGGCGGTTCTGCGCCGAGAGCTGCCGAGGCGCACGGATGCCGGTGACGAGCCCGGCGGCGACGGCGGCGACGAGGCCCGATGCGCCGAGCAGCTCCGCTGGCACGGCCGCCAAGAACGGCACCGTGAAAGAGATGACCGTGTTGACGGTGGGATCGGTGGCGCGGCGGCGGACCACGAGGTTCGCCCAGCCGACGAGCCCACCGATGCCGATCGCGATCGCGACGGAGTAGGCGAACGTGCCGACCGCGCCCCAGAACGAGAACGATGCCGCTGCCGCGACGATGGCGGTGCGCAGCAGCACGAGCGCGGTCGCATCGTTGAGGAGGCTCTCCCCCTCGAGGATCGCCACCACACGTGTGGAGACCGGGGTCCGCTTGATGATGGACGTCGCGACGGCATCCGTCGGGCTGACGATGGCGCCGAGTGCGACGCCCCATGCGAACCCGAGGCCGGGGAGCACGAACATGAAGAAGAGCCCCAGCACGAGAGAGGTCGCGATGACGAGGAACACCGACAGGCCGCCGATCGCGGCGAACTCGCGCCTGAACCGCATCGCCGGCATCGAAACGGCCGCCGAATAGAGCAGGGGCGGAAGGATGCCGGTGAGGATCCATTCCGGGTCGAGCTCGAAGTCGGCGAAGAAGGGCAGCAGGCTCCCCGCGACACCGAGCCCCACCAGGAGCACGGGGGCGGCCACGCCGACGCGAGGGCCGACGACCGCGGATGCCGCGACGAGCAGCAGGCCCACCACGAGGATGACGAGAGTTTCAGTCACCCGCCCAGCCTCGCAGACGATGCGGGATCGGGCGCGACGGCTGTCGCCCGCTGCCGGCGACGCGCACGAGCGCCCGGCTCACGGCATCCGAGAGGTCAGCGGGGCGAATCGGCCGCGGCGGCCCTGAAGATCTCGGTCATCCACGCGCGAGCGCGACCCATGAGCGATCGTGCGGGCGCGGTGTCCGCCGCCCAGTTCTCGAACCCGTGCGGGGCCCCTGCGACCACGTCGAGAGTCGTGGGAACGCCCGCGCGTTCGAGCCGTCTCGCGTACTCAACGTTCTCGGCGGAGAACAGCTCGATGTCGCCGACGGCGAGGTACGCCGGCGCGAGCCCCGAGAGGTCGGGGCGCCTGGCCGCCGCCGCGTACTCCGGCACGGCCGCGGTCCCGTACGTGCCCGGCAGGTACCCGCTCCACCCCATTCGATTGAGGCGGTTGTTCCACACCCAGTGATCGACGTCGTCGAGGGAGCGGTCCGCCGCGGTCGAGTCGTCGATCATCGGCGCGAACAGCCACTGACCGACGGGCTGGATGCCGCCGTCGTCGTGGATGCGGTGCACGAGCGCCGCCGCCAGTCCGCCGCCGGCGCTCTCGCCGCCCACGATGATCTGCGCGGGGTCGACACCGAGCGAGGCGGCGTTCGCCAGCAGCCAGCGCCACGCGGCGAGCACGTCGTCGTGCGCGGCGGGGAACGGGTGCTCCGGCGCAACGCGGTAGTTGACGGAGACGACCGTGACCCCGACGTCGCGCGCGGTCTCGGCGCAGATCCGTTCGTCCTGCTTCGCGTCCCCGAACAGCAGTCCGCCGCCGTGAATCCACAGGAGGGCGCCGCTGGTGCGGCGGGCGGCGGGCTCATACACGCGCGCCCGGCGGCCTGCGGCCACGACGGTGCGGACGCGGACGGTCGGAGTGACGGGGGGCCGCATCAGACGGATCGCGACGCGCATGACGGTCCGGACCATCGGATTGCCGGGGTTCAACGACGGCAGCCGCCTCGTCAGGTCGCGGAGTTCCGGGTCGACGAGCTCGATGTCCATGGGTCCCCGTTTCCGCGATACGACGTCTTCGCCGTCTTCGCCGTCTTCGCCGTCTTCATGATGACAGCAATTCGCAGTCGGGAATAGCACCGGCGCGAGACGACCAGCGGCCGGCGGACCGGACGTGCGTCAGCAGGCGGTGCAGAGCGTCGCGCCGGCGGTGTATCCGCGCAGAGCGTCGACAGTGGGCACATCCACGCGGAGCGTGATGCTGCCGCGCTCGCTTCCGGCGCCGTTGACGACGGCGGCTCCCCCGAGCTGGTCGAGGTAGGGCGCGAGCGGCTCTGCGGCAGCCGGGGAGAGATACCCGACGCTCCGACCGTTGGAGTAGACCGCGACGGCGGCAGGATCACGTCGGGAGTCGGGTTCGCGGCGCAGAACGTAGAGCCGATCATCCTGCGTGCGGCGCTCGCGATCGTTCACGAGGTAGTAGGTCCGTTCGACGGCGACGCGCTCCGAGGGGAGGTCGCGCAGGTCGGGCAGGGAGTCGTGGGCGCTGGAGCGCCCCGTGACGGCGTGGATGAGCTGTTCGAACCAGGTGGGCACGAATGCCCCCTTCCTTACTCCCACCGCGAGATCCGCAGTGCCCTTCCAGTGTGTCACGGGGCGCCTGGCAGTCCCCCGAGGGTGACCACCAGGCGCTCCCGTGAGGTCAGCGGACGACGACCGTGATCGGGGCCGACCGGGTCTTCCCGGCCTCGTTGGCGAACTCGGCGACGTACTCGTACGTCCCCGGCGTCCGGCCCGTCACGGGCGTCTGGGCACGCTGAGCCTTCGGCGACGCGGCCGTCAGATCCTGAGTGTCGATCGCCTTCCCGTTCTCGAACAGGGTGTAGCCGGTCGCGTTCGTCCCCCACCACAGGTTCGTGGTCAGGACGTAGCGGCCGTCGCCGTCGCTGTTGTCATGCGACACCACCGGAGGGGCCGGAGCGGCATCCTTCACGACCACCGTCGTCGAGGTGGTCTTCGTGACGCCGGCGGCATTGACGAGCTCGCCGGTGTAGACGTACGTCCCGTTCGACCGTCCCGCCACGTCGACCGTGGCGACCTGCGCGCGCGGCGAATCGGCTGTCAGGACGCGCGTCGCGATCGGCTCGCCGTTCTCGTAGAGGCGGAACACCGACCCGTTGACTCCCCACCACAGGTTCATGGTGACGGCGAACGTCCCGTCGTGGAGGCCGTCGTCCCATCCGCTGTTCGTCGACAGCGCGCCGCGCCCGGGAGCGGTGGTCGACCCGTCGTCGGCGAACACGAGGAAGCGGGTCTCCGCCGTGGCGACCAGGCCGTCGTGGTTGACGGCACGGACGGTGAGGACGTGCTCACCGACCCGTCCATCGAGCTCGATGACGGCATCGGCGGCCACCGGCTCGCCGTCGAGCGCCACATCGAGGTTGCGCACGCCCGACTCGGGGTCTTCTGCCGTGACCGCGAGTCGCAGCTCGTCGCTCTCCGCGAGCAGAGCGTCCCGCGGCGGGAGGCCCGAGATGACCGGAGCCGTCTCATCGCTCGCCCCGCTCGCGTCGCCGGTGACGGCGATCGAGGGCATCGGTGCCGGGTCCATGCCGTCGCCGATGAAGAAGCTCGGGTGCGGCGGCTGGTTGTAGCCGGTGTTCTGCCAGGCCACGGCGACCCGGTACTGCATGTCGTGCATGAGTGTCGGGATCCTCAGCTCGGTCTCGTCGCTGGTCGAGTAGATCCGCAGCTCGGACGAGTCCGCCGAACGCCACACGATCTCCTCGCGCCAGTCGCCGAAGAGGTCTGCCTGCAAGTTCGGAGTGCCCTTGGTGCCGTTATTCGACCGCGCGCCCTCGTCTTCGAGGATCACCTTCTCCATGCCCGCCTCCCAGTCCCACTTCGAGACGGTCGGCGTGCCCTGTGACGTGCTCGCGTTCCAGGAGTGGTCGACGATCTCGCGCAGTGGGTCCCCGTCGAACCACGCCAGGAAGTTCGCCGCTGGGATCTGGTCTCCGATGCGCTCTCCGGATGCCGAGACGAGGCGCCCGGTGCGGGAGTTCCACGCGGCGTCGCCGCCGACGGCCCAGCCCTCTGCGCCCGGATGGCGCGGATCGATGTCGCCGGAGGCCGCTCGGCCGGTGTCGACCGTGGCGGGGATGTCCCAGAGGATCTCACCGGTCCGGGCGTCGCGGAAGGTGGCGCCCCGGTTTCCCGACGCCGACATGGTCTCGTGGGCGGCGAAGATTTCGAGGCCCGGTCGCGACGGGTCGAGGTCCGACACGTGCAGCGCGTCGCCGTGGCCGAGTCCGGTGGAGTACAGCACCTCGCCGTCGTCGTCGATCGTGGCGGACCCGAAGACGATCTCGTCCTTCGCGTCACCGTCGACGTCGGCCACCGACATGGAGTGGTAGCCCTGCCCGTAGACCGCCTCGGACCCGTCGTCGTCGGTGTCGAACACCCACCGCTCGGACAGCTCTTCGCCGTCGAAGTCGAAGGCGCCGATGACGGCTCGGGTGTAGTAGCCGCGGCTGAAGACCGCGCTGGGGCGCTCGCCGTCGAGATAGGCGACCGACGCGAGGAACCGGTCGACGCGGTTTCCGTAGGTGTCGCCCCACGAGCCGACGTCACCGCGCTGCGGGACGTAGTCGATCGTGTCGACCGCCGCCCCGGTGAGACCGTCGAAGACCGTGAGGAACTCGGGCCCCTGGAGGACGTAGCCCGAGCTGTTGCGGTGATCGGCACCGGCGTTGCCGATGGGCCGGCCCGCGCCGTCGATCGTGCCGTCGGCGGTGCGGGTGATCAGCTCAGCCCGGCCGTCTCCGTCGAAGTCATAGACCATGAGATCGGTGTAGTGGGCACCGGCCCGGATGTTCACGCCGAGGTCGATCCGCCACAGCCGCGCGCCGTCCATGCGGTAGGCGTCAACGTAGACGTTTCCCGTGTAACCGCCCTGCGAGTTGTCCTTCGCGTTCGACGGGTACCACTTGACGATCAGCTCGTACTGTCCGTCACCGTCGACGTCGCCCACCGAGGTGTCGTTCGCGGAGTAGGTGTACGGCTGGCCGTCCCGGGTGTAGTCGTCGGCCGGTTTCTGCAGCTCGAGCGACCGATAGGCCGCCGTCTGCACGCCGACCGGGTCGGACTCGGTCGTCTCGACGACGTCGTCGCCGGAGCCGCTCAGGCGGGTGACGAAGTAGGTCGAGTCATCGGCGCCGTCCTCGTCGAGCAGATTCGTGGAGTCGGTCACCGGTGATCCGGTGATGCGCTTTCCGTCGCGGTAGACGTGGAAGCCGGCGTCCGCAGGATCGGTACCGAGCAGGCGCCACGACACGAGCACACCGGCATCCGTCTTCGTGGCCGCCACGCCCCGGTCGAGGTACTCGGCCTGACGCTGGAGCACCGTGGGCGCGGGCGTCTCGAACTGATCGGATGCGGCGCCGGCGCCGCCCGCGTTGACCGGTACCACGGTGTAGAAGTAGGGCACGGTGGTAAGGACGTCCGAGTCGATGAAGCGCGCGACGTCGGCGGTGCCGACGAGGTCGCCGCGTTCCCCTTCGGTCTCGGAGCGGAACACGAGCGCATACACCGCGTCGGTCGGGGAGGTCCACGACAGTTCGATCTCGCGCTTGTCGACGCGCTCGGCGGTCACCTCGCGGGGCGCAGCGGGGGCCTCGACGCCCGGATCGACGAGGCTCGTCTTCACCGTCTTCGAGGGCACCGATTCGAGGTTCGTCTGGTCGATCGCGGTGACGTGATAGCTGTAATCGAGTCCGACCCGCGCCGTCCGGTCGATGTAGCGAGCCTCGTCGGTGTCTCCGATCAGGACGGGGGCCGTGTCGAACATCGATGTGCGGTAGACGTTCCAGCGGAGCCCGGCTTCGGTCTCCCACTCGAGTTCGATCGTCGGCGCGGCAGGATCGGCGTCGATGCCGGCGACGGCGAGTCCGGTGGGACCGAGGAGGATCGGAGTGACCTCGAGGCCGTTGAGGCGCGTGCCTGCCGCGGCCCCGTATGCCTCGATGTTCAACTGGCCGTCGGTCACGAGGAAGGGACCCCGGAGCACGGTCGCCACTGCGCCGCGTCCGGCGTTGCCGGAACCGGCATCCTTCCCCTCGACCCGGAAGCTCGTGCGCGTCGAGCCGATCCAGTCGCCCGAGAAGGTCTTCACCGAGTAGGTGCCGTTCGGCACGTCGAGCGCGAAGGTGGAGCTGTCGCCCGGGAGGACGAAGTCGCGGACGAGATCGTTCGAGCCGTCGGCCGCGCCGCGGTCGCGACCGGCGTTCGCCGGGAGGGTGTTGGTGAACCCGAAGCCGCGTTCTGCGGAATAGGCGAGATTCGGCGTGACCTCGGTGTACCCGGCGGCCAGGGGATTGCCGGTCAGCTGGAAGTCGAAGCGGTAGGCGGCCTGCTTCGTCGTGAACTCGACGATCGCCGACGGATCGGACTCCCCGCGGCCGTTGACCGCGACGACCCGGTAGCGGAATGTCGCACCCTCGGTCAGGCCCTGCACGAGGGTCGTGGGCTGGGTCACGGTGCCGACCAGCGTCCAGGCATCGGCCGCGTCGCCGGCAGCCTGCCGGTAGACCTTGTAGATGTCGGCCGCGGGAACCGCGTCCCACCGGAGGGTCGCACCTCCGTTGCTGATGCCGCCTGCGACGAGATTCTGCGGCGACGCGGGAACGGCGGCCGGCTGCTCGGTGTCGGTCACCTTCGCCGCGAGCGGGTCGTCGAGCTCGGCGATCCCCTGGGCGACGAGCCTGGCCATCTGGATCGCGCCGTACTCCTGGAAGTGCGTGTCGTCGACCGTGCCGCCGGGACGGTTCGGGAAGACGCCCGGGTCGACGTGGAGGAACACGGCCTTGGCCGCCTCGGGCCCGATCTCGTCGAGGTAGGCGCGGCTGGATGCCGACAGGTCGATCAGCGGCACGTCCTCCTCGGTCGCGAGCTCGGTCATCTTCTCGACGTACTCGGGGAAGCTCACCCGGAACAGGCCCGTCTCGGGGTCGAAGTTCCGCCGCGATACCGGCGTCACCAGAACCGGAGTCGCACCGCGCTGGCGGGCCCCGTCCACGTAGACCCGGAGGTACTCCTTGTAGTCGGCCGGCGACGCATACCGGTCGTCGACACCCTGCGTCGCGTCGTTGTGCCCGAACTGGGTGAACAGGTAGTCACCGGGACGGATCGTCCGCAGCACCTCGTCGAGACGCCCCTGGGTGATGAAGTTCTTCGATGACCGACCTCCGATCGAGCGATTGGTCACGGCGACGTCGTCGGTGAGGAAGCGGTCGAGCATCTGCCCCCAGCCAGCCTGCGGCGCGTAGGCCGTCGCGTCGTAGGTCTGCACCGTGGAGTCGCCGGTGAGGTAGGTCGTGGGGATCGCCCCCGCCGTGCGCTCGGGCAGGCGGGTGATCGTGAGGGCGCCCAGGGATGCCGCCGCGCCTCCGATCTGAAGAGTCAGACGCCCGTCGACGAGGGCGATGGGGAACGCCATCTCGAGGTACTCCCCCGCGGCTTTCGTGGTCGGCTGGACCTTCGCCATCCCCTCGGCGGTCACGGAGATGTCCGTCGCGCCCTCGGCGTCGCCTGCCACGATCGCGACGGAGTAGTCACCCGCGCCGAGTTCGATCTCGAACGTGCCGCCCTGCGCGGCGACGAAGTCGGAACGCACGGCGTCGTCGCCGCCGCGGTCGACGTCGGCCGGGTCGGCCGACGGGGCGGTCGAGAACCCGTAGCCCCATTCGGCGTCGAAGGTCGTGGCCGCGGTGACACCGATCGCGCCGTCGGCGACGGCACCCGGTCCGAAGTCGAAGGCCACGACGTCACCCGTCGGCAGCGGACGGGGGTCGCCCGCTGCCTCGGCGGTCGCAGGGGATGCGGCCAGGAGCGTGGCGATGAGGACGGCGGCGGACGTCGTCGCGAGGGCCGACCGGATCGGCCGGGGGCGGGCGGGGGCGTCGAGATGGCGTGCAGCCAAGGGGTTCCTCCTGGACATCGTCGGCGAGAAGGCATGCCGATCAGCCCGGACCTGACGGTCGGAGGGCAGCGCAGCAGGCGGGTGCGTGTGAACGAGATCACGCGGAAGGACGCCGCGCATCCACCGTTGGAAAGCGCATTCCGTCCTCGTGGACAGATACTCGCACGGCTTCGCCGCGCGGCGCAACCGATCCATCCGATCGAATGAATCGTGTCAATGGCTACTGCAAGGCATCCGTCTCATCGTCGACGACGGGCGCGGCGGCGATGTGAGAGATGGGCCGCCAAACGAGCAGCAGTGTGAGCGCCGCCCCGACGAACGCGAACCACCACGGACCCGTGAGTCCCCAGATCTGCGCGATGACGCCTCCGAGCGCTTGGCCGATCACCAAGCCGCCGAAGACGCCGACCATGTTCACGGAAGCGATCCGCCCCTGCAGCTCATGCGGTACGAGCCGCTGGCGGACGGTCGTCGAGATGGTCGCCCAGACGAACGCGTACGCGCCGAAAGCGATCATGATGACGAACGCGACCGCGCCGGAGGTGGTGAGCGCGAACGCGAGGTGCATCAGCACCTCGGCGCTCAGACAGACCCGCATCAGTGCCGTGAAGGTGAATCGCCGCTCGAGCCATCCGAAGCTCACCGTCGACAGCAGCCCGCCGATCGCGGACGCGGTCGTCAAGGCGCCGTATCCGACAGGCCCCATCTGCAGGTAGTCGGTCGCGTACAGCACCAAGACTCCCCAGGGCGCCGCCCAGGTGATGTTGAACGTGAGGATGATGATCACCAGGGTCCGCACCGGGGGGTTCCGCCAGAGCCAGCGGACCCCCTCCCGGATGTCGGTGTGGACGGCCGTCCGAGGGCGATCGGGGACGGGCACCCGAGTGGTGGCGATGCGGGAGATGAGCACGACGGCGAGCGCGACGGCCAGTGCCTGCACGGCGAACGGCCAGAACGATCCGACCGCGAA
This sequence comes from Microbacterium sp. Ld4, assembly GCF_045066555.1. Lineage (NCBI taxonomy): Bacteria > Bacillati > Actinomycetota > Actinomycetes > Micrococcales > Microbacteriaceae > Microbacterium > Microbacterium sp. Ld4. The sequence goes on along the minus strand of NZ_JBISHE010000004.1, from coordinate 46,096 downwards.
CAAGAACGCGCCGAGCGGCGGTCCGCCGAACTGATTGGCGACGAGGAAGCCCGCCTGCAGACGGGCGTTCCCGATGCCCAGGTCGGCCTTTTTCACCATCATCGGCAGCAGGGTGCTGCTGGTGGTGTCGACGAACACCTCGGCGCACCCGTAGACGAACGCCACGACGAGCACCACCCAGATGTTGGCCACGCCGGTGAGGAGGAAGGCGCAGAGGGCCACGAGCACGAGGGCGCGGGTGCCGTTCGCCACCATGATGAGCACACGACGATCGACGCGATCGGCGATCGCGCCCGCGTGCAGCCCGAACAGCAGCCACGGCAGGAACTGCATGATGGCGCCCGACGCGACCAGCACGGGCGAATCGGTCATCGACGCGATGAGAAGCGGGGATGCCGCGAGCGCGATGCCATCGCCGACGTTGCTCGTCCACGACGAGGCGAGCAGCCAGCGGAAGTCCCGCCCCAGCCGCTTCGGCGCGACCCACTCTCCGATGCCCACCGCACGAGCCTACGATGGGCGTCCCCCAGCGGCGACAGCGGGCCGTCGGGCAACCGAAGATCGTCAGCCGATGTCCTCACCAGCGTCCGCCGCGCGACCGGCATCGATGCCCAGCCGCTCCTCGCGCCGCTCCACATCGGCGAACCGCTGGTCCTGGACGACGAGCAGCACTTTCTTCGGCACGGTCCTGAGCCAGATCCGGCCACCGTTGCCCAGTTCCCAGTGCGCGTCGTCGCCCTGCACATCGTCGGCCGCACCAAGGTGCCCGTTCAGCACCGACCGCAGTTCGCGCGCGGCACCCCGCAGTGCGATTCGGTCGTCAGTCTTATCGGAGACCGCGATCACGACCTGTGAGACCGCGTCGTCCGCGACCAGGGAACGAACAGTCGGCAGGTTCACGGAATAGCCAGAACGGTGCTGGATACCGCTGGAGGTCTCCAGCTTGGGTTGCCAGCCCAGGCGCCCGGCGAGTGCCCGGAAGTCGTCGCGGCCCAGCGGCCATGACACGGACGCGAAGGCTTCGCACACGGCATCGATCTGCGCGTCCGTGGCTCTGACAAGCGCGTTCATCCGGTCATCCTATGACGGTCTCCGCACGGGCTTGACCGGCGACGAGCGAGAACATCGATACGTCCATGACCGGTCCTTTCGTCACTCGTGCCCTCGGTCGAGGTCTCGCTGCCGGCTTCGGCGCACTGCAGGCGCTCCGGCATCCGAGGCCCATCCATTCGCGAGGAATCATTCTCGAGGGCGATATCCGGTGGGTTGCGGGCTCGGCCCGGTCGGGCGTCTCGTGGATCGACGCCCAGCCCGCCGGCCGGAGCGCTCCCGTCATCGGGCGACTGTCGCGCTCCCTCGGACTCCCCGCTCCGGTTCCCGACATCCTGGGTCTCGCGCTCCGCGTCGAGACCGGAGAAGGCACCGCCGACCTCGAGTTCGCCTCGACGGGGAGCGGACTGCCCCTGCGCTTCGCGCTCCTCCCGCATACCCGGCCCTCCGCGGCGACCTTCGGCATCCTGCTGCCCTATCGCGGCACAAGCGGACCCGTGCTGCTGCGCGCCAAGCCGCTCGGCACCCCGCTCCCCCCGGGCGGGGCGGCTCTCGACGACGCCCTCACACGCGCGGACTGGCGACTGCAGCTGTCGTTCGCGTCTACCGCCGGGCCGTGGCGTCCGTTCGCCGTGATCACCCTCCGAAGGGCGCGGGATCAGACCGACGCCCTCCGGTTCGATGCGGGAACGCGGCTGCTGCCGGGCGCCGGCATGTACCGCTGGGTTCGCGCGCTGCGCCAGCCCTCCTACGACCGGGTGCAACGCGGACGGAGGTCGCTCTCCCGATGATCCGTCCTCGGCGCCGCCCGTCGGGCGATCGGCGGGAACCCGCACTCAGGAGGGGGCGAGGCGGCGCGAGTTGGCGCGAACGGACGGAAGGCGCCGGTGATGGAGAAGCAGCTCCCGCGCAGCGGTCAGCCTGCGGCGGATCCCCCACATGGTGACCATCAGCAGCGACTCCCGGACGATGCTTCCGCTCATCTTGCTCACGCCATGCTCACGCTCCACGAAGGTGATGGGGACTTCGACGACCTGAAGTCCGCTCTCGAGTCCTCGCCAGAGCAGATCCAGCTGGAAGCAGTAGCCCTGAGAGGCGACGCCGTCCACACCGATCGCGTTGAGAGCGGTCGTGCGATAAGCGCGGTAGCCTCCGGTCGCGTCGCGAACGCTGATTCCCAGCGCGAGGCGCGCGTAGACGTTGCCGCCGATGCTCAGGACCTTCCTGTGCAGCGGCCAGTTCACCACTCTGCCGCCCGGCACCCACCTCGACCCGAGGACGATGTCGGCAGAGCTCAGCTGGTCGAGCATCGTCGGGAGCGCCTCGGGCTGGTGCGAACCGTCGGCATCCATCTCGACGAGGACGTCGTATCCTCGGGCGCGACCCCAGGCGAATCCTGCGAGGTAGGCGCGACCCAGTCCTTCTTTCGCCGTTCGATGGAGGACGTGCACGCCCGGGTGCCTCGAGGAAAGTCCGTCTGCGACGTGACCGGTGCCGTCAGGCGACGAATCATCGACGATGAGGACGTCGGAACGTCCCACGGCCAGCACGCGGTCGACGATCCATTCGATGTTCTCCCGCTCGTTGTACGTCGGGATGATGGTGAGCGTGGTGTGCATGTCAGAGCCTTTCGTTCACTGTTCCGTCGACGCGACCGCGGTCACGACGATGTTGTCCTCGTAAAGCCCGGTCTCGCCGCTGATGGGCCCGCCGCACGTGACCAGTCGGAGCTCCGGAGTGGGGACGGGCGCGTAGATCGATTCCGTCGGGAAGGTGTGTTTCTTGACGCTTTGCGTACCGGTGACGACGAACTCTGCGACCGTGCCGTCGCTGCGGGAGACGGACACCGTGTCGCCTGGAGCGAGTTTCGACAGATCGTGGAAGATCGCGGCGGCCCACGGCGAGTCGACGTGCGCCGCGATCACCGCAGGGCCGACGTCGCCGGGGACGACCCCGTCTTCGTACCAGCCGACGTCGTTGTAATCCGCGGGAGCTTCGATCCATCCGTCGTCGCCGCGGCCGAGCCCGATCAGGTCGGATTCGACCCCGATCGCCGGGATGGAGACATGTTCGGGGACGGCGTCCGATGCGGCCCGGGCCGGCACAGGATCCTGGAGGGCACCGGCATCCGAGCGGGATGATGCTCCTTGTGCGTCCGCGGATGAGACGTCGAGCCGGGGACATCCACCGAGGGTCGCGGTGGTGAGCATCGCATCCGCCAGCGCGGCCCACGCGTCGCCGAAGTACGTCGGGACGCGTGCTGCAGTGTCTTTCATCCGCGCGAGGTCGGCGGCTGCGTCCGCGCTGCGCTCGTCCGCAGCGTAGGCGGCGGCCCGGGCCGCGTAGGCGACCGGGTGCTGGTCGGTTGTCAGCGATCCACCGCCGGAGTCGATCTCTGCCGGCAGCACGTCATCCGCAGGAAGGGCGGTGGCGATTCGAGCGGCGAGCTCGACGTCGGCAGCGGTGCAGGACTCGGCGTAGCGAATCGAGGCGCGGGCGGCGTCATATCCGAAGGAGGGCTCGCCCGTTCCGTCTGCGGCGCCCGCGATCGCGACCGACCCGTCGTCCGCGATGGTCGCCCAGTTGGTCGGCAGGGCGTTCGCGTCCCACAGTGCCTTCGTCGCGGCTCGACTGCCCTCCGCGAGCTCGGCCCACCGCGGATCCCCCGACGCGTCCGACATCACCGCGTAGGCGACGGGCGACGCGTACGACGGGTTGTACGCGTGCGGCGATGTGGTCGCCCATGGTCCAGGGAGGAGGATCCGCCCGAGGGCGGTGGTCGCCGTCATCTCATCGAGAAGGGCGTCGCCGAGCTCGACACCGTCAGCGCGAAGATCGGGTCGATCGAACGCCTCCCCCGCGAGCACGAGCGCACGCGCCGCGTCGAGATCGGCGTCGGAGGCGGGTTCGTCGTCGACGATCGCCCCGTCATCCCATCGCCACGCCAGCAAGGAGTCATCGCGCTGGATGTTGGCGGTGGTCCACTGCCAGATCTCGTCGAACCGCGCCTCATCGTCGGCGACGACCGCGAGCAGCAGACCGTACGCCTGACCCTCGCTCACCGTGTCGCCACCCTGGTCCGTGCGAACGACCCGACCTTCCTCGAGGTACTCGTCGAGGAAGGTCTCGGCGGAGGTGTCGTCTTTCGCCGGCGCGGAAGGGTCGGTCGGGCCGGCGCCCGCGCAGGCGGTGAGAGCCAGAGCGACGGCGACGGTCGCCGAAGCTCCCGCAAGCATCCGCGAGTTTCGCATCAGCTGCTCTCCTCGATTCCCCGGCGACGACGTGCGGCGATCGAGAAAGCGACGCCTCCCAGGACGAGAGCAGCCACCGCGATCGAACCGACGGGGGCGTTCTGCTCGCCCGCCGTCCCGCCTCCACCGGTCTCGATTCCGCCGATCGGCATGTCCGCCAGCGTCGCGGAATCCGTCACCGCCTTGGCGGTGAGAGCGCCCGCGGCATTGTCGAGGACGAACAGCGTCGACACGGAACCCGCCGGGAGATCGACGTCGGCAGATGACATGTCCGCCGCTCCTGCAAGTTCCAGGTTCCAGGATCCCGCGGCGACCGAGGCGTATCCGGTGGCGGTCCCGGTGGGAACGTCACGCGCGATCGGCTGGCCTTCTGCGGTATCCACGCTGACGGTCGGTTCGAGCGTCGAGGCCTGGATCACGCGGACACGCGCCTCACCCCGGGCGGGAGCGGAGAGGTCGTCCTCGAACACCGCGGTCTTGAGGTCGGAGTTGACACCGTAAGCGGCGACGGTCACCGGGTCGCCGGCGGCCACCTCGACGGACTGCTCCACGACCGGTTCGGCATCGTCGCCGGCATCCGAAGGCACCATCGAAACGACATACGTCCCTTCAGCGAGCGGGATGTAGTCGCTGACCGCGCCGTATGCGACATCGTCGAGTTCGTACACGACGGCGCCGCCGGCAAGTGCTGTCATCTGCACATCGACGGACTTGGTGTCCGGCGACAGATGCGCGACACGTGCCCATCCGCCGGGGTCGGCGGGGGCCGCCGAGGCGGCCGGGGCTGCCGCGACGACGAGAGCGAGCGGCACGGCCGCCACTGCCGCGAGAGCCAGCCCTCGGGCAGCGCGTCGGGGGGAACGGGCCGCCGAGTGGAGGGGTGAGGTGTTCCGGATCATGGTTCGCCTTTCTTCGGGATCGACCGGCCTGTCAGACCGGTTCGGGATTCACGCCGCAGGACGCGGCAGGAGGGTGGCCGGCTCGACCGGGTCGAACGTGATCACCACACCCGCATCGCTGCGCTCGGTGGACAGGGGTGCCAGCGCGCCGCTCAAGGAGTCGTAGAACCTGAGCACGTCGTCGGAGCCGGCGCCGCTCCCGCGTGCGTCGCGCCCGGCGAATGAGCTGATGACCAGCTGGCGGTGCACGCCGGAGGGGTCTCCGTCGAGTTGCTCGATCGCTGCGATGTCGAGCTTGCCCGTCGCAGCCAGCTGCGCCACGCTCAGCAGGATGCGACTGTCGACGACGCCGGCGGTCATCAGCTCCTGAGCCTCTGCAGGGACGCCGACGTCGGGGTTGGTCAACAGCTGCTGGCCGGCGAGGGAGCGCGCCGCGTAGAGCTCATCGTCGCCTGCCTGCGCAAGTCCGGACTGATCGCTGTCGACGTATCGGATGTCGACCTGTTGCGCGCCCTCCCCGAAGGAGGCCACGACGACGCTGTTGTCGATGGCTTGCCGAACCGTGGGGAATTCTGTCGGGAACGTTCGCATCGAATCCGTCGTGATGACGTAGTCGTAGTCTCGCCATCCACCCGGCGCCAATGCTTGGACATCGGAGTCGGTGTCGGCCTTGTAGTACCAGACCACGTTCTCGCGGGTGAAGCCCTCGTCGACGAGATCGACCCACATGGCGTCGTCCACCAGCATCCGCGAATCAGGCGCCGCGTTCGTCTGCATCCAGAGCTCCGCATCACGAAGCGGACGGTCGAGGTCGGCGAGAAGGAAGCCTCGCAGCTGGGTGGTCCACAGGGGTCCGGCCGCGGCCAGGGCCACGACGAGGCCACCTGCGAGAACCGCTCCACCGGCCCGCGAGATCATGCGGCGCGTGCTCGACCTCGCCCGCAGCCATTCGACCGCGACCTGGCCCATCCCCGCCACCACCAGGGCGGCGAACGGCAGCAGCATGATGACGTACGGAACCGGCAGATACCCGCCGCGGAACATGAAAGCCGTGAGCGCGAGGAGCACGATCGCCCACGGCCGCAGACGCCGCACGAGAAGCGCTGCGACAGCCGAACCGAGCGCGGCGACGATCAGGACGGAGTCGAGCTGCCACCACATGCCGACGGTGCGGGACATGAGGCTCTCGGGGTCGAGGAGGGAACCGCTGCCCTCACGGGAGGCCAGCTGGAAGGCGAGCCCTTCGAACAGACTCACACGGTCATCGCCGGGCATGACCTCGCCCTTCACCAGAGCGAAAGCGACGTAGCTCAGGCCGAAGAGAGAGAGGACCGCGGCAGCAACGGACAACGTGTACCGGCGCGTGGTGCGGTCGGCGCCGCGCCACATGAGCCACGCGACCAGCGGGAGCGCCAAGAGGTACGTCTCTTTGGTCAGGACAGCGATGCCGAACGCTGCAGCGGCGCCGATGTAGCCGAGGAGCTGCTTGTGTCGACTCATCGCGAGGAGGAGCGCGCCGAGCAACCATGCCGTCGCGATGTTGTCCAGGTACACCTGGCGGTGGAACTGGACAGCCAGCGGCGACAGCAGGAAGATCACTGTCGCGACGGATGCCGTGGGGCGAGCGAACCCGATCCGGCGGACGAGCAGCCACAGCAAGATCGCTGCGATGACCGTCGCGACCAGCATCGCCTCTCGAGCAGCGATGACGGCGACATCGTGGCGATCCCACGCTCCGGTGAGCGCGGCGTAGCCCGCTATCTGGATCCAACCGAGTGGCGGGTGGTCGTACCAGTACGTGTAATGGGTGAGTTCGCCGAGGTTGCCGATGGCCCAGGCCTGGGCCGTATACGTGCCTTCGTCGTCGATGCGCTGTGGTGATCCACCGAGGTTGATCGCGTTCACGACGATGCCGACGACGAGCGCGGGCAGCAGCCAGGCGAGGTCGTGCAGCCGTGACCGCCACCACGGTGAGTGCGGTCCGCGAGTGGTGCCTTCCCGGCCCGACGCGGTCGCCGGTCGATCCACGATCGCCGAGGTTCGGTTGAGTGTCGATGTCACTTTTCCGCCTCCACGGCCGCCGCAGGAACGAGATCAGCCGAGCTACCCGATGCTTCGGGGGTGGAAGTCTCCGTCACGCCGCGGTGGGCGCCGGTGTGCTCCGTCTTCTCCCAGCTGCCGTCGCCTTTCAGCTGTCGGATCACGGAACGAACGGCCGCCGCGGCGAGGAAGATCTGATAGGGCACGAGGCCCAGGACGAGCCGCACGTAGTCGCGCACCCGGACCTTCTTGCCGTACACCCGGCCGAACTCGGCCAGACCTGCGGCTTCGACGACCAGGGTGACGATCGTCGGGATCAAGGGCAGGAAGGTGATCAGCGCGACGATGGTCGGCACCTTCACCAGCAGGATGAAGGCGATCGAGATCGGGATCAGGACACCCGTCGCCGCCTGAATGAAGGGCATGTTGAGCAGGTAGCGGGCGTACATGCGCTGACGCAGGGTGGGGAGCTTCTTCCACTCGCCCTTTCCGAGCACCTGCAGGAACCCCTGATTCCATCGCGTGCGCTGCTTGTAGAGCGACGTCAGCGTCGGTGGAGTCTCTTCGCGCGTGACGTATTCGGGGTTGTATGCCACGACGACGTTCGCACCGTCGCTCGACAGGCGCACCCCGAGCTCGCAGTCTTCCGCGAGGCACTGGTCATCCCAGCCCTCAGACCATTCGAGCCGGTCGCGGGTGACGAAAACGGTGTTGCCGCCCAACGGGATGAACTTGGAACGGGCGTGGAAGTGGAGGCGCGAACGGAACCAGAAGTAGTACTCCAGAACGTTTCTCAGCGACCACCAGCTCGTCTCGAAGTTCATGAGCTGCACGCCGCCTTGCACGACATCGGCGCCGGTTTCCTGAAACTTCGAGTCGACGACCGTGAGCAATCCCGGGTGCACCTCGTCTTCCGCGTCGAACACACCGACGATGTCGCCCGTGGCGATCTTCAGCGCGCGATTGAGAGCTTTCGGCTTGTTCTTGGGGACGCTGTCGTCGACGACGACTTTGATGAGATGCGGATTACGGGCGGCCGCTTCCCTGACGACCAGTTCGGTTCCGGGGTCGTCGTGACCGACGATCGCGATGATCTCGAAGTTCGGGTGGTCCTGCTGCGCAAGGCGGTCCAGGGTCTGACCCATCACTTCTTCCTCGTGCCGACCAGGCACCAGAAGGGTGAAGCGGTGCTGCGCGGGGCGGGGAGAGGCGCTGAACTGCGTGGCGCGCAGATCTGCGGCCGACCGCCATGCGTGCAGCATCCACCACAGCGTCGTCACGGCGATCGCCGTGAGCACGATCGCGAGGAGGACGATCCCGCTGTACCCGATCCACTCCCCGACCGACCAGTCGGGAAAGAACCCACCCGTCGATGCGGGAGCGGTGATCTCCGGCACCGACGGGTCTGTCTCGTTCAGCGGAGCTTGCCCGGGGGGTGGCGCTACCGGTGTCAGGAGAGGGTCAGGAGCGGCCCCGGCGTGACGGGGATGAGCGGGCAGGATGCTGGTGTCGCGGGCGGGGATCACGAGTTACCTCCGATGTCCAGAGCGGGTCGGCGAGCAGAGCGAGGGAGCCGCAGAGTGCGGGCGCGGGGCGAGAACACCAGCCACCTGTACGCGGCGAAGCGGAAGGCCGTGCCGAGGACGAGACCGATGCCGTTTCCGGAGATGTTGTCTGCGAGCTGCGAGGTGAACCCGAGCATGTAGTGCGAGACGAACAGGCACGCGGCTGCGATGAGGAGGCCGACCACGTTGACGATGGCGAAGAGCACGCCTTCGCGGAACGCGTGCGGGGATCGCTCGCGGCGGAAGGTGAGGTACCTGTTCCCCAGCCAGGCGACGATGGTCGCGACGGCGACGCTGGCCACCTTCGACCAGATCGGCGACTCTTGCAGAACGCTCGCGCGAAGGACGTTATAGACCGTCAGGTCGACCACAAACGCGATGCCGCCGATGAACCCGAAGCTCGCGAGCTGGCCGACGAGTCGCGAACGCAACGATCGCGGAGCACGAAGGGCCCTCTCCGGGCCGGGAGCATCGGTCGGATGTGAGGGAGGAAGCGGAGCGGCTGCGGTGGCGCTCCGGTCGAGTGTCTCGTTTTCGGTATGGGTGTTTTTCCGCACGAACGGTCATCCGGAGCGGATTGGTCCCCGGTTTGGAACGGTCAGGCGCCTCCCAGGGTCACGTAACCTGCGGGTCATCCGACGCGCCGCCTACTGTTCGTCGACGAACTGCTCCACGGGTCGGTCCATCTCGTCGAGACATGCCTGTTCCTCATCGGGCGGGCACATGATGATGCTCGCCGGCAGCGTGTCACGGTAGGTCTTGTCCTCGATCCGGTAGGTGACCTCGACGCCGCGCCGAACGGACATCTCCGTGATCACACCGCGATACCCGATCAGGATCTGATAATGCCCCGACCCCGCGGGGATGCGTGCGCCCTCCGCCTCGAAGGTGTCGGCCTCGATTCCCTCCACCGGCGGATAGGCGTCGAAGGACTGCCAGGTGCCGTTCTCCCCCAAAGGGCCGGAGACCAGCGTGCCGATCACAGTGACCTCATCGGAGTCACCGACAGAACGGATCGACTCGATGACCACGTCGGCGTCATCGGGTGCGGCAAATGTCTCGAAGCCGTCGGTGAACTCCATCTCCGTGCCGTCGATCATGTACACGTAGGCATGCGGGCTGTCGGCGACCTCCTCGAACAGAGGACCGACCGGCGGGCTGCCGGCACCACACGCGGACAGCAGCGGCAACGAGAACACCGCAGCTGACACGAAGACCAACGACCGCCGACGATCTATCACGGAACCAGTCTCCTCGGTCTTGGTCGCGTTCTGAGAGATCGTCGATCGGGCCCGATTGCACGTCAGGGTCGCAGTTGCGGCTCCGACGCCGACAGGTGGGGCTACTCCTGTGGCCGACTGTCCGGCTCGTCGCTACCGTGGGGGTCATGGTCTTCCCCCGCGTCTACTTCTCCGCGACCAAGAGCGAGGCCCAGTTCCTCGCCGACTATGAACCCGCGCACGCGACGTGGGCGGACGAGGACGGACTGACGCTCCTCATGCGAGCTCTTCGCAACGGCGATCCCGCCAGCCGAGTCGCGATCGCCACTCGACTGCTCGACGACGGTGCGGATGCCAGCGCCGCCACCGACAGCAACGTGAACGCGTTGCACGTGTTGCTGAGCGCAACACAGCACGATTTCGCCGCCGAAGCTCCCCTGCTCGCCCGCTTGCTCGATGAAGGTGCGGACATCAACGCGGACAGCGGTAGCCAGTGGGGCACGCCCCTGCAGACACTTAGTAGAACCTTCAAGTTCTCCGATGAGGACCTCGCGCCGTTCTACGATGTTCTGTTTGGTCGCCCCGAACTCGATGTGAGCGCCGCGAGCGGCAAGGGGCAAAGCATCACCGAGAGCGCCCAGGCCGCGGAGGAGAGCCGCGCGGATCTCCTCGCGCGCTGCCACGCACACGCGAACCAGCACGGGCCGCACTGAGCTTGAGCCCGCGCCCGCTAGTTCCACCGTCGCATCGATCGCTATCGGTGGGACCATGGGCGGCGATCTGAAGGCGTGGCGGAAGGCCCTCCGCACGCGACGGCATGGTTCGGGATGTCAGCGCGGACGGGATCAGAGGTCTCGTCGCTAGCGACCGGCCCGAGAATCAGTCGTCGATCGGGCTCGATTGCATGTCCTGGTCGCAGTTGCGGCTCGATGTCCGTGCTGGCACGTATAGCGACCGCTGGGGCATAAAACGAGAAGGGCACTGGCGCGAAGCCAGTGCCCTTATTCTCGACCGGCGGCCGTTGGCAGAACCTGTCCTGGTGCGGATCGCGGCGATGGGCGGTTTCCGCGTTTCCTTCAGACCGCCCTCCGCTTTCCTGTAAGCCAAGTGCTCGCGGCCACCCTTGCATCAGCGGATTCGCGCAGCGCTCTCACCGCCTGTCCGCACCGCCTGTGTGCCAGGTGCGGCGACAGAGTCATGATCGAAATGGATCGGCATTGATATCGGATCGTAGAAACGCTCCGAGCCCGGCGTCTGCTGGCTCTGCGGAGAGGCCTACGCGCTGGGGTCCGCTACGAGACGCCGCCGGTCCGACGTTTCTTGGCATTGAGCAGTTCCTCATCGAACCGGGCGAGTAGCTTTTCGGGGGGAACCGTTCCCGCATACCAGTCCATCATCACGAGGTGGAACGCTCTGGCCGCCTCGGGCGCATCGCGGCGAGATTTACCTGCCGCGCGCGTGTTCACATCCCAGAGATGTCGTCGGTCTGCCTCATCGCACTCAAGCATCAGACGTGTCATTGCAGCGCTCCGCGCGCTGTACGCCGATACGAATGCCGGGTCGTCATCCATCATCAGAGCGGCGACCCCCGCGGATGTCGTCTCGATGACTTCGACCATCGCAGTCCTTCGGTGCTCATCGCGAGCGCGCTTGGCTTGCGACCGCTCCGCAAGAGATTCTCGAACCCACGGCACCACCGACGAGCCGATCAAAGCGATGACGGCACCCAACACAACGGCCCAACCCGAATCCATCCCCGAACTCTACTTCCGCAGCAGCTCTGACCGACCGGGTGCTTGCACAAAGGCGCGCTCGGCAGCAGAAACAGATCGCGCGCCCTGTCGCGCCAAGCTCACTGTTCGACGCTGCTACCACTACCTCTACTCTGATTCCGTGCCTGCTGAGCCGCTCGAACCGGGAACACATAGCCGCATTGCTGTCGCCGCAGCCTCGGAGGGGATGCGAGCGGAGGGTGCTTTCGTCGCCCAGGCTTGGGTGCGCCCACTCGACGGCGGCGCAGTCAAGCTCGCCCGGAGGTTCGGAGAGACTGAAGACGACGCTCTCGACGCGCTCCGCGAAGCCATCGAGACACACATTCGGACGGTCGAGAAGCCGTCAGCGCCGCTCGGCGAGCCAGTCCCCACGCCAGCGTCCGCGGCGGACCAAACCATCATCAACGCTCGCGAGGGGATGAGGCGCTTCGCCGCTCTCATCTACCGGTCGCACCGGTATGTCGCACCCGATTCGGACGCGGCGGCCGATCAGGTGCTCTCGGGGAGCGATGTCGTGCCCGTGACCGTCGTGGACGGCTTCGTCTCAGCCATCGTGGACCACTTAGCGGCCTGGGTAGACAAGACGGGTGGTCGCGAGGAGGAGCCAGCGATGTGGCTGAGTCTATATAGCGACTACACGCTGTTCAGACCGGTCCTGGAATCTCTCGCCGCCGCAGTTTGGGTGCTCGGACCGACGGACGGACGAGAGCGAGTGAAAAACGCCACCAGGCTGCTCGCAACTGAACTGAGCCAGGGGAAAAAATACGCGGACCGCGTTCGCCGGTCCGGTCAGCCTGACGAAGAGGCGGAGAAGGTCAACCTCGGACTCGATCGCATCCTCAGCGAGGTGTGCACGAAGATGGGCTTCGACAAGAAGAAGATGAGCCTTCCGGTGGAGCCGTCTACTCTTCCGGACAAGGCGAGCCGGTTCATCCCCGGCTCGGATAAGAGGTTTTACCGTCTATGGGCCATCTGCTCGGCTCATGCGCACGCTCAACTCTTCACTGTGATGAGGCACGGTGCTCGGTCATCCGGTAGCGGACCGCACGGTGACTGGACATACGTCGAAGCGGACTCGGAGGCATTCGCGGAACTCGTACGCTTCACCGCGGATGGCCTGAATGTGCTGAGCAAGCTGCTAAACGAGCGCGGACATTCCCTCGATGCGGAAACCGGACCGCGGCCGGGCGGGGGCCCTCGCTAGCGCTCACATTATTGGGGGTGCAGGCTTGCATAGTCTTCGAGCAGCGTCGCGTCACCACCTCAACGGCCGCAGATCTGGACGACTGGGTCGAGGGACTGCACGCCAAGCCGAGGGCCAACGGTGGACAGCGCGCCGAGTGAATCGGCCTGACTTTCGTTCCGTTCTTCAAGCAAGGATGGAACACGATGAACAAGAAGTATTCGCCGGAGATGCGTGAGCGGGCGTTGCGGATGCTCGCGGAGACGCGGCCGTCGCACCCGACGATGATGAGCGCGGTCCGGCATGTGGCCGGGCTGCTGGGAATGAGTCCGGAGACGTTGCGGTTGTGGCAGCGCCGGTACGAGGTCGACGCCGGTGTGAAGCCGGGGCTGACGACGGATGCGGCGGCGGAGATCAAGCGTCTGCAGACGGAGAACGCCGAGCTTCGCAAGGCCAATGAGATTCTCAAGGCTGCGAGCGTGTTTTTCGCGAAGGAGCTCGACCGCCCCTGATCGAGATGATCCGGTTCATCAACGAACACCGGGATCGTTTCGGGGTCGAGCTCATTTGCCGGGTCCTCAGACCCGCAGTTCAGGGGTTCCTCACCTCCCGCGGTTATCGCGCCGCAGTGGGTCGTGAGCCGTCCGCGCGGCAGCTGAAGGACGAGCTGCTGGTGCCGGAGGTCGCGCGGCTGCATGCGGAGAACTACGGCGTCTATGGGCGCCGGAAGATGCACGCGCTAATGCGCCGCCAAGGATGGGACGTCGGCCGCGATCAGACCGAACGACTGATGCGCCTCGCCGGCGTGGAGGGCGTGAAGCGGTCCAAGCGGGTGTTCACCACGAAGTCCGATCCGGCAGCGGAGAAACCCAGAGATCTCGTGCAGCGCCGGTTCACCGCTCCCGGCCCGCGTCGACTCTGGGTCGCTGACGTGACGTATGTCGCGACCTGGTCCGGGTTCGCCTACGTCGCGTTCGTCACCGATGTCTACTCGCGTCGCATCGTGGGCTGGAACGTCGCCTCCACCCTGAGATCCGACATTCTCCCGCTCCGGGCGCTCGATATGGCCGCATGGGCTGCGGGTGGTCGCCTGGATGGGCTGATCCATCACGCCGATCACGGGCCTAACTACCTCGCCGTGGTCTACACAGATCGGATCGAGGAACTCGGCGCGAAACCCTCGACCGGCACCGTCGGCGACTCGTTCGACTACGCCCTCGCCGAGGCAGTCAACGGCCTCTACAAGACCGAGCTCATCCGCCAACGCGGTCCCTGGCGGACCGTCGAACAGGTAGAACTCGCGACGCTCGAGTGGGTGTGGTGGTGGAACAACCAGCGCCTCCACGGCGAGCTCGACATGCGCACCCCGCTCGAGGTTGAGCAGGCGTACTACGCTGACCTCGAATCAGCCCAGCCGGCACTCGCCGGACAAGCCTCACCATAGGAACGAAAGTCAGGCCGATTCAAGTCAGTTGTAGGCCGCAGCCTGCGAGCGTCGCGAACCGCGGACGGCAGCGAGTGCTCCTGCCGGTGAACGCTGACAAAGTCGATTGACCAAGCGTTCCCCGCTCCCGTCACGGGTGGAACTCATCCGGCGCCGGTCGTAGCGGTGGCGGCTAGCGCACCCCGGAGTCGTCAAGCTTGCGGAGCAGGATCGATGCGACAGATAAGTGATCGAGACAAAGGTCCGGCGAATCAGTGAGGTCGGTTTCATGCCCGCGCGGATTCCTGATGCCCGACTGCGCCCCGGCAAAGATGTAGCGGTACCCAAACTGCTCATCCTTATCCGAGTCCGTCGCCATCCCGTTGAGATGAATTAGGGGCGCCTGTTCGTTAAACGCCGCCATCATCAGTTTGTTGCCTGTGAGACCCCGGTTTCCACTTATCCGCTTGACCTCCTTCTCTACGTACTTAAACGCCTCAAAGGCCGACTCCGGGTAGTACCCGTCGTCGTACAGCCTGCGGACCTTGGCGGGCAGGTCGGGATGAATGTTTCTCGTCTCGAACGGGTGGAGCTCTATCCCCTCGTCTGCACTCGTCTCATCGTAGGCATGTGCCCGCCTCACGACCTCCTCGAACCAGTCGAGGCTATTCACGGTCGATGAGATTCTTTCGAATGCTGGCGAAGATCGCGTCATAGACCTCGGGCGTCGCGGCGGCGGGGAGATTAACCTCCACTCGAACCGACAGTCCCACAGACCCATTTGCGGCCGGAATGTTCCGCTTGTCGGGCAGAGTGAGAGGTGACTCTTCGGCCGGGGTGGTAGCAACCGAGTTGGCCGCAGAGGAACCGGTCGACTTAGGCTTCGGCTTAGGCGCTGGCTTCGACGCTGCAGTCTTGGTGGTTGGAGCAGGCTTGATCGGCTCACCGTGACCGGCGAGGGCCGCGAGTGTCAGAAACGTGGAGGCCTGTCTGCCACCGATCAACTCCGAGGTCTTGTCCTTCACTCGGAACCAGGTGGTCAACGAGTCCTTGCCCTCATCCCACGCATTCGCTCCATGCTCGGCGAAGAGATCGGCATAGGCCGCAGAAACGAGTCCTTCTAGCCCTGATTTGAAGGACTCCTCGCCGTGGAAAAAGATTTCCGTCGTCGCGTCAACCTTCTTGCCGTCGTCGTCAATCAGACCCAGGAATCGAAAGATGTTGATGACATAAGACTCGTTGGCGGGGGCGATACCGAATCGCTTCAGCGTGGAGGCGTCGAGGACTGGCGGAAACGCTTTACGAAACTGGTCGAACGCCTTAACGAGCGCTCCTTGGCCCGATGTGTATGGATAGGACGCCACAGATTTCCCCCAGTTGATTGGGTCGCTCTTGTACGACCGCTCTGCATCGCAGCTGTCGGATCCAAAGACCACACACAGGGCGACACGCCGAGCTCGATCTTTGCCTAGTGGGAGTCTCTTAGGAGCCCTCGACGATTGGCGAACATGCAGAAGGCCCGGAACCTCTGGTGAGATTCCGGGCCTCTTCCGGTCGGGATGACAGGATTTGAACCTGCGACCCCTTGACCCCCAGAGAGCGCCCCGCCGTGACACGTGGTGACATCGCGTGCCGGGGAGTAGTCGAGAGTGGACTATCCCCGGTGCCGATGCCCTTCCCCATGACAACCCGTGACAGGCAATAGTCGGCAGTGTGCACAACATGATGCACAACAAGAAGGGGCGTTGCCCGCCCTACCGTTGCCCGCCTATCGACACGCGAGAGGACACATGATGCTTACCTTCGACGATGCGCTTCGAATCGATGAGGCGCACTTCGGTGAGCCATTCACTCGTGACGGCTTGGAAGATGAGGGCCCGTTCCTTGTGACGCCACAGCGGATCGTCGACGATGAGCGGCGCGGCCTGTTCCTGATCGGCGGTGGCTGGATCGCCGTGGATCGCGCCTCGGGAGAGATTCAGTCGTGGCCGCATCTCCCGCATCTCGACCGCGTGCGCGGGATGCGGCGCTGCCGCGTGCCCCTTCCTCGCAGCAACGCTTAGCGACATCATGTGGCAGTGAGCACACCCGTAACTGACCAACGCCGTCTCGGCAAGTTCCTCGCCCGAGCCGAACCGATAATTGCGAACGACGCGATCGCGCAGATGGGCGATGAAGCCCTCAGCCTGACGCTGACGATGACCACCAACAAGGAAACGGGCGAGAGTTCGACGTCACTGTCTTTCCCCTCTGTGCCCGAAGACGTGCTGTGGAACTGCATCACACGCTGTCGAGTGTTCTTCGTCGAGAGCGAGGACTGTTATCTACCGAAGGTGGCTCGCGCGATCTACAACCTCGCGCCGAAGGGGAAGCGAGCGCAACTTCAGCAGTTGGTCGATCTCGTCGACGGCCTCGTCATCGACGGGAACCTCGTGGGCGCGCTTATGTATTCGGGGCGACTCGAAATGGATAACGGCGTCGGCCCCGGCAAACTGCTCGGGTCCGATCAGATGTGCATGGACTACATCTACGGTGTAGTGCTCCACGAAGACGAAGAGCGACGGGCGCGGCTCAACAACATCGAAGACCTCGAACGCGTAGAGCACGCTGTACTCATGCAAATGGCGAACCTGCTGCGCCTTGTGACGATCGTGCGCGATCAGACTTTGCTCGGCCAGGCGAACGGGTGGCTTCCCGTCGTCGAGGACACACTGCGCCTCAACCGGCGCTGGCCGGAAGCGGTGAGCGAGTCGGCGCCCGCCGCTGACTGAACTTTGCTTGCGTCGTGCGAACAATGTCGGTGCCCCCGGCTATCGTGCGCGACATGGATTGGATCGCGCCCCTCGTCGCGGTGCTCGCCGCGCTGATCGCAGGCTGGCAGGCATGGGAAGCCCGACGTTCTCGCCTCGACGCACGCTCGTCGGCGAGCGAAGCGCAGCAGCACGAAGAACGAACAGCGGCCGCGTCCGAGCGCATCGCGTCCGCGATCGAAGAACGGAACGCGCTCGAACGCGCCGAGCGCGAGCGCTACAAGAACCCGTGGACTCGGGTTCCCGTGTACGTGCAGAGCGGTCGCGCGTGGAAGTTCCACCTCGGCGGCGACGAACCGGTTACCGACGTGAGCGTGAAGATCGACGACAAGCACACGAACGAACGCCTCAGCGTGACGATGCCCGACACCGAAATCATGCGACCCGGCCAGTCGTTCCGCCTCGACTGGTGGCGCAGCATGGCCTCGCCTCCGCAGATCACCGCTGAACTGCACTGGGTGCGCGCGAACGGCGAGGCGAAGGAGTGCGTCGTCACGCTCGACTGACTGACTGACGTAGAGCAGGCTCCCTCGCGTCGCGAGTCAATGAGGTCTAAACCTGGAGATAGCCTCGATACATGCATGCGAACGCCGAGGCGATCTTCGATCTGCCGGATACTGTGTCCGACGCTGGGATGTCGACGAACTTCGTACGTCTCGACAGCGGCTACCAGCCGCAGGTCACCACAGCCTCGGGCAACGTTATCTACCAGGGCGACTCGACCGACTGGCTCAGGTCACTCCCCGAGGCGAGCGTCGACCTCATCTTCGCCGATCCGCCATACAACATCGGCAAGGCCGATTGGGACACCTTCGAGTCCCATGACGCGTACGTCGCTTGGAGTCTTTCGTGGATCGCTGACGCGGCACGCGCGTTGACGCCTTCGGGGTCGCTCTACGTCTGCGGCTTCACGGAAATACTTGCCGACATCAAGCACCCGGCGATGGCCAACTTCGCCACATGCAAGTGGCTGATCTGGCACTACAAGAACAAGGCGAACCTTGGCAATGACTGGGGACGTTCGCACGAGTCGATCGTTCACTTCCGAAAGTCGACAAAGACGCGACTGGTGAACCCCGACATGGCACGCGTACCTTACGGCGCGCACACGCTGAAGTACCCGTCTCACCCACAAGCGGCGACGTCGAACTTTGCTCGCGAGGGCGCGCCGAAGCGCGACAACTGGGAACCGCACCCGATGGGCGCCAAGGCGAAGGACGTCATTGAGATACCCACGACCAGCAACGGAATGGCTGAGTCGACGCCCCACCCGACGCAGAAGCCAGAAGAACTGGTGCGGAAATTCGTCACCGCTTCCTCCAATCCCGGCGATCTCGTGGTGGACCCGTTCTCAGGATCAGGCACGACTGCGGTCGTCGCCGAGCAGATGGGCCGTCGATGGATGACTTGCGACCTGGAGCCGCAGTACAACTCGTGGGCGGCTGATCGTCTTCGCCGTGTTCGACGGATGAGTGACCAGGAGTGGTTCGACTACGATCGGTCGATCTCCGCCCGACGCGGTGCGATCCGTTGAGCGCGCAGCAACTGGCCGCGTTCGCCGCGGACAAGACTCACTTCGAGAGCATCGACAAGTACGTCGAGTTCGCACAGCGCGTCGCCGATTTTCGCGCGGAGGGCAATCTGCAGGCCGAGATCATCTCTCGGTCGACACCCCAGTACCGCTTCTTTCAGTTCGGTGAGGATGCCGCTTATCAGTTCACCCGCCCGGTGAATACCAACCTCTTCCACCAGTCCGACCAGTTCGACGACGCGCTGCGAGTCTTCGTGAGTGCACTCGAATGTGCAAAGGACGGCGGAACGCCCACACCCGCGCAGCGCTCGATCATCCCGACGTTCGTGTACACGATGCAGCAGAGCATCGGCCTCGCGCTAGACGCACTCCCCGCTGGCCAGGCGAACAACGCCCGGAAGGTCAATGGCGACCTGTTCGAACGCCTTGTGCAGATGTTGTTTCGCGCGGTTGGCACGAAGTGCAAGTCGGGCATCATCCGTGTGCCTGTGCGCGACGACGCGGGGGCTGAACTGTTCAGCATGAGTTATCAACATGACCTGATTGTCGAAGCCGCGGGTGAGGTCAAGATCATCGGGTCAGTGAAGACGTCGTCGAAAGACCGAATGGCGAAGGTCTTCGTCGACCAGTTCCTGTACAACCGGCTGACCGAGACGAGTACGCCGCACATCGCAGTCTTCTTGAACGACGTGCAGCGCGCGGGCACCGCGCCAAACTTCCGTACGGCTCAGACCTTCCTACGAGGAACCTTCAAGGGATACACGCTCAAACTGAACCCGCTTGCTGGGGTGTACTACGCCGACATTCTGCCGATCATGCAGCAAGACCCCCTGCTCGTGGAGCACATTCACACGCTGGATCGTCTCTTCTTTGATGATCTGCCGGTGCTACTGGCCGCGGAGGGTGTCCCGGCGCACGACGCGGAGATCGAGCAGGAGGACGCCTAAAGCGCTTGACACCGAGTCAAGGGCCGAGCGCTTCTGATCTGCGGATTCGAGGGCGGCTTGCGCAGTTCGAGTGCAGCCCCTCGGGCGCGCACTGACACGCATCGCGGCCTCTATCGCTCCTGCCGCCTCGTCGCTACGCCAGATCCTCGGCGATCGGGGCGCCCCGCAGGCTGACACCGTGGATCGCCAACATTCGATCAACGCACTCCTGGATTGCACTTGCCTTGAACACGATTCCCAGATCGATCATGTCGTCGAAAGATGCAAACCCCGCGGCGGTGAACTGAATCTGACCGCGCACCTGCCGCGTGTGGACAGCCGCGATCACGCCCGCGAGATACAGTCGGGATCCGATATGCGTCGTTCCGTCTCGCGTCGTGTAACTACCTCTATCGAATATAAGCACCGGACTTCCACTGGAGCCCGGAAATACCGATGCGTCGATGAGGAACGCCGGCAACCCTTCGTAGTTGATGAAGATCGGGGTCGCCGTCTGACCACGGCGAGCAATCGGCAGCATTGACGCCCGATCAAAGAGCCCGTTCGGATAGCCGACGAACGTGACACTCTCGATCGAATCGAGGTCCGCCGCCTGATCGCTCGAGAGCAGCAGATCGCTTGGAATGGCTCGATAAAAGGCAGGGGCGCCGTCCCTCGTCATTTGGTCGAGGACCGGCGCGAAAGGCATGGTAGCGACATCGACGCGGGAGTCTTCGTGCCCGACCCATGCGTGCGGTCCGAATTCCACGACAGTGATCCGAGTTCCGGTGTTCATCGGCTGACCATCTTGCGCGCCCGCGAGCGTGAAGGACACCGTATGTGCATTCTCAAGCACGTGCTTGTTCGTGACCAGTACCGGGATGGATGAACCATCAGTCTGGTAGGTCACCAAGAAGCCGGTGCCCGTCGATGTCCCCGCCGGTGTGGCACTCTCGATGTAGACGGTCGAGTAAAAAATCTGGTCGGCGATGGTCGAAACAGGCGGACG
Source organism: Microbacterium sp. Ld4 (assembly GCF_045066555.1). Taxonomy (NCBI): domain Bacteria; kingdom Bacillati; phylum Actinomycetota; class Actinomycetes; order Micrococcales; family Microbacteriaceae; genus Microbacterium; species Microbacterium sp. Ld4. Next base: position 25,417 of record NZ_JBISHE010000004.1, on the reverse strand, counting down.
AGTCATTGCCGCAGACTACACATTGGGCTCATCTACACCTATGCACCTCCAGGGCGCCGGGGACAGCGCGGACTACCGCCAGAGCGAGCGACCATATCCGGGGTCGCGACCCCACGCTGTGTGTGCCGCCGCCCACGGCCAGATGCCGCCCGCGACGATCGCTGCGTGCGTGTTATTCGTGTGAGCGTTCAAGCCGTCGCCCTCCTAACTTTGTTCGCGCGATAGGAGCGAGAGGCAGGTGGGGGTGCCCCACCCGCCTCTCGCGGATACAAGCGCGGGTGACCGACGCGCTCGCACTGGCCTCACAGCGCGGTGTTCGCCGATCCGAGTAGGCGCCCGATCGCCGCCGCGTCGATCTCTCGCTCGGCGGCTTCCACGAGGGAGTATGCGCTCGGGTCCACCCGGTAGAGCGCTGTCTTCGAGCCCATGCCGGCCAGCCCGTACTGCCCGATGTCTTCGAACACTGCCGCCCACGCCTGTGCGGGTTCCGCTGCCGCTTCGGCGTCGATCACGGCGCGGGCATCGTCGTCGATCTCGGCGAGCCGATCGAAGATCGCGGCTTTACGCTCGGCGATGATCGCGTCGCCGTGCGCACTCGCGAGCACGTCATCGGCGACCTCGACGTCGTCGAGAATCGCCGCGAGCCGGGATCGATCGGCGGTCGCGATGATCGCCTCGATCGGCTGACCAGCGGCTCGACGTGCAGTGACCTTCTCGCATTCGCGGGCGGCGAGCGCGAGGTCGTCAGCGGTCCGCGGCTTCAAGGCGTCGAGCACAGTAGACCGGTCAGGCACCTTCGGCACACCGATCGTGATCTGTGCGAGATCGTGCCGCCACCGCACGGTCTCGCTGCGCTGCCAGGCTGCGAGCCCGCCAGGGGTCAGGTTCGGATCGGTTCGGGTCGCGATCCGGTTCAGGTCGGTGATGCGCTCGTGGTAGCGCTTCGCGTTCTCAGCGTGGTCGTAGTTCACTTCGATTCCTCGATTCTCTTGATGTCCTGCTCGCTGTCGGCGGGCAGAGATTCGTCGGCGTCAACATCCGCGGCAAGAGTCGACGCCCACGCCTTCAGCACCGCCCGGAACTCGTCGACGCCGGTGTCCTCGATGCGCTCGTGCAGCCCCATCAGCCGGGCGCGGCGGTCCATGATCGCGAGCACCCTGTCGATCGCCCACAGATCGGGCGTCTTACGGTCGAGCACGAGCGCCATGATCTTGGCCTGGACTGCGTCGAGCGTTTCGAGTTCCTGGGTGCGGAGTTGCTTCGCGTGCTCGCGCGGCACCTTCGCGACCTCACGCTCGACGGCGCGGTACGCGTTGCCCGGCGACGAGTACCCGAGCGCCTGCGCGATTTCACGGTACGTGTGCCGTCGCAGGCGCATCTGCAGGGCTTCGTCGGCGCGCTGCGCCGCGGTGAGGCGCCGGCCGATGTTGGTCGTTTTCGGTTCATTCGTGGTCACTGCTCAGTTCCTTCCATTCGTGCCGCTGTGCGGCGTGCCTGTCGCTGCCCGCGCTCACGCGCGCGGTAAGCCGGGTCGACGCGGTGCCGACGTTTGATGTCGCGAAGTCGGACGCGGCGACAGCCGATGCACTCCCCCTTCGAGTCCTTGCCGAAGGTCAGCCGGTAGTGCCCACGCGGGCAGTAAAGCCAGTCGCCGCCGTGATCCATCTGCGCGTTGTGTGAGTAGCAGAGGGGGGCGTAGTCCCTCGGATCCCGCGACCACCGCACCAGCACGTCATCAGGGAGCCCGTCGTTGTTCTTCATGCCGAACACGAGCCCTTCGCCGACGAGCCCCCAGCCGTCCGCGAGGCGATCGCAGTCCGGCGCCGCACAGGGCCGACCGACCGCCGACCCGCGGATGCGCTTGAGGTCGTCGTGAACACGCCGATACTCGCTCCGGTAGCCGCTCACCGCGAACCCCCGATCGGGACGCCGAGCAGCGCGGCGAGCAGTTCCCGCAGTTCGCGAGCCTCGGCGCGGTTCGCTGCTGTCTCATCCGACAGTGCCCGTGAATGCGCGAGCACCGCCGCCTCGTCATGCGGGGACAGTGCTCGGAGTGCGTCGCGATAGCGGTCGATCGTGGCGCGGCGGGCGCGTTTGGCGTCGCGCAGCGACTGCCGGTCGGTCGGTTCAGCGACCGACCGGCGTGCATGCTGCACGAGCGTTCGGAAGTCGTCGTCGGTCACCGCGGTTTCCTCTCGTCGGGCCCCTGACTTACCGTCAAAGGCGGTCGTCTGTGATCTGGGGTTTCATCGACGGCTTGCGCATGCGGTGTGCAGGCGATCGACAGCATCATGCTCGTGGCGGCGGCGATCTCGCCTCTGAGGCTCATGACGCCTCGCCTTCGGCGCCGAGGTACCTCGCGAACGCTTCGGCGTTGCGCTCAGATTGGGTCTTTCGCTCGCGTCGGGGCGTCGGCAGGTCATCGGCCCACCGCGACGACGTGAGCCACCCGACCAGGCCGGGGACGTATCGCATAGCCTCGGGCGTCGCCCAGTCGCCTCCGACGTAGGCGGCACCGTGAGCGACGATGTCGTCGGCAAGCCCCCGCGGCCCCCGCGGGTGACGTTTCGCGGCATCCTCGAAGGCGGCTTCGGCTTCGACCCGGCGCTCGCGCTTCGGCCATGACTGCCAGGCCGTGTCGAAGTAGTCGACTTCGACGATCTCGGCCTCGACAATTCCGTCGTCGCGCGTTTCTCTAGTCTCAGAGATAGAGACTTCAGAACTACTAGCCTCGCCTCTCCTAGCCTCTCCTGTGCTGTCCCGGGGGACATGTCCCGGGGATGCTCCCGGGGATTCATTGGCAGACTTCGCCGCTCGCTGACGACGCTTCTTCTCCCGGTCGGCTCGGCGAGCGTTCTCCAAGACCTCGAAGTCGGCGCGACTCGTCTGCGTGCTCAGGTAGTCGGCGATGATCCACGTGTCGCCGTCGCCGACGTTCCACAGTTCGGCGTCGACGAGTGCGTCGACACTTGCGGCGTCGAACGTCGGGATCAGCGCGATATCGTCGCGCTCGATTCGCCCATCGGTGCGGTTCGAGACAGCCCAAAGCGTCGCCATGAAGTAACTCGCACGCGCCGACGCCGACAGGCGAACGATGCGCCTGTCCATGAGATAGCGCTCTGGGATGCGTGCGTCCATGTGGTGTGTTTCGCTCCGTCGAATGACTGCTGCTCGGTTGGTTGGTGGATCGGCGGGCGTCAGCCCTCGCCGAGCCACGCGATGAGCGCAGGCACGGGCACTAGCAGGCGGCGCCCGATGCGCTTCACCGGGAACGTGTCGCCCCGGCGAGCGCTCGCGTAGGCGTTCGAGCGTGATACGCCGAGCACCGAAGCGGCCTCGTCGACCGAGATCGTCGCGCGCCCTCGCACGTCGTCGAGCGTCAGCGTGCCGCGAGCGAGCGCGGGTGTCGCGGCGTCGTGCTTAGTGTCTGTGGTGGTCATGTTGTCCGCCTCTGTTGGGGTGTCTAGCCATGACACTATGTGTTGTGATATCCATGAAGTATGCCCACTACTAAAAGAGTAGGACTACCGATCGACGAAGTGATCGGAGCCCGTATCAAGCACCTACGCACGACGGCCAGGCCGAAGCCGCTCACGATCGAGCAGTTCGGTGATGAGATGCGCAGGCGCGTGAAGCGAGGTTGGTTTCCGACCGCCGTGCTGAAGGTTGAAGCAGGGCAGCAGCCCGTGCGCTTCTCGGAACTCGTTGCGATTGCGGGCATCTTCCACTGCACCGTCGCCGACATCGCGAACACGACGGAGCCCGTGCATCTCGGCGGCGACGACGAGATCGCGACCGTGCCTCGTCTCGATGCCGCCGTAAGTGGTGACGGGTCCATCCCCGAGTCGGTCTCCTTCGACCGATTCGAGCGCGCAGCCGAGGCGCTCAACGACCTGCGTCACGCTGAAGCGCGCTACCGCAACGAGATCGACGCCGTGCGCCGCGTCCTAGCCCGCGACGACGAAGTGAGCGAGTCCGTTCGCGCACGCATCCAGGCTCGACGACGCGGCGTGATCGACGCGCTGCGCCCCGAACTCGAAGCACAGCACGCCGACGACGTCGAGCACGCTCGCATGGCCGGCGAAGAGCCCCCGCCGATGTGGGAACCGCTCGTGCCCGTGACCGTGGCGGCAAGAGACGCACTAGACGACGTCGCGCTCCCAGTCGAGATGTGGAGACGCGCGCGCAACCGTCCGTCCAACTGAGACGGCCAACCGAGAGAAAGGAAGACAGATGATCTACCGCAGATGCTCCTGCAGGCGCCCGGACACCCGGTCGCCGTACGGCACGCTGCCTGAGAAGCCGACGGAGAGGCAGGTCGACAACGCGTGCCCGCGGCTGCTCAGCGACCCGAAACACGGGAAGTGGGGCTATTACCTCAGCCGCGGATTCGACGCATCAGGCAGGCGGCTACAGACTCGCGTCGCGAACTTCGACAGCCGGCGAGCAGCACAGTCCGCGCTCGCCAAGGCGCGCGCCGAGCACGATCGCGGCGAGTTCGTTGAGACGAGCCGAGTCAAGTTCGGGCAGTGGCTCGACGAATGGCTCGACGGGCGCGAGCAGCGCGGCGACATCAAGCGCAGCACGCTCGACAACTACCGCCGATACGTCGCCGCTGACATCAAGCCGACCGCGCTCGGCAGACTGCGCCTTACCGACATCAAGCGGGCGGACGTCCGGCGGTTCATTGACGCGCTCATCGCAGACGGACGCGGCGCGACGACCGTGCGACGCATAGTCGCTGTGGTTCAGGGCGCCCTCACCGCGGCCATGCGTGACGACATCATCGCGACAAACCCGGCCCGCGGTGTGCGTCTCCCGGTCGTCGAAGCCCATGAGTTCGAACCGTGGTCCCCAGCCCAAGTCGGGGCTTTCCTCGACCGGGCCGCGCGGCACCGCGTCGGCGCCCTGTTCGAGATCGCCGTGCTGACCGGTCTGCGGCGCGCGGAACTGCTCGGGCTGCGATGGGGCGACGTCGACCTCGCACGACGCGAACTGACCGTGCGGACAACGCGCGTGCAGACGCTCAGCGCCGTCGTGGAGAACTCGCCAAAGACGAGCGCCGGGCGACGAGTCGTGCAACTCGACGACGCCGCGGTCGGCGCGTTCGTCGCCTGGCAGATCGTGCAGGACGCCGACCGGCTGAACTGCGGCACCTTGTGGGAAGGCGACGGCCACGTGTTCACGTACGAGAACGGGACGCCGCTGCGCCCTCAGTACGTGACCCGCCTGTTCGAGACGCTGCGCAGCGAGATCGGGCTGCCCGATATGACACTGCACGGGCTGCGGCACATGCACGCATCGCTGCTGCTCGCGAGTGGCACCGACATCGCGCTCGTGTCGAAGCGTCTCGGTCACTCGTCGATCTCGATCACGAGTGACATCTACACGCACCTGATCGGCGACGCCGGTCGACGTGCAGCGGAGAGCGCTTCGGCACTCATCCCGCGAGCCAGTGCACAACAGGTGCACAACGAGCCGGCCGGGGCAGGCATAACAAAAGCCCCGGAACCCGCACGAACTGCGTGATTCCGGGGCTTTCTCCGGTCGGGATGACAGGATTTGAACCTGCGACCCCTTGACCCCCAGTCAAGTGCGCTACCAAGCTGCGCCACATCCCGGTCCATTGCCCTCGCGGACAACTCCCCAATCCTACCCGGTCGGAGGCGGCTCCGCGAACCGCCACCGCCTTCCGCGTGTCCGGCCTCGGGGCTACCCTGCCCGCATGAGTGAGATCACGATCGAACCGGCGACATCCGACCGCCTGGCCGACGTCGAACGGGCACTGACCGGCGGCGGCGACGGCGCAACATGCTGGTGCCAGTGGTGGATGCTGGCGCCCAAGGATTTCGACGCGCTCACCCACGATGAGCGCAAGGAGCGGCTCGCCGGCGATCTGGCGGCACCCGTGGCATCCGCTCTTCTCGCCTACGTCGAAGGCGACGCGGCGGGCTGGGTGAAGGTGGCGCCGCGTCCCGACCAGCCGAGACTCGCCCGCACCCGGGCCGTGCAGAAGTCGCCTGAGCCCATGGCCGACCCCGACGTGTGGGCGGTCACGTGCTTCGTCGTACGCAAGGAGCATCGCGGCCTCGGCGTCGCGAACGCCCTGCTGACCGCCGCGGTCGATCACGCACGGCGGCACGGCGCCCGAGTGGTGGAGGGGTACCCGATCGACACGTCGGAACGCACGGCATCGACGAACGACCTCTACCACGGCGCACTGTCGAGCTTCGTGGCGGCAGGGTTCGTCGAGACGGTGAGGCCCGGTGCCTCCCGGCCGATCGTCGCCCGGGAGGTGTGATGCCCCACCTCACCGCGGTTCACGGCGACATCACCGAGCAGCACGTCGACGCGATCGTCAACGCCGCCAACCGGGCGATGCGAGGCGGCGGCGGTGTCGATGGCGCCATCCACCGTGCCGGCGGACCGGGCGTGCTGGCCGACTGCATCGCCCGCTACCCGCGCGGCCTCCCGACCGGCGACGGCGGGTGGACCACGGGCGGCGCCCTGCCCGCGCGATGGGTGATCCATGTGGTCGGTCCGAACTTCCGCGCCGGCGAGCGCGACCGCGCCCTGCTCGAGTCCTGCTACCGGCGGGCGCTCGAGATCGCCGACGATCTGGGCGCCGAGACCATCGCGACTCCGCTCGTCAGCGCCGGCATCTACGGCTGGCCGCAGGTCGATGCGGTAGATGCGGCGGTGTCGACACTCCTCGAGACACCCACCCGCGTCCGCGAGGTGCGCATCGTCTCGTTCGACGCAGCAATGCACGACCTCGTGACGGGACGACTCGAGGGCACCTGAGCCGTTCTACGATGGTCCGGGTCGACGAGCGCGCGCTCGTCACCCACCGCGACCACCAGGAGGACCAGATGGCGGATGCCGTTCGCGTCGACGCCTGGTTGTGGGCCGTGCGCGTCTACAAGACGCGCTCCGCCGCCACGACCGCGTGCCGCGCCGGACACGTCCGGGTCAACGGAGACAAGGCGAAGGCCGCCCAGCAGGTCCGCATCGGTGATGAGCTCCGCGTGCGCATCGCGGGATTCGACCGCATGCTGGTCGTCCGCCAGATCATCTCGAAGCGCGTCGGCGCGCCCATCGCCGCCCTCGCGGCCGAAGACCGCACGCCCGTCCGGGAGCCGGTCGCGATGGTGGCTGTCAGAGATCGGGGCGCCGGACGCCCCACCAAGCGCGAACGACGCGACATCGAGAAGCTGCGCGGCCGTCAGGACTGAGCGCCGGCGGCACGAGACGACAGTCGCAGATCGACGGCGCGCCGCGCGCCGGCATCCGCCACCATCACGACGAGCACGGCGACGGCGTAGATCACGAGGTCGCGCGGGTCGAAGACGGTACCGAACACGAGCAGGGCGGGCGGAAACTCCGACCCCCACCGCGACGGCAGTCCGGTGAGCTGGAACAGCTCGACCCCGATGCACCAGCAGAGCACCACCGCTCCGACGAAGCGTGTGGACAGACGAGGCGCGACCACGACGAGGGCCGATGCGACCGCGGCGACGTAGAGCGCGTCGCCGGCGATGTCGGATGCCGGCGTCTCCGGCGCCCAAAGGTGCACCGCGAGCCCGGCGGCGACGACAATCACGACCGCGACGAGCGCGGCCGCACGCCGGATCAGAACTGTGCGCGAAGCCATGACACCGGGCGCGCCGCAGCGCCGACGGCGGCGACGCGGTCGGCGAGGGCCCGGTCGCTCGTGACCACGATGACCCGGTCGCCGCGGGCACGGCGCCTCTCCGCCTCGGCGACGAGCGCGTCGTCACCCTCCCCTGCGGCACGGACGATCTCCACGTGCGGCGAGGCGTCCGCCGCTCCGCGCGCCTCGCCCTCGAGCACGGCGACCATGGTCGGAAACCAGGTCGAGCCGGGCAAGCCGAACTCCTCCGCGGCAACACCCGTCACCGCGACACGGGCCAGGTCGTCCTGCAGACGCGTCGCGGCTCCGGAGCGGTCACGCCACCACCCGTCGGGGCGCGACCCGACGACGTTCGCCGCGTCGACCACCACCGTCGCGCGCTCCGCGAGCAGGCCGCGCAGCATCGGCCACGAACCGGCGAACCCGGGATGGAGGAACAGGTCGTCGACCGCGTCGACCGGCACCCACTCGAGGGCCGTGCTCTCGGGATCGGCGATCACCGGCTCGAAGGGCGTGGCGACGCGCGCGACGAGGGTCGTGTACGTCCAGACGCCGAGATCGAGCACGCTCGTCAGAAGCGGGGTCAGCGATCCGCTCGGAACGCCCGCCTCCTCGTGCGACTCGCGCAGCGCGGCATCCGTCGCCGACTCGCCCTGATGGCGCGCGCCTCCGGGTATCCCCCAGGTGCCGCCGTGATGGCTCCATGCGACGCGGTGCTGCAGCAGCACTCCGCGATCCGGATCGTGGGCGAGGAGCCCCGCCGCACCGAAGCGCCCCCAGTACCGTTCACCGGTGCCGGACACCACCCACGCATCACCCGGATCCCGCGGCCCGGTGGGCCGGGGCGGAGTTCCAGGGTGGTCGAGGGTCACGCGTCCAGCTTCTCACGCGGCCGATGGCCGACAGGCGGCATCCGTCATCCCACGGAACAACGGATGCCGACCGCTCAGCGCTGGCGGCGTTCGCGCACGCGCATGTTCGTGACGATCGGGGTGCCCTCGAATCCGAACAGCTCGCGGAGGCGACGCTGGATGAATCGCCGGTATCCCGGGTCGAGGAAGCCGGTCGTGAACAGCACGAATGTCGGCGGACGCGTCGACGCCTGCGTCCCGAACAGGATGCGCGGCTGCTTTCCACCGCGCAGCGGGTGCGGGTGCTCGGCGACGAGCTCGGCGAGGAACGCGTTGAACTTGCCGGTCGGGATGCGCTGATCCCACGACTCGAGAGCGGTCTCGAGCGCCGGGACCAGCTTGTCGAGGTGACGACCGGTGCGGGCCGAGAGGTTGACGCGCGGGGCCCACGCTACGTGCGCCAGGTCCTGCTCGATCTCGCGCTCGAGGTACCGGCGACGGTCGGCGTTGTCCATGTCGATGTCGTTCAGACGGTCCCACTTGTTGAACGCCAGCACCAGCGAACGGCCCGACTCGAGCACGAGGTCGATGATGTTGAGGTCCTGCACGCTGATCGACTCGGTCACGTCGAGCACGACGACGGCGACCTCGGCCTTCTCGAGGGCCGCCGTGGTGCGGAGCGAGGCATAGAAGTCGGCACCCTGCGAGAGGTGCACACGACGACGGATGCCGGCGGTGTCGACCAGGCGCCAGAGCTTGCCGCCGAGCTCGACGACCTCATCGACCGGGTCGCGCGTGGTTCCCGCGAGCTCGTTCACGACGACGCGCTCCTCACCGGCAGCCTTGTTGAGGAGGGACGACTTGCCGACGTTCGGCCGGCCGAGGATGGCGACGCGGCGGGGCCCGCCGAGCTCGTTCTTGGCCACCGCGGAGATCTCCGGCAGTACGGCCATGACGGCGTCGAGCAGATCGGCCACTCCGCGGCCGTGGATCGCCGAAACCGGGTGCGGCTCGCCGAGACCCAGGTTCCACAGCGCGGCGGCTTCGGGCTCGTGGCGCGCATCGTCGATCTTGTTGGCGACGAGGAAGACCGGCTTGTTCGACTTCCGGAGCATCCGGACGACCTGCTCATCGGTCGCCGTGGCGCCGACCATCGCGTCGACCACGAACAGGACGACATCGCAGAGGTCGATGGCGATCTCCGCCTGGGCGGCGACCGAGCGGTCGATGCCGCGCGCGTCCGCCTCCCAGCCACCGGTGTCGACGAGGGTGAACGAGCGATCGAGCCACTCCCCCTTGTACGTCACGCGGTCACGCGTGACGCCGGGGGTGTCCTCCACGACGGCCTCGCGGCGGCCCAGGATGCGGTTGACGAGCGCGGACTTGCCCACGTTCGGTCGACCGACGATGGCGATCACCGGGAGCGCCGGAAGCAGCTCCACGACCTCTCCGCCCGCGGTGAAACCGGCCAGCAGGTCGGCGTCCTCCTCGTCGAGCTCGTACTCCGACAGCGAGGCGCGCAGTGCCGCCGCCCGCTGGTCGGCGAGCGTCTCGTCGAGGTTGGCGAGCTTCTCCTCGATCCGGTCGGGGCCTGCGTGGTATTCGTCTTCGGCGCTCATCGTGAGCCTCCCGTTCCCGACCGCACGACAGCCAGGACGGCGTCGACGGTCTGTGCGAAGTCCAGGTCGGTCGAGTCGACGACCGTCACGCCGGGGGCGGCGGTGAGGAAGTCGACGACCTGGGAGTCGGATGCATCGCGCTTGTGCAGCGCAGCGGCGACCGCCGCGGCATCCTGAGTGGTCAATTCGGCGCTCCGTCGCGCGGCCCGCACCTCGGGGGCCGCGGTCAGCAGGATGCGCACAGGGGCGTCGGGGGCGACGACCGTGGTGATGTCGCGGCCCTCGACGATGACGCCGGGCCGCTCGGACTCGGCGACGAGTCGTCGGAACATGCCGTTCACCTGTTCGCGGATCACGGGAACCCGGGCCACACCGCTGACGGCGGACGTGACCCTCGGATCGCGGATCGCCTCGGTCACGGTCACGTCTCCCACACGTACCCAGTACTCGTCGGGGTCGAGGGAGATGGCGTAGTCGAAGTCGCCCGCGGCGTCGACGACAGCGGCCTGATCGGACGTGTCGGCGCGGTGCTCGAGAACGTGCCACGCGAGGGCGCGGTAGGCGGCGCCGGTGTCGAGGTAACCGAACCCGAGCGTGCGGGCGACGGCCTTCGACACGCTCGACTTGCCGCTGCCCGCGGGTCCGTCGATAGCGATGGTCAGGGGTTCAGTCATTGAGACTCGCAATCTTCCAGCCTCGTGCGGCGAGGCCATCGGTGGCCACGGTCACCGCCGAGGGCACGACACTGATCTCGCCGAGCCCGAACTGCGCGCCCGGCGAATGTTCGAGGCGGAAGTCCTCGACGTTGACCTCGAGCTCGCCGAGGTCCCCGAAGAGCTTGCCGAGCTGTCCGGGAGTGTCGTCGACCATCACCACGACGGTGTCGAAGCGACGGTTCTGCCCGTGCTTACCCGGAAGTCGCTCGACTCCCTCGTTACCGCGCCGGATGGTGTCGGCGACGGTGCGCCTCGATCCGGGGCGATCGGGAGCCCGCAAGGCCGACGACACCGCCCGGAGATCGTCGGCGAGGGCGTCGAGCACGTCGACGACAGGATCGGCGTTGGCTCCGAGGATCTGCACCCACAGTTCGGGCGCCGATGCCGCGATGCGCGTGGTGTCACGGACACCCTGCCCGGCGAGGCGGAGCGACCCCTCCTGGGCGCCGACGAACCGGCCGGCGAGGAGGGAGGCCACGAGCTGGGGAACGTGCGAGACGAGGGCGACCGAGCGGTCGTGCTCGACCGGACTCATCTCGATCGGCGTGGCGCCGAGGTCGAGAGCGAGCCCTTCGACGACGGCGAGGTCGCGAGCGGTGGTCTCACCGTCGCGGCAGATCACCCACGGCCGGCCGATGAAGATGTCCGCGCGTGCCGAGATCGCTCCCCCGCGCTCGCGACCGGCCATCGGGTGCGATCCGATGTAGCGGGTGAGGTCGACGCCGCGGGAGCGGAGGACCTGAAGCGGGTCGAGCTTGACGCTCGCCACGTCGGTGACGACGGCCTGAGGGTGAGCGGCGAGTTCGCGCTCGACGACGTCGGCTGTCACGTCGGGCGGAACGGCCACCACCACGAGTTCCGGGCGGTCGCCGTCGGCGGAGTGACGGCCTGCGCCGTAGTCCACCGCAAGACGCAGCTGCGCCGGAGACGCGTCGGAGAGCACGACATCGACGCCGAGCGCGCGGAGCGCATGTCCGATGCTGGATCCCAGCAGTCCTGCGCCGACGATACGAACGGTGCCGGTCGTGCGGACGGCGCGAGCGCGCGCGTACGTCACGTCGGTCACAACTGCTCCTGAGTGGGCTCCTCGGGCGGAGTGTCCGCCTGGCGCGCCAGAGTGAGCAGCGCGCCACGTTCCACTGTAGTCAACTCGCGGGTCCGTCCCGCTGAGAGCGTGCCCAGGTGCAACGGGCCGAACTGGCGCCGCACCAGCTCGACCACGGGGTGACCGACCTCGGCCATCATGCGGCGGACGATGCGGTTGCGCCCCGAGTGGAGCGTCAGCTCGACCAGGCTCGTGTCGCCGCTCTGGTCGAGGAGGCGCGCCTTGTCGGCGACGATCGGACCGTCGTCGAGCTCGACACCCTTCGTGAGGGTGGCTATGGTCTGCGCGGTGACGCGGCCTTCGACCTTCGCGATGTAGACCTTCGTCACGCCGAACGACGGATGAGCGAGCACATGCGCCAGATCGCCGTCGTTGGTCAGGATCAGCAGGCCGCTCGTGTCGGCATCCAATCGGCCCACGTTGTACAGGCGCTCGGGCCAGTCCTCGGTGAAGCGCCGGAGGTCGGGACGACCCTGATCGTCCTTCATCGACGACACCACGCCGGTCGGCTTGTTGAGGACGACGTACCGTTTGCTCGTGTCGAGCTGGATCGCGGTGCCGTCGACGTCGACCAGGTCGACCTCGGGGTCGATCCGTGAGCCGAGCTCGGTCACGACCTCCCCGTTGACGCGCACGCGACCCTCGACGATGTACTGCTCGCAGACGCGGCGCGAGGCCACCCCCGCGTTCGCCAGAACCTTCTGCAGTCGGATGCCTTCACTGTCGGTCATCGGAGTACCTCCCCGTCGAAACCCGCAGAGCCGTCGTCGAGCAGCGGGGAGATCGGCGGCAACTCGTCGAGCGAGTTGATGCCGAGGTGCCCCAGCAGGGCGTCGGTCGTGCGGTAGTTGATGGCCCCGGTCTCGGGGTCGGTGAATGCTTCGGTGATCAGGCCCCGGGCGAGGAGCGTGCGCACGACCGAGTCGACGTTGACGGCGCGGATCGAGGCGACCTGGCTGCGCGAGACGGGCTGCTTGTACGCGATCACGGCGAGTGTCTCGAGGGCCGCCTGCGACAGGCGCGACGGCGCCTGTCCGTTGACGAAATCGGCGACCAGCGCGTCGTGCTCATCACGGACGTAGAACCGCCAGCCGCCGCCCACCTCTCGAAGCTCGAAGCCGCGCCGGGGCCCGGATCGCTCGCCGTCGTAGTCGGCGACCAGGTCGTCGACGGCCGCGCGGACAGCCGCGACGGGAGAACCGACCGCGGCAGCGAGCGCGACCAGGCTCTGCGGCTCGTCGACGATCATGAGGATCGCCTCGAGCCTCCGGGCGATCTCGGCGGTCGTCCGGGGCGCGGCCGCCGCCTCGACCTCGGTGACGTCATCGGTCATAGTCGGCCCCCAGTGTGGCGAGGTTCTCTTGGGACCAGCGTTCCGCGGTCCAGCGCAGGGTGAGTTCGCCGAGCGGTTCGAGCTGCTCGAACGAGAGTGCGGCGTGACGGTAGAGCTCGAGCACTGCGAGGAACCGCGCGACGACGATGCCGGGCTGCACCGCGCCGGCGATCAGCTCACGGAACGTCAGCTGGCCGGCATCCCGCACAAGGGTCACGACGATGGCGGCCTGTTCGCGGATGGAGACCAGCGGGGCATGCAGGTGGTCGAGCCCGACGTGCGGGATCTCCTTCGGAGCGAACGCGAGAAGGGCGATCGCCGCGAAATCGGATGCCGACAGGGTCCACACGAGCTCCGGCACTGCCCGGCGGTGCTTGGCGTCGAGCCGGACCGCACGCACGTGACGGCGGCTCTCCCGATCGAGGCAGCGGGCGAACCAGGCGGAGACCTCCTTGAAGGCCCGGTACTGCAGCAGCCGCGCGAACAGCAGGTCGCGCGCCTCGAGCAGCGCCACCGCCTCGGCGTCGACGAGCTCGCCCTGCGGGAGGAGCCCGGCGACCTTCATGTCGAGCAGCGTGGCAGCGACGACGAGGAACTCGGAGGCCTGCTCGAGGTCGGCATCGTCGGTGAGGCCTCGCAGGTATGACAGGAACTCGTCGGTGACCTTGCTGAGCGACACCTCGGTGATGTCCATCTCGTGTTTGGAGATGAGGGTGAGGAGGAGATCGAAGGGGCCGTCGAAGTTGCCGAGGCTCACTCGGAATCCGGGTTCCGCCGCGCCCTCGTCGACCACCGCGACGGATGCCGCAGCGCCGGAGGGCGTGATCGGGTCAGCCTGTGCGGGGGCCTCGTCAGGCGACGGCGCCACGGGACACCAGCTCCCGAGCGAGGCGCAGATACGCCTGCGCAGCGGAATGCTCCGGCGCGAACTTCGTGATGGGCACGCCCGCAACGGAAGCGTCGGGGAACTTCACGGTACGGCCGATGACCGTCTCGAGCACGTCGTCACCGAAGGCGTCGACGACGCGTTCGAGCACCTCGCGCGAGTGCAGCGTGCGCGGGTCGTACATCGTCGCAAGAACGCCGTCGAGAGTGATCGAGGGGTTCAGTCGGTCTCGGACCTTGTCGATGGTCTCGATGAGGAGCGCGACGCCTCGGAGCGCGAAGAACTCGCACTCGAGCGGGATCAGCACGCCGTGGCTGGCCGTCAGCGCATTGACCGTCAGCAGCCCGAGCGAGGGCTGGCAGTCGATCAGGATGACGTCGTAGTCGGCGGCCACCTTGCGCAGGACGCGGGCGAGGATCGTCTCGCGGGCGACCTCGTTGACGAGGTGCACCTCGGCGGCGGACAGATCGATGTTCGCCGGGAGGATGTCGAGGTTGTCGACCGACGTCGAGACGATGACGTCCTTCGGGTCGCGCTTCGGGTCGAGGAGAAGGTCGTAGATCGTCAGACCCTCATGGGTCTGCACACCGAGACCGGCCGACAGCGCACCCTGAGGATCGAAGTCGACCGCGAGAACGCGGCGACCGTACGAGGCGAGCCCTGCCGCGAGGTTGATGGTCGTCGTCGTCTTACCGACGCCGCCCTTCTGGTTGCAGAGCGAGATGATGCGCGCGGGGCCGTGGCCGTCGAGCTTCGGAGGGGTGGGGAACCCGTGGTACGGGCGACCGGTCGGTCCCATCGGAGCGTCGTCCGACACCACCGCCTCGCCTGTCGTCGTGCCCCGCTTGCTGACCGCCACTGATCTCCTGCCTTCACCGTGCGTCCCCCGATTCTAGTCGGCGGGAGCGGCCGCCGCGGGAGGCCGCCGCCGCGCGCCGCGATCCTGCCCGGCCGGGTGCTCAGAGCGCGCGCGGGTGCGAGGTCAGATACACGTCGCGGAGCGCGTCGACGGTCACGTGCGTGTAGATCTGCGTCGTCGCGACGGAGGCGTGTCCGAGAAGCTCCTGCACCACGCGCACATCGGCTCCTCCCTGGAGGAGGTGGGTCGCGAAGGAGTGCCGGAGCGTGTGGGGCGACACGTGGGCAGTGAGGCCGGCACGCTCCGCCGCCTGCTGGATCACGAGCCAGGCGCTCTGCCGCGACAGCGGTGCCCCCCGCGCGCCGAGGAACGCGCGCGGCGTCGCCCTCCCCCGCCGCGAGAGCTCGGGGCGGGCCCGCGTCAGGTAGGCGTCCACGGCTGCCTGGGCGAAAGAACCCACGGGAACGATCCGCTCCTTGTCGCCCTTGCCCCGCACGCGGAGGACCTCGCCGTGCCCGAGGTCGTCAACGTCGAGCTGGACGATCTCCGAGACGCGCGCGCCCGTCGCGTACAGCAGTTCGAGGAGAGCGCGATCGCGCATGCCGATCAGGTCACCGGGCGCGGCATCCTCCGGCGCAGGACCGGATCCGTCGAGGAGCCGCACGACGTCGTCGACCGACAGCGCCTTCGGCAACCTCATCGGCGCCTTCGGCGGCCGGAGCTTTCCGGTCGGATCTTCCGGGGCGATGCCCTCGCGGGCAAGGAAGCGGTGCAGGCTGCGGATCGACGACTGCACCCGGGCCAGCGAGGTCGCCGCCGGCGGGGGCTCCGCCGATGCGCGCTCTGCCGCGAAGTCGCTCACGAGCCCCGGGGTGATCCCCTCGACCGTGACGACGTCGTGTTCGGCGAGCCAGCTCGCGTACCCGGCGAGGTCACGCCGGTAGGCGTCGATCGTGTGCGACGAGAGCCCGCGCTCGATCGTGATGTGCCTCAGATAGGCGTCGATCGCGCGCGCCAGCTCCACCGGGCGTTACTTCGAGCCGACGGGACGGCTCCGGCCGGGCCACTCGGCATCGGCCGGACCGAGCGTCGACCAGTCCCGTTCGCGTCCGACGTGCGCGGCGAGAGCCGCGATCGCGAGCGAAGGATTCTGCAGCCGGCGCGCCACGACGCCATCCACCACCTCGTCGAGGGCCACCCACGACACCTCGATGTCGGCCTCCTCCTCGGTGCGGGCGAAAGCCTCCGTGGTCGCCGTGAGGTCGCGGGCGAGGTAGATGCGGATCGCCTCGTCGCTGCCGCCGGGGCTGGTGAAGAAGTCCGAGAGCACGTCCCACCTCTCGGCGGTCAGGTCCGCTTCCTCGGCGAGCTCGCGCTTCGCAGCCTCGAGCGGGTCTTCTCCGGGCACGTCGAGGAGTCCGGCGGGGATCTCCCACTCCCGGAATCCGACCGGATGCCGGTACTGCCGGATCAGCAGCACGCGGCCGTCCTCGTCGAGTGCGAGCACCGCCACGGCGCCCGAGTGGTCGACGTACTCGCGCGTGATCGAGCCGTCGCCGTAGGCGAATTCGTCGCGGCGGATGTTCCACACCCGCCCGGTGAACACCGTCTCGGTGCGGGTGACCTCGACCGCGGCACGCTCGTCGCTCAGCGGAGTGTGCGTCATGACGACCTCACTCGCCGTTCTCGACGTCGAACAGTTCGCTCGACCGGTGCCGGTCGAGCGCCGCGGCGATGAGGCCACGGAACAGCGGGTTCGCCTCGGTCGGGCGGGAACGGAGCTCCGGGTGCGCCTGCGTCGCGATGTAGTAGGGGTGGACGTCGCGGGGAAGCTCGACGTACTCGACCAGGTCGAGCTCGGGGTTGAGTCCCGAGAAGACGAGGCCGGCCTCGGCGATCTGCGCGCGGTAGGCGTTGTTCACCTCGTAGCGGTGACGGTGGCGCTCCGTTGCGCGGGTGGCCCCGTAGACCTCGGCCGCCACCGAGCCCTCTGCAAGCTCCGCCTCGTAGAGTCCGAGCCGCATCGTGCCGCCGAGGTCGCCGCGATCGAGGATGTCCACCTGCTCCGCCATGGTCGCGATGACCGGGTGGGGCGTCTCGGGATCGAACTCGCTCGACGAGGCGCCCTCGATCCCGGCGACGTGACGGGCGTACTCGATGACCATGCACTGGAGGCCGAGGCAGATGCCGAGTGTCGGCAGCCCCTGCTCGCGGGCGAACTTCAGGGCGCCCAGCTTGCCCTCGATACCGCGGATGCCGAACCCGCCGGGAACGACGATGCCGTCGACGGCAGAGAGGGCCTTGGCGGCGCCTTCGGGCGTCTCGCACAGGTCGGAGGGCACCCAGGTGACCGTGACCTTCGTCTCCTGCGCGAAGCCGCCGGCCTTCAGCGCTTCGGTCACCGACAGGTAGGCGTCGGGCAGGTCGATGTACTTGCCGACGAGGCCGATCGTGACTTCGTGCTTCGGGTTGTGGACCGCGTTGAGCACCTTGTTCCAGCGAGTCCAGTCGACCTCCGCGGCCTTGCCGAGCCCCAGCGCCCGAACGATGTACTCATCGAGTCCCTGCTCGTTCAACATCGTCGGGATGTCGTAGATCGACGGCACGTCGACGGCGTTCACGACGGCATCCTCGTCCACGTCGCACATGAGGGCGATCTTGCGCTTGTTCGACTCGGTGACCGGCCGGTCGCTGCGGAGGACGAGCGCATCGGGCTGGATGCCGATCGAGCGCAGCTGCGCAACCGAGTGCTGCGTCGGCTTGGTCTTCTGCTCCCCCGATGCCCCCATGAACGGGACGAGCGAGACGTGGACGAAGAACACGTTCGTGCGGCCGAGCTCGTGACGGATCTGGCGGGCCGATTCGATGAACGGCTGCGACTCGATGTCGCCGACGGTTCCGCCGACCTCCGTGATGATCACGTCGGGCCGGGGATCCTCGGTGGCCTGCAGCCGCATCCGCCGCTTGATCTCATCGGTGATGTGCGGGATGACCTGCACCGTGTCGCCGAGGTACTCGCCGCGGCGCTCCTTGGCGATCACCTGGGAGTAGATCTGCCCGGTCGTGACGTTGGCCGCCTGGCTGAGTTCCACGTCGAGGAAGCGCTCGTAGTGTCCGATGTCGAGATCGGTCTCCGCGCCGTCGTCGGTGACGAAGACCTCACCGTGCTGGAACGGGTTCATCGTTCCCGGATCCACGTTGAGATACGGGTCGAGCTTCTGCATCACGACGTGCAGTCCGCGCGCCGTCAGAAGGTTGCCGAGGCTGGCCGCCGTCAGGCCCTTCCCGAGAGAAGAAACGACACCGCCCGTCACGAAGATGTGCTTGGTGGTGTCGTTGTTGCGTCCCGCGCCCGAAGTGTCCGTCACGGGCTTTCACTCTATCAGTCCCTGCGGACACCTCGTCCAGAAGCGGATCGAATGTCGGGCTCGGGATGCCGTCAACCCGCCGACCCGAGTGCGAGCAACTCTCGGGCGTGCACCAGCGCGGCATCCGAATCGGCCATTCCCGACAGAAGCCGCGCCATCTCCGCGGCGCGTTCGCCTCCCTCGAGGCGCCGGACGCTCGAGGCGGTGACCGAGCCGTCGTGGGCCTTGACGACCGACAGGTGATTGTTCGCAAAGGCCGCGACCTGGGCGAGGTGGGTGACTGCGATGACCTGGCTGTTCTGCGCGAGCTGGGCGAGGCGCCTGCCCACCTCGATCGCCGCGGCGCCGCCGATGCCGGCATCCACTTCGTCGAAGACGAACGTCGGCACCGGATCCGTCGCGGCGATGACGACCTCGATCGCGAGCATGACGCGGCTCAACTCTCCGCCCGACGCGCCCTTCGCGACCGGCCGAGGCTCGGCGCCCGGATGGGGCGCGAGCAGGATCGTGACGTCGTCGCGACCGGATGCCGTCTCGCTCCCCTCTTCGACCGCCACCGTCAGACGCGCATCGGGGAGCGCGAGGTGACGGAGCTCGGTCGTCACGGCGTCGGCGAGCCGGACGGCGGCCGACCGGCGCGCGGCCGTGAGCGCGGCGGCCGCGGCGTCGAGGGCGCTGCGTGCGTCGTCGCGCTCGACGGTGAGCCGGTCGATGCGGTCGGAGTCGTCGTCGAGCTCGACGAGCCGGGCCGACCCTGTCTCCATCAGCTCGAGGGCAGCGGCCAGCGATCCGTGGGCGCGCACGAGGCCGCTGAGTGCCGCGCGCCGTTCCTCGACCGCAGCGAGCTCGTGGGGTCCGCCCTCGTCGAGGTCGGCGAGATAGCCGCTGAGGTCGCCGGCGACGTCGGCCACCCGGTATCCGAGCTCCTCCAGCGCCGCGGCGTGCACCTGCAGGCTCTCGTCGGCGCCGGCTGCGCGGTCGAGTGCCCGCCGCGCCTCGGCGAGGAGGGCGAGCACGTCCGGCTGATCCTCGTCGCTCGAGAGGGCCGAGTGGGCCGAGGCGGCCGCCAGGCGCAGCTCTTCCGCGTTGGCGAGCCGGTCGGCGCGCTGGGCGAGGTCGAGATCTTCGCCGGGCTGCGGGTCGATCGCTTCGATCGCCGCGATGGCATCGCGCAGCTCCGCCGCCTCCTGCGCGCGCGCGTCGCGGGCGGCTGTCAGCGCGGCAAGTTCTGCCGCGGCGCTGCGCCAGCGGTCGAAGAGCTCACGGTACTCCTGGAGCGGCGCCGCGACCGTCTCGCCCGCGAACCGGTCGAGTGCGTCGCGCTGCGCGGTCGCCGACTTCAGCCGGAGTTGATCCGACTGGCCGTGCACCACGACGAGCTGGTCGGCGAGGTCGGCGAGCACGCCCGCCGGTGCGGTGCGGCCGCCGACGGTCGCGCGGCTGCGGCCTTCGCTCGAGAGCGTGCGACCGAGATACAGTTCGGCCTTGCCGCTGCCGAGCGGCTCGACGTCACCGCCGGCGTCGCGCACGCGCTCGACGACGGGCCCCTCCTCCGGAACGATCCAGACGCCCTCGACGGCGGCCTGCGCGGCGCCCGAACGCACCGCACCGTAATCGGCGCGCTGTCCGAGCAGGAGGCCGAGACCGGTGACGACCATCGTCTTGCCCGCGCCGGTCTCACCCGTGATCGCGGTGAACCCCGGACCGATCGGCAGGGTGGCCGAGGCGATGACGCCCAGGTCGCTCAGCTGGATGTGCTCGATCACGGCGCGACCTTCACGTCCCCACGCCATCCCGCGACAGGCAGCTGGAACTTGCGGACCAGCCGGTCGGTGAACACCGACGGATGCAGCCGCGCGAGCAGCACGGAACGCTGCGAGCGGCGCACCACCACGGACGCACCGGGCGGCAGGTCCTGCGACCGCCGGCCGTCGCACCACAGCACGCCGCGGCCCTGATTGCGCTCGAGGACGTCGATGCGCACCGACGTCTCCGGTCCGAGGACGAGCGGCCGGGCGAAGAGCGCGTGGGCTGACAGCGGAACCAGGCACAGCGCCTGGACCGACGGCCAGACGACGGGTCCGCCGGCGGAGAAGTTGTAGGCGGTCGATCCCGTGGGGGTGGCGACGACCACGCCGTCGCAGCCGAAACTCGACAGCGGGCGGCCGTCGATCTCGATCATGACCTCCAGCATCCGTTCGCGCGAAGCTTTCTCCACGGTGGCCTCGTTGAGGGCCCACGTGTCGTAGACCACGTGGCCGTCGCCGTCGTGCACCTGCACCGAGAGGGCCATCCGCTCGTGGACGTCGTAATCGCGGGCGATGACCCGGGCGATGGCTTCGTCGATGTCGTCGGCCTCGAGCTCCGCCAGGAAGCCGACGTGGCCCATGTTGATGCCGAGGATCGGCACGGCGGCGGTGCGGACGATCTCCGCCGCGCGCAGGATCGTGCCGTCTCCCCCGAGGACGATCGCGACCTCGATGTCGGTGATGTCGACGGTGTCGCCGAGCACCGCGGTCTCGAGGTCGGCGACGACGGCCACCAGGTCGGGATCGTCACCGGGGAGCACCGGCCGCGCTCCCGCCGCGTCGATCGCCGCGATCACACGGCGTGCGCCCGCGACCGTCGTGTCGCGGTGCGCGTGCGCGACGACCAGGATGTTTCGCGTCGCGTCGGTCATGCGGCTCCCGCCAGTCGGTTCACGGTGTCCAACCATTGTGTCGGATTGACGTCATCGGTCGTCCCGGCTGTGAAATGCGCGAGGAACTCCCGGTTGCCGTGGGTCCCCGCGATCGGGGACGAGATGACTCCGCGCGTGCCGAAGCCCACGTCCCAGGCGGCCCAGAGCACCGTCGCCACCGCATCGGCGCGCCTGCCGGCATCCGTCACCAGGCCCTCGCGCACCCCGGTCCGGCCCACTTCGAACTGGGGTTTCACGAGCAGCACGAAATCTGCCGCAGGACACGTCGCGGCGACGGCCGGCAGCACGTGAGTGAGCGAGATGAAGGAGAGGTCGCCGGTGACGAGCGACGGCGATTGCGCGACACCGCTCGCGTCGCTCAGCGACGTCGCGCTCATGTGCCGGACGTTGAAGCCTTCGACGGAGATCACTCCCCGATCGGCTGCGATCTCCGGTGAGAGCTGTCCGTGACCCACGTCGACGGCGATCACCGTGGCCGCGCCGCGCTCGCGGAGCACCTGCGTGAACCCGCCGGTCGACGCGCCCATGTCCAGGGCGACGCGCCCTGTGGGGTCGACACCGAACGCGTCGAGCGCGGCGAGGAGCTTGTGCGCCGCCCTGCTCACGTAGTGGTCGGATGCCGCCACATCGATGATCTGATCGTCGCCGACCTTCGCCGACGGCTTCACGACGGGTTCTCCGTCGACACTGACAAGACCCGCATCGATCAGCTGGGCGGCATGCGTGCGGGAGCGTGCGAGACCGCGTGCGGCGACGGCCGCGTCGAGACGGGCCGTCATACCGTGCGATCGCGCGGAGCTGATTCGAGCCGGCGGGCCAGGTCGTCGGCGAGCATCGCGTACGCCGCCGCGCGCTGTCCGAGCGGCTGATCCTCGATGACGTCGAGCGTCGAGACGAGGTCTTCCCGGCGGGCGTCGTCGTCGGCATCCATCGTCATGCCTCCACGATACGCCGACTCCCCCGCCGTCGGCGGGAGGCCGGGCGGGGGTTGATCAGCGGCGGTGGAACGGGTCGGCGTAGAGGCGCTCCGGGACGCGGAAGCCGTAGATGGCACGGCCCGTTCCCCAGATCGCGGCGGCTCCGGCGCGCACCAGGTCGATCGGGCGATCGCCTTCGGCGACGATCCGCACATCGGGTCCGTCGATGCGGACCGAGGCCTTGCCCACCGACGTGACGTCGCCCTGGACGATCGTCTCGGGGTACGGCTCGTGCAGCTCGCGGAGGTCGCCCAGGATGTACGTCGGGCGAGCATTCAGCGGTGCGGCGAGCACGTGCTTAGGACGATCGATCCCCGTCAGCACCAGCACCGAGTCGATGTCGGCGGCGTGCGCACCGGCGATATCGGTGTCGAGCCGGTCTCCGATGAAGAGCGGATGCCGGGCCCCGAACCGGGCCACGGCCTCATCGAAGATGGGTCGCTCAGGCTTACCCGCTACCGTCGCCAATCGGCCGACCGCTGTGTGCACCGCGGAGACGAGCGTCCCGTTGCCCGGCGCGATGCCTCGCGCCTGCGGAATCGTCCAGTCAGTGTTGGTGGCGATCCAGGGGATGCCGCCCTCGTCCTCCGGAAGGGTGAGCGCATAGGCGGCTTCGGCGAGATGGACCCATCCGACATCGGGCGCGAATCCCTGCAGAACCGCCGCGGGCGCGTCGTCCGCGCTGCGGGTGACGATGTAGCCGGCCTTTTCGAGCTCGAAGACCAGACCGTCTCCCCCGACGACGAGGATGACGGCGCCCGGTGCCACCCGCTCACGAAGGAGTCGGACGGCGGCCTGCGGGCTGGTCACGACTTCGGTCGGCGCGGTGGGAAGGCCCAGGTCGGTCAGGTGCGCAGCCACCACGCTGTCGCGACGGGACGCATTGTTGGTGATGTAGGCCAGCCTCCGCCCGGAAGCGGCCCGAGTCAGCGCGTCGACGGCGTGCGGGATCGCCCCGTCGCCCGCGTACACGACGCCGTCGAGATCAGCGAGGACGAGGTCGACGTCGGAGAGCGGCGTCGGGCGCACGCGCCCGAACAGCGCCATCAGCGCTCGTCCTGAGCGGGGGCGTCATCCTCCGCTGCGACGGCGTCGCTCTCGACCGGCTCGGGCTCGGCGGCCGACGGGGTCTCCTCCGTCAGCTGTGTCTCATCGACCGGCTGGGCGTCATCGACAGACGGCGATGCGTCCTCCGCGGGCTCGGGCTCGGGCTCGGGCTCGGGCTCGGGCTCGTCGTCGTGATCGATGTGATCGTCGTGATCGACGTGATCGTCGTCGATGATCATCTCTTCGATTTCGTCGAGCTCGACGGTCTCGGAGTCGGCATCCTGCGCGTCGATCACATCGGCGGCGATATCTGCGCGGCGGAGCCATTCGGCCGCCTCGTCGTGGCGGCCGAGTTCTTCGAGGACGGTCGCCCGTGCGGCGAACAGCGCGGGGCTCCAGGAGAAAGCGCGATCGGGATCGAGCTCGGGGATGTCGAGTTCGTGCAGCGCCCGTTCCGTCTCGCCGAGGTCGAGGCGAGCCCCCGACATCGCAATGGCGAGCTCGACGCGAACGTCGACGGGCAGTGCGGAACGGTCGGCCGCACGGCCGACCTCGAGCGCGCGGTCGGGGCGCCCGACCCCTCGTTCGCTGTCGACCATGAGAGCGATCTGGTCGTCCTTGCCCGAGATGCGCCGGTAGGTGCGCAGCTCGCGAAGAGCGAGCGCGAAGTCACCCGTGGCGTATGCCGTGATCGCGACCGTCTCGCGGACCACGGCGATGCGGCCGGCGCTCCGCGAGGCGGCGAGAGCGTGCTCGTGTGCGAGCTCCGGGTCGTCGTCGATCAGCTGGGCGGCCATTGCGAGATGACGCGCGACCTGCTCAGCATTGTCTTTGCTGAGGGTCTTCAACTCGTTGCGAGCGGGACCGTTCAGGTCGCGCGCGGTGACCTCGTCAGGCACTGTCGGGCCCGCAGACTGCAGACGCCGGTCGGAATCCTGAGGCGGACGCGAGGAACGTCGTTCGTACGAACCCCCGTCGCGGTCGCGCGGAGGGTACGGACGCGAGTCACCGTCACGCTTCTGATACGGACGCGAATCGCTATCCCGACGTTGGTATGGACGGGAGTCGCCATCGCGGCGCTCCGACGGACGCGAGTCACCGTCGCGACGCTGGTATGGACGCGAGCCGCCATCGCGACGCTCCGACGGACGCGAGTCACCGTCACGGCGCTGATACGGCCGCGAATCACCATCTCGACGCTCCGACGGACGCGAGTCACCGTCACGACGCTGGAAGGGACGCGAGTCACCGTCACGGCGCTGGAAGGGACGCGAATCACCATCGCGACCCTCAGCCGGACGCGCGGCACCGTCACGACGCGGGTACGGACGCGAGTCACCGTCACGCTTCTGAAAAGGACGGGAGTCACCGTCACGCTTCTGGAAGGGACGGGAGTCACCGTCACGCTTCTGGAAGGGACGGGAGTCACCGTCACGCTTCTGGAAGGGACGGGAGTCGCCATCACGGCGCTGGTACGGACGCGAGTCGCCATCACGGCGCTGGTACGGACGCGAGTCGCCATCACGGCGCTGGTACGGACGCGAGTCGCCATCGCGACGCTCCGACGGGCGTGAGTCACCGTCACGACGCTGGTGCGGACGGGAGTCCCCGTCACGGCCCTGGTACGGACGGGAGTCACCATCACGGCGCTGGTACGGACGCGAATCACCATCGCGACGCTCCGACGGGCGCGAGTCACCGTCACGACGCTGATACGTACGGGAGTCACCATCACGCCGCTGATACGGGCGGTCGCCATCGCGACGCTCCGAGGGCCGCGAGTCGCCTTCGCGACGTTGATACGGACGCGAGTCACCATCACGACGCTGATACGGACGCGAGTCACCATCACGACGCTCCGAAGGCCGGGCGTCACCATCGCGACGCTGGTGAGGACGCGAATCGCCCTCGCGCTTCTCGTAGGGACGGGCGGCGCGGTCTCCCCGTTCGGCGGAACGCGAACCACCATCGCGCTTCTCAGAGGGACGCGAACGCGGGTCATCCCCGCCGCCACGGGACGTGCGGGGTCGATCTCCTCGAGAGTCCGACGACGATGGGGTGAACTTACGCTTCCCGCCGTCGCGGCGGGGCTGCTCGTCCTCAGTCATTTCGTCATCCTCTCATTGGCGCGTTAACGCAAAATGGCCACCCAGCATTGGGTGGCCATTTCACAGAAGAAGTCCGGCGGTGTCCTACTCTCCCACAGGGTCCCCCCTGCAGTACCATCGGCGCTGTGAGGCTTAGCTTCCGGGTTCGGAATGTAACCGGGCGTTTCCCTCACGCTATGGCCGCCGAAACACT
>NZ_JBISHE010000003.1:0-44626 GCF_045066555.1 Microbacterium sp. Ld4 | reverse complement strand
AGGAATCTCATCCCCAGCAAAAAGCCGAGGCGAGGTTATTTGGCATTTGACAAGTGCACGCTGTTGAGTTCTCAAGGATCGGATACTCCCACCACCACCCTCTCGGGCTTCGCTGCGGGGCAACTTCTCTATCGTAGGCTGTGTCTCGAATTTGTCAAATCCGACACGCCGTGACCCGGAAGCCGGATCTTCGCATCGAATGACCGTTTCGGACGGCATCCTGCTCCATCACCTAGACACGAGGTCAGACCCAGCCGTAAGGCTGTTTCTTCTCAGTAGTGGAGGTGTTCACCAGCATGAGGGCGGCGGGCCTCTCGGCCTCTCGCTCTACCCTGTGGGGCGAACAAGAAAGAATCTACGTCAGACCGGGGAGACGGGCAAATCCGGCGCGACGCGCGGGCGTGTCGCGCCGGAGAACCGCGTAATCACGCGGATGCGAGACGTTCGGCCGCTTCGATGACGTTCGTCATCAGAAGGGCGACCGTCATGGGTCCCACTCCCCCGGGATTCGGAGAGACGAAGCCGGCGACCGACGCCACGTCGGGGTGCACGTCACCGTAGACACGGCTCTTGCCTGTCGCCGGGTCGTCCTCGCGGGTGACACCGACATCGAGAACCGCTGCACCGGGCTTCACGTGCTCGGGTCGGACGATGTGCTTGACCCCTGCTGCTGCCACGATGACGTCGGCCTGGCGCAGGTGCGCACCGAGGTCGGTGGTCCCCGTGTGGGTCAGGGTGACGGTGGCGTTGTACTCGCGACGGGTCAGCAGCAGCCCGATTGAGCGCCCGATCGTGACGCCGCGCCCGACGACGACGACATGCGCGCCGTTCAGGTCGTACCCGTTTCGGAGAAGCAGCTCGATCACTCCACGCGGCGTGCACGGCAGCGGCGACGTGATCGGCGTGTTCACGTTCAGGACCAGTCGCCCGAGATTGGTCGGGTGGAGGCCGTCGGCGTCCTTGTCCGGGTCGATCCGCTCGAGGATCCGGTCGGTGTCGAGGTGCTTCGGGAGCGGCAACTGCACGATGTAGCCGTGGCAGGTCGGGTCGGCGTTGAGCTCGTCGATGAGCGCCTCGACCTCCTCCTGCGAGGCATCCGCGGGAAGGGACCGCTGGATCGAGTTCATCCCGATCGCCTCGGACTGCCGGTGCTTCATCCCCACATAGAGCTCGGATGCCGGATCGGCACCCACGAGCACCGTGGCGATGCCCGGGGTGATGCCCTTCGCCGCGAGGGCTGCCACCCGCTCGGCCAACTCGGTCTTGATCGCAGCCGATGCCGCCTTGCCGTCGAGAATCTTCGCGGTCATGTCGTTCCTCTTCGTCGATCGCGGATAGCGCGCCGGGAGCGACCACGGGCAGCCGAGAGGCCACCCGTGGTCGGGGGCCGATTACTGCTGGAGACCGGGGTACAGCGGGAAGCGCTCTGCGAGCGCGGCGACCCGGGCACGGAGGCCCTCCAGGTCGGCTCCGGGCTGCAGCGCGAGCGCGATGACGTCGGCGACCTCGGTGAACTCGGCATCGCCGAACCCGCGTGTGGCGAGCGCGGGCGTGCCGATGCGGAGCCCCGATGTGACCATCGGGGGGCGCGGGTCGTTCGGCACCGCGTTGCGGTTGACCGTGATGCGGATCTCATGGAGGAGGTCTTCGGCCTGCTTGCCGTCGATCGCGGCCTCCCGGAGGTCGACGAGCACGAGGTGCACGTCGGTGCCGCCCGAGCGGACGGAGATACCGGCATCCGTCACATCCTGCCGCGACAGACGCTCGGCGAGGATCTGCGCGCCGCTGATCGTGCGCTGCTGACGCTCCTTGAAGGCGTCGGATGCCGCGAGCTTGAACGCCGTCGCCTTCGCCGCGATCACGTGCATGAGCGGGCCGCCCTGCTGACCCGGGAACACGGCGGAGTTGATCTTCTTCGCGATGTCGGGGTCGTTGCTCAGAATGAAGCCCGAGCGCGGGCCGCCGATCGTCTTGTGCACGGTCGAGGAAACGACGTGCGCGTGCGGCACCGGGGACGGGTGCAGGCCCGCGGCGACAAGGCCCGCGAAGTGCGCCATGTCGACCCACAGGAGGGCGCCCACCTCGTCGGCGATCGCACGGAACGCGGCGAAGTCGAGCTGACGGGGGTACGCCGACCAGCCGGCGATGATGACCTTCGGCTTGTGCTCGAGCGCGAGACGGCGGACCTCGTCCATGTCGACGAGGGACGTCTCGGCATCGACGCCGTAGGCGACGATGTTGTAGAGGCGGCCGGAGAAGTTGATCTTCATGCCGTGCGTCAGGTGACCGCCGTGGTCGAGGGACAGCCCGAGCAGAGTGTCGCCGGGGCGGGCGATCGCGTGCAGGACGGCGGCGTTGGCCGATGCACCCGAGTGGGGCTGCACGTTGGCGTACTCGGCGCCGAAGAGGGACTTGGCGCGAGAGATCGCGAGCTCCTCGGCGACGTCGACCTCTTCGCAGCCGCCGTAGTAGCGGCGCCCGGGATAGCCCTCGGCGTACTTGTTCGTCAGCACGGACCCCTGCGACTGCAGGATCGAGACGGGGACGAAGTTCTCGGAGGCGATCATCTCGAGGTATCCGCGCTGGCGGTTGAGCTCGCGCTCCAGGACCTCCGCGATCTCGGGGTCGACCTCGGCGAGCGGGGCGGTGAAGAGTGAATCGGTCATAGCGATCTCCTGACGACGGCTTTCGGGACGAGAATCTCGCATCGGCCCAGGCGCGCGGTCGAATGCCGTGTCAATCGCTCCCCGGTGGTGGCCCACCTCAACGCCAGTCGCGACTCTCCGATCATATCGGATGCCGCGTTGCTACGCTGGCGCGATCCCCGTCGCCCGAGCCCCGACAGATCGGCGGTCCCGATGCCCCTCACCCGCCCCCTCGAGCCCCCGCACGGCACCGTCATCCACTCCGCGCGGCTCGTCGCCGACGGGAACGACACGGCTGACGCATGGGTGCGGATCGACGACGGCCGGGTCTCGGCATCCGGCACCGGCGACACCTGGCGAGCGGATGCCGGAGCGCAACCGATCGACGCCGCGGCTGTCGCCGGCCCGGGCGCGGTGCTCGCGCCCGGCTTCATCGACATCCACGGTCACGGCGGCGGCGGCGCCTCGTACGACGACGGTCTTGCGGCGATCGTCACGGCGCGCCGCGCACATCTGGCCCACGGCACGACGCGCGCAGTGCTCTCACTGGTGACGGCGCCGCTCGATCGACTCGCCGAGCGCGTCGCGGCGGTCGCCGACGCGGTCGCCGGCGATCCGACCGTGCTGGGATCGCACCTCGAGGGCCCCTTCCTCGAACCGGCCCACCGCGGCGCGCACCGCAGCGATCTGTTGCGCCACCCCGACGCCGCGGCGATCGACCTGCTCCTGGATGCCGGGCGCGGGACCGTCGCGCAGCTCACCCTGGCACCCGAACTCCCCGGCGCACTGGATGCGATCCGCCACGCGGTCGAGCGCGGCGTGACGGTCGCGGTCGGCCACACCGGTGCGGGCGCCGCGGCGACGCGAGCCGCTTTCGACGCGGGGGCGACGATCCTCACGCACGCCTTCAATGCCATGCCCGGGCTGCACCACCGCGCTCCCGGGCCGCTCGGGGCGGCGAGCGCCGATGGGCGGGTCACCTGGGAGCTGATCGCCGACGGCATCCATCTCGATCCCGACATCGTGCGGTTGGCCTTCCGCCTCGCCCCGGGCCGCGTGGCGCTGATCACCGACGCGATGGCGGCAGCTGGTCACGGCGACGGCGACCATCTGCTCGGCGGGCGAGCGGTGCGCGTGGCGGGCGGGGTCGCACGGGCGGCCGACGGAGTGCTCGCGGGATCGACCCTCACACAGGATGCCGCGCTGCGGACAGCCGTGGCGGCCGGCGTGCCGCTCGGCGAGGCCATCACCTCTCTCACGCGCACGCCCGCGCGGGCGATCGGCCGCCCGGAGCTCGGCTCGCTCGCGGTGGGGTCGACCGCCGACGCGGTGCTCCTCGACGAGGCGCTCCACGTCCGCCGCGTCATGGTGGGCCGGGTCTGACCCGGATTCCTCGCGCAGGGAGCCCGCGCTGCGCGGCGGCCGGCGGGAGCGTGCCGCGTAGAATCGGGGCATGTCCGACCTCCCCACCGTGCGCCCCGCGACGCCCGCCGAACCGGGCATCCCCGCCGGTGTCCGCGCTCCACTGTCGGCGCTCGACATCCTGAGCTTCCTGTGCACCCTCGTCGCCGTGGGCACGCTGGCGGTCTGGGGTTTCACCGCGTGGGATCTCCCGTGGAACATCGTCATCGGCATCGGCGCCCCGCTCGTCACGCTCGTCCTGTGGGGCCTGTTCGTGTCGCCGCGCGCCGTGTTCCCCGTGCACCCCTTCGCCCGGGGCCTCATCGAGCTTCTGATCTTCGTGTCCGCGACCATCATCTGGTGGAGCGCCGGCCAGGCCTGGATCGGCCTCGGTTTCGGCGTGGTCGCCGTGGTCATCGGCGTTCTCGCGGGACGCAAGCGGCTGTGACGTCGGTCCTCGCCCGGCTCGTCGCCGCGCTCGGCGAGAGAGTGGACACCAGCGCGCCGTCGCTCGCCGAGGCTCGCGCCGACAAGTCGGGACACCGGGCCGCAGGGACGCCGATCGCCGTCGTCCGTGCCCGGTCGGTCGCCGATGTGCAGGAGACGATGCGGATCGCGCACGACACCGGCACCCCGGTCGTCGTGCGGGGAGCAGGCACGGGACTCGCGGGCGGCGCGGGAACCGGGGACGGCGAGATCTCGCTCTCGCTCCGCGCGATGGATCGCCTCCTCGAGGTGCGCAGCGACGATCTGCTCGCCGTCGTCGAGCCCGGCATCCTGAACGCGGACCTCAACTCCCGACTCGCCGACCACGGGCTGTGGTGGGCTCCCGACCCCGCGAGCCGTGACATCTCGACCGTCGGCGGCAACATCGCCACCGGTGCGGGCGGCCTGCTCTGCGCGAAGTACGGCGTCGTGCGCGACGCAGTGCTCGGGCTCGACGTCGTGCTCGCCGACGGGCGGCTGATCTCCGTCGGACACCGAAGCGTGAAGGGTGTGACCGGGTACGACCTGACCGCGCTCATGATCGGCTCCGAGGGAACGCTCGGGGTCGTCGTGGGCGCCACCCTCAAGCTGCGGCGGCTCATCCCCGGTGAGACGCGCACCCTGACGGCGAC
The DNA here is from genome assembly GCF_045066555.1 of Microbacterium sp. Ld4. Taxonomy (NCBI): domain Bacteria; kingdom Bacillati; phylum Actinomycetota; class Actinomycetes; order Micrococcales; family Microbacteriaceae; genus Microbacterium; species Microbacterium sp. Ld4. The sequence goes on along the minus strand of NZ_JBISHE010000003.1, from coordinate 39,462 downwards.
CTTCTCGAGCATCCGGGATGCCGCTGCGGGCGCCGCCGCGGTGACGGCGGCCGGGTGGCAGCCGTCGATCATGGAGCTCATGGACGCGACGAGCCTCCGGGCAGTCCATGCCCTGTTGGGGCTCCCCGACCCGGGGCCGGCCGCTGCGCAGCTCACGGTGCAGACCGACGGCACGGGCGCCGCGCTGGAGCAGCAGGCGATCGCCGATGTGCTGGCGGGCGCGGGAGGGTACGTCCGGCTCGCGGCGGATGACGCCGAGGCGGCACAGCTCTGGCGGGTGCGCCGGGCGATGCATCCTGCGATGGAATCGCTCGGAACGGCGCTCATCGAGGACGTCTCGGTTCCGCGTAGCGCTCTTCCCGCGATGTTCGATGAGATCGAGCGCATCGAGCGGACCTACGGTCTGACCATCCCGGTGGTCTGTCACGCGGGCGACGGCAATCTGCATCCGAATTTCATCTTCGACGGCGACGAGGTGCCGGCGGTGATCTGGCAGGCCGCCGACGACCTGTTCCGGTCGGCGATCCGCCTGGGCGGCACCCTCACCGGCGAGCACGGCGTCGGTGTGCTCAAGCGCCGGTGGCTGGCCGACGAGCTCGGCGCCGACCAGTGGGACCTGCAGCGCGGCATCAAGGCCGTCTTCGACCCGACCGGGATCCTCAACCCGGGGAAGGTGTTCGACCCTCAGCCGTGACGGACCGCGGCGGCGCTCGACACGCGCGGCCGCGGCGTCGCCGGCTGCGTCGTCACGGCGAGCACGATCGAGACGATCCCGACCACTGCGGGCACCGTGGCGGGGAGAGTGGCCGTCCCCGCCGCGGGCGACCCGGGGGCCAGCACCGGGACCACGACGGCGAAGAAGACCGCGAGCCCGAGACCGAAGGCGACCGCCGCGAGCGGCACCCAGCTCCACGGCGCGGGGATCACCCCGGCGCGGACGATCGCCACGGCGGCGGCGATGGCGAGCAGATAGATCGCGACGTTACCGAGCGAGGCCGTCACCGCAGCGCGCTCGCCCACCCGGAATCCGCTCGGGCCGACCCACCAGATCGCCTGCAGGAACGCGAGCGCCCCGAGTCCGAGAAGGAGCGCGACCCCGCCGGGACGCCGCCCCACCGCGCTCTCGTCCGGACGCAGGCCGAACGCGTAGACCACGCATGCGCCCATGGTGAACACCGCTGCTCCGAGACCCGCCGCGGGGGCGCCCGTGAGCGTCAGGGCGCTCTGCCCGACGAGGAGCACTCCCCCGACCAGCCACGACCACACCGTTGTGCGCTGCATGGCCACACCATATGCCCGTGCGTCGTCCGCCGTCGCCGGACCCCCGGCGAGTGAGCACATTCTCACGCGGTGCGCATGACACGCTGGAGGTCCGTCCTCAAGAAGGAGCACCGTGCGCGACCTCCGTCTTCTCGCGATCGCCGCGCTGGCCGTCGCCCTCCTCACGGGATGCACTCCATCGCCCGACGCTTCCGACGTCGCCGGCTCGCAGCCCCTCGGCGAGGCCTGCGCGGCGGCGACGGCATCGGTCGACGACGCGATGCGGGCTTTCGAGAAGATCGACCCGGCCGACCCCGCTGCCGCAGGTCAGGCGCTCGAATCGGTCGTCGAGCAGCTGCGCACCGCCGGGAGCGAGATCGACAACGGTCGCCTCGACGCGGTTCTCACCGACCTCGGCACCGGGTTCGAGGATCTCCGCGTCGCGGTGGAATCCGTGTCGCAGGGTGACCTCGCAGCCGTCGGAACGCTGACCCAGGTGACGGATGCCATCGGTGCCGCGGGAGCGGAGTTCTCCACGCTCTGCGGTCCCTGACCGCATTCCCGGCCAGGTCGCGTACCATTTCCCTGTACGCGAGGGGGATCTCCCGGCAGCGTTGGGACGCAACTCGGGGGAGAACGATGTCCGAAGTCATCACACGGAACGACGCCGACGGGTCATCGGAATCGCCCGATGTCCGCTGGGCACCGGCTGAAGAGGCGCCTCGTCGACGGCACCTCGGCCTGAAGATCGGCATCCCGGTCGCCGTCGTCGCAGCCGGCGCGGTCGCCGCCTCCCTCGTCCTCATCGCCCCCGGCACCGCCGTCGCGGGCGTTCCCGTCGGCTTCCAGACTGCCGGAATGGCCGCGGACTCGATCTCGTCGCAGCTGTCGAGCATCTCCGTGTCGCTCGGCGAGGGCGGCCCCACGGTCAGCGCCGCCGACCTCGGCGCGTCGGTCGACGCCGCGAGCCTCGCCGACGCGGCGTTCGCCGCCAGCCCCACGTGGAACGTCACCTCGTGGTTCGCACAGATGGACGGCGCCGAAGTCTCGCTCGACCCGGCGCAGGCCACCGCCGCCCTCCGCGACGCCCTGCCCGAGGCGTACACCGACCCCACCCCGGCGTCGGTCACCTTCGACGGCTCGCGCTACGAGGTCGCTCCCGCGGTCGACGGCAGCGGCATCGATGTCGATTCCGTCCGCGCCGCCGTCCAGAGCGCGTTCGCCGACGGTTCACCGACCGCGACCGTCGCCGCGGAGCCGCAGGCCGTTCCCTCCGCCACGACCACCGAGCTCGCCACCGCGACCGCCGATTCCCTCAACGCGATGGCGAAGGCGGCCGGCTTCTACGTCGGCGACGAGCGCGTGGTCCCGGTCTCCGCGAAGCAGTTCGCGGAGTGGGTCACGGTCGACACCGACGACGCCGGCGCATTCGCGGTCACGGCCGACGCGGCCAGCATCCAGAAGACGCTCGACGGACTCGCGGAGAAGGTCGACCAGGACCCCGTTTCGGCCCAGGTCATCACGAACCAGGCCGGAACCGAGCTCGTCACCGTCGCGGCCGGCCAGGACGGGCGCGTCCTCGGTGAGACCTCCGGGCTCGGCGAGGACTACGCGGCGCAGGTCGCGGGCGGCAACGCGTCCTTCGCTCTCCCCGTCGATGTCACCGCGCACAAGACGGCCGCCACGACGCGTCTCGCCGAGGTCGACCTGAGCGAGCAGCGCATCTACCTCCGCGAGAACGACAAGGTCGTCGACACCTGGCTCATCTCGAGCGGACGCGACGGTGCGGTCACCTTCACCGGTCGCTACTCCATCGGCTGGCGCACCCCGCTCCAGGACATGAGCGGCACGTCCCGCGACACCGGCTCGAAGTACACGCAGCCCGACGTGCCCTGGGTCATGTACTTCAACGGCAACCAGGCGTTCCACGGTGCGTACTGGCACAACAACTTCGGCAGCCAGATGAGCGCCGGATGCGTGAACATGCCCCCGAACCTCGCCAAGAAGCTCTACGACTGGCTCCCCAACGGCGCCGACGTGTGGATCCACTCCTGAACCCAGCCGTGCGGCTGCGAGGCGGCATCCGTTAGCCTGTGGTCATGGCTGACCTCCGCGTGGAAGAACTGTCGGCGTCGACGATCGTCGCCGTGAACACCCTGTCGCTCAAGCCCGGCCAGGAGCGCTTCATCGCGCCGGAGAGCTACGCGATCGCCGCGACCGTCGTGGATCCGTCCACCTCGTGGCAGCGCGTGATCCTCGACGGCGACGAAGTCGTCGGATTCGTCAGCGCGGGCTTCGACCCGGAGGCGCCCCACGAGCATTTCCGCTCGGTTCTGTGGCGCATCAACGTCGACGCCGACGACCAGGGCCGCGGCGTCGGACGCTTCGCCGTCGAGAAGCTCGTGGAGGAAGCCCGCAACCGCGGCCTCGACCGACTCGAGGTCATCTACGAGGCGGGCGAGGACGGCCCGGACGCCTTCTTCCGTCGGGTGGGATTCACGCCCGTCGACGAGACGGAGTACGGCGAGGTCGTCGCCGAGATCCGCTTCTGACCTGACACCCCCGAACGCACGAATGCCCCGGACCGCAACGCGGCCGGGGCATTCGTGCGTTCGGGCTCAGAGCCCGTCGATGATCCCGTTGAGCGTCGTCGACGGGCGCATGACAGCCGTCACCAGCTCGGGGTTCGGGCGGTAGTAACCGCCGATCTCCGCGGGCGAGCCCTGCACGGCGACGAGCTCTGCGACGATCGCGTCCTCGTTCGAGGTCAGGGCCTCCGCCACGGGCGCGAACGCCGCCGCGAGGTCGGCGTCGACCGTCTGGGCCGCGAGCTCCTGCGCCCAGTAGGTCGCGAGGTAGAAGTGGCTGCCACGGTTGTCGATCGTGCCCAGCGCACGGCCCGGGGACTTGTCCTCCTCCAGGAACGTCCCGGTGGCGGCGTCGAGCGTGTCGGCGAGAACCTTCGCGTGAGCGTTGCCGGTGTAGTCCGACAGGTGCTCGAAGGATGCCGCCAGCGCGAAGAACTCGCCGAGTGAGTCCCAGCGCAGGTAGTTCTCGGAGACCAGCTGCTGGACATGCTTGGGCGCGGATCCGCCGGCGCCGGTCTCGAAGAGTCCGCCACCCGCGAGGAGCGGGACGATCGAGAGCATCTTGGCGCTCGTGCCGACCTCGAGGATCGGGAACAGGTCGGTCAGGTAGTCGCGCAGGACGTTGCCCGTGACCGAGATGGTGTCCTCGCCGCGGCGGATGCGCTCGAGCGAGTACCGCGTCGCCTCGGCCGGGGTGAGGATCTCGATCGTGAGCCCCTCGGTGTCGTGGTCGGCGAGGTAGGTCTTCACCTTCGCGATGAGGTTCGCGTCGTGTGCACGCGTCTCGTCGAGCCAGAAGACCGCGGGGACGCCCGTGGCGCGCGCTCGCGTAACGGCGAGCTTCACCCAGTCGCGGATCGCCACGTCCTTCGTCTGCGTCGCGCGCCAGATGTCGCCTGCCTGAACGGTGTGCGAGAGCAGCACGTCACCGGCGGCAGTGACGACGTCCACGGTTCCGGCGGCGGAGAGCTCGAACGTCTTGTCGTGCGAGCCGTACTCCTCGGCGGCCTGCGCCATGAGGCCCACGTTCGGAACCGAGCCGATCGTCGCGGGGTCGAGCGGACCGTGCGCGATGACGTCGTCGATCGTGGCCTGGTACACGCCCGCGTAGGACGAGTCGGGGATGACGGCGATGGTGTCGTCCTCTCCCCCGTCGACGCCCCACAGCTTGCCGCCGTTGCGGATCAGCGCCGGCATCGACGCGTCGACGATGACGTCGGAGGGGACGTGCAGGTTCGTGATGCCCTTGTCGGAGTTGACGTACGACAGCCGGGGGCCGGCGGCGATCGCCGACTCGAACGCCGCACGGATCTCGTCGCCACGGGAGACGCCGGCCAGGCCGCCGAGGATCGCGCCGAGGCCGTCGTTGGCGGTCAGACCGGCCGCGGCCAGCTCGTCTCCGTAGCGCGCGAACACGTCGGCGAAGAACGCCCGCACGACGTGACCGAAGATGATCGGGTCGCTGACCTTCATCATCGTCGCCTTGAGGTGGACGGAGTAGAGGACGTCGTCGTTCTTCGCCTCAGCGAGGGTGTCGGCGAGGAAGGCGTCGAGCGCCGCCGCCGAGAGGAAGGTCGCATCGACGACCTCACCGGCCAGCACGGCGAGACCGGTCTTGAGATCGGTGACGGTGCCGTCTTCGGCGGTGAAGCGGATCGAGAGGACGTCATCCTCGTCGAGGACCGTCGAGGTCTCGTTCGCCTTGAAGTCGTCGTGGCCGAGCGTCGCGACGCGCGTCTTCGATCCCTCGGCGAAGGGCTTATTGCGGTGCGGGTGCTTGCGTGCGTAGTTCTTCACCGACAGGGGGGCGCGGCGATCGCTGTTGCCCTCGCGGAGCACCGGGTTGACCGCGGAACCCTTGATGCGGTCGTACCGGGCGCGGGCGTCCTTCGCCGCGGCGTCGGTCGGCTCATCGGGATAGTCGGGGATGTCGTAGCCCTGCGACTGCAGCTCGGTGATGGCGGCCTTGAGCTGGGGGATGGATGCCGAGATGTTCGGCAGCTTGATGATGTTGGCCTCGGGCTGCGTCGCCAGGCCGCCGAGCTCGGCGAGCGCATCGCCCACCTGCTGCTCGGGGGTCAGCTTCTCGGGGAACGCGGCGAGGATGCGGCCTCCCAGCGAGATGTCGCGCGTGTCGATGTGGACTCCGGCCTTGCGGGCGAAGCCTTCGACGATGGGGAGGAAGGACGCGGTCGCCAGCGCCGGCGCCTCGTCGGTGTACGTGTAGATGATGGTCGAGTCGGGCACGTGTCGTCTCCAATAAAAGGGCGTCGCGGATCGGTCCTCAGCGTATCGCACAGCCCTCGTTTCTCTCGATATCGAGATATCTCCGCGGTGACCGGATCACGGCGCGCCGCGTTGTAGTGTGAGCGCGTGCCGCGCTTCGACCTGCCCCTCGCCGACCTCCGCGACTACCGACCGGAGGTCCGCGAGCCCGCCGACTTCGGCGAGTTCTGGGCCACGACGCTGACGTCGTCCCGGAGCGCGGGTGGCGACGTCATCGTGACCCCGGTCGCGACGCCCCTGCGAACGATCGACGCGTTCGACGTGACGTTCCCCGGCTACGGCGGCGACCCGGTCAAGGCGTGGCTGCTTCTCCCGGCGCACCGCGACGGAGCCCTTCCCGCCGTGGTGGAGTACAACGGCTATGGCGGGGGCCGAGGGCTCCCCACCGAGCGACTCGGATGGGCGGCATCCGGATATGCGCATCTGCTCATGGACACCCGCGGGCAGGGCAGCGCCTGGGGCGCGGGCGGCGACACCCCCGACCCTCACGGATCGGGACCGGCCTTTCCCGGCTTCATGACGCGGGGCATCGATTCCCCCGAGACCTACTACTACCGGCGGGTGTACACGGATGCCGTCCGCGCGATCGACGCGGTCCGCAGCCTTCCCTCGGTCGACGCCGACCGCGTCGCGGTGGTCGGGGGGAGCCAGGGTGGCGGGATCGTGCTGGCCGCGGCAGGCCTCTCGGACGGGCTGATCGCCGCGATGCCGGATGTGCCCTTCCTCTGCCATTTCGAACGCGCCGTCGGCATGACCGGACGCGACCCCTACGAGGAGGTCGCGCGGTATCTCTCGGTGCACCGCGGCGCGGAGGAGCGGGTCTTCGACACGCTCTCGTACTTCGACGGGGTGAACTTCGCCGCACGGGCCCGCGCGGCATCGCTCTTCTCCGTCGCCCTGCTCGACCCGATCTGCCCGCCGTCGACGGTCTTCGCGGCCTTCAACGCCTACGCCGGCTCGGACAAGACCATCGAGGTGTTCCCCTTCAACGAGCACGAGGGTGGGCAGGCCTACCAGTGGGCGAACCAGGCGGAGTTCGTGGCCGCGCGCAGCTGAGTCAGTCGAACGCGGGCGGGCGCTCACCCGTGCCGCGCTCGATGATCCAGGTCGGCAGCGTGATCTGCTGCACGAACCCCGACGGATCGGAGACGCGCTCCATCGCGAGAGCAGCTGCCCGGCGACCGAGCTCGAGGGGGTCGTAGGAGATCACCGACACTCCCAGGACATCACCGGTGTCGAAGTCATCGAAGCCGATCAGTGCCGTCCTGCCTCCGTCGCCTCGTTCGCGAAGCGCCCGGAGCGCGCCGATCGTGACGCGGTTGTTGCCCGCGATGATCGCGGTCGGAGCCGACCGATCGCGCCACAACTCGCTCACGAGGTCCGTCGGCGAGACGGTGAGGTCGTCGCCGAGCATCTCCCAGGGCGCCGTGTCGACGCCGATCTCCGCCATCGCCTGCCGGTAGCCGGCCAGGCGCTCGGCCTGCGTGTACACGGACGCGGGATTGCAGACGTAGGCGATCTTCCGGTGGCCGCGGCCGATCAGCCGACGCGTCGCCTCGAGGACGGCGGCGCGATTGTCGAGGACGATCGAATCGGCGACGAGGTTGCGGGCCGGCCGGTCGATCGCGATGACGGGGGTGCCGAGCTGACGTTCGCCTTCGAGATAGGACTGGTCTTCTCCGACCGGGATGAGCAGGAGCGCTCCGACGCGCTGAGCGAGGAGCGCGTCGGCCACGCGGCCCTCGCCCTCTTCGGTGTCGTCGGTCGTGGCGACGACGAGACTGAAGCCGTGCGCGGAGAGCTCTTTCTCGATGCCCGCCGCGACCTTGTAGTAGAACGGGTTGCTCAGCTCGCCGATGATGAAGCCGACCGTCCGGCTTCCGCCGCGACGCAGTCCCTGCGCAAGACTGTTGGGGCGGAACTTGAGGCGCTTGGCCGCCCCGAGCACGCGCTCGACCGTCTGAGGAGCGACCAGTTCGCGCTGCGCGAAGACGCGCGAGACGGTCTTCGAGCTGACGCCCGCGAGTCGAGCGACATCGTCGAGCGTGGCGCGCTGTTGAACCGTCATCGGCCCTCCCTCCTGCGACAGTAGCACCGCGATAGGGAAATGACGACGATAGACATTTCAGAGACATCCCCGTCACCTCATGCAGCGCAGTTGGACCTGAAAACCCAGATCAGCGACATATCGATGAGGAAACTGCGAATCAGGACAGGGAGAGACAGCGCTGACATCGCGCTCTTGTGAGCACCCCGTGACGCGGTTACTGTGAGGCCAATCGGCGAAGACGCCGACCCGCACCCGAGTGGTTTCGAAGACGAACCTGACAGGAGAGGCACCCATGGCACGCACACGGATCATCACCGCCGCGGCGGTATTGACCGTCGCCGGCATCGCCCTTGCCGGCTGCGCCGGCGGTGGCGCGAACAACGCCGCCGAGAACACCATCGACGGAGAAGTGGCAGGCGACATCAAGGTCGTCACCTGGCGCACCGACCTGGTCGAAGACGGCACCTTCCAGAAGTACGCCGACGAGTTCAACAAGAAGTACCCCGACGTCACCGTGACGTTCGAGGGCATCACCGACTACGCGGGCGAGATGCTGACGCGCATGTCGACCACCAACTACGGCGACGTGATCGGCATCCCGGCCATCAAGCCCGAGCAGTACGAGCAGTTCCTCGAGCCGATGGGCGAGACCTCGTCCTTCGAGGACACCTACCGCTTCCTGCCCGCGGCGAGCTTCGGGGGCACCCAGTACGGCATCGCCTTCGGCGGCAACGCCAACGGCGTCGTCTACAACAAGGCCGTGTTCGAGGAGGCCGGGATCACCGACCTTCCCACGACCGAGGACGAGTGGCTCGACACCCTCCAGACGATCGCCGACGAAACCGACGCCGTCCCGCTCTACACGAACTACAAAGACGGCTGGCCGCTCACGCAGAGCTTCGGCAACCTCGGCGTCGTCACCAACGACCCCGACGCGCCGATCACGATGGCCGGCGACAAGGCGCCGTGGACCGAGGGCACCGACATGTACGCGATCGACTCGCTGCTGTACGAATCGGTCGCCGCCGGCTTGACCGAGCCCGACCCGCTCACCACCAACTGGGAGCAGTCCAAGGTCGACCTCGCCACCGGCAAGATCGCGACGATGACCCTCGGATCGTGGGCCATCTCGCAGATGCAGGCCGCGGCCGAGGACAACGGCGGCTCGGCGGACGACATCGGATACATGGCCTTCCCCGCCAACGTCGACGGGACGCAGTACGCCGTCGTCGGCGGCGACTACAACCTCGCGATCAGCAAGCACTCGACGTCGAAGGCCGCCGCGAAGGCGTGGATCGAATGGGTCGTCGCGGACTCCGGGTACACCGAGGCGCAGGGCATGATCTCACCGGTCATCGACAAGCCGCTCCCCGACAACCTCGCCGGGTTCACCGAGGCCGGTGTCGAACTGATGGAGATCAACGCCGCCCCCGCGGGCAAGGAAGGTCTCATCAACTCGATCGCCGACGACTCGCAGATCGATCTCTACGGCCCGATCTACCGGCAGAAGCTCGTCGACACCGCTCGCGGCGCCGCCGACGGCGACAAAGAGGGCTTCTTCGCCGACCTGAACGAGCGCTGGGGCGCATCGGTCGAGAAGCTCGGCTGAGGACGGCGCTGACGATGGCGATCGCTACTCCCGGCTCCGCTCCGGCGGATGCCCCAGCGGTCCTGTCCGCGCCCGTCCGGGCCCGTCGGCTGCGCGGCTCACGCCGCGCGGCCGGCGGCCGCCCGGCCTCCGGGGCGCGGGGGGCCGGCCGCCGCACCCTGCAGCGGCTCACACCGTGGTTCTTCCTCGCGGGAGCCCTCGGTCTCCTGCTGCTGTTCACCTACTGGCCTGCGGTCAACCTGTTCTACTACTCGGTCACCGACTGGGACGGCATCGACCTGACGAAGAACCTCGTCGGCCTCGACAACTACGTCCAGGTGTTCACCGATCCGCGCATCTTCAGCGTGTTCTGGGTGAGCCTCTACTACTTCGTCGCGTCGTTCGCGCAGATGGCCATCGCCCTCTACTTCGCGACGCTCCTGAGCTTCTCGACGAGGTTCTCCTCGCTCTTCCGCGGCATCCTCTTCTTCCCGTACCTCATCAACGGCGTGGCCATCGGCTTCGTCTTCCTCTACCTCTTCCAGCCCGGCGGCACGCTCGACACCGCCCTGTCGTGGTTCGGCCTCGCCGACCCGCCGCAGTGGCTGGGCGACCCCGACGTCGTCAACTGGTCTCTCGCCGGCACCTCGGTGTGGCGCTACACCGGCCTCAACTTCGTGCTCTTCCTCGGCGCGATCCAGTCGATCCCCAAGGAGCTCTACGAAGCGGCCGACCTCGACGGCGCGAACAAGTGGCAGCAGTTCTGGTCGATCATCGCCCCCGGCATCCGCCGCATCATCGGACTGTCGTTCATCCTCGCCATCGCCGGCAGCCTGTCGGTGTTCGAGGTGCCGTTCATCATGACCGGCGGCGCGAACGGCTCGGCGACCTTCGTCATCCAGACGCTGCAGACCGCGTTCTCCTTCCGGCAGGTCGGTCTCGCCTCGGCGATGGCCGTCGTGCTCCTCCTCATCGTGCTGGTGGTCACCTTCGTCCAGCGGCGCGTGTTCCCCGACGAGAAGGTCGACCTGACATGACCGCGACACTCGCCCCCACGGGCCCGGCGACGACGCCGCGCCACCCGCGCCGGGTCTCCGGCCGCACGCCGCTCCAGCGCTTCGGCAGCATGAGCGCCACGACCGCGAAGTACACGAGCCTCGTCATCGCCGCCGTGGTGACCCTCCTCCCCCTGTCGGTGCTCGTCTTCGCGAGCATGAAGAGCTCGAGCGAGTACGCGACGACGGGCCCCTTCGACCCGCCCTCGAACTGGCTCAATTTCGACAACTTCGTGACCGCCTTCACGAGCGGCAAGATGCTCGACGGGTTCATCAACACCTCGATCGTCCTGGCGGTCTCGCTGGTCGGGACCATCGCGATCGGCACGATGGCGGCCTACGCCCTCGACCGGTTCGAGTTCCGCGGCAAGAAGATCGTCATGGCGCTGTTCCTGCTCGCGACGCTCATCCCGGGCGTGACCAGCCAGGTGGCGACCTTCCAGCTCGTGAACGGCCTCGGCCTCTACGACACGAAGGCCGCGCTGATCCTGCTGTTCATGGGCACGGACATCATCGCGATCTACCTCTTCATCCAGTTCATGCAGTCGATCCCGATCTCGCTGGACGAGGCGGCCATGATCGACGGCGCGAACCGGTGGACCATCTACTGGCGGGTCGTGCTGCCGCTGCTGCGTCCCGCGATCGCGACGGTCGTGATCATCAAGGGGATCGCCGTCTACAACGAGTTCTACGCGCCGTTCCTCTACCTGCCGTCCGAGGGCATGATCTCCACCTCCCTCTTCCGTTTCAAGGGCCCCTTCGGCGCGCAGTGGGAGGTGATCGCCGCCGGGACGCTGGTCGTCATCATCCCGACGCTGGTCGCCTTCCTGCTGCTGCAGCGATGGATCTACCAGGGCCTCACCTCAGGAGCAGTCAAGTGACCCACCTCTCCCGCCGCCCCCTGACCGAGGGGTGGACCGTCCGCGCCGCCTCCGGCCCGGCCCCCGCAGACATAGCCGAGGCCGTGATCCCCGCGGCCGTGCCCGGCTGCGTCCACGTCGACCTGCTGGATGCGGATCTGATCCCCGACCCCTACCAGGGCGTGAACGAGGCCCTCCTGGCCTGGATCGGGCTCGTCGACTGGACGTACCGGACCACCTTCGACTGGAGCCCGGACGGCCACGACCGCCAGGACCTCGTGTTCGACGGTCTCGACACGGTCGCCACGATCCGCGTGAACGGCCAGGTCGTGGGAGAGGTCGCCAATCAGCACCGCTCCTACCGTTTCGACGTCACCGCCCTGCTCCAGGAGGGGTCCAACGACCTCGAGGTCGCCTTCCGCGCACCGGTCCCCTACGCGAACGGGGCCAGCGTGGAGCTCGGCGTGCGTCCCCGCCCGTACGGACTGCCCTACGAGGCGATCCGGAAGTCCGCGTGCAGCTTCGGCTGGGACTGGGGCATCGCGACCTACACGAGCGGCATCTGGAAGCCCGTGCACCTCGAGTCGTGGTCGACGGCCCGCATCGCGGAAGCACGCGTCGTCGCCACCCCCGACGGCGCCGGCGGAACGGTCCGTGTCGATCTCCGCGTCGAACGAGCGGATGCCGGTGCCGCGCCGCTGAGCGCGCGGCTCGTCGTCAGCGGCCCCGGGATCGACCCGTCGCAGGTCGCCGGCGCGCCGGTCACCGGCGACGAGCAGCGGATCGAGCTCGATCTGACGAGCGTCGAGCGGTGGTGGCCGGCCGGCTACGGCGAGCAGCCGCTGTACGTCGTCGATGTCGTCCTCGAGGGCGCCGACGGCGCTGCGCTCCACGCGACCGGAAGCCGCGTGGGCTTCCGCACCCTCCACTGGGACACCGAGCCGGATGAGGCGGGCACGCCCTACACCCTGGTCGTCAACGACCAGCCCGTCTTCGTCAAGGGCGCCAACTGGATTCCCGACGACGCCCTGCCCGTGCGCGTCGACCGGGGCCGTTACGGCCGGCGGCTCCGCCAGGCCCGCGCGGCGCACCTCAACCTGATCCGGGTCTGGGGCGGCGGCATCTACGAGAGCGACGATTTCTACGACCTCTGCGATGAGCTCGGCCTGCTGGTGTGGCAGGACTTCCTCTTCGCCTGCGCGGCGTACCCCGAGGAGGAGCCGCTCCGTTCCGAGATCGTCGCGGAGGCGAGGGAGAACACGGTCCGCCTCGCTCCGCACGCCTCGCTCGCGCAGCTGGTCGGCAACAACGAGAACCTGTGGGGGTACGAGGACTGGGGCTGGAAGCTCCGCCTCGACGGCAAGACGTGGGGCGCCGCCTACTACTACGACCTGCTGCCGGCGATCGTCGCCGAGGTGGCCCCGCACGTGCCGTACTCGCCCGGGAGCCCGTTCAGCCCTGGCGCGGGGTGGGATGCCGGGACTCGTGAGCAGACCGGCGCACACCCCAACGACGAGCAGCACGGCAGCATGCACCTGTGGGAGCAGTGGAACCGGCTCGACTGGCCGACCTACCGCGACCACACGCCGCGGTTCGTCGCTGAGTTCGGCTGGCAGGCGCCGCCCACCTGGACGACCCTCCGCGACGCGCTCGACGACGACCCGCTGACTCCCGAGTCGCCGGGGATGATCGTCCACCAGAAGGCCATGGAGGGGAACGTCAAGCTGTCCAATGGGCTGCTCCCCCACTTCCGTCAGCCCGAGGACATGGAGACGTGGCACTGGGCGATGCAGCTCAACCAGGCGCTCGCGGTGGGCGCGGCGCTCGATCACTTCCGGTCGTGGGCACCGCACACCATGGGGGCGATCGTCTGGCAGCTGAACGACTGCTGGCCGGTGACCTCGTGGGCGGCGATCGACGGCGAAGAGCGGCCGAAGCCGCTCTTCCACGCGCTGCGGAACGCGTTCGCACCGCGGGTCGTGACGATCCAGCCGCGCGGTGACGTGCTCGTCGCCGTGCTGGGAAACGACACCGCGGATGCATGGGAGACCACGCTCCGGGTGCGCCGACTCGGCTTCACCGGCGAGAGCCGCGCCGAGACGACCGCCCCGGTGTCGGTACCGCCGCGCGGTTCGCTCGCCGTCGAGATCGACGCATCGGTCGCCGTCACCGGTGACCCCGCCACGGAGGTCCTCGTCGCCGATGCCGGCGACACGCGAGGCCTCTGGTACTTCGCCGAACCGCGAAACAGTGGGCTCGGCGATCCGGGGCTCACGCTCGAGGTCCGGGCGGTCGCAGGCGGCACCGAGGTCACGCTGACGGCGGCAGGCCTCGCCCGCGACGTGACCCTGCTGGTCGACAAGGTGCATCCCGACGCCCATGCGGAGGAGGGCCTGATGACCCTGCTGCCCGGCGAGAGCCGCACGGTGGTCGTCCGGCATCCGTCGGGAGCGCCGCTCGATGCCGCGGCGCTCTCGGATCCGCGGGTGCTGCGCTCGGCGAACCAGCTGGTGACCCGATGACGGCATTCGCCGCACCGGTGTGCGGCATGACGTGGGGCTGGACAGGGGTGCGCGGCACCTGGGCGACCCCGGAGGCATCCGCATCGCTCGACGCGATGGCCGATCACGCCGTCACCTGGACGGCGCTCTCGTACGCCGCCGTGCAGGCGACCGCGTTCTCCACCGAGATCCCCTTCGATGCCGAGCCGACCGTCACGGACGACGAGATCGTCTGGGCGATCCGCGCCGCCCACGAGCGCGGCATGAAGGTGTGCCTCAAGCCGGTCGTCAACGTGGCCGATGGCACCTGGCGCGCCTTCATCGGCTTCTTCGACTGGGACGTCCCGGGCGAGCCGAGCTGGACCGACTGGTTCGCCTCGTACCGCGCCTTCATCCTGCACGCCGCCCGCATCGCGGAGACCGAGGGCTGCGCGATGCTCTGCGTCGGGTGCGAGATGGTGCGCGCCGACGGACAGGACTCGCACTGGCGTGATCTCATCCGCGAGGTGCGCGAGGTCTACTCGGGCCTCGTCACCTACAACTGCGACAAGTACCAGGAAGATCGCGTGACCTGGTGGGACGCCGTCGACGTGGTCTCCTCGAGCGGGTACTACCCGATCGACCGGTGGGAGGAGAACCTCGACCGCATCGAGGCGGTCGTCACCGCGACGGGCAAGCCCTTCGTCTTCCTCGAGGCGGGCTGTCCCTCCCGCGAGGGGTCGCCCGCGAGGCCGAACGACTGGCAGCTCGCCGGAGCACCGTCGGGCGAGGCTCAGTTCGAGTACTACCGGACCATGTTCGACGCCTGCGCGGGCCGCGACTGGGTGTCGGGCTTCTTCCTCTGGGACTGGCCCGCCCGGCTCTACGACGCGTCCGACGCGGCCGCGTCGGACGACTACTGTCCCTATGGGAAACCCGCCGGGACACTGATGCGCGAGCACTATCGCGCGCTCACTCTCGCCGCCACCGAAGGAGAACGATGAGCGCGCGCCGCGTGCTGGCCATCGATGCCGGCCAGAGTGACATCAAGGTGCGAGTGGATGCCGGCGGTCACCGCCGGGACCTGTCGTTCCACGGCATCCACACCGGCGTGCCCCTGCTCCCCCAGCTCGCCCAGGTCGTCCGCGACACCCTCGAGCGCACCGGCGACGGGGTCGATGTCGTGACGGCGGGGATCTCAGGCCTGACCGATCGAGACTCGGATGCCGGCGAACTGCTCTCGCTCGTCGACGACCGCGGCGTGCGGGCGACGATGCTCGCGCACGATTCGACCACATCGTTCCTCGGCGCCCTCGGCGACCGCCACGGCGCAGTCGTCGCGGCCGGCACGGGCGTCGTCACGCTCGCGGTCGGGGCCAGCGCGATCGCCCGGGTCGACGGCTGGGGCTGGATCATGGGCGATGCCGGCAGCGGCTACTGGATCGGCCGTGAGGCCCTCGACGCGGTCATGCGCGCGTACGACGGTCGCGGCCCTGCGACGGCCCTGACCGCTGCCGCGCTCTCACGCTGGCCCGATCTGTCGCAGGCCTACATGGCCCTGCAGGCCGACCACGATCGGGTCCGCGTGGTCGCCGGACTCGCGCGCGAGGTCGCCGCGGCGGCGTCCGCCGGCGATGGCGTCGCGCTCGAGATCTCGGCCCGCGCGGCGCGGGAGCTCGCCCGGAGCGCCCGCACCGCGATCGAACGGGTCCGCACCGATGAGGAGGAGTTCGCGGTGTGCGCGATCGGCGGCGTCTTCGGCTCCCCCGCGCTCGCCGCCGCCTTCGACGCCGCGGTGCACGAGGGCACGAGCGGCATCCGGCTCGTCACACCGTCCGGCGTCGGGATCGACGGGGCGCTCGCGCTCGCCGATCTCGCGGTCGGTCACCCGCTCGGCTCGGCGGTGCACCGCGCGGGCGCCGCATGACCGCGCGCCTCCTGTTCGGCGGCGACTACAACCCGGAGCAGTGGGACGAGTCGGTCTGGCGCGACGACATCACGCTCATGCGCGACGCCCACGTCACGACCGTCACCCTGGGGGTGTTCTCGTGGGCCTTCCTCGAGGTCGACGACGACGTGTGGGACTGGGAGTGGTTCGACCGCGTCATCGGGATGCTGTCGGATGCCGGTATCGGCATAGACCTGGCGACGCCCACCGCCGCACCCCCGCGATGGCTGCAGCAGCGCCACCCCGAGATCCTCCCCGTCGACCGTCGCGGCATCCGCTTCTTCCCCGGCGGACGTCTCGGCTGGTGCCCGAGCGTGCCGGTGTGGCAGGAGTACTCGACGCGCATCGCGCGCGCCCTCGGCGCACGATACGGCCGGCACCCTGCCGTGACGATGTGGCACGTCGGCAACGAACTCGGCGGCGGCAACCGTCTCTGCTACTGCGAGCATTCCAGCGCCGCATTCCGCGAATGGGTCCGTGAGCGGTACGACGACATCGAGGCTGTGAACCACGCCTGGGGGACGGCATTCTGGGGGCTGCGATACCGAGACTTCGAGGACATCGCCGCGCCGTCGGCGAGCGAGGCGGGGCACAACCCGTCGCTCCTCCTCGCGTTCGACCGGTTCTCTTCCGATGCCCTCGGCGACCAGTACCGTCGCGAGCGCGACGCCCTCCGCGAGGCGGGGGCGACGGCCCCCATCACGACCAACCTGATGCTCACGGTGGGCGGCAGCGTCGCCGACTATGCCGATTGGCTTCCCGACCTCGACGTCGTCGCGATCGATCACTACACCCACGCGGCCGACCCGCATCGGGAGCGCGAACTCGCCTTCGTCGCCTCGAGGGCGCGGGGGCTCGACCGCACCCGCCCCTGGCTGCTGATGGAGCACGCCGCGGGCGCGGTGAACTGGCAGGAGCGGAACCGGCCGAAGGCTCCCGGCGAGATGATCCGCCACAGCCTGCAGCACATCGCCCACGGCTCCGACGGTGCGCTCTTCTTCCAGTGGCGGGCCTCCGCCACCGGCGCCGAGCAGTTCCACTCCGCGATGGTCCCGCATGCCGGAGCGGACACCCGGCAGTGGCGCGAGGTCGTCGAGCTGGGCGGCATCCTCGAACGCATCCGCGAGACGGC
Organism: Microbacterium sp. Ld4; assembly: GCF_045066555.1. NCBI lineage: Bacteria > Bacillati > Actinomycetota > Actinomycetes > Micrococcales > Microbacteriaceae > Microbacterium > Microbacterium sp. Ld4. Next base: position 22,215 of record NZ_JBISHE010000003.1, on the reverse strand, counting down.
GGGGAGCCTCGTGGCGCCGGGCCGCACCGCGATCGTCGCCGACATCCCCGCCAACTGGGCCTGGGAAGAGGGACAGAAGCCCCTGAACGGCTACCCGATCGAGAGGTCGGGACGTCGATGGCACGACGCGCTGTCCTCCCGGGGCCTCGTGCCCGATGTGGTGCCCGCTCGCACCGAGCTCGACGGGTACGACCTGATCGTCGTGCCCGGCCTGTACGCCGTGGACGACTCCTTCGCCCCTCGGCTGCACGCGGCCGCGGAGCGAGGGGCGACCGTCGTCGTCGGGCACCTGTCGGGCATCGTCGACGCCGAGAACCGCGTCCGGCTCGGCGGGTACCCGGGCGCCTTCCGTGACCTGCTCGGGGTCGTGAGCGAGGAGTTCCATCCCCTGCTCGCCGACGAGCGGGTGGTGCTCACGTCCGGCGCGGTCGTGGCGGATTGGGCCGAGCGACTGCGGCCGGCGAGCGCGGAGATTCAGGATGCCTACGCGTCGGGGCCGCTGACCGGCCTCGCGGCCATCACGAGACGCGCCGTCGGCGAGGGCAGCGCCTGGTACGTGTCGGCGGACGTCGCCGAAGGCTTCGCCGCCGTCGTGGACCAGGTCGTCGCGGACGCCGGCGTCGACGCCGACGTCCCCGTCGTCCCCGACGTGGAGGCCGTGAGGCGCGTCGGCAGCGACGCATCGTGGCTCTTCCTCATCAACCACTCGGACGCCCCGGCCGAGGTGCCCGCGACGGGCGTCGACCTGGTCGGCGGAGGCGATGCCGGCGCGACCGTCACCCTTGCCCCGGGGGGCGTGGCGGTCATCCGCGAGGCGGCCGGGCACGAACGCGCACCAGTTTGTTGACATCTCCGACAAAAGTCTTGCGGGGCGACACAGCGCGGGCTTATGCTCGCGTCGAAGCGCTTCGAGAACGGGTTTCGACCCGGACGGCCGAGTCGCAGACGATCCGACGATGAGGTTGAGATGGCGAGAATCGATGAGGTGGCCGCAGCAGCCGGCGTCTCCATCAGCACCGTCTCGTACGCCCTGAGCGGCAAGCGCTCGATCTCGCCCGACACGCGTAAACGCGTGGAGGACGCCGCAGCCCGGCTCGGCTACGAGCCGCACGCCGGCGCCCGGGCGCTCGCGGGACGCCGCACCCAGATCTTCGCGCTCACCGAGCCGCTCCGCGCCGACACCCACGCCCCGACCCACATGGCGTTCGTGCTCGCCGCGTCGGTCGCGGCCCGTCGGCGCGACTACGACATCCTGCTCCTGACCGACGAGGAGGCATCGAAGGGGATGCGCCGCGTCGCGGCCAGCGACCTCGTCGACGCCGTCCTCGTGCTCGATGTCGCCCCCGACGACGCCCGGGTCGAGATCGCGCGGTCGATCCGCATTCCCACAGTATTCATCGGCATCCCCGACGACCACGCCGGGCTCGACTGCGTCGACCTCGACTTCGAGGGTGCCGCCGCGCGCGCCGTCGATGTCCTCGCCGACGCCGGACACACCTCGATCGCCGTGATCGGGCAGGCGGCGTTGACCTACCGCACCTCCAACTTCCCCCCGCGTCTGCGCGCCGGTGTCGCGGCGCAGGCCGCCGCCCGCGGACTCACGCAGACGTTCGCCGTCAGCGGCGAGACGACGACAGACCTGGCAGCGGTGACCGCCGCGGCCGCGGCTGCGCTCGACGGCGGGGCCACCGGCATCCTGATCCACGCCGCCGAGGACGTGCACGAGGCCGTCCTGGCCGTCCTCTCCTCCCGGGGCCTGACCGTCGGGCGCGATGTGTCGCTCATCTCCGTCGCCACGAGCTTCGACGAGTCGCGGCTCGGCATCCCGATCGACACCATCCCTCTGGTCCCTTCCGCCTCGTGCGACGTGGCGGTCGAGCTCGCGCTCGCCCGCCTGGATGATCCGGCGCGGGAACCGGTCGTCCACCTGGTGGCTCCCGAATACCGCGCGGTCGGATCGGTCGGTTCACGGCCATGACCGTCACATCCGGCCTTTCGCAGGCCGCCCGTCGAAGCGCTTCGACAGATTTGCCCACAAGAGAAATCGACCGTCCTGGTCACTGAGAAAGGAGTGCCGACGATGGCACGCATGACACGACGCACCGCGGTTCTGACCGCAGTCGCCTCGCTCTCCGCCGCAGGGCTCGCATTGAGCGGGTGCGCGGGAGGAGGGTCCCCCGAATCGGGTGGCGACGGCGAGACGCTCCGACTCTGGCACTACGAGGGAGCCGACAGCGCGATGGGGAAGGCCTGGGCCGAAGCCATCACGATCTTCGAAGAGGAGACGGGCGCCACAGTCGAGTTCGAGGAGAAGTCGTTCGAGCAGATCCAGAAGACCGCCAGCCAGGTGCTCGACACGGATGCCGCCCCCGACCTCATGGAGTTCAACAAGGGCAACGCGACCGCCGGATTCCTCGCGAGCACCGGACTGATCGCCGACATCTCGGACGCCGTCGAGGAGCACGGCTGGGCCGACAAGCTCGCACCGTCGCTCCAGACGACCGCCAAGTACAGCGACGAGGGCGTCATGGGCGGGGACACCTGGTACGGCATCCCGAACTACGGCGAGTTCGTGGGTGTGTACTACAACCTCGACGCATTCGAGGAGGCGGGCCTCGAGGTCCCCACCACCTACGACGAGTTCGTCGACGTCCTCGACGCTTTCGTCGCTCAGGGCGTGACCCCGTTGGCCGAGGCCGGCGCCGAGTACCCGCTCGGCCAGCTCTGGTACCAGCTCGCCCTCTCGCAGGCCGACCGCTCCTTCGTCGACGACTACCAGCTCTACGAGAACCCGGTCGACTGGAGCGGACCGGAGGTCACCTACGCGACCGAGACGCTCGCCGACTACGTCGACAAGGGCTACATCGCGAAGGACGTCTCCTCGGTGAAGGCAGAGGATGCCGGAGTGTCGTTCATCAACGGCACCTCGCCGATCTTCGTGTCGGGTTCGTGGTGGTACGGCCGGTTCGTCGAGGAGGCGACCGGATTCGACTGGACGCTCGGCGCCTTCCCCGAGTCGACTCTCTCGCTCGGATCCTCCGGCAACCTCTGGGTGGTCCCGGCCAACGCCGCGAACGCCGACCTCGCCTACGAGTTCATCGACATCACGATGCGCCCCGAGATCCAGGCCATCATCGGCAACAGCGGCGGCGTCCCCGTCGCCGCGGACCCCGCCGACATCACGGACGAGAAGAGCAGCGAGCTCATCGAGACATTCAACGGGATCCTCGAGGACGACGGTCTGTCGTTCTACCCGGACTGGCCCGCGCCCGGCTTCTACGACGTCCTCGTCCAGGAGCTGCAGGGCCTCGTGACCGGCGCGCAGGATGCCGCCGCGACGGCGACGGCACTCGGCGAGCAGTACGACGAGGGCACTGCGGACTTCCGCTGACCCGCCCGTTCTCGGTCCGACAGGAGGGGCGGCGATCACCGCCGCCCCTCCCCCACCCCTGGAGCCCCTGACATGACCGTCACCGCCACGCGCGCACTGCGCATCGCTCTTCCCCCCGAAGAGCCCTCGATCCCCCAACGGGGGAAAGGGACAGCCGGGTACTGGCTGTACCTCCTGCCGGGATTCGTGCTGCTCCTGGTGATCGTCATCGTCCCCCTGATCTGGAACCTCTTCCTCACCTTCACCGACTGGCGCGGCGTCGGCGATCCCGAGATCGTCGGGCTCGAGAACTGGGCGAAGATCCTCACCGACGACGACTTCTGGACGTCGTTCGCCAACTCGGTGTGGATGGTCCTCGCGATGGTCGTCCTGCCCACGCTCATCGGACTGTTCGTCGCGGCGGCGCTCTTCGACGTCATCGGACGCAAGTTCGGCGGTCGCATCGCCAGCTTCCTCCGCGCCACCTACTACCTGCCGCAGATCCTCCCCGTCGCCGTCGCCGGCATCGTGATCGGCTGGATCGTGCGCCCCGGCGGAGACGGCGCCCTCAACCAGATGCTCGCGTCCGTCGGGCTCGGTCCCGTCGACTGGCTCGGTCAGATGCCGTCGGCTCTGCTCGTGCTGATGGCGGTGCTCGTCTGGGTGCAGATCGGCTATCCCGTCGTCGTGTTCATGGCGGCCCTCCAGCGCGTCGACCCCGAGCTGTACGAGGCCGCCGAGCTCGACGGAGCCAACTGGGGCCAGCGGTTCACCGCGATCACGATGAGCATCATCCGACCCGAGATCTTCGTCGTGACACTCACGTGCACGATCGCGGCGCTCAAAGTCTTCGGCCCGGTGTACGTCATCACCCGCGGCGGGCCGGCGGGCGCGACCCTCGTCCCCGCCTACTACGCCTACCAGGAGTTCTTCACCAAGCGGAACGTGGGCTACGGCGCCACCATCGCGACGGTCCTCACGATCGTCGTCGTGATCGTGTCCATCGTGTTCGTCCGCGTGCAGAACTCCCTCGAACGCAAAGAAAGGGCGGGCCTGTGATGGCGACCACGCTGCTTCCTCCCGCCTCGGCACGCACCGCGCGCCCGCGCGGCGGGATGACCCGGAAGACGGGCCGCGACTGGCTCGTGATCGGCCTCGTCGGCATCGGGGCGCTGGCGGTGATCGCGCCGTTCTACCTCGTGCTCGTCAACTCGTTCAAGTCGCCCGTCGACTACGCCACCTCGGGCCCGCTCGCCTTCCCCGAAGCGCTCGACTTCACCGGCATCCAGAAGTTCTGGGAACGGGTGAACTTCCCCGAGAAGGTGTGGAACTCGATACTCATCTCCGGCGTCGTGGCCGTCCTCGCCGTCCTGATCTCGATGCTGAACGCGTTCGCCATCGGCATCGGACGCGTGCGGGGGCGCACATCGATCGTCCTGCTCTTCCTGCTGGCGAACCTGCTCCCCCAGGAGGCGCTGCTCTACCCGCTCTATTACATGTTCAAGGAGATCGGGCTCTACGACAGCGTCTGGTCCGTCATCATCATCTTCACCGTGATCCAGGCGGCGTTCGGCACCTACCTGCTGTCGTCCGTGTACGGCACGTTCCCCAAGGAGGTCCTCGAAGCGGCATCCCTCGACGGCGCGAGCCGCTGGCAGATCCTTTGGCGGGTCGTGTTCCCCATCAGCCGGCCCACGCTCTCGGTGCTGCTCATCTTCTTCTTCATCTGGACCTGGAACGAGTTCCTGATCCCGCTCACCTTCCTCGCCTCCAACGCCAACCAGACCGTGCCGGTCGCGATCAGCGTGCTGCAGGGCGACCGGCTCATGGACGTCACCACGACGAGCGCCTCGGCGCTTCTCGGCATCATCCCCACCCTCATCTTCTTCCTCATCTTCCAGCGCACCCTCACGCGCGGCATCACCGCAGGAGCAGTCAAATGAAGTTCACCGATGGTTTCTGGCAGCTGCGCCCCGGCGTCAGCCCTCTGTTCGCCCAGGAGGCGTACGACGTCGAGACCGGCAGCCACCCGCTCGACGGCGAGGCGATCGTGGTCACGGCGACGACGGCCGTGATCACCTCGCGCGGCGACACCCTCAACCGGCCCGTGCTGACGGCCACCCTCTCCTCTCCGCTGGCCGGTGTCGTGCGCGTGCGGATCGAGCGCCACACCGGCCGCCGCGGGCACAGCGGTTTCGACCTGCCCGGTGCCGTCCCCGGCGGCGCCGGACAGGCATCCGTCACGGCCGGAGCGGGAACCCTGGTCACGGGCGGGCTCACCGCGCGCATCGCCGAGGGCGCCCCGTGGGACCTCGCGTTCGAGGTCGACGGCACGCGCATCACCGGCAGCGGCTTCCGCGCACCGGCCTGGTTCGGTGTCGCGGACGACGCGCAGGTCGACTCCGGCATCGCCGGAGAGCGCGAGACCGGCATGGACCTCCCCCGTGCGGCGAGCTACGTCCGCGAGCAGCTCGACCTCGGAGTGGGCGAGCTCGTCTACGGACTCGGCGAGCGCTTCGGACCGCTCGTGAAGAACGGTCAGACGGTGGAGATCTGGAACGCCGACGGCGGCACCTCCAGCGAGCAGGCCTACAAGAACGTGCCCTTCTACCTCTCGAGCGCCGGATACGGCGTGCTCGTGAACGACCCCGGCCACGTGTCGTTCGAGGTCGGCTCCGAGGCGGTCGAGCGCGTGCAGTTCTCGGTGTCGGGCGAAGCGCTCGAGTACTTCGTGTTCGCGGGGCCCACCCCCAAGGACGTGCTGTCGCGCTACACCGGCCTCACCGGACGGCCGCCCGTGGTGCCCGCCTGGTCGTACGGTCTGTGGCTGTCGACGAGCTTCACGACCGACTACGACGAGGCGACCGTCACCGGCTTCGTCGAGGAGATGGCCCGGCGCGAGCTGCCGGTGTCGGTGTTCCACTTCGACTGCTTCTGGATGCGCGAGTTCAACTGGTGCGACTTCGAGTGGGACCCCCGCGTCTTCCCCGACCCCGACGGGATGCTGGAGCGCCTCCATGCGAAGGACTTGCGGGTGTCGGTGTGGATCAACCCCTACATCGCGCAGCGGTCACCGCTGTTCGCAGAGGCGGCCGCGGCCGGGTACCTCGTGCGCCGTCCGGACGGCGACGTGTGGCAGTGGGACAAGTGGCAGGCGGGCATGGGGCTCGTCGACTTCACGAATCCCGACGCCACCTCCTGGTACCAGAGCAAGCTGCAGACGCTGATCGACCAGGGCGTCGACTGCTTCAAGACCGACTTCGGCGAGCGGATCCCGGTCGACGTGGTGTGGGCCGACGGGTCCGACCCGGAGCGGATGCACAACCTCTACACCCAGCTCTACAACCGCGCCGTCCATGACGTCCTCGTCGCCGCGCGCGGTGAGGGCGATGCCGTGCTCTTCGCCCGGTCGGCCACGGCGGGCGGACAGCAGATGCCCGTCCACTGGGGTGGCGACAACACCTCGACCTTCCCCTCGATGGCCGAGACCCTCCGCGGCGGGCTGTCACTCGCGTTCAGCGGCTTCGCCCACTGGAGTCACGACATCGGCGGGTTCGAGGGAACGCCCGACCCGACCGTCTACAAGCGCTGGACGGCCTTCGGCCTGCTCAGCACGCACAGCCGCTTCCACGGATCGAGCTCGTACCGGGTGCCGTGGAACTTCGATGAGGAGGCCGTGGAGGTCACCCGCCGCTTCACCCACCTGAAGATGCGGCTCATGCCGTACCTCTACCAGGTGGGGATCGACGCTGCCGCCACGGGTGTGCCGGTGTTCCGTCCGATGCAGCTGGAGTTCCCCGACGATCCGGCCGTCCTCCACCTCGACCGCCAGTTCATGCTCGGCGGGGAGCTGCTGGTCGCGCCGGTGATGTCACCCGACGGCACGGTCGACGTCTACCTGCCCGAGGGCACCTGGACGCACCTGCTCACCGGCGAGACCGTCGAGGGGGGCCGCTGGCGGCGGGAGCAGCATGACGTGTTCTCCCTGCCCCTGTACGCCCGGGCCGGGGCGGTCATCCCGTGGGGCGCTCGCACCGACCGCCCCGACTACGACTACCTCGACGGCCTGCAGCTGCGGGTTTTCTCGGGAGGGCAGGGCGACCGGCAGGTCACGGTGACCACGCCGGAGGGACGGTCGGAGACGTTCGAGGTCTCCCTGGCCGAGGTCACCGGCTGACCTGACACCGCGCCCGATACGACGGATGCCGGGACCCGAGCACATGGCTCGGTCCCGGCATCCGTCGTGATGGCGGTCAGACCAGCGATTCGCGCCAGGCCCGGTGCAGCTGGGAGAACTTGCCGGTGCCGGCGATGAGGGCGGCAGGGGTGTCGTCCTCGATGATGCGCCCGTGCTCCATGACGAGCACCCGGTCGGCGATCGCGACCGTCGACAGACGGTGCGCGATGATGATCGCGGTCCGGTCGGCGAGAAGGGTGCTGAGCGCCTCCTGGATCTGACGTTCGCTGGGGATGTCGAGCGACGCCGTCGCCTCGTCGAGGATCAGCACCGCCGGGTCGGCGAGGAAGGCGCGCGCGAACGAGATCAGCTGGCGCTGCCCCGCAGACACGCGTCCCCCGCGCTTGTTGACGTCGGTGGCGTAGCCGTCGGGCAGCTTCTCGATGAAGGCGTGCGCGCCGACGGCGCGGGCGGAGGCCTCGATCTCGGCCATCGTCGCGTCGGGCTTGCCGAGCGCGATGTTGTCGGCGACCGTCCCGCTGAACAGGTACGCCTCCTGGGTGACCATGACGATCGCCCGTCGCAGGTCCTTCGGATGCAGCTGCCGGAGGTCGACGTCGTCGAGCGTCAGCCTGCCCCGGGTGGGGTCGTAGAAGCGCGCGATCAGCTTCGCGAGCGTCGACTTGCCCGCACCCGTGGTCCCGACGAGCGCGATCGTCTGCCCGGCGGGGATGTCGAGCGCGAAGTCGGGCAGGATCGTCCGGTCGTCGGAGTACCCGAAGGTGACGTCCTCGAACCGGAGGTGACCACGCGCCTCGCGCAGGTCGACGGGGTCGGTGGGGTCGGGAACCGTGGGCGATTCCTCGAGCACTCCCGACACCTTCTCGAGGGCCGCTGTCGCCGACTGGTAGGAGTTCAGGAAGAACGCCACCTCCTGCATGGGCGCGAAGAAGTTGCGCACGTACAGGACCGCCGACAACAGGAACCCGAGGGCGAGTGTGCCGTCGACGACCCGGAAGCCGCCCCAGAACACGACGAGCGCGAGCGCGAGCGACGAGACCGCCATCATCCCCGGCTCGAACGTGCCGAACAGGCGGATCGACCGCATGTTCACGTCGCGGTAGTCACTCGACAGGGCGCCGAACTCCGCGTCGTTGGCCGGCTCCTTGCGGAACGCCTTCACCGCGCGGATGCCGGTCATCGACTCGACGAACTTCACGATGACCTTCGCGCTGATGACGCGCGACTCGCGGTAGACGACCTGCGAGCGGAGGTAGAACCAGCGCATCAGGAAGAAGAGCGGGAGGCCCATCGCGGCGAGGATGAGGCCCGACTGCCAGTCGAGCAGCATCAGCGCGATCAGGGTGAACCCGCCGTAGAGGAGGCCCGAGACGAGCTCGTTCAACCCGCCGTCGAGGAGTTCGCGGATCGTGTCCAGGTCGCTCGTCTGGCGCGAGATGATGCGGCCCGACGTGTACGACTCGTGGAACTCGAGGCTCAGTCGCTGCGTGTGCAGGAAGATGCGCTTGCGCAGGTCGAACATCACGGCCTGCGTCAGCCGCGCGGCGACGACCGCGTACCAGCCGATGAGGGCTGCGCCGCCGATCGCCGTGACGAGGAAGACGATGACGACGATGATCGTCGGCATCCAATCGGCTTCCTGCTGGATCGCGGGGAGTGCGTTGGCGATGCCCCAGCCGACGAGCGCCGGACCGGCGACGCGCATCGCGGTCGAGATGACGAGCACGATCGCGGCGAGCACGAGCTGCATGCGCAGCGGCGTGACGAGCGAGCCGAGCAGGCGCAGCGAGCGTCGGCGGATCTCACGGCTTTCGTCGCGGGTGTAATCGGAGCGGTCCTCGCCGCTGGTCCCGGTGACGGTGCTCACAGGGACACCTCCCTCTGGTGCTGACGTTCTTCCTCGTCTTCGAGGCTCGAGATGACGTGTCGGTAGTGCTCGTTGGTGCGGAGCAGCTCCGAGTGGGTGCCGACGGCGGTGACCCGGCCGTCCTGCAGCAGGGCGACCCGGTCGGCCAGGGTGACCGTCGAGGGGCGGTGAGCGACGATGAGCGCGGTGGTCTCGGCCATGACCAGGCGGAGCGCATCTTCGACGAGCGCCTCGGTGTCGACGTCGAGCGCGGACAGCGGATCGTCGAGCACCAGCACGGCCGGTCGCGCCGCGACGGCGCGAGCGAGGGCGAGACGCTGGCGCTGGCCGCCCGACAGGCTGAGCCCCTCTTCGCCGATGACGGTGTCCACGCCGTTCGGCAGGTCTTCGACGAACCCGGCCTGGGCGACGTCGAGCGCTTCGCGAAGCACGCGCTCGGCCTCCTCGCTGCCACGCTCGAGGTCTTCGCGTCCGAGGAGGACGTTCTCGCGCACGGTCTGCGAGAAGAGCGTCGCATCTTCGAAGGCCATGCCGATGTGGCGACGCAGATCGCGCAGCGACAGGTTGCGGATGTCGACGCCATCGAGCAGCACGCGCCCGCCGGTGACGTCGTAGAGCCGGCCGGGAAGGGTCGTCAGGGTGGTCTTGCCCGAGCCGGTGAGCCCGACGAGCGCCATCGTCTCGCCCGGGCGGAGGGCGAGATCGATGCCGTCGAGCAGATCGGGCTCGGAGTCCGCGGCATCCTGATACCGGAAGTGGGCGTCCTCGAAGACGAGCTCGCCCCGGGGGCTGTCGATCGTGACCGGCTCGGCGGGGTCGACGATCGTGTTCTGCTCGTCGAACACCTCGAAGAGGCGGTCGGTCGCCGTCCGCGCGTCGACGAGGAAGGAGAACAGGAAGCCGATCGACTCGACCGGCCACCGCAGGATGGTCGCCATCGCGAAGAAGGCGATCAGGGCCGCGGTGTCGATCTCGCCGGCCTGGGCGAGGAAGATGCCGGCACCGAGGCACAGCGCGAAGGCGATGTCGGGAAGGAGCACCAGCCAGAACCAGATCCAGCCCACCGCGCGGGCCTTGTTGATCTCGGTCTCGCGGAGGGTCTCGGCCTGGCGGGTGAACTTCTTCAGCGCGTGCGCGCCGCGTCCGAACGCCTTGAGGACACGGATGCCGTGCACCGACTCCTCGACGGAGGTCGCGAGGTCGCCCGCCTGGTCCTGGCTCTGGCGCGACAGCGCGCCGTAGCGGTTCTCGAAGATGTAGCCCGCGATCCACAGCGGCGCCGAGACGACGACGAAGATCGTGCCGAGCAGCCAGTGCCAGCTGAACAGGATGGCCGACCCGACGACGATCGTGATCGCGTTGACGACGAGCAGCACGACACCGAAGGCGAGCCAGCGGCGGATGAGGCTGATGTCCTGCATCATGCGGCTCAGCAGCTGCCCCGACTGCCACCGGTCGTGGAACGACACCGGCAGGCGCTGCAGGCGCGAGAAGAAGTCGGTGCGCAGCTCGTATTCGACAGCCGTGGCCGGTGCGAGGACGAACCACCGGCGCGCCCAGACCATGAGCGCCTCGAGCAGGCCGAGGACGAGCACGACACCGGCGCCGAGCGCGATGAGCCAGGGTTCACCCGAGGCGATCGGGCCGTTCTCGCCGACGATCCGCTCGAGGACGAGCGGGATGCTCAGGCCGAGGAGGCTGGCGACCAGGGCGCTGAGGGCACCGAGGCCGAGGCGGGGCAGCACGGGGCGCGCGAACGGGATGAGCCGGGCGAGCGAGCGGGCGGTGGACAGACGGGGACGCGTCGATGAAGTCATGTTCCTGCAGAGGTGGGGAGCGGATGCCGAGGCGGCGAGGAGCGCAGCAGGGCGCGGGAGAACGGGACCGGAACGGCCCACGGAGGGAGAACGTGGAAGAGCGCGGGAACCTTCCGCGCGGCACTACCCCTGTCGGGCGGGGCGTCCGGCGGCAAGGTCGGCGACGGACTCCGTGATGATGATCTCCGGGTACATGGCTTCCTCCTTGATGGGGCCGGACGTGGCGCCCGCATCGTGCGCGGGAGCCTTCCAGAGTATCCCTGTGGGTTCGCTGTGTGCAAGCGCTTTCTGGATATCGGACTGCTCAGCGGGCGGCTTCGCGGGCGAGCAGACTGCGCTTGACCTCGACGCCCCACGCGAACCCGCCGAGCGCTCCCCCGGTGCGGAGCACCCGGTGACAGGGGACGAACAGCGCGGGGGCGTTCCGGGCGCAGATGGATGCCGCGGCGCGCACCGCCCGAGGCGACCCGAGGGCGTCGGCGAACTCGGTGTAGGTGAGCGGCTGCCCCGGGAGGATCCGACGGAGCGCGGACCACCCCGCGAGCTGCAGCACGCTGCCCGACTGGCGCACGGGCACGGCGTCGATCGCCGACAGATCTCCCGCGTAGAAGGACGCGACCGCCGGGGCCGCCTGGGCCTCCCCGAGCCGGATGCCATCCGGTCGGGCGGCCGGGCGAAGCCTCGCGACGATGGCGTCACGGTCGTCGCTCCATCCGGAGGACAGCACGTGCCCGTCGTCGGCCTCGAGGATCGTGAAGGGGCCGTCGGGCGTGGCGATGGTCTGGATGACCGCGGTCATGGTCGGCTCCTCGGGGTCGGATCTGCAGGGCTCGGGGTCGGATCGGCCGGGTTCGGCGGGCTCTCCCGCCAGGATTGGGTGACGGGCGCGGCGTACCAGAGGTGCGCCATGACGTAGCTGCGCCATGGCGAGACGCGTTCCGCCCATGAGACGAGGTCGGCAGGGGCCGAGGGGATGCCGGCTGCTGCGGCGCCGGCGCGCGCGGCCACGTCGCCGGGCAGCAGCACGTCGGGGTCGCCCAGCACTCGCATCCGCACGTAATCGGCGGTCCACGGCCCGATGCCCGGCAGCGCCAGGAGGGCCGCTCGCTGCTCGTGCGTGTCATCACCCAGCGAGAGCCGGAGGGTGCCGCCGGCGAGGGCGGTCGCTGCGCCGACGATCGCCCTGATGCGCGCGCCCGGCCCCCGGAGCACGTCGCCCCCGCGCTCGGCGATCGCCTCCGGCGTCGGGAAGAGCGTCGCGCTGCCCGCCGACGTCGGCACGACCTCGCCGAGTTCGGCGGCGAGTCGCCCCATCACGGTGCGTGCGGAGGCGACGCTGATCTGCTGGCCGATCATCGCGCGGATCAGCATCTCGTCGGCGTCCATCGCGGCCGGGAGACGTACCCCGGGGATGCGGGCGACGAGCGGCGCGAGCTCGGGATGCCCGGCGAGCGCTTCGTCGATCGCGAGCGGATCGGCGTCGAGGTCGAACAGACGCCGCACGCGCGCGATGAGGGTCGACAGATCGGACAGTGCCGCGAGCTCGGCGCGGAGGCGCACCCGCCCGGCGTCGTCCTGCCGCACCTCGAACCAGGCCGGTCCGCCGGCGAGCCGGATCACCCGGGAGAACGACCGTTCGTCGCCGGATTCGACCCCCGGGATCGCGTGAGCCCGCATCCAGCCGAACAGCCCTACCGCGTCGAAGGGCTCGCGAACAGGGAGCACGAGGTCGATGCGCCCCGCCGGCCGCTGCCCCGCTCTCCTGCTCGCGCGGAGCTGCCCGGGAGGTGCGGCGAAGACCTCGCTCATCGTGTCGTTGAACTGTCGGATGCTGGCGAAGCCCGCGCCGAAGGCCACATCTGCGATCGGGAGGTCGGTGTCGACCAGCAGCGCCCGGGCGGTGTGTGCGCGGTGGGCGCGGGCCAAGGCGAGCGGCCCGGCACCCAGTTCGGTGGCGAGAAGGCGGGTCAGATGGCGCGAGGAGTATCCGAGACGCGCCGCGAGCCCGGGGACGCCCTCGCGATCGACCACGCCGTCGGCGATGAGGCGCATCGCCCGAGCGGCGACGTCGCTGCGGATGTTCCATTCCGGCGACCCCGGGGTCGCCTCGGGCAGGCAGCGCTTGCAGGCGCGGTACCCGGCTTCGTGCGCCGCGGCGCTCGTCGGGTAGAAGGTCACGTTCGCGGCCTTAGGCGTCCGTGCCGGACAGCTCGGCCGGCAGTAGATGCCGGTGGAGCGCACGGCGGTGACGAACTGACCGTCGAAGCGGCGGTCGCGCGCGTCGATCGCGCGGTACCGCTCGTCGAACGTCATCGCCGCGATCGTCATGCCTCCAGCCTGTCACGGGCCGCCGACACCGACTCGCGGAAATCGGACACGACAGCGGAAGGTCACGGCCCACCCGCGGGCCCGGCGGCCTGCACCGTGCAGCTCAGCTCAGCTCAGACGACGGCGGGCTCCACACGCCACTCCAGCGACGAGACGCACATGTCCAGCAGGCCCTTCACGAGCACGTTCGGACGGTCGTCGGCGGGAGCGTCGTCGGGACGGATGACGGATGCCGTCAGCTGAAGCCCCCGGCGTCGCCCGGTCCCGGGGATCGGCGTGAGGTAGACGACCTGCGTCACCCGCACCGGCGCGTCCTCGAACACCTGTCGGGTGTCGCGCTCGAAGCGGAGGAACCGCTTGTCGCCGAGGAGCGGCGTCGCGCCCTCCTGACGGATCAGGGCCTGCACGAGCGAGTCGAGGGTGTCCCCCGGGGTCGTGGGCGTGCGCAGCGACGCGACGAGCGATGCGGGCAGCGCGAGTGCGGTGTCGTCGCCGCTCGCCGGGGCGAAGAAGGCGATGACCGAGGCATCGGCCATCTGCGTGAACGCGTCCTGGAGCATCGGACGGATGCGGGCGAAGAGGTCGGGGCGGTGCGCCTCGAGAAGGCGCCGGCGCACCTCGCCGGTCAGCTTCTCCTCCTCGGCCGCCGTGGCATCACGGCGCACCCAGCCGGTCGGCAGCGCGAGCGCGAAGGACGGGTCGGTGCGGCCGCCGAGCTGCGCGCGCAGGCTCACCCGCTCGAGTCCGGGCTGGAGGTCGTCGCGGTCTGTCATCGGGGACCTCCAGAGGTCGCGTCGTCGAGCAGGAAGAGGGTGCCGAGGTCGTGCGCGAGCGCGCGTTCGAGGATCGCCTCGTCGATGATGCCTCGGGAGTGGAGGATCTCGAGTGCGTTGTCGCGATCGGTCCGGATCGCGTCGCGCTCGGCCGTCGGCAGGGCGTCGATGGCCGCTCCCGCCGAGGACAACGACTCCCCCGCAGCCGGAGTGGGCGCGGACTCGGCGACCTTCTCCGGAGTCCGCACCCGGAACCGCACGAACATCGCGATGGTCGACACGAGGGAGATGACGAACGAGGCGATCACCGCCGGATACCAGACCTGCCACCCGGTGAAACCGTCGTAGGCCGCGCTGTTCGGCATCGCGAAGAGCCCGAAGCCCGAGAAGATCAGTGCCACGACGACGATCGCGGTGACGAGGGGATCCCATCGCGCCCCGCGGACCGCCCACAGGACCAGGACGACCGCCTGCGTCAGCGCCGCGACGATGAAGAGCACCCCGGCCAGGGGCACGGAGCTCTCGGCATCCATCCGGAAGAAGTTGAAGCGGTCACCGCCGAGCGCGGCCACGGCGCCGATCGGCGCGATGATGCCGATGATGGCGGCGACGGCGGTCAGCCACACCAGGATCCGACCGGGAGCCGTCGGTGCGGGTCGCGACACGCGTTCGGCGGCCGACGCCCCGTCGACGCCGAACCACCGGAAGATGTCGGGATGCCGCTGGAAGGCGATCGATTCGAGTCGCCCGAATCGCACATCGGCGGCGAGCGAGTGATCTTCCGCCCATTCCTGGGCGCTGGCGTGCGGAAATGTCATCGTGCTCCTGCGGTCTCGGACCAGTCGGCGTCGGATCGCGCGGCGAGCATGCCCTCGGGCGCGGTCGCTCGTACCGGAGTGCCGTCGGGGCCCACGAACTGCAGCGTGTGGACGAAGGCGTGGAACTGACTGATCAGCATGGCGTGGAGCTCCGGAAGGGTCGGCTCGAGGCGGACCAGAACCACCGCGTCGTCGGAGGCGAACAGGATGTCCGTGCCGAACAGCCGGATACCGGTCGCCTCGTCGTCGACGGTGCGAACGAGGAGGACGCCGTCGCCGAGCCGCTCGGTGCGGTACAGCTGGCCGTCATCGAGCACGCTCGGGAGGACATCGGGACGAGCGCCGAAAGAGGCACTCACCTGTGCGACGAGCGGACCGGGCACGGGCCACAGCTGGAAGGCGAGCGCGGCGTCTTCAGGTCGCGCCTCGAGACCGGCCGCGAGAAGGCCGCTGATCACGTCGGCCCACTCGTCCTCCCACCCCTCGCCCCACGCGGCGCGCATCTCGGATCGCTGCGCCTCGACCCATGCCGCGGGGTCGTCCACCGCGGCGGGGATCAGCAGCCATCCACCGACGTCGCTGTGACCGGTGAGCCGCCACATCCCGGCCGCCCACCCCTCGGGCATCGTGGGCCCGGTCGGGAGCGCCGCGGCATCCACATCGGCGAGGTCGGTCACAGGAAGGCTCCGATCCACGGCATCGCCGCGCTCGACTTGTTGCCGGAGTTGCCCGTCCACGACGAGATGTTGTCGACGACACCCCATGCGCCCGAAGCCATCATGTAGGTCCCTTCCCACGCCGCCGACAGCACGGTGGAGTTGCACCACCCGTTCGCCGATCCTGCCACCGATCCGGCGAGCTCGGTGAGCTCGACCGTGTTCTTGCCGAACATGAACCGGGTCATCGCGTCGGCGAAACCGGCGGGGTTGTTCATCGTGTAGAGCCCTCGGCCGGCGTTCATGAGACCGGGGAGGCCCCCGCCGCTCAAGGTCGCCACGCTCGAGAGCGACCGCACCTGGCCCGCCGCGGCCGACCATGCCGACGGCCGGAACGCGGTGACCATCTCCGATCCGAAGGCGACGAGGCCCGGCTTGCCCTGGAACAGGGAGCCGACCTTGCCGAACGGGATCACCCCGATGATGGCGATCACCAGCTGCTCCATGCCCGCGTCGTCGCGCAGCACCTGGTACGCGGTGAGCAGCAGGGTCGCGACGCCGATGACCGCGCCGATGAGAGCGAAGATCGGCCCGCCGATGATGATTCCGGCGATCGCGACGATGATCGATACGACGCTGAGCACCTGCAGGACGACCGCGACGACACCGTCGACGTTGTCCCAGAAGCCGTCTTCGATCGATCCGTCGAGCACGTCGCCGATGCCGTCGACGGCGGTGTCGAATGCGTCCTCCCACGTGTCGTACTCACGGTCGAACGCGCGCGCCTCGATCACCCACTCGTCGTACAGCTCGCGCTTCTGCTCGTCGTCCTCGGCTTGCTGCTCGGCGGCGTCCTCGAGGATCGGCGGCGGTCCGAAGCGCTCGAAGCGCTGGCCTGGTGCGGAGTCGTAACGGATCCACGCTTCCACGCTCGCGTCGACGGCGGCGCGGATGCGGGGCTTGCACTCCTCGACGGCGACCCCGTACGTGTGGATGACGGGCCCGGTGGGCTCGTACATGCGTCCCGCGCGACGGAGTTCCTGGTGGGTGTCGCCGACGATCTCGCGGATCTTCTCGATCGCTTTGCCTCGCTGATCGTCGCCCTCGCTGACGAGCTGCTCGAGCACATCGGCGCTCGAGATCATCTGGCGACCGATGGACTCGATGCGAAGGCCCCGTCGCTTGATGACGGATGCCTCTCCCTCGAGGTTCTCGATCGTGCGTCCTGCCGGTGAACTCTCCATGGTCTCCCCCGCTGTCAGACCGCGCTCGGGCGGGTCGCATCCGTCGTGCCCGAGGCGTCGATGTCCATCTCGGCCGCCGTCTCGGCATCCCAGTCCTTGAATCCGTCGAGCACGCCCTGGACGTGCTCCTGGATCTTCGTGATGTCGCGCACGAGGTCGCTGCGCCGATCGTTCCAGCGGCCCTCGAAGTCGCTCACCTTGTCGGAGAGGGCGCCCTTGCCGTAGGGCGAGCCGATCGCGTCGGCGAGCTCGTCGGCGAGATCGCCCGCATCCTCCAGCTCGCCGACGATGTTCTCCAGCCGCGTGCTCGTGTGCTGCAGCGTCGAAAAGTTGATCCAGACGGCATCCGTCATCGACTTCTCCTCCCCGGTGAACCCGTCGGTGACGGGTTTCTCTGTCTGTGGTCAGGCTATCCAGCGGAGCGGGGATGGTCGATGGAGAGGACTCCCCTCTTGACATCCGCCCCGGTGATCGGTCACTTCCGCGACAGCAGGTCGTCGACGGCAGGCAGGGAGATCGCGCCGTCGTAGTAGGCCCAGACGACGTACGCGTAGGGCCCGAGCTTCTCGGCCTGAGCCGCCGTCTGCGGGTCGTCCAGGGCGAGGCCCTCGAGCGCGGCCCGCCACCGGGTGCGGAGCTCCGCTCCGTACGGGTTCCGCTGAGCGGCCGCGCCCGCCGTCTGCGCGGCATCCCTCGCGGGGTCCGCCTGGGGCGTGCGGCGCGGGGCGGGTGGCGATGCCGGACGCGCCCGATGCACCCGCACGATGAGGCCCACGGCGGCAGCAGCCGCGACGATCGCCGCGATCCACCATGCGGTGTAGGCGGCGGCGCCTGCCGCGTCGAGAAGGATGTCTCGTCGGATGCCGGCGAACACCGCTCCGGCGAGCACGGCGATCAGGGCGATCGCCGCACACCCGATCGCCGTCATGTTGCCCTTCGCACGTTCCGGAAGCCGGATCGCCGTCACGACGACGAGCGCGATGGCGCCGAGAACGATGGCCGGCACGGCGACGGCCATCGCCAGGACGGGGTCTTGATTGCCCTCGTTGCGCGGAGGAAGGAGGACCGTCGCCCCGGCGAAGACCGCGGCGACCGCGGCCACGACCAGCACCCACCATCCCGTCGGATGCGGTGCCTGCGGCGCGGTGACAGCCGCTCCGCGGCGATCGGGACGCCCGGCCGGACTGCCCGCCGCAGGCCGCCTCCGGGTGGTGACGACACCTCCGACGTCGAACAACCAGTCCCGTCGGGTCGCCGCGGGGACGGTCTCGACGGCGGCCTCGACGATCCGCGCGACGTCGCCGTGGTCTCCGACGATCTGCACCGGCCTCGCCATCAGCGCACGGGAGACGTGTCGACGGGCGCCATCCACGTCACCGTGGCTGCGATCGCATCGAAGACGGCGCCTCCCGCGACGATGATGTCGGCGTCGTCGGTGGCATCGGCGTCGACCATGACGGTTCCGGTCAGCATGAGCGCCTTGGTGCGGTTCGTCTCGGGCATCGGGATGACGTACGAGGACTGGACCTGTTCGACACCGGTCTCGGTGCCGGGCTTCCGCGCGCGCCAGTGGACGATGCGGCCGCCTTCGTCGAGCATCTGCGCACCCTCGCGGAAGCGGGCGGACACCCAGCCGTCGAGAGTCGCTCCACCCTCGCCGGAGACGACGGACACGATCAGGGAGATCGGGGGGACCGTGCCGTCCGACGATGCCCCGGGAAGGAGGACGTATCTCGCGCCGGAGCGCTCGAGGTCCCGCATCCCGCGTCGCATCATGCTCGCGAAGGCGCCGTCGAGGTCGGGGCGGCCGGCCCGCATGAAGACCGCGCGCGCCTGCTCCTCGAACGACTCCGCGGTCTCCTCGGAGATCTTGTTCGCCGTCCAGCCCTCGGGGAGCAGGAGTCGGAAGGCGGGCGAGCCGTCGGGGAGCCCGAGGATCTCGCTACGCAGACTGGACATGGGTCCCCTCCGGACGAGCGTCGTCGGAGACGACGGTGACGCGAGATGTGAGTTCTTCGAACCAGGGCAGCCCCAGTCCGAGGTGGTGCAGGCTCGGGCTCATCGCGACGGTCTCGATGAGCACTCCCTCGTGCAGCCGCTGCAGCTGGAGGACGCCGAGGACGCCACCGTCGGGCAGCTGCCGGACGGTGCTCACGGTGCGAGCGACGGCCGGGTCGTCGTCGGCGAACGGCAGCACCTGTCGCGGCAGCGCCGCGGGAGCGTCGTCCTCGAGATCGTCGAGGGACGACAGGTCGGTGCGACCGGCGAAGACGGAGACGATCGCGCGTCCGGGGAGCCCTTCCGGACAGAACAGGAGGTTGGCCGCCGCGTCGGGGTCGGCGAACTCGCTGAAGCCGACGAGGGCCGCGATCACCTGGTCGACGTCGTCGTCCAGGTCGGGCTCGCGCTGCCGCGTGCTCGCCGCCTCCCGCGCCCACTGCGCGATGTCACCGTCACCGGGGATGGGCAGGAACCAGCGGTCGTCGAGGGTGATCTCCACCGTCGACGGCATCAGCCGTTGCCCCAGCCGCCGATGCCCCAGCCGCCGGTGGCCCGGTCGTACGCGAAGCCCGCGCCGCTCTTGCCGAGGTTGTCGGCGAAGTCGAGCGCGGCGTTGCCGCCGTCGGAGAGCAGGCTCCCGTTCGGGTTGCGCCCGAGGAACTGGCGCAGATTGCTCTGCGCCGTCGCGGACAGGGCGGATGTCGCGTCGGTGAAGTTCTGCGTCATCGCCCCCTCGTTGCCGCGGAGCAGACGGGAGCCGATCGACGGGCCGTCGATCCCGTTGAAGAACTGCCGCAGGACGCGGCTGCCGTTCTTGTTCAGCTGCGTGCTCGCCGCATCGTGGAAGACACGCGCGGTACGGCCGTCGGCGAGAACGCTGGTGATGCGGGAGCCGTTACGCCATCCTGCTCCGACGACATCGCCGCCCATGGACAGCAGGCCCTGGCCGAGTTCGCTGAACCGGCCGGCGCCACTGGCCGCACGCACGGCCTTGAACGCGGAGAACGCCTTGCCGAAGGGGAAGACGCCGATGGCGGCGACGAGGATGTCGACACCCGTGCCGCGACCGCCCGCCACTTTGAGGCAGGTCACCGCGAGTGCGGCGAGGCCGACCAGGGCTGCGGCGAGGATGAAGGGACCGCCGATGATGCAGGCGGCGATGGCGAGCACGATGCCCGCGTAGGAGAGGATGTCGCCCAAGACCTCGAGGAACGGCATCGCATTGTCGAGCCATCCGTCCTCGACACCGTCGTCGTTGGCGTCCTTCACTCCCTGTCGAGCGTCGTCGTAGGCGCTCCACCAGGTGTCGTACACGCCCTCGTACCGGAGGGCGAGGGCTTCCCAGTCTTCGCGCGCGGTGTCGACGTCGCCCTCGTTCGTGCGGGTGTCGGTCGCACCTTCCTCCGGCTCCGGAAGCTGCGAGTCGCTCGAGAAATCGCTCCGCACCGATTCGTACTCGCGCCACGCCTCTTCGAGGTCGGGCATGAGCGCACGAAGGGAGGATTGCACGCCGTCGAGCGCGCGACCGTACTGGAGGATCGCGGTTCCGCTGGGCCTGTAGCGCTCTCCGGCGGTGCGGAGGTCGCCGGTCATGTCGCCGACCTTGTCTTTGATGGCGTCGAGGCTCTTGCCTCGGCACTGCGCACCGAGGTTGATGCGGTCGAGGAGGTCTGCCGCGGCGACCATCTCGTCGCCGAGGGTCTCGATCTCGATCCCGCGGCGCTCGATGTCGAAGGCGCTTCCCTCGATCTCGAGGATCTCGTAGTTCTTGCTCGGTGTCCGGTCCACGTCGCTCTCAGCTCTCTACCTGCGGGGTGCGTGTCGTGTTGTCCATGCTCGCGGCGGCCTCGGAATCGAAGTCCGCCCACGCCTGCGCGACCGCCGCGACCTGCTCCTGAACGGCCGCGACGTCTTCTTTCAACGTGTCGCGCTTGTCGTTCCACGCGCTCTCGAAACGGTCGATCTCATCGCGCAGCGCGCTCTCCCCGTGGGGACGCCCGATCCACGCCTGCAGCTGGTCGGCACGTCCACCGGCGTTCTCGAACTCGGTGATGATGTTGCGCAGTGCCCGGTCGAGCGACTCGAGGTCGCTCATCGGGATGTCGATGTCCTTGCCCACGTGTGCCCTCCCTGACACTCATCCGCGAAACCCACGCTGTCGATCTCCGGAGCCTGCGGCCCGGAGCCCGATGAGGGCGGATGCCGTCATGGCACCCGCCCTCATCGCCGTCCTGCGGATCAGCCGCCGGCGAGCTGCTGGTCGAGGTCCTGGATCGCACGCATCATGCCGAGGAGAGCCTCAGACATGTCGTTGATGCCATCGACCGCATTCTTCAGACCCGTGGTGAGTTCGCCATAACCCTCACCGAACTTGCCCGACGCGTGCTGCGTCTTGAAGTCATCACCCAGAAGAGTGTCGACCTGCGACTTCAGCGTGTCCAGCTGGCCCTGAATGTCATCACGAGCCTGCGACAGCGACGACGCAACCTGCTCCATCTCTCCGTAAGACGCACCGAAATCGGCCATCGTCCACACCTCCGTTAGATAAAGAAACCCGACCCGACCGGGCCGATACCAAGAGTCAACCGCACCCCGCCCCATCCGCCAATGGGGAGTGGTCCCCACTTGACAAACCCTCTCCCCATGCCCCATGGGACGTCCGTCCAGAACGGAGGCACCCTGTCACCCCGCCCGGCAACGACAGAGAGGGCCGGCCCTCAGGCCGACCCTCTCGAGAAGAAGCTGTGCGCGACGGATCAGCCGCCGGCGAGCTGCTGGTCGAGGTCCTGGATCGCACGCATCATGCCGAGGAGAGCCTCAGACATGTCGTTGATGCCATCGACCGCATTCTTCAGACCCGTGGTGAGTTCGCCATAACCCTCACCGAACTTGCCCGACGCGTGCTGCGTCTTGAAGTCATCACCCAGAAGAGTGTCGACCTGCGACTTCAGCGTGTCCAGCTGGCCCTGAATGTCATCACGAGCCTGCGACAGCGACGACGCAACCTGCTCCATCTCTCCGTAAGACGCACCGAAATCGGCCATCGTCCACACCTCCGTTAGATAAAGAAACCCGACCCGACCGGGCCGATACCAAGAGTCAACCGCACCCCGCCCCATCCGCCAATGGGGAGTGGTCCCCAT
>NZ_JBISHE010000002.1:0-85180 GCF_045066555.1 Microbacterium sp. Ld4 | reverse complement strand
TCATCACCCAGAAGAGTGTCGACCTGCGACTTCAGCGTGTCCAGCTGGCCCTGAATGTCATCACGAGCCTGCGACAGCGACGACGCAACCTGCTCCATCTCTCCGTAAGACGCACCGAAATCGGCCATCGTCCACACCTCCGTTAGATAAAGAAACCCGACCCGACCGGGCCGATACCAAGAGTCAACCGCACCCCGCCCCATCCGCCAATGGGGAGTGGTCCCCATGTGGCACGGAGACCGAGGGTGGGGAGAACGCCCCATCGCTCCTCACGGCCCGTCTCTCTATGGTGAGGAGGGGGTCGGGATGTCGGCCTGCGACGAAGCGGAGGAACGCGTGCCCGAGGAGGACGAACTGCGCACGGCGATGACCGCCCTGCGCGTGCGGGTGCCCGCAGACGCGGCCGACGCGGAGGCACTGCGACGCGAGGTCCGCGCCGCCGATGCCGCGCTGGCTCTCTGGGCCGCCCGCCCCTCCGCTTCAGGGCGGCGCGGCAACCGACAGGAGGCACAGCGATGAGCGACGTCAGGATGGATCTCGCGCGGCTCGGCGAGACGGCGGAGAGCGCCCGACTGCTGGCCACGACGTTCGACGAAGCCGAGTCGTTCGCCGACGACCTCGGCGCGCTCACCGGCCACGACGGGCTCGCCGGCAAGATCGAGGACTTCGGCGGCAAGTGGGACATCGCCCGGGAGGAACTCCGCGACGGTCTTCGATCGCAGGCCGACTTCATGCAGGCGATCGTCGACACGTTCACCGACCTCGACCGGACAATGGCAGAGGACGAGGGCTGACCGATGACCGTCCTTCCCGGCGAACCCGACGTCCTCACATCGAGAGCAGGCCGCCTCACCCGATCGGCGGAGCGGATCCTCACCGTCGTCCAGGAGATGCGCGGAATCGTCGACGACGACGAGGGCGAGGCGGTGCGCGCGCTGCACGACCAGAACGACCAGCTCGCCACCGACCTCGAACGCATCCACCCGCGATACGAGGAGACGGCCTCGGCGATCACCGAATACGCCGTCGCCCTGACGGGCGCTCACGAGCGCGCGGAACGAGCGCAGGACGACCTCGACGAGGCGCTCGACGAGCAGACGCGGGCCGACAGCGCGCTCCGGTCGCTCTCCGATCAGGTCGATGCGGCCGACGACCCCTCCCCCTCGCTCACGGGCAGAGTCCCCGGCGCCCAGCGCGCCGCCGACGACGCGCAGGAGGCGGTCGCCGCGGCACAGGACCGGATCGATGCCGCCCGCGAAGACATGATCACGGCGGCCGAGCGGGCCATGAACCGGATCGACGATGCGATCGACGCCACGAACGAGGGGTTCTGGGACAAGGTCGGCGACGTCTTCTCCGACATCGGCGATTGGATCGCCGGCATCGCGGAGTGGATCGAGGACTTCCTCGGAGACGTCCTCGCCCTCCTCACCCGCATTCTCGCCACCATCGTGGCCGCCCTGGGTGTGCTGCTCGTGCTGCTCCTCATCCTCGCGATCGGCGCTCTGTTCGGCACGATCGGCTTGATCATCGCCGGTCTCGTGGTGGCGGCCTTCGCTGCGTTCCTGATCGCCAGCATCCTGTCGGACGTGCTGAAGCCCACGCCCGAGGTCTCGGCGACCGACCCGTACGTCGACGACGAGCTCAACCGGCCCGACCTTCCGTCGCTCGAGACGGTCCTCGACGGCACGGGCGAGGTCGACACCCTCGGCGGCGAGGACGAATCCGTCGTCAAGATCACCAAGGTGCTGGGCCCGGACGGGTGGCAGTACACGGTCACTCTTCCCAGCACGCAGGAATGGCTGTCGCGGCTGGGCGACAAGGGCGCCGTGAACGACCTGGACAGCAACCTCGCGCTCATGCTGACACCGGCGCTCCAGACCCAGTACGAGCGGGCGGTGCTCGACGCCATGGCAGCAGAGGGCATCAGCCCCGACGACCCGGTGATGCTCGTCGGGTTCAGCCAGGGCGGCATAATGGCAGGGCATCTCGCGGCCTACAACACCGACTACAACTGGCAGGCGGTCGTCGCCTCCGGCGCCCCGATCGACCACATGCCGATCCCGGACTCGGTGGATGTCGTCTCGGTCCAGCACAACGGCGACCCTGTTCCCCGCCTCGACACCGTGACGGGAGATCTCGGGACCGAGCACGGCCCGAACTGGACCAGCATCCGCGTCGATCCCCCGAACCCCGACCCGGTGCTCGGAGTGGATCCGGGCGCGCACAACGCGGACAAGTACTCGTCTACGTACCAGGACCACCTCGACGAGATCACGGCTGCCCACCCCGATCTGGCGGACTTCTTCAACGATGATGGGTACACCGACGTGTCCTACTACCGATGGAACGAGTGACGAGCATGCGCCGCACCCTGCGGAGACAGCCTGTGCTGGCGATGGTCCTGAGCGGAGCGCTCCTCGGTGGGGCGCTGACCGGATGCAGCATCGCCCCGCCGGCCCCCGAGACGACGACAGAGGAGGCTCCCGTGGCGGAGTTCGGGAACGTGACCGAGGCCGTGACGGCCGCCGTGCCGCGGGTGGTGGGCGCCCAGGACCCCGGCCGATCGCGCAATGGTCTGGGCGAGCGGATCGACCTGACCCTGATGGTCGATTCGGCGGAGCCGCTCACGGCTGACGAACTGGATGCCGTCGCGGAGGCGATCTGGCGCGCCCTTCCCTGGGAGCCCAACACGATCGCCCTGGTGGCCGGCGCCGAGACCTCCGACGGCGTCGAGCCGGTCGACCTGCGCACCGCCGCCGCCGATCTGAGTCCGATGGGATTCACCAACGCCGGCCAGGGTGGTGTGAGCCTGTTCGACATGAAGGCCCGCTACGGCGACTGGTCCGCCCCCGAATGACCGGCAGCGAACTCCGGTTCCGCCTCCCCGGCCGCTGGTTCTCGGTCGACCTGTCGGACGAGGCTGCCACGGACGCGTCTGTCCGACGGATCGCGCGGGATGCTGTCGGCGTCACCGACGACCGTGCCGCCGAGCGCGGGGCGGTGCGCCGGCGGCTGCGGGAGGCTGTGCGCGCCGGCGCGAGCGGCGACATCCGCGCGCTCATGTTCGCCGCCGAGATCGCACCGGACACCCCCCTGCCGGTGACCCTGCTCGTCTTCGAGCCGTCGGACCTGCGCATGAGTCCCGCCATCGGCACGGCGCCGGAGAAGGTCCTCGGCGTGATGGCCGAAGCCCTCGCGCGCCTCGACCCCGATGCGCACGCCTCGATGGTGGAGGTCGCTGGGCCGGGTGTGCCGGCTCTGCGGACGCATCGGGTGGACGCCGTCCACG
Organism: Microbacterium sp. Ld4; assembly: GCF_045066555.1. NCBI lineage: Bacteria > Bacillati > Actinomycetota > Actinomycetes > Micrococcales > Microbacteriaceae > Microbacterium > Microbacterium sp. Ld4. The sequence goes on along the minus strand of NZ_JBISHE010000002.1, from coordinate 81,888 downwards.
ACGACCCCGAGATGGAGGGTGTCGCGAGGCTCAGCGCCGACTACTGGGTTCCTGTGCCCGACACGAAGCAGGTTCTCGTCGTGCGGCTGTCGACGCCGTTCGGCGACCTCGAGAACCTCATGCTGTCGCTGTTCGACGGCTTCGTCGCGGCCGCCTTCTTCGCCGCCGAGCGTCCGTCGCCCCTCCGGGGAGACCTCCGGAACGAGCTGCGGGCGGCCCGCGTGGACCGCCCGCGCTGAATCTCGGGCGTCAGGCGCGTTCGGGGGTCGGCAGCGCCGCTCCCTCGACGAGCGGCACCTGCACGACGACCGCACGACCCGCCTGCACGAACATGCCGCGGCCGACCGGGAAGTCGGCGCGCTTGATCTTGGGGAACGGCACCTTGAAGATCGAGTCGCCGTCGAACGCATCGGGCTTGAGGATGATCCCCTTGCGGCCGCCCTTGAAGTCGCCCACGAGGCCGAACCCGCTCGTGACCTGATTGACGTCGGCGTCGCCGATCAGCAGGTGGTCGCTGCGGTTGATCGCCTGGAAGAGCGCCTTCAGCGGACGCTCCGCCGGGGTGTCGGCGAACTGGGGCACATCCTCGATGACGATCATGAGCCGCTGGCCGAGGGTCTCGTCCGCGACGAGCTCGGCGAGCTCGGTGGCCAGCTCCTTCGCGTCGTCGGGGGTCGTCGCGCTCCGCATCCACGGCGCGAACTCCTTCAGCTGGGCGCGTCGACCGCCGAAGTGGAAGAGCTTCACCTCCGGGTCGAGGCGCGTCATCGACAGGATGAGCGCCTTCATCGCGGTGGTCTTGCCCGACTGCGGCGGACCGGCGACCACGAACGTGCCGGCCGGATCGAACTCGCGAGGGGCGAGGGTGTCCTCGGCCACGCCGAGCACGGGGAACTCCCCGATGCGGTCGGGCATGTCCGCGGCATCCAGTCGCGTGGGGAGCGACCCGATCTCGGGCACTTCGCGCGCCCCGCGGGCGCGGAGCTCGGCCGCCATCTGCTCGAGCAGCTTCGTCTGCTCGGCGACGTTGGGCGTTCCGCCCAGCACCGCGATCTGGGTCTCGAGTCCGTCGACGATCGCCCGACCCGGCTCGGAACGCTCGTCGAGGACGTCCTTCGGAGCGTTGACGAGCGCGTAGGCGTTGGCGTCGGACAGCCGCAGGATGACGCGGCGGGAGACGTTCGAGCTGACCGCCGTGGGCACCGAGCCCGAGCGGTCGGCGGTCGCGACGACGTGCACGCCGAGGGGGCGCCCCTCGCCGAGGATCCGCATGAAGGCCTGGTAGAACGGCATCCGCGCCGTGGTCGACTCCCATTCGGCACGGAACTGGGGCAGGCCGTCGAGGAGCAGGACGATGCGAGGCTCGTCGCGGCCGGTGATCTCCCGGTACTCCGCGACGCTCGAGGCGTTCGCCGCGCTGAACCGCTTGCCGCGGTCGTCGAGCACGCTCGCGAGCGACCGCATGATGCGCTGCACCCGCTCACTGTCGTCACCCGGGATGATCGATCCGACGTGCGGAAGCGCCTCGAGGCTCTTGAGCGACCCCGAGCCGAAGTCGAGCCCGTAGACCTCCACGTTCTCGATGCGGCGGCCCATCGCGGCGGAGATCGCGATCGTGCGCAGCACGGCCGATTTGCCGGAGCCGCTGGTGCCGTACACGAGGAGCGAGCCGTCGCGGTCGGGCTCGAAGTAGACCGCCTCCTGCAGCTGCTTCTGGGGGATGTCGGCCTTGCCGAGGAGGATCGCACCGCGCGACCCACCGGGCAGCTCGCGGATGTCGACGGTGGTCGGCAGGTCGTCGAGCCACGGCCGGCGCGGAGCGGGGATCTTCGCCTGCGTGGCCGCCGCGATCAGGTTCGCGACGATGCGCTTCTGGTCGTTCGGGCCGGGGTCGGCGTCGTGCGAGTCGCTCTCGCCCGCATCGTCGAGCTCCCACTTCTGGATCGAGCCGAAGCGGAGTTCGGCGACGGTGACATCGGCTGCCGCGACCTCGTCGGTCGTCCACCCGCCGGCGTAGGCGGACTGGAACGGGACGAGCCGGCCGGGGCCGGTCTTCGCGATACCGCGACCGGGGATCGAGGGTGGGAAGCTCGCGGCGATGGGGTCGTCGACGACGTCCTTCGAGTCCGACTCGTCGGCCATGCGCAGGGCGACGCGGAGGTTCGTGTTGGCGCGCAGGTTGTCCTTGATGACACCCGCGGGACGCTGCGTGGCCATGATCAGGTGGATGCCGAGCGAGCGACCGCGCTGGGCGATGTCGACGACGCCGTCGACGAACTCCGGAACGTCGCCGGCGAGTGCGGCGAACTCGTCGATGACGAGGACGAGGGCCGGAGGGGTCTCGGGGTCGCGGCGCTTCTCGAGCTCGAGGAGGTCCTTGGCCTTCTTGCGGTTGAACAGGTGCTCGCGGTAGTGGAGCTCCGCTCGGAGACTCGTCAGGGCGCGGCGCACGAGGTGCGGGCTCAGGTCGGTCACGAGGCCGACGGTGTGCGGGAGCTCGACGCAGTCGGCGAAGGCCGACCCGCCCTTGTAGTCGACGAAGAGGAACGTGACGCGGTCGGGGCTGTGGGCGGCGGCCATGCCGAGCACCCACGCCTGGAGGAACTCCGACTTTCCGGCACCGGTCGTTCCTCCGACGAGGGCGTGCGGCCCCTGGGTGCGGAGGTCGAGCGTCATGGCGTCCGTTGCTCCCTGACCGACGATGGCGCGGAGGTTGCCGGCCTTCTTCAGCCGGGGCAGCGGGGCGCCGGAGCGGTCGAGGATCGTGTTGTTCTCCCGCCACCGGTCGACGGCGAACTGCGGCTCGGATGCCGTCTCGTTGCCGATGAGGGAGAGGAACATGACCGAGTTCGGGATGTCGGAGGAATCCTCGATGACCGTGCTCGAGTCGACGACGGGAGCCAGTCGCTTGGCGAGCACCGTCATGAGCTCGTTCGAGACGCCCTCCACCTCGGCCCTCGTGTAATCGGTGCCGCTGCGGACGACGCCGACGTGCGCGTCGGCGAGCCCGTTCGTCACGTCGACGAAGCTGCGGCAGACGGCGGGGAGCGCGTCGACGACGGGGGCGACGAAGAGTCCGTAGACGCCGACGTCGGCGCCGCGCTCGAGCACCTGCGTGAGGCGCGCGCGATCGACGGGTGCATCCGCGGTGATGATGACGACGACGGCGGTCTGGCCGGGGAACGTCGCATCCTCGGCGGCGCGGCGCACGTCGGTGCCGTAGCGCATCGTGTCCCAGTCGTCGTCGAACGGAAGCCGCGGCGCCTTGGCCGCGGTGGAGCGACGCATGACGAGCTCCTCCAGACCCGAGAGGAGGGCCGCACCGGTCGACGCCGAGTCGGAGAGCGGCATGTCGCGGAACGGGCTCCGCTCGCTCGAGGTGTGCGGGAGCCAGGTCAGCCAGTCGAGCTGCTTCGCCCATTCCGGCTCGGTGAGGGCGACGGCGACGAGCTCGTTCGGAGAGTGCATGCCGAACAGCTGCACGCAGATGCCGCGGAGGGCGTCGGCGGCCTCGCGCTCCGGACCGGCGACGCCGATGACGCCTACGCTCTGCAGCGACTCCAGCACCGGCACGCCGTCGATGGTCTTGTAGCGGTCGCGGAGCCGGTCGACGCGAGAGACGTACTCCTGCAGCGCGTCGGGGTTCTCGGCGCGCTTGATGGTCGTGCGCGAGGGCGCTTCGCACGTGCCGAGGCGGACTGCGAGGAAGTTCCAGTGCTCGGGGCGGCGCGTCCACAGCATCCGACCGAGCCGCATGGCCTCCTCGAACACGACGGCCACCGGCGGCACCTCGGCGCTGCGCACCTCCCGCTCGCGGGGGCGCTCGCGGTAGAGCGTCTCTTCGAGTTCCTCGAAGGTGCGCTCAAAGATCTCGGCCTCCTTCTTCACGCGCTGGCCGACCTGCGTCTTCTGCGAGATGAAGTTGCCGAACAGCATCATCGGGGTCATGAAGATGATGAGCAGCGACCGCGGGTTGTTGGTCAGCGTGTACATCGCGATGCCGAGGATGACCGGCGCGACGAGCATCGGCCACGGGAAGAGCCGGGATGCCGGTTCCTTCGGCATGCGGGGCTCTTCGAGCTCCTCGCCGACGTAGCGAGGCTCGACGCGCGGGCTGCGGTTGAACAGCAGCGCGCCGCCGCGCTCGAGCACCGGGTCTTTCTCCACCGGGGCGAAGTCGGGGACGAGTTGGACGACGAGCTCGGTGTCGCCGAGCACGAAGCGCTGGCCGGGGATGACGCGGAGGCGCGGGACGAGACCGCCGTCGACGACGATGCCGTTCGCGGAGTTCAGGTCGACCAGTTCGACGCCGCCCACGCCGACCTCGATGCGGGCATGCCGCTTCGAGACGAGCGGCTCGTCGAGCACGATGTCGCTGCCCGCCGAGCGACCGATCGTGAAGTGACCGCGCGGGAGTGGGATCTCACGGCCGGCCAGCGGACCGCCCACGACGTGCAGGACCGCCGCGGCGGGACCTCCGCCGGTGCGGTCGGGGGTGTAGCCGGGGCCGAGGTTGACCACCGTGGCCACGAAGCCGGAGCCGACCGGCGCATCGCTGATGAGCATGCTCGGGTCGAGGAGCACGTGATCGCTCGAGGTCGGCGGTGCGACGGTCATGGTCAGGACGTCGTCCGGGCCGGCGAGGATCTCCCGCGCCGGGTCGGTCTCGACGATCCGGCGCGCGACGTCGTGGACGGTCGCCGTCGTGTCCGACGTGACGACGATGTCGGTCAGCCGTGACTCGCGGCGCTGCAGGGTGAGCTTGAGCCTCATCGGAGTGTCCTCGTCTCGTGGCGATCAGGCGATGCTGACAGCGGCGTAGCGGTCGCCGAAGCGAAGGGTGTCGCCCGATCGGAGCGGCAGGGCCGCTCCTGCCGGGAGGTCGGTCTCGGCGCCGTCTCGGACGATCGCGCTGCCGTTGGTCGACCCGAGGTCGACCACGACGAGCGATCCGCCGCGCCAGCGGAGGGCGAAGTGGGTCTTGGACATCGACATGCTCGGGTCGGCGACGGGCACGACGACCGCGCCGCTGTCGTCCGGCCCGGCGACGGGCGACCTGCCGACCACGATGCCGGCGACGACCACCTCGACGCGGTCGCCCGAGTCGAGGACGAGGGATGCCGTGGGCTCGCGGTTCTCGATGAGGTGCGGCGGCGTCCACGACGCCGTCTCGGCCCGCGGCAGGAGGGTCTCGCCGGGAGCGGCGAGAGTCTCGGACGCCGGTCCAGCGGGAGACGCGGTGCGCGCCGGAACCGGTGCGGGCTCGACCGCGGGGGCCTGCGCAGCTCCGGAGGCGACCGCGGCGGGCGCGGGAGCCGCATCGCGGACAGGCGCGGGCGCGGCAGCCGGCGCAGGAGCGGATGCCGGCGAGGATGCGGCAGCCGGCGCCGGTGCTGCCTCTGCGGGCGCGGGTTCTTTGGCTGCGACCGCGAAGGGCGACGCCTGGATGGGCGCCATCGGACCGGCATCCTGCTTCTCCGGATCGGGCACGCCCGACCGTTCACGAGGGGCGCCGAGCACTCCGCCGCGGTTGCGGGCCACGGGGATGTAGACGCCGCTCTCCGCACCGTGCAGCGACGTCGCGAGCGAGGGCAGCGAGGTCTTCTCGTCGCGGAGGTCGGTCGCGACGGTCTTCCGTGCGATGCGCATGCGCTTGGCGTCGTACGGGTTCAGCCCGCGGGTGATGTCGACCAACCAGGTCGCGGCGGCGAGGTCGGCCCAGCCGCGCCGGCGGCGCTGCGGGTCGAACAGCGGCGACAGCATGATCACGAGGAGGGGGCCGACGAGGGGAACGAAGAAGCTGGCCCACAGGATCAGGTAGCGCACGACCGCGCCGCGCCAGAACTTCGGGCGCTCGAGCGTCGCGACGTTGACGGAACGGAGCCCGGTGAGCGCTTTGCCGAGTGTCACGCCCCGACGGCCCATCAGGATCAGCTGGACGAGGATGAACACCGTCGACAGCCCATACGAGACCGCCGACCACACGACGATCCAGAGCGCGTCGCCGCGGGCGAAGAGCGCGTCGACCGGGTTCGCAGACCCCGCGATCTCCAGGATCGCCGGAAGCGCCCCCACGGCAGCGGGCACGAGCAGCACGAGGACGAACAGCACCTCGTACACGGTCGCGAGCACGCGCCTGCCGAGCGGCGCGGGCACGAGTCCGAGCGCCGCGGCGTACTCGGGCCGCGGCCGTCCCCTCTCATCGAGCCCCTCGACGGTGCGTGGACCGTCCTCGATCTCCCAGATCACCGAAACCTCCTCGGGAAGTGTCGCACTGACACTATCCCCTGCGCGGAACCGCCTCGACGGCAGAACTCCCCCTTGACGCGACGGGCACTCCCGTGCCGCCCCTCTCAGTGGAAGAAGTGACGCTCCCCGGTGAAGTACATGGTCACTCCCGCGGCCTTGGCGGCGGCGATGACCTCTTCATCGCGGACCGACCCGCCCGGCTGGATGATCGTCGTGATGCCGGCGTCGAGCAGCACCTGCGGGCCGTCGGCGAAGGGGAAGAACGCATCGGATGCCGCGACGGAGCCGGCGGCGCGGTCGCCCGCACGCTCCACCGCCAACCGGCACGAGTCCACGCGGTTGACCTGGCCCATGCCGATCCCGACCGTCGCGGAGTTCTTCGCGAGGACGATCGCATTCGACTTCACGGCGCGGCAGCTCTTCCATGCGAACGAGAGGTTCTCGAGCTGGTCGTCGGCGGGGCGCTCCCCCGACACGAGCTGCCAGCTGTCGACGAGCGACTCGATCTCGTTGGGGAAGCGGTCGGCATCCTGCAGCAGGAGGCCGCCCGAGACGAGACGCACGTCCATGGGCTCCTGACGCCAGTCGGCCGGAAGCTGGAGAACGCGGAGGTTCTTCTTGAGTGCGAACACCTCGAGCGCCTCGGGCTCGAAATCGGGCGCGACGATGACCTCGGTGAAGATGTCGCGGAGGTTCTCGGCCATCTTCAGGGTCACCGTGCGGTTCGCCGCGATGACCCCGCCGAACGCCGACACCGGGTCGCACTCGTGCGCCCGGAGGTGCGCGGACGCGATGGCGTCGAGCGCCTGCGGCGCCCCGATCGCGATGCCGCAGGGGTTCGCGTGCTTGATGATCGCGACCGCGGGCTTCACCAGGTCGAACGCCGCCCGCAGGGCCGCGTCGGCGTCGACGTAGTTGTTGTACGACATCTCCTTGCCCTGGAGCTGACGCGCCTGAGCGATGCCGTGGCCGCCGGTGCGCGAGTAGATCGCCGCCCGCTGGTGCGAGTTCTCGCCGTAGCGGAGCGTCGCGAGGCGCTCGGCCTTGATCGTGAGGTGCTGGGGCAGGTCGCCCTCGCCCTCGAGGGTCTCCTCGGCGAACCAGGTCGCCACGGCGCGATCGTACGCCGCCGTGTGGGCGAACGCGCGGGCCGCGAGCTCGCGGCGCTGGGCGAGGCTGGTGCCGCCCTGCTGCAGCGAGGCGACGATCGCGGGGTACGACTCGGGCGAGACCGCGATCGCGACGTTGGCGAAGTTCTTCGCCGAGGCGCGCACCATCGCCGGTCCGCCGATGTCGATCTGCTCGACGACGGCGTCGCCCTGAGCGCCCGACGCGACCGTCTCCACGAACGGGTAGAGGTTCACGACGACGAGCTCGAAGGGCTCGATGCCGAGCTGGCCCAGCTGGGTCTCGTGGTCTTCGAGGCGCAGGTCGGCGAGGAGGCCGGCGTGCACGCTCGGGTGGAGCGTCTTCACCCGGCCGCCGAGCGATTCGGGGAACCCGGTGATCTCCGACACGTCCTTCACGGCGAGGCCCGCATCGCGCAGCAGCGCGGCAGATCCGCCCGTCGAGACGATCTCGACGTTCGCGGCGGCGAGCGCCTGAGCGAGCTCGAGCAGCCCGGTCTTGTCGCTCACCGAGACGAGCGCCCGTCGCACGGGCACCACATCACGAGGGCGGTAGAGGGCGGGGTCGATCTGCGGTCCGGCCATGAGGGTCTCCTCCGGGTCAGGCGGTCGTGGTGAGGTCGAGGTCGCCCGTCGCGACGCGGCGGACCACGTCGATGAGCAGGCGTCGTTCGACGGGCTTGATGCGGTCGTGCAGGGAATGTTCGGTGTCGCCGGTGAGCACGGGCACCCGCTCCTGAGCGAGCACGGGGCCGGTGTCCACGCCGTTGTCGACGACGATGACGCTCGCGCCGGTCTGGTCGGCACCCGCCGCCAGGGCGTCGCGGACGCCGTGCGCACCGGGGAACTCGGGCAGGTAGGCGGGATGCGTGTTGAGCAGACGCGGGGCCCACGCGTCGACCACCGCGGCCGGGAGCAGTCTCATGAGACCGCTGAGCACGACGAGGTCGGGAGCCCACACGTCGAGGTGGGCCAGAAGCTCCTCGCCCCAGGCCTCGCGGCTGTCGAACTCCTGGTACGGGACCATGAAGGTCGGGATGCCGTAGTGCTCGGCGTGAGCGAAGCCGTCGGCCTGCCGGTCGGCGCCGACGACGATGACACGGGCGGGGAAGTCGGGTTCACTCGCGGCGTCGAGCAGAGCGCGCAGATTGGAGCCCGTGCCCGAGATGAGGACGGCGACCGTGAGCACCGGCTCAGTCTAGCGGGGCGCCGACGCCGGCTCGGAGGCGTCGTCCCGCACCGACGGGTAGACGGCGCCGTCGTCGCTGCCGCGGCGCGGAGCGAGGAGGGTGATGCCTGCTCCGATGCCGATCTCGATGGCGACGACCAGGGCGACCGCGCCCGCGGCGGGCCCGACGTCGACCAGCTGCCCGGGGCCGAGCGAACCGTGCGCGGCCCACGCGAGGATGGCCACACCGGCGGCGCTGCCGAGCACCATGCCGGCGAGGGCGACCACCCGCGGCTGCAGCGGTTCGCCGCCCGCATCCTGCTCGCCCACCAGCATCCCGCGCTGCGCCCACCCGGCGAAGGCGCCGATCCCGACGACGGCGAGCGCGAGCAGCAGCACCCACGCCGAGGTCGTCGCGGGGACGACGCCGAGCACGGGGATGCCCGGAATGACCCCCAGGTCGGTCCCGGCCGGGGCGACCGTCGTTCCCGTGCCGACCGCGAACCCCGGACCGGCGGCGAACGAGCCGAACCAGACGACCAGGGTCGGGAGGTAGAGGAGGGCGCCGAGCGAGAGGACGACGACGCCGATGAGGTCGGCGTGCGACGCCTGAGTGAGGGCGATGATCTCGCCGCTGCGGAAGAGGAAGAGGACGGCGAGGACGAGAGATCCGAGGGCCACGAAACCGGCGAGGCAGATGGCGAGGCCTCTGCCTGCGGCGTCGAGCCCGTTCTGGATGCCGTCGGGAAGACGCTCCGAGACCGCATCGACCAGACCGTCGTCGCCCTCGTTCCAGGCGCGGACGACCGCGCCGACGAGAGCGGGGATCGCGAACACCAGGGTCGGCGCGATGATCGCTGTCGCGACGTCGACGCGGGTGACGTCGGTGCGGGCGGTGAGGGCGACCAGGGCGGAGAGGACGGCCACGACGACGGTGCCCGAGGCGATTCCGGTGATCCAGGCGCCTGCCCGGGCCGCGCGGGCGCCTGAGCGGAACGCGAAGATGGCGGTGAACGCCGCGAGGGCGAGCGGCGCGAGGGAGAGCGAGAACTGCCCGGCCGCGTCCGCCACGCCGGTGCGGATCAGGAAGTCCTCGGGCAGCGAGACCGCGACCGGCACGAAGTGGCCGAGCAGCCAGGCGCTGGCGCCCGCAGGCCACAGCGCTCCCCAATCGGCATCCGTGCCGAGTCCGAAGACCCACAGCAGGGTCGCGGGCGCGAGCACGACGGCGAGGCCGACGGCGACGACGATGACGGCGTCGAAGGCGGCGAGGAGGGAGACGAGCAGGCGATTCATGCCGAACCGACCCTACCCGGGGACGCGCCGTCAGCCCGTCGACCACACCGGGCACGCCGGCGCGACTATTCGCGCAGCACCTTCGCGAGCGCCTTTCCGCGGGCGAGCTCGTCGACGAGTTTGTCGAGGTAGCGGATCTGCTGCATGAGGGGATCCTCGATGGCCTCGACCCTCACCCCGCACACGACCCCGGTGATCCGGTCGACGCCCGGGTTCAGGTCCGCCGCCGCGAAGAACTCGGCGAAGGTGGCCTGCCGGTCGATCATCGCCTCGACCTCGGCGACGCCGAATCCGGTGAGCCACGCGATCACGTCGTCGAGCTCGGACTTCGTGCGGCCCTTCCGCTCGATCTTGGTGAGGTAGAGGGGATACACCGCGCCGAACGGGGTGCCGAAGATCCGGTGCATGCGGGGAGCGTACTCCCTGGGGAGCGGCACCAGTACCCTCGGAGAGTGAACCGCACCACTCCCGCCGCGCGCCCCGCCGCGAAGCCCCCGGCATCCGTATCCGCCCTCGACCGCTTCTTCGAGATCAGCAAGCGTGGCTCGACCCTCGGAACCGAGGTCCGAGGCGGCCTCGTCACGTTCGTGACGATGGCCTATATCGTCATCCTGAACCCCCTCATCCTCTCGACGGCAGACATCGAGGGCACTGTCCTCGCGCCGAGCGCCGTCGCCACGAGCACGGCGCTGACCGCGGGCGTCATGACGATCCTCTTCGGCCTCGTCACCCGCCTGCCCTTCGCCTTCGCGGCCGGCCTCGGCATCAACGCCTTCGTCGCGTTCTCGGTGGTCGGCCAGGTCACGTGGGGCGAGGCGATGGCCCTCGTCGTCATCAACGGTCTGATCATCGTGCTGCTCGCCGCGACCGGCCTCCGGAAGATGATCTTCGACGCCGTCCCCGTGCAGCTGAAGCTCGCGATCACGGTCGGCATCGGCCTGTTCATCGCGTTCATCGGCTTCGTCAACGCGGGCTTCGTCACCGCGACCGGCAACGCCTCTCCCCCGCTCGATCTCGGGGTCGGCGGCTCGATCACGACGATCAGCACGGTCATGTTCGTCGTCACGCTCTTCCTCTCGGGCGTCCTGATGGCGCTCCGCGTCAAGGGAGCCCTGCTCATCGGACTCGTCGGCGGCACCGTCATCAGCTACATCGTCAACGCGATCTGGCCCACCGCCCTGGGCCTCCAGGTCAGCGGACTCCAGATCGTGGCCGCCCCGAACTTCGAGCTCGTCGGCAAGATCGACTTCGGCTTCGACTGGGCGAAGGTCGGCATCGTGTCGGTCGTCATGATCGTGTTCACACTCGTGTTCTCGAACTTCTTCGACGCGATGGGGACCATGACGGGCCTCGCGAAGGAGTCGGGTCTCGCGAACGACAAGGGCGACTTCCCCCGCATCAAGTCGGCGCTGATCGTCGAGGGCGTCGGTGCGATCGCCGGTGGCGCGACCTCGTCGTCGTCGGCCACCGTGTTCGTCGAGTCGGGTTCCGGCATCGGCGAGGGCGCCCGTACGGGCCTCGCGAACGTCGTGACCGGTCTGCTCTTCCTCCTCGCGATGTTCTTCACGCCGCTCACGTCGATCGTCCCGGGTTACGTCGCCGCCGCAGCGCTCGTCCTCGTCGGCGCGCTCATGCTGGCGCAGATCAAGAACATCGACTTCACCGACTTCAACGTGCTGCTGCCGGTGTTCCTTACGGCGACCGTCATGCCGCTGACCTACTCGATCGCCAACGGCATCGGCGCGGGCTTTGTCAGCTGGGTCGTGGTGAACGCCTTCTCCGGCAAGGCCAAGCAGGTGCACTGGCTCCTCTGGATCGTCGCCGCCGGCTTCGTGCTGTACTTCGCGCGCGGACCGATCGAGACCCTCCTGGGCGCCTGAGCCCGACAACGACGAAGGGGCGGATGCCGCAGCATCCGCCCCTTCGTCGTCTCAGCGTTACAGGCTCTCGATGATGGCGCGCATCAGGTCGGCTGCCTCGGAGGGCGTCTTGCCCACCTTGACGCCGGCTGCCTCGAGGGCTTCCTTCTTCGCCTGTGCGGTTCCGGCCGAGCCGGAGACGATCGCACCGGCGTGACCCATGGTCTTGCCCTCGGGCGCCGTGAAGCCCGCCACGTAGCCGACGACCGGCTTCGTGACGTGGGCCTTGATGAACTCGGCGGCACGCTCTTCGGCGTCGCCGCCGATCTCACCGATCATGACGATCGCCTTGGTCTCGGGGTCGGCCTCGAACGCGGCGAGCGCGTCGATGTGCGTCGTTCCGATGACCGGGTCGCCGCCGATGCCGATGGCGGTCGAGAAGCCGAGGTCGCGGAGCTCGAACATCATCTGGTACGTCAGGGTGCCCGACTTCGATACGAGGCCGATGGGGCCCTTGCCGGTGATGTTCGCCGGCGTGATGCCGACGAGCGCCTCACCGGGCGTGATGATGCCGGGGCAGTTCGGACCGATGATGCGGGTCTTGTTGCCCTTGCTCTTCGCGTAGGCCCACGCCTCGGCAGTGTCGCCGACGGGAACGCCCTCGGTGATCACGACGAGCAGGGGGATCTCGGCGTCGATGGCCTCGATCATCGCGTCCTTGGTGAACGCCGGCGGCACGAAGGCGATGGAGACATCGGCCCCCGTCTTCTCGATTGCCTCGGCGACCGAGCCGTAGACGGCGAGGTCGACGGCGGAGCCGTCGGCCGCGGTGTGCGAGACCGACGTGCCGGCCTTGCGGGCGTTGACGCCACCGACGACCTGCGTGCCCGCCTTCAGCATGAGGGCGGTGTGCTTGGTGCCCTCACCGCCGGTGATGCCCTGGACGATGACCTTGGAGTCCTTGTTGAGGTAGATAGACATGTCTGTTGTCCTTTTCGCGTCTCAGGCGTTCGCCAGCTCGGCGGCCTTGTCGGCGCCCTCGTCCATACCGGCGGCGAGCGTCACGAGCGGGTGGTTGGCCTCGGCGAGGATCTTGCGACCCTCCTCGACCTGGTTGCCGTCGAGGCGCACGACGAGCGGCTTGGTCGCGGCGTCGCCGAGGATCTCGAGGGCCTTCACGATGCCCTCGGCCACGGCCACGCACGACGTGATGCCGCCGAAGACGTTGACGAAGACGCTCTTGACCTGCTCATCGCCGAGGATGACGTCGAGGCCAGACGCCATGACCTGCGCGTTCGCGCCGCCGCCGATGTCGAGGAAGTTGGCGGGGGTGACGCCGCCGTGGTTCTCCCCGGCGTAGGCGACGACGTCGAGCGTCGACATGACGAGGCCGGCGCCGTTCCCGATGATGCCGACCTGACCGTCGAGCTTCACGTAGTTGAGACCGGATGCCTTCGCCTTGGCCTCGAGCGGGTCTGCGGCGCCCTTGTCCTCGAGCGCTTCGTGCTCGGGGTGGCGCACCTCGCTGGCGTTCTCGTCGAGCGAGACCTTGCCGTCGAGGGCGACGATGTCGCCGGCGCCCGTGCGGACGAGCGGGTTCACCTCGACGAGGGTCGCGCCCTCGCCCTTGTAGACGTCGTAGAGCTTGACGAAGACGTCGGCGACCTTCTCGATGAGGTCGGCGGGGAAGTTCGCCGCCGTGGCGATCTCGACGGCCTTGGCCTTGTCGATGCCCTGGAGCGGGTCGACCTCGATGCGCGCGAGCGCCTCGGGACGCTCGACGGCGAGCTCCTCGATCTCCATGCCGCCCTCGACCGAGCACAGGCTCAGGTAGGAGCGGTTCGAGCGGTCGAGCAGCACCGAGAAGTAGAACTCCTCGGCGATGTCGGCGCCCTGGGCGACCATGACGCGCTGGACGACGTGGCCCTTGATGTCGAGGCCGAGGATGGCTTCGGCAGCGGCGTACGCCTCGTCGCGGGTCTTCGCGACCTTGACGCCGCCGGCCTTGCCGCGGCCTCCGGTCTTGACCTGAGCCTTGACGACGACGACGCCGCCGATCTTCTCGGCTGCGGCCTTCGCCTCCTCAGGGGTGTCGGCGATGATGCCGGCGAGCACCGGCACCTCGTACTTCTCGAATAGGTCTCGTGCCTGGTACTCGTAAAGGTCCACTGCAATCCTTCGCTGGGCGACGGTGGGGGTGACGGGCGCAAATAAATCTCGATGTCGAGAGATCGCCTCGGCCCACAGCCTACTACCCGAGCCTGACCGGTCCTTTCCGCGAGGTCAGATCCAGCCGCGTTCGCGGGCGACGATCGATGCCTGCTGACGGGTCGCGAGACCGAGCTTTCCGAGGACCGACGAGACGTGGTTGCGGACGGTTCCCGCCGACAGATGGAGGGATGCTGCGATCTGGGCGATCGTCTCCCCCCGCGCTCCGGCCCGGAGCACATCCAGCTCCCGCTCGGTCAGCGGGCTGCGCTCGTCGCTCAGGGCGTCGGCGGCGATCTCGGGGTCGACGTAGCGCCGGCCGGCCGCGACCTCGCGGATGACCGCGGCCACGTCGTCGGCCCGCCGCGATTTCGGCACGAACCCGTCGACGCCCTCGCTGAGCGCGCGTCGCAGCACACCGGGGCGAGCATGGCGGGTCACGACGACGCACCGGGCGGGCACCTGCGCGCGGATGCGGGCGGCGGCTTCGACGCCATCGATGCCGGGCATCTCGAGGTCGAGCAGGCAGACGTCGGGGCGCAGCTCGATCGCCCGCGCGACGGCGCTCTCCCCGTCGCTGCATTCGGCGACGACCTCGAGGTCGGGCTCGAGTCGCAGCAGCGAGGCCAGCGCGGAGCGGATCATGTCCTCGTCGTCGGCGATCAGCACCCGGATCATCGGACTCCCTCCCTGTCCTGAGCACCGGCGGGCACCGAGACGGTGACGTCGAAGCGGGCGTCGGTCGTGGTGGTGCGGAGGTCGCCTCCGACTGCCGCCACCCGATGGGCGATGCCGTCGAGACCGGTTCCTCTGCCGAGAGGCGACCCTTCGCCGGGGTCGTTCGCCGCCACGAACACCCACGCGCCGCCGTCTCGGCGGAGCGTGAACTTCGCCCAGCGCCCCCCGCCGTGCTTGAGCACGTTGGTGGTGCACTCGCGGACGACCGGCCCCAGGAGGTCGGCGGGGGCGGATGCCGCGTCGGCGGCGACCTCGAGGGTCACCGACAGCCCGCCGGCACGGAGCAGATCGGCGGCGTTCGCGAGCTCGTCGGGGAGGGGCACGCCCCGGAACCGGCCCGCGAGGGCGCGGGTTCCGGCGCGCGCTTCGTCGACGGACGCCCGCGCCAGGCCGATCTGGTGGGCGGCGGCATCCGGATCGCGGCTCAGCATGCGCTCGGCGAGCTCGAGCTGCAGCGCGATGACCTGCAGGTGGTGGCCCTGGAGGTCGTGCAGCTCGCTGGCGAGGCGCAGCCTCTCCTGCACGGCGGCGAGTCGGGCCTCGGTGGCGCGGGCCCGGTCGAGCTCGAGGACGACGTCCCACGACCACAGCGACAGCGCGATCACGGCCGGGAGCGCGATGGCGAAGACGCCGAGGGGCGCGGCGATCGCGGAATCTTCGGTGATGCCGGGGCGGGCCCGCTCGACGACCCACAGCGCGCCGAGCCCGAGCGAGACGAGCACCACGCCGCGCCATCGGATGCCCGGCCCCCAGCGCAGCAGGCAGAGCACGGATGCCGCGAGCGAGGCGGTGAACATCGGGGAGCCGGTCGCGAGGCCCAGCACGACCGCGCCGGCGGCGCCGACCAGCGCGGGCCAGGAGGCGAACCGGCGCAGCCACGGGGTGCGGTCGCCGTCGTCGAGGTCGCCGTCGCGCCGGTAGCGGGCGAGCAAGGCGATCGTGGCGACGACGACGAGAACCGATCCGGTGGCGTAGGCCACGATCACCGCCGGCGAGCGCCACCCGTCGCGGACGATGATCGCGCCGACCGCCCAGACGAACAGCGCGCCGACGAGGAAGAGGACGACGGAGATCGCGATGTACCAGCCGGTCGCCGAGACGCCGCGCGCCAGCGACGCGGCGGACGACCGGGGTGATGAGGGTTCGGATGCGCTCACACGGCCACAGTACGACCATGACTTTTGTCATGCCCCGCCTGCTCGAACCTCCCGCCAGAAGGTGACGCGGCGACACTGCCGCCGCGATGCGCAGGCCGGTGGAATGGGATCACCGCGGTCGAGATGCGATCGCCACGAACATCGGGAGACCCGCCATGTCGAACCCCCTGTCTGATCTCATCGTCGGCTTCCAGGACCTCGTCGCGCAGATGCCCGACATCCTCCAGCCCGTGATCGTCGCTCTCGCCGGCGCCGTCCCCTTCATTGAGGGCGAGGGCGCCGCCGCGATCGGCATCGTCGGCGGCATCCACCCCGCGGTCGCGGCGGTCGCCGCCGCCGCCGGGAACTTCCTCTGCGTACTCGTCGTCGTGCTGATCGCGGCGCGCGTCCGGTCGGCCGTCACCACCCGCGCCGGCGCCCCCGAGAAGCCCCGGAGCGCCCGGAGCGAGAAGTTCCAGAAGGCGTACCACCGCTACGGCACGCCGGGCGTCAGCCTCCTCGGCCCGCTGCTGCTCCCCACGCAGTTCACCGCAGCCGCGCTCACCGCCACCGGGGTTCCCGCCGGTCGCGTGCTCATCTGGCAGGCCGCGGCGATCGCGCTGTGGACCACCGTCGTCACCCTGATCATCGTGGGCGTCATCTCCTTCGCCGTCTGAGCCGGCGAGGGCCCGCGGGCCCGGTCACCCGATGCGGCGGAGGCCGCGGGTGGCCGGGCCCTCGATGCGTTCCCCCTCGGGCGTGAACCGCGACGCGTGCAACGGGCAGTCCCACGTGCACTCGAGATCGTTCCATTCGAGGATGCCGCCCAGGTGCGGGCAGACCACGCTCACGGCGCGCGTCTCCCCCTCGACGGTGGACACCCCTACCGGCTGCACGCCACGCTGGGCGACGACGCCCTGACCCTCGGCGGGACGGGGCACCGGAACGTCGTTGCCGACGACTGCCGCCGCCCATCCGACCGCTGCCGCCGCGCCGATCTTGACGTTCTCCGCGACACCGCGCGCGACGTCTTCGGGCATGGTCAGCCGCGTTCCGAGCTGCGTCATCCACCGCGGACGGTCGCGCATGCTCTCGCCCTTGAGCTCGGAGCTGAGTCGGAGCGCCGCGGCGGGCGCATTGGTGAGGCCCCACTTCGCGTAGCCGGTGGCGACCTTCACCCGACCGAGCGATCGGGGCAGCGTCCCCACGAAGGGCACGAGATTGTGCGACATGTAGTCCTGCGCCGACCACCGGTGCGTCTCGGCGCCGACCGGGAACGTGTCGCGCGCCCACGCCGCGAGCTCGTCGAGCTTCTCGAGTTCGGACTCGGCACGGCCCACCGGGTGGCCGGCCCCGCCCACGATCAGCTGCGCGACCCCCGAAGGGCCGTCTCCGGCGGCGACCGTGCGGATCGACCGCGAGGGCGAATCCGCCGACAGATACATGCCGTCCGGAACGTCGCCGGTCAGCTCGAACGCGACGCACGCGGATCGCTGGCCGGTGACCTTCGCGAAGTACAGGCCTCGGTCGAGGATCGGGATGCCGGTCGCGAGCACGATCTTCTCGGCGAAGATCTCGCCCGCATCGGTCTCGAGACGCGGCCGCGGAAGAACGTGGACCTGCTCGACGGCGACACCGAGGTGGAGGGTTCCGCCGGCGGCGACGAACGCATCGGCGAGTGCGGCGACCATGCGCATCGGGTCTACGGCGCGCTGCCCGTCAAGGGCGACGGCCGCCGCCATCGAGAAGGGCGTCGCGTCCAGCTCGGCCGCCGTCGCGTACCGCACCGGGAGCCCGGCCTCGCGCGCCGCATCGTGCTCCTGGACGACGGAGGGCACGCCGTCCGTCGCCTGAGCGTAGGTGTACGCGGTGCGCTCAGTCAGCGGAACGCCCAGCTCGTCGGCCGTCCGCACCATCCAGTCGAAGCCGTCGCGGTTCGCGTCGACGTAGGCGCGGACCAGCCCGGCGGGGTGCCCCGACCGCATGGTCGACAGCGTCGTGCCCTGGAGGAGGGACACCTTTCCGGTGTTCGAGCCCGACGTCAGCTCGCCGATGCCGCCCCTCTCGACGATGGCGACATCGTGACCGGCGCGGACCAGTTCGTAGCCGGTTGCGAGGCCGGTGAGACCCGCCCCGACGATGACGATCTCGTGGGCGGCCCCGGACTCGAAGGGGTGCGTGGTGGGGGTGTACGTCGGCTGCTTCCAGAGCGATCTCATGCGCCGCAGTCAATGACGGCGCCGCGGGAGCGACAACATGCTTGACAGTAGGCTTCCCTTCATGGTCGACGACGCTCGTGCGGGAGGCAGCACCGTGGTGGCGGCCGCCCTCGCCCTGTTCGCCGAGCACGGGTACGAGCAGACCTCGGTCGAGCAGATCGCACAGTCGGCCGGGGTCTCGCGCTCGACCTTCTTCCGACAGTTCGGCGGCAAGGACGACGTCGTCTTCGCCGACCACGAAGCGCTCCTCGGCACGCTGCGGGGCTACCTCGACGAGCCGCACGCCCACCCGTGGGCGGCGGTGTGCGAGGCGTCCGTGCAGGTGTTCCGCCACTTCGTCGCCGACCCCGAGCTCGCTCGGCGCCGGTACGCGGTCGTGCGGCAGGTGCCGTCGCTCCGCGACCGCGAGATCGTCACGGTGTTCCGGTACGAGCGCCTCTTCGACGAGTACCTCCGCCGCGCGGTGCCGGGCCTCGACCCGATCGACGCGGTCGCCTTCTCTGCCATGGTGACCGCCGTGCACAACCACGTGCTCCGCCGCCTCCTCCGCGGCACCACCCACGTGCCGGCATCCGTCCTCGCCGAGGCGTACGACGACCTCATGCACCGGTTCGGCGTGCATCCGAGCGGCGAGGCGGCCGCCCCCGACGACGTCGTGGTGGCGACCTTCCCCCGACGGATGCCGGCGGCCGAGGTCGCGCGGAGGCTCGGCTCGCTCCGCTGACACCGATCACGGCTGGTGGGACTGCGTCCCAAGCCGGTGACACTGAATGTCACCGTCGGCGTACGCTGGAGCCATGGCTCCTCCCCTCCCCGGCGATTCCGCGTCGCGATACGACATCCTCGGCCGCCTCGACACCGACTACTACGCCGTCTTCGCCGACATCCCGGAGGAGGACCGAGCGGTGTGGGACCGCGCGAAAGGGCTGATCGACGAGGTCGGCGACGCGCTCCGCGAGGCGTGGGATGCCGCGGAGTACCCGCTCGACATCGCCGCGCGCCTCGGTGAGCTCGACCTGCTGAACGACGGCATCGAGCATCCCCGACTCACGCGTTTCTCGCCCTTGGCCGCCGGCCTCGTCAACATGGAGATCTCCCGCGGCGACGGGTCTCTGGGCACGGTGCTCGCCGTCCAGGGTGGTCTCGCGCTGCGCACGCTGGCGCTTTTCGGCAGCCCCGCGCAGCAGGAGCGCTGGCTCACCCGCGTCGCGCGCAGCGAGGTTCCCGCGGCGTTCGCCCTCACCGAGCCCGACCACGGCTCGGACTCGGTGTCGCTCGAGACGGTCGCTCGTCGAGACGGCGACGAGTGGATCCTCCGCGGCGCGAAGAAATGGATCGGCAACGGCGCCTCCGGCGGGATTACCTTCGTCTGGGCGCGCGTCGATGACGACGGCGCCGATCACCACGGCGCCGTCCGGTGCTTCCTCGTCGAGCAGGACCGCCCCGGCTACACCGGGACGGTGATCGCCGGAAAAGCATCGCTGCGCGGCATCCACCAGGCGCACATCGCCCTCGACGACGTGCGCCTTCCCGCGGATGCCGTCCTGCCCGGCGCCCGGACGTTCAAGGACGCGTCCACCGTCCTGTACGCCACCCGGTCGGGCGTCGCCTGGTCGGCTCTCGGTCACGCGACCGCCTGCTACGAGGCCGCGCTCCAGTATGCGCAGCAGCGCGTGCAGTTCGGCAAGCCGCTCGCGAGGTTCCAGATGGTGCAGGAGCGACTCGCGCACATGCTCGAAGACCTCACCGCCATGCAACTGTACTGCCGCCGGCTCGCCGACCTGGAGGCATCCGGTGGGCTGCGCCCGACGCAGGCCTCGCTCGCGAAGTTCCACAACACGCGGGCCGCGCGACGCGTCGCCGCGATCGCACGCGACCTCCTCGGCGGCAACGGCATCCTGCTGGAGAACGGCGTCATGCAGCACATGGCCGACATCGAGGCGATCCACACCTACGAGGGCACCGAGTCGATCCAGGCCCTCCTCCTCGGTCGCGACATCACCGGGGTCGGCGCCTTCGCCTGACACCCGGCCGGCCGCACGTCCAGCCCCTGGGTGCGCGCCGCGGCACGCGGCAGGATGGGCGCTATGTACGAGATCCCCGCACCGATGCTGGCGAAGTCCGTTCCGGCGGTCCCCGACCCGAGCCGCACTCCTGGCGGGCTCAGCTTCGAACCCAAATGGGACGGCTTCCGTGCCCTCATCTCCTGGGACGGCGAGAACGTCGAGATCGGGTCGCGAGGGTCGAAGCCGCTCACGAGGTACTTCCCCGAGATCGTCGAGGCGGTCTCGGCGCTTCTGCCGGCGCCGTGCCTGCTCGACGGCGAGATCGTCGTCGCGGAGGGCGACGCCGGGCACGCGCGCCTCCAGTGGGAGACGCTCTCGCAGCGAATCCACCCCGCGGCATCCCGCGTCACGATGCTCAGCGAGACGCATCCGGCGATGTTCGTCGCCTTCGACCTGCTCGCGCTGGGCGACCGCGACCTGCAGGGCGCCCCGTTCTCAGAGCGGCGGGCGGAGCTCGAGACCCTGCTCGCCGGTGTGCCCCACCCCATCCACCTCACCCGGACGACCACCGACCGGGCTCAGGCGGAGCGCTGGCTGGCGGAGTTCGAGGGCGCCGGGCTCGACGGCGTGGTCGCGAAACCCCTCGCGCAGCCGTATGCACCGGGCAAGCGCACCATGCTGAAGATCAAGCACGTCCGGACGGCCGACGTCGTCGCGCTCGGCTACCGGGTGCACAAGAGCGGCACCGGCGTCGGGTCGCTTCTCGTCGGCCTCTACGACGACGACGGTCAGCTGCGACAGGTCGGCGGCGTCTCGGCCTGGACCGACGTCCGCCGGCGCGAGCTGGTCGACGAGCTCGCGCCCCTCGTCGAGCGCGACGAGGACGGAGCCGCCGTCACCGGCGCGTCGGAGCGCTCGCGCTTCGCCGGATCGAAAGACGTGTCCTTCGTGCGCCTGCGGCCGGAGCGCGTTCTCGAGGTGCGGTACGACCAGCTCGAAGGCAGTCGGTTCCGCCACACGGTGCAGTTCGAGCGGTGGCGTCCCGACCGGGATGCCGCGTCGTGCACCTTCGATCAGCTCGACTCGGTGTCCGCCTACGATCTGGGCCGCGTACTGGCCGGTCAGGACTGACGCAACCCCGACGGGCGCCGGGAGGCGGTCGTCTAGTGTCGCAGCATGGGCCTGTTCGCATCCTCCCCCCGTTCCGTTCGACTCGACGACGTCCAGCCGATCCGGGTGGCCGAGTCGAAGCCCGCGCGCATGTGGTCCGACGGCTTCGGCACCCTGGCCACACGATCGCTTCAGGTGATCGTCGTGGTCATCGTCGCGGCGGCGGTGATTCTCGGGATGCTGCAGCTGACCGTCGTGGTGATCCCGACGCTGCTGGCGCTCATCCTGGCCTCGGCTGCGGCGCCCGTCATGGGATGGCTGCGTCGCCACGGCATCCCGGCGGTGTTCGCGACACTGCTCACCCTCCTCGCCGTCGTGCTGCTCCTCGGCGGTGTCGGGTGGCTCGTCGTGTGGGCGGTGCGTAACCAGTGGGACGACCTGGCGGCGAAAGCGCAGGACGGCTTCGACAGCTTCATGGCCTGGGTCCAGACGTTGCCGTTCGACATCGACCAGAGCCAGATCGACGAGTGGATCGCCACGGTGACCGACTTCGTCACGAGCGCTCAGTTCGGCTCCGGCGCGCTCGCGGGCGTGAGCGCCATCGCGAACTTCCTCACGGGCCTCGTCCTCATGATCGTGACCCTCTTCTTCTTCCTGAAGGACGGGCCGAAGATGTGGGAGTTCCTCATCCGCCCTTTCCACGGGGAGGGCTACGACCGCGCCGTTCGCGTCGGCCACAAGACCGTCCACACCTTCGGCGCCTACCTCCGCGGCACGGCCGCGGTCGCCGCCGTCGACGCGATCGGCATCACGATCGGCCTGCTCATCCTCCAGGTGCCCCTGGCCGTGCCGCTCGGAGTGCTCGTCTTCCTCCTCGCGTTCATCCCGATCGTCGGCGCCACCGTCGCCGGCATCCTGGCCGCCCTGGTCGCGCTCGTCACGAACGGATGGCTCATCGCCCTCGTCGTGATCGGCATCGTGATCGCCGTCAACCAGCTGGAAGGGAACTTCCTGCAGCCGTTCCTCATGGGCCGGTCGATGCGGCTCCACGCGTTCGTGGTGCTGATCGCCCTGACGATCGGCACCGTGCTCGGCGGCATCGTGGGCGCCATCCTCGCCGTTCCCCTCACGGCAGCCGCGTGGGGCATCGTCCAGGTCTGGGACGGGCCCGACACCCCTGCGCGCTGGGCGCGGCGTCGCCCCCGCGTCGAGGAGCGGGTCGACACCGTCACGGCACCCTGAGGCTCAGTCCTTCTTCGCCCGCGAGGGCTGCACGCGCGGCGGTTCGCCGGGCATCTTCGGGAACTCCGGCGGGAAGGGCAGCTCACCGAGGCCGTTCTCGAGGTCGCGCTGCCACCACTCCAGCAACGTGTCGATGCGTCCGGGCGCGTCCTGCAGGCCCTGCCAGGGGTCACCGATCTCGGACAGCCGGTCGGGGACGCTCCGAACCGTGAAGGCCGCCGGGTCGACGCCGCCGGCCAGTTCGTCCCAGCTGATCGGGGTCGCCACGGTCGCGCCGGACAGCGCGCGAGGGCTGTAGGCCCCCGCCATCGTGCGGTCGCGGTTCGCCTGGTTGAAGTCGATGAAGATGCGCTCGCCGCGCTCCTCCTTCCACCAGTTGGTCGTCACCCTGTCGGGAAGCCGCCGTTCGAGCTCTCGCCCGGCGGCGATGACGGCGTGCCGCACATCGAGGAACTCGTGGGCCGGCTCGATCGGGCAGAAGACGTGGATGCCGCGGTTGCCGCTGGTCTTGAGCCACGGTTCGAGTCCCGCCTCGCGGAGCACCTCTCGGAGAACGGGCGCGACGGCGGCGGCATCCGCGAAGTCCGTTCCCGGCTGCGGGTCGAGATCGATGCGGAGCTCGACGGGGTTGTCGGTATCGGCGGCGAGAGACGCCCACGGATGGAAGACGACCGTGTTCATCTGCACGGCCCAGACGATCGCGGCCGCTTCTCTCAGGACGACCTGAGGATGCCGCCGCCCACTGTTGTAGGTGCAAGTCACCTGATCGACGTAGTCGGGCGTGCCCTTGGGCGGGTTCTTCGAGAAGAAGCTCTCGCCGTCGACGGTGTCGGGGAAGCGCTCGAGCGAGATCGGACGGTCGCCGTTGGCGCGGAGGAAGGGCTCCGCCACGGCGAGGGCGTACTCCGCCAGCTCATGCTTGGTGATGCCGACGGCGGGATAGACGATGCGATTCGGGCTCGAGAGCGACAGCTCCCTGCCGCCTGGAAGGGAAAGGGTGATGCGCTCGGAGGCCATGCGGACACCCTAGGGCGCTGCCCGCGGGCGCGGACAGGGGGTGGCGTCAGTCGCCGCCGCCTGCTCCCCCGCCGTCGGATGCTCCCGCGTCGGCATCCGGGGTCGCCGGAGCATCGCCGCCATCCTGATCGGCGACGGCGATGAGGGAGGACAGCTGCTCGCGCTCGAGTCGGATCCACGGCCCCGACGTGTCGACGAGGAGCCCGTCGAGGCCCGGGTCGCTCGCCAGAGCCGAACCGAGCTGGCCCGGGGTGATCGGCAGCGGCCGGTCGTCCCGCCCGAGCGCCAGCACCTCGAGAGGGTGCGAGAAGACCTGCAGGTAACGGGTGCCGTCGCTGCTGCGGGCTTCGGCGATGCCGAGGCTGTCGCTGTCGTTGCGCTTGCCCGCCGCGATCCAGACCTGCTTCGTCAGGAGCGCTTCGACGACGTAGCGCGCCGTGGCGTCGGAGCGGGTGTCGCTCAGCAGGTTCTTGATCGTGAAATCAGGGTCGGCCTGTTCGAGGGTGCGGGAGATGAGCGCCGTCGAGAGCACGATGCGCCGGCCGGGCCCGGCGTGGTCGATCATGAGGCCGTCGTAGCCGGCGTCGATCGCGTTGCGGAGGACGGCCTGCGCGGGCTGACCGAGCACGGAGGTGTTGAGTTCGGGGTCGGCCCCGACTCCTGCCTGGATGCCGGCGCTCCCCGTGTAGGCGAGGAGGAACTTCTTGTCGCCCATCGTCGAGATCGCGAGGCGCAGCGGCGCGCCCTCGCTCATCTGCGCGCGGGCGTCGCCGAGGATGCGCAGGTACAGCGTCCCCTGGAGGACCTGGCGCATCACGCCGAGCACCGCCGCGTTGTCGGGCTTCTCGGGAAGATCAGCGAGCGCCTGCAGCACGAGCGTGTTGTCGGGCATGCCCGGGTGGCCCTCGGTGCGGGGCGGTGCCTCGGCGGGCACGACCGGGAGCGGCGCCCCCGGCGCGGGCGCAGGGCGCGGAGCGGGACGCGCCGGCTGCCCGTAGGTGGACATCGAGATCGGCACGAACGGAACGGGCTCCGCCGTCGCGGCATCCGCTTCGGCGGCACTGACGGCGGCGTTGACGTCGTCGTGGACGTCGGAGACAGCGGCATCGCCGTCGACCGCGGCGTCTGCCGGCTGCTCGGACGGGTTCTTCGGGCGACGGGAGAACAGGGCCATGCGTTCAGAGTACGCGCCCCCGCGCCGTCGCTGTCCGCCCGCTGCGTCGTCAGAACAACCTGCAACCTCAGCGCAGCGGTGCGCGGTAGCCAGCTCGCTTCGCGGCGGCGGTCGTCGCGAAACACTCCTCGGGGTGGGTGCGACTGAAGTATGTGCTTCCGGGAACGTGGTAGATCCAATCGCCGGCGCCCTGATTGCCCTTGATGGGATGAGACCTCGGGCAGGATGTCCTGCTCGACGGTGCCGCCGGACCAGACGGTTTCTTGGCGACGGCAGGCTTCGCGACGGCGATGACCTTCGCCGCAGCCTTCACCTTCGCGGTGGCCTTCGACAGCTTCGCGACGGTGGTGTGGCCGGCCTTCTTGCCTGTGACCTTGACGGTGACGGCCTTGCCTTTGACTGTCGCCGTCGGGGTGTAAGTCGACTTCGTGGCTGCGGAGATCGCCTTGCCGTTCGCGTACCACTGATACGAGAAGGTGGTGCCCGGGGTCCACTTCCCAGGCTTGACCGTGAGCTTCGCCTTGACCTTCGCCGAGCCGGCGATCACGGGAGTCGCCGCAGTGGCCACCTTGGTGGTCGCCTTCGACGTCTTCGACGCCTTCGCGTAGCCGGGCTTGGTGCCGGTCATCGTGACGCTCAGCGCCTTGCCCGCGACGGCCGGGGTGGCTTTGTACGTGGAGCGGGTCGCCCCGGCGATCGCCTTGCCGCCCGCGAACCACTGGTATCCGAAGACGGTGCCCGAGGTCCAGGAGCCGGGCTTGGCGGTCACGGTGCTCCCGACGACCGCGGCGCCGGTCAACGAAGGCGTGCCGGCCGACAGTCGGTTCAGGACGGCCGCCGTCGCGTAGCTCGACTTGAACTGCCACTGGTCCTGGTGCGGACGCCCGAAGGCGTCGATCTCGCCGTACACGACCACCGCGAGGCGGTCGCCCGCCAGCGCCGGGGTGACCGCGAAGGAGGACGTCTTCGTCGTGCCGATGAGGTGATCTCCGGCGTACCAGTCGTAGAGGAGAGCGGTCCCGACGGGCCATGCGCCCGGGGTGGCGGTGATCGTCTGCCCGACGACAGGCGCCCCCGGAAGCGTCGGATAGGTCGCCGCACCCTGGACGGATTCGAGATCGGCGTTCACGTCGGTGAGGGAGCTGCCGGGCGTGACCTGGATCTCCGCGGCGGAGTCGAACCCCATCGCATCGTTCCACCATTCCCGCCAGTAGGTTTCACCGTCTTCGTCGTAGTCGGTGTCTGTGAAGGCGAGCCGGTAGGCGCCGGCCGGGAGTCCGGTGAACGAGTACGTCCCGTCGGCGCGGATGCCGGCCTCGAAAGTCGCGACGACGGCGCCCGCGTCGACCTGATAGGCGGTGGCGAGCCCTGACTCCCAGCCGATGTCGTCCGCCGACACGACTCCGCTGATGGAGCCGGTCGCTTCGTCCGCGACGGCGGCCTGGGGCAGTGCCCAGATCGTCGTCGCACACAGCACGGTCGTCGTGACGGCGGCCAGGATGCGGCGGCGCGCAGTGATCTTCATCGATGTCCCCCCAGGAAGGGCGCCAGTACGCGACGCCGTCCTCCCACCCGGAGGATGAGAGAAGTCTCACATAGGGAGTTCGCTCGGTGGCTAACAGTCAGATCACGACAGCGGTCTCAGATCTTGGTGATCGGCGCGACCTTGATGAGCAGCTTCTTGGGACCGGCGGTGTCGAACCGGACGTGGGCCACCCGCTTGGCTCCTTCACCCGTCACCATGTCCACTTTGCCCTCGCCGAAATCGTCGTGTCGGATGCGGTCGCCCGCGGTCAGCTCGAGGTCGCCGTTGTCGCGGACCTTCGACGGGATCCGGTTGGCGAACTTCGCGATCGACCCTGACGGCTTCTCGCGCTTCGGCAGCGGCACGAGGTCGTCGCCGTACCGGTTGCCGCCGCCGAACCGGGAGCCACCTGCGGCGACTCGCCCGTTGATCGCCCGAGACTGCATCCCGCCACGCGAGTTGACGTCGCCGGGCGACTGGCGCCAGTCGATGAGGGCGTGCGGAATCTCCTGGAGGAACCGGCTCGGCATCGCCGCGGTCACCTCGCCGAACTGCGCCCGGGTCATCGCCAACGAGACGTAGAGGCGCTTGCGCGCCCGCGTGAGCGCGACGTAGAACAATCGCCGCTCCTCCTGCGGACCGCCGGGCTCTCCTGCCGAGATCCGGTGCGGGATGAGGTCCTCCTCGACGCCGGTGACGAAGACCGCATCGAACTCGAGGCCCTTCGCGGTGTGCATCGTCATCATCGAGACCGAGCCGGACGAATCGTCGAGGTCGTCGGCATCGGCCACGAGGGTCACCTCGGTCAAGAAGTCGAGCAGCGTTCCCTCGGGGTTGTTCCGCGCGAACTCGCGCGTCACGGCGACCAGTTCGTCGAGGTTCTCGACGCGCGCCTCGTCCTGCGGGTCTTTCGACATGCGCAGAGCGTCGTAGTAGCCCGACTTGTTCAGCAGGACGTGGAGTCCCTCGGTCACCGTCGTGGGCGGGGCGACCTCTCCCGAGCTCGGGAGCATGATCTCGGATGCCTCCGCGATCACCGCATCGAGCTGCGCGATCGCCTGCTGGACCTTGGCTCCGACGCCGAGCGCCGAGGCGTTGGCGAGCGCGTCGCGGAAGGTGATGCCCTCGGATGCCGCATACCGCGCGATCGCGGTCTCGGTCACGTCGCCGATACCGCGACGCGGCTTGTTGAGAATGCGCCGGACCGCCATCTCGTCGGCGGGGTTCGCCACCGCCACCAGGTAGGCGAGCGCGTCTTTGATCTCGGCGCGCTCGTAGAACTTGGTGCCGCCCATGATCTTGTACGGCACCGCCGAGCGGATGAAGATCTCCTCGAGCGCGCGCGACTGGGAGTTGGTGCGGTAGAAGACGGCGACCTGCGCATAGTCGACGCCGCGTCGGCGGAGAGCCTCGACCTCGTCGGCGACGAACTGCGCCTCATCGTGCTGCGAGTACCCGGTGAACCCGACGATGGGGTCTCCGTCGCCGACATCGGTCCACAGCTTCTTGTCCTTGCGGTCGAAGTTGTTGCCGATCACCGCGTTCGCGGCCGACAGGATGTTCTGCGTCGACCGGTAGTTCTGCTCGAGGAGCACGACTTTGGCGCCGGGGAAGTCGCGCTCGAACTCGCTGATGTTGCGGATGTCAGCTCCGCGGAAGGCGTAGATCGACTGGTCGGAGTCGCCGACGACGGTGAGGGACGCACCCTCGAGCTCGGGGGCCTCGTCGGGCTCGAAGATCATCATCCCGCCGCTGGAGAAAGCGTCGCCGGCCTTTCCGACGACGGGACGGGTGAGCTCGTGGATCAAGGCGTACTGGGCGTGGTTCGTGTCCTGGTACTCATCGACGAGGATGTGCCGGAACCGCTTGCGGTAGACGTCAGCTACGTGGGGGAAGGCGCGGAAGAGGTAGACCGTCTGCGCGATGAGGTCGTCGAAATCGAAGGCGTTCGATTTCTGCAGCGCGCGCTGGTAGTCGCCGAAGATGTCGACGAACACCCGCTCGGCGGGGTCGCTCATGTTGGCGTGCCGCGCGTACGACTCCGCGTCGGACAGCTCGTTCTTGAGCTTGGAGATGCGACCCTGCACGGCGGCCGGCGTGAAGCCGAAGGCATCCCCTTCGTGCTGCTTCACGAGTCGCTTGATCAGCGCACGCGAATCACCGGAGTCGTAGATCGTGAAGCTCTTCGTGAACCCGAACTGGTCCGCCTCGCGGCGGAGGATGCGCACGCACGCCGAGTGGAAGGTCGAGATCCACATGCCCTGGGCGCTGTCGCCGATGAGGGCCCGGACACGATCGCGCATCTCGCCCGCGGCCTTGTTCGTGAACGTGATCGCGAGGATCTGACTGGGGTACGCCTCCCGCGTGCGCAGGAGCGAGGCGATCCGCCGGGTGAGGACACTCGTCTTGCCCGAACCGGCGCCGGCGACGATCAGGAGGGCGGGACCGCGGTGCGTGACCGCGTCGCGCTGCGGCGGATTGAGCCCCGCGAGCAGGTCTTCGTCGGGGCGGTCGTCCGCGCGGGCAGCTCCCAGGACCATGGGCGTGATGGATTCGGTCATGTCCGCCTCAGTCTACGTTCGCCCGCCGACACCGTTCCGGGCGCCGCCCTCGTCGAATCAGAGAGGTGGCGAGTCATCACGACGCAGGCGCCGCAGGCGCCACACGTTACCCTCGCCCGGTTCATGGGCCAGCTCGTCGAGTGCGGCGAGAGCGAGCGCCAGGCCCCGCCCGGACTCCGCATCGGCATCGGGCATGTGCACGTCGTCAAGGCGGATCAGCGCGGGGTCGGCATCATCGGCGAGAACCGCGGTGAGGGCGCTCTCGTCGACCGAGAGGTGGACGGAAACGTGCGGCGGAGACATACCCTGCGCGTGTTCGACCATGTTGGTGACGAGCTCGCTCACCGCTAGGGCAAACAGCATCCGATCATCGTCGGAGACCTCCGGAACGGCGACCCACAGCCGTTCGACCGCATCGTGGACAGTATCGACCAGTCCGAGCTCCGCCGTATCCTCGACGCGCACTTCGGCGATCGGCTCACTCATCGAAGGCGCCGCCCGCCGTCGGATAGGCACGCAGCACCCTGTCGAGGTTGGTGAGTTTCAGAACCATGCCCACGGCCTCCGGGACCGCGGCGATACGAAGGTCGCCGCCCGCGAGGCGCGCCACTTTCAGCCCTCCGATGAGCGCACCGATGCCCGAGGAATCGATGAACTCAGTCGCCGCCAGATCGATGGCGACCCGGGCCGCACCTGACGAGACCAGGTCGTCGATGGCCGACCGAAGCCGCGGCACGCCGGGCGCGGTGAGGCGCCCCGATACGGCGACGATCGCGTGGCTTCGTTCGACGGTCACGGTGATGTCCATACAACTCCTCTATCGATGGGGGGTCAGTCGAGTGCGGCCTCGGGCTGTCGATACCCGCGGTACCGCGCGGCCTGGATCAGCACGCTCAGAACCAGGATGTCGTACGCGACCCAGACCGTGTTCACCAGCGTTCCGGTGCCATCGGCCGTCCCCCCGATCACACGACCGATCCCCACGACGACGGCGACCCCCAGAAGCGCCATCGCGGTCAGCTGTGGCCAGATCATCCGCCAGGGCGGTCCGCCGGAGGCTCGGCCGTCCTTTCGCGTCACGACGAAGGTCAGGGACCTACCGAAGACCACGTTTGCGAAGGCCGTGACGCACGCGTTGATCCAGACCGGAAGAGGGCGAGTGAGTACTGCTGACCTCGCCAGGTCCTGATTCCTTTGGCGACCACGACGAAAAGAATCTGATTGACGATGAAGTAGGGGAGGAACCGCGCGAAGAAGTCCACCGACCATGCCGTCACAGGCAGCACACCCAGCAGGAGATAGATGATCGGCGCCGCGAGGTAGATGACGGCGGCGAACCCGCTGAGGTAGCTCCACATCGTGCCGAAGTACATGAGGCGCTGCCCGAGGCTGAGACCTGCCTTCGCGAGCGGATTGTCGC
The DNA here is from genome assembly GCF_045066555.1 of Microbacterium sp. Ld4. Taxonomy (NCBI): domain Bacteria; kingdom Bacillati; phylum Actinomycetota; class Actinomycetes; order Micrococcales; family Microbacteriaceae; genus Microbacterium; species Microbacterium sp. Ld4. The sequence continues at coordinate 51,833 of NZ_JBISHE010000002.1, read as the reverse complement.
GGAGGAACACCTGCATCGTGCCTTGCGCCCACCGAAGCCGCTGAGTAAGCATCGTTCGGAGGTCCTCCGGCGCGAGCCCGTGAGCCAGGATCTCGTGGTGGTAGACGCTCTTCCACCCCAGCGAGTGGAGCTGCATCGCGGTCGCCATGTCCTCGGTGACGGAGATCGTCGCGAGCGGCTGGAGGGGCTGCGCTTCCCCCGGGCGGTCGATTCGGACGGCATCGACGAGTGTGTCGACGGCTGCCACGGCGGCGAGGGGGGACAGTTCCCGCACAGCGAGCGCCTCCAGCGCCTCGTCGTCGATGACGAAGGCCTCCAACTCTGCGTCCCGCTGGAGTGCGAGGGTGGCGAGCTCGGCGACGTCAGCGCGAATTCCCTCGATGTCGACGGACGCCAGTCGACGAGTCGCCTGCTGCAGACGCCCGTGGACCTCGGCCGTGACCTCCGCGATCGGAGCACCGACGGCGATATCGGCTCGCGCCTTCTGGACGGCGGCGGTGAGGTCCGCGATCTCGCGTGCCACCTCCGGGGCGATCGTGCGATCGGATGCCGCGCGGCGCAGCATCCGATGCGAGGTCTTCAACGCCCGGACGACCGAGGTCTCGAGGTCTCGCACGTAGCCGACTATTCCGAGCTGCATGAGCGCATCGCGTCGAAGAATCGCATTCGACCCGCAGAAGAAGGCGGCATTCCAGCCGTCCTTCCCCTGCTGGATCGGCCCGTAGAACAGCGGCGCCTGACTGCCGAGGGGATCCGCTTCATCGACGTTGACGAACCACTGCGGGGTCTGCACGAGGGCAACCTCGTCGTCGTCGGCGAAATACCCCAGCGTGTTTTCGAGGATGAGCGGGTCGGGCACCTGGTCTGCGTCGAGGATCAGGAGAAACTCTCCGTCGGTCTGCATCAACGCGTTGTTCAGGTTGCCGGCTTTGGCGTGCCGCGGCTTGTCGACCCAGTCCGACGAGCGGGTGATGTAGCCGATGCCGGCTCGTCGGGCGGCTGCTTCGAGATCGGCTCTGCTGCCGTCGTCCAGAATCCACGTCTCGTGCGGGTATGTGATGCGCTGCGCCGCGAGAGCGGTGGTCATCACCATGTCGATCGGCTCGTTGTATGTCGCGACGAAGACATCGACCGTACCCGCGGGGACAGACGTCGGCCGTGGGCGTTCCTTCGCTCGCCACATCGTGACAGCGAACAACAGGGTGTCGATGAGGCTGTACGTCTCCGCGATGATCAGCGGCACGGCAATCCACCACGCCTCCCAGTTCACGGAGGCTAACCACCGCCAGGCGACGTAATTGACACCCAGGAGGACCGAGAGCAGCGCCAGGACGCGAATCACGACGAAACGCATTGTCACGGGTTCCGTCGCACGACCAGGAGGGTGACGTCATCGGGCGCCTTCGACGACCGCGCGAGATCGATCCCGACGGCGACCGCGCCCTCCGGCCCATGTGAGCGAAGCGCCGCGAGCACTTGTCCGAACGGATCGTCGATGTCCAGGATGTCGAGGAGCCCATCGCTACAGCACACCAGGGTGTCCCCCGGTTCGAGGACGACGCGTGCGACTCTGCGAGGCTCGTCCGCACCGAGGCCGAGCGGAAGGCCTGTCGTCGGAATGCGCTCCCAGGAATCGTCGCCCCGGAGGACAAAGGTCAGGGAATGACCGGCATCCACGAGGTCGACCGTCCCGCTCGGCCCGTCGATGTCGGCAGCGACGGCAGTGACGAACATGTGGAGTTCGGCGAGGTCTTCCGTCATCTGCCGATCGAGGTCCTCGACGGCCTGGAGCAGCGGCCGCTCGGGAGCTGTTCGAAGGGACGCACGGACACCCGCCGCGATCAGTCCTGCACCGATTCCCTTCCCCATGACGTCGGCGAGGACGAACCGCACCCGGTCGTCGATGCGGCGCCAGTCGTACACGTCGCCCATGACCGAGCTCGCGGCGAACGCGTCAGCGGCGAGTTCATACCCAGGCAATTCAGGCGCACGACGAGGGAGAAGCGCACGCTGCACCTCGCCGGCTCGGTCGAACTCATGCTCGCGTGCGATCTCGGTCTGCACCCACCGTGCCATCTCACGAAGAAGGTCTCGCTGGTCGGCGTCGAGATGGCGCGGCTTCGTGTCGATGATGCACAGCGTCCCGATAAGCTCGCCGCCCGGCGCCTCGAGCGGCTGCCCGGCATAGAAGCGGAGGTGCGGGTCACCGGTGACAAAAGGGCTCGCACTGAATCCGGTGTCCGTCGTTGCATCCTCGACGACGAGCATCGAGCCCTGTGCGACGGTGGCGCCGCAGAAGGACCCTTCGCGCGGCGCCTCTCGGATTCCGTCGAAGCCCTGTTCGGAGAGCCGCCACTGCCTGTCACGGTCGAGTAGCGTCACGCTGACCATCGGGACGGCGAAGAGTTCGCGCGCAAGTCGGGTGACACGGTCGATGCGCTCGTCCGTGGGGTGGTCGAGGATGTCTAATTCGTCGAGAGCACGTTGACGCGCTCGCTCCTGTGGCGGCTGGATGTCGTACGTGAACATGAGATGAGCCTCATACGGGTGCGCCACCGAACGCAACCCCGCACCCCATCCCGATAGGTCAGATGCGGGCTCCGACACGAGAGACCGCGATGACCGATCGAGCGGCGGTCGGCACCCGCAGCACCGAGAAGGTGAGGGCGAGCACCAGCGGGAGGAGCGGTGCGGCGAGTCCGAGCGCGCTCCCCGACGCGAGCACCGCCACCGTCATGATGAGGAGCGCGATCACGAGGTCGGGCCTGAGCATCGTGAGCCGTTCGCGCACATCCGACCCCACGGCCTTCTTGGGCGTCACGGTGAACACGGCGCGTCGCCCCACCCCGACGCGGAGCGCTGCGCCGAGCACCACGAACGTGGTCGAGGCGTAGAGCGCCCCGCCGAGCAGCGCGAAGACCACCCCTGCCGCGGTGCCGTGCTCGCGCACCCGCCGCACCGCCTCGGGCAGCAGCGGCAGGAGCGCGCTCGTCGCGCCCGTGACCATCATCCAGACCGGCGGTGGGCTGCCCGCCGCTGCGACCGTGGTGCCGGCGACGACGGCGACGATCCCGGCGACGGCCGCGGCGGGCACGAGGGCCGTCTCGATGACGATGTCGAGCGTCTCGCGGAGCGGGATGCCACGGGCCCATCCGCGGACGCGCAGCAGCTCGACGGCGCCCTCCGTCGTCTTCCGCATCTGAGCGCGGAACGCTCGGTAGTCGACGGGGTAGTCCTCGGTGAAGGTGGCGGCCACGTCGACGACACGCCAGCCGCGACGCCGGAGCGCGATCGTGAAGGCGAGGTCTTCGGCGACGACGGTGGGGAAGCCCCCGGCATCGTCGATCGCCGTCGCGCGGACGAGTGCCCCGCGCCCGAGGAAGGCGGTCACGCCGCCGGCGGCGCGACCGCGGCGAGTGACCCCGAGGTGGGTGGCCAGGAGCGGGCCGAAGTAGCGGGAGAACCAGGTCGTGCCCCGCGCCGCCACGGGCATCGCCTGCGCGACCGCGACGTCGGGCGAGGCGAGCACGGCGCTGCAGGCGGCCACGAGTCCGGCGGGGAGCACGACGTCGCTGTCGCAGATGAGATAGGCGTCGTACTGTCCGCGGAGCGCTGCGACCGCATGGTTCAGGTTGCCCGCCTTCGCGCCGACGCGATCCGGGCGCCGGAGGATGCGGCATCCGAGCTGCGCAGCGAAGCGGTCGATACGGTCGCGTGTGGCCGGGCCTCGCGAATCATCCAAAATGACGATGTCGGCATCGCCGTGAGCGCTCAGGGCGATCGCCGACAGATCGACGTCGTCGGTGACGCAGTAGAGCGCGGCGACCCGCAGATCGGATGCCGGCAGGTCGCCGAACCGGTCGGCGCGATGACCCGCGGCGCGGATCCAGAGCACGGCCGCCCGCAGCCCCGTCCCCCAGATGACCACGCTCGCCGCGACCAGGACGAGGGCGGCGGGCCGCGGCTGGGCCGTGGTCGCCCATCCGAGGAGGAGGCCGGAGAGCGTCAGCCAGACGATGACGGCGAGGAAGACGCTGAGGTCGACGCGGCGAGGAGAGGTCACAGGGGCGATTTTATGCATACTGAGTATCTATAAACATCCGGGAACCCTGAGTATCTCTCAGGACAGCGCGCGGTAGACCCGTCGCGACACATCGGTCATCCGGCCGAGCGACGCGGCGAGCCACCAGCCCGGCTGGTCGTGATTGTCGGATGCCGTGCCGGGTTCGGGCAGCGACGCGGCATAGGCGTCGATCGCCCGCCACGCGGCATCCATCCGCGTCTCCACCTCATCGTCTCCGGGCGGCGTCGCCACCAGCTCGGCCACGCGTCGCACCGCATCGGCGAGGAGGCCGTGGTCGCCATGCCTGACGTCGAGTTCGTCCTCCTGCGCCAGCACATCGAGGATGTCGCGGGCGAGGTAGGTGGTCCGCTCCAGCCCCCACCAGCGCTGGGCGTTCTCGTCGCGGACGCCGCCGACACCACGCGCCCGGATGTTGGCGCGCTCGGAGCGCGATGCCTCTTCGACGTCGGCGGCCACCGCGGTCGCCATCTCGGCGAGCGCATCGCCGTCTTCTCGCAGCGATCCGACCGTAGGGCTCCCCTGCCCGAGGGAGTCGGCCGCCCGGTCCAGGGCTGTGGTCACTGCGGCGCGGAGCTCCGACAGGCGGTCGCGCGCTGACCGGAGGTAGAGCGGCGGCACGAGCACGAAGTTCGCGATGACTCCGACGAGCACGCCGAACGCCATCGTGAACATGTATGACGAGGAGAACCCGTCGGCGTCGTGCCCGCTGAGGAGGAGGACGAACAGGCCGGCGAGCGCGATCCAGTCACGACCGACCCCCAGAACACGGATGCCGCCGAGTGCGACGCCCGCGAAGACGACGACACCCACGGCGACGAGGCTCGGAGCGCCGACGGCGACCAGTCCGAGGCCCACAAAGCCCACCGCGATGCCGCACGCGAGGCCGATGAGGGCCTGTGCCCCGGCCCGAGCCGTGTCGGCGACCGTCGGATACATGCTGACGAGCACGCCGAGTGGTGCGTAGTACGAGTACTCGGAGTCGGCGAGCGGAATCCAGGGGGCGAGGTACCAGGCGACCACGGCGGCGACGGCGGTCTTGAGGGCCAGGATGAGCCGGCGCGGAGCGAAGGTGTCGCCCCCCGCGCGACGGACCGTGAGGGCGAGTTGCGCGGCGGTGTGGCGCGGGGTGGGGCGGGACATGGCGCTCACGCTAGCCAGTGGCGACCCGATGACGAGGGGGCTTGCATTGAAGACCCCTCGCCGTCAAGCCACCCGGAGTATCCGCGGCCCGCGGATACTGTCGGCCATGCCGCACCCGAAGCGGCGCACAGGAGGACTTCGTGAACGCACCGGACGAGCCGTCGACAGCGGCGTTGCTCGACGGGCGATATCAGCTCGGCGAATGCATCGGGCAAGGCGGCATGGCCCGGGTCTACCGCGCGGAGGACGTCATCCTCGGTCGCACCGTCGCGATCAAGATGATGCGCACCGACGCCGACGAACTGAGCATCCCGCCGCGCGCGCGGACAGAGATGGCTCTCCTCGCTTCGCTCAACCATCCCTCTCTCGTGACCCTGTTCGACGCGAGCATCGTCCCGGGGCGTCCCGAGTACCTCGTGATGGAGCTCGTCGATGGCACGTCGCTCGCCCACGCGCTCCACGCCGGACCCCTGGATGCCGCCGAGGTCGCCGGTATCGCTGGCGAGCTGGCCTCGGCGCTCCACGTCGTGCACGCGGCCGGAATCGTCCACCGGGACGTCAAGCCCTCGAACGTGCTCCTCGCCCACACGCCTCGCCCCGCCCGCGCCTATCTGGCCAAACTGGCGGACTTCGGTGTCGCCTATCTCGTCGACAGCACCCGACTGACGTCGCCCGGCATGGTCATGGGTACTGCGGCGTACCTCGCCCCCGAGCAGGTCCGCGGCGAAGCGGCCGGCACCCCGGCCGACATCTACGCCCTCGGGCTGCTGCTGCTCGAGGCGCTGACGGGCGAGCGGGCGTTCCCCGAAGCGTCGGGGATCGGCCAGGTCATGGCACGGCTCGTCGAGACCCCCGCGGTGCCCGAGTGGGTCGGACCGGAATGGACGTCGCTGCTCGCGTCGATGCTGGCGCGCGACCCGGCGGCGCGACCCGACGCACTCGACGTCGCGCACGCGTCGGCCGAGCTCCCGACGCGGCTCGAGCGGCCCGCGGTCGCACCGGCGCCCACGCCCACCGCACCCCCGCGACCGGCGTCGACGCTCGATCAGGTCACGCAGCCGTACACAGCATCCGACGGCGCGCCCGTAGCGCCCGCACCTCCTCTCACCCGCGCCGACGCAGCCCCTCGTCGGCGGCGTCGCCATCGGCCGCTCAGCCACCGGATCACCCTGATCGGTGTGGCGTCGGTCGCGGCGCTCGGACTCGTCATCGGTGGGCACCTGTGGGCCGGTGGGTTGACCGGCCCGACCGGCCCCGAACTCACCGTCCCCCAGATCAGCGACCCTGCGCCCACCCTCGAGGTCGAGCAGATCGCCGACGAAGACGACGTCGTCGAGCCTCTCGTGAGCGACGGGGTCTCCGAGGGAGAGACCCCCGCCGACGACGACGCGGCCCCGCAGAAGACCGCCGTCCCGGCACCCGCGGACACGACGACACCCCGCAAGAGCGGGCCGGGCTCGCAGGCCGCACGGGATGCCGCGAAGGCGGACGAGAAGGCAGCCCGCGAATCCCGCAAGGCCGAGCAGAAAGCTGCGAGCGACGCGGAGAAGAAGGCCAAGGCCGCGGAACGGGAATCGTCCGGCAACGGCAACGGCAACGGCAATGGGAAGGGCAACGGCTCGGGCTCAGAAGACTGACCCTGACCCCTCGCGACACACGCGGTCACACATCGACACCTCCGTTCACTTCGGATGCGGGTGTCGGGGCCTCGAGCTAGCGTGAGGGACATCGCGGCGATCCGGGTGGTTCCGGGCATCGGGTCATACCGAATGTGCAGCGGGTTCGACTCCCGCCGTCGCGTCGACCACCCCTCGCAGACGACTGCCTCGACGGCGGCGTGCCCTCTCCGCCCCGTCGAAGTCAAGCCCCCTGCGCACGAGGCCTTCCCGACCGAATCTGGCCGCCACCTCCTGTGATCGGTTAATGGCGGACGGACGACATGGCGACACCCACGACGGCGCGCGAAAGCGCTCGGATCCGAGAACCCCGGAAGGGCAATGTGGTCGTCCGGTGGGTCACCTCCACCGACCACAAGACCATCGGGTTCATGTACATCATCGCCGCGATGCTGTTCTTCCTCTTCGGCGGGCTCCTGGCGCTTCTCATCCGCGCAGAGCTCTTCGAACCCGGCATCCAGGTGATGCCGACGAAGGAGCAGTACAACCAGCTCTTCACGATGCACGGCACGATCATGCTGCTGATGTTCGCCACCCCGCTGTTCGCGGGCTTCGCGAACACCCTGATCCCCCTGCAGATCGGGGCACCGGATGTCGCGTTCCCGCGACTGAACGCCTTCTCGTTCTGGCTGTTCCTGTTCGGCTCGCTGATCGCGGTCGGCGGCTACCTGACACCGCAGGGAGCGGCCGGGTTCGGGTGGACGGCGTACCAGCCGCTCGCGAACGAGAGCTTCACGCCGAGCCTCGGCGGAGACCTGTGGATGCTCGGCCTCGCGATGAGCGGTTTCGGTACGATCCTCGGCGCCGTCAACTTCATCACGACGATCATGACGATGCGCGCCCCGGGCATGACGATGTGGCGGATGCCGATCTTCACCTGGAACAGCCTCATCACCAGCATCCTCATCCTGATGGCCTTTCCCGTGCTCGCCGCAGCCCTGTTCGCGGCCGCCGCCGACCGCATCCTCGGTGCGCACATCTACGATCCGGCCAACGGTGGCGTGCTCCTCTGGCAGCACCTGTTCTGGTTCTTCGGCCACCCCGAGGTGTATGTGATCGCGCTGCCGTTCTTCGGGATCGTGTCGGAGATCTTCCCCGTCTTCAGCCGCAAGCCGATCTTCGGCTACAAGACCCTCGTCTACGCCACCATCGCGATCGCGGCCCTCTCCGTGGCGGTGTGGGCGCACCACATGTACGCGACGGGCGCGGTGCTCCTGCCGTTCTTCGCCCTGACGACCATGCTGATCGCGGTTCCGACCGGAGTGAAGATCTTCAACTGGATCGGGACGATGTGGCGCGGGTCGATCACCTTCGAGACGCCGATGGTGTTCTCGCTCGGCTTCCTCGTGACCTTCGTCTTCGGTGGTCTGACCGGCATCATCCTGGCGTCGCCGCCCCTCGACTTCCACGTTCACGACTCCTACTTCGTCGTCGCGCACTTCCACTACGTGGTGTTCGGCACGGTCGTGTTCGCGATGTTCGCCGGGTTCTACTTCTGGTGGCCGAAGTGGACCGGGAAGATGCTCAACGAACGCCTCGGCCTCGTGCACTTCTGGCTCTTGTTCATCGGCTTCCACATGACCTTCCTCATCCACCACTGGCTGGGTGCAGACGGGATGCCGCGCCGCTATGCCGACTACGCGAGCGAGGACCAGTTCACCTGGCAGAACCAGCTCTCGACCGTCGGCTCGATGATCCTCGCCTCGTCGATGATCCCCTTCCTCCTCAACGTGTGGATCACGTCCCGGACCGGGCCGAAGACCACCGTCAACGACCCCTGGGGCTACGGCGCGTCACTCGAGTGGTCGACGAGCTGCCCGCCGCCACGACACAACTTCACCTCGATCCCGCGCATCCGCAGCGAACGGCCGACGTTCGACACGAACCACCCCGAAGCGGGTATCCCCACGGGCGTGGGACCGGCGAAGGATGCACCCGACGCGCCCGTCCTCGACACCGAGAAGGGGGAGGTCACCTGATCCGTGGTCGCGGCCTGGTCGCGCCGCCCGCGGGACCATCGGGGGTGTCCGGGCGCGGCGCCCCTCGCGCCCGCATCCACGAGAGGATGGAGGCAGCGGTGTCCGCCGCCCCGGTCACCGCCCTGGCGCGAGGAGAAGACGCATGGCACGCATCCTGGTCACCGGCTCGTCCACCGGATTGGGGTACGCGACCGCGCGCGACCTCGCCGCTCAGGGACATGATGTCGTGGTCCACGCCCGCAACACGGCGAAGGTCGCTGCGGCCCCGGTCGGGCGCGCGTGGCTCGGCGCCGTGATCGGCGATCTCTCCGACCGGCGCGACGTCGACGACATCGTCGAACAGGCAGCACCCTTCGGCGTCTTCGATTCGATCATCCACAACGCCGGTGTGCTCGACTCTCCCGAGGTCGTCCCCGTCAACGTGGTCGCGCCTTACCTGCTCACCGCGCTCCTCCCCGCGCCCGAGCGCCTCGTCTACCTGAGCAGCTCGATGCACCGCAGCGGTGCGGCCGACCTGAGCCGGTTCACGCAGCGGACGGCGGGTTACAGCGACACCAAGCTGTGGGTCACCGCCCTCACGCTCGCCATGGCAGGAAGGTGGCCGGATACGGCGAGCCACGCCGTCGATCCGGGATGGGTGCCTACGAGGATGGGCGGCGCCGGAGCCACCGACGACCTGGTCGCCGGGCACGAGACGCAGGTGTGGCTCGCGACGGCGGAGGATCTCGATCCGGCCACGGGCGGCTACTGGCACCACCGCCGCACGCAGGACCCCCATCCCGCCGCGCGGGATGAGGCGTTCCAGCAGGCGCTCATCGCTCTGCTGGAAGACGAGACCGGCGTGCCGCTCCCCCGCTGAGGCCGGCAGGCACGGGGCCGAGCAGGTCGTCCGCGGCAGCGCGCAGGTCGATTGCCACCGGGCCTGGAGCGAAACGCTCGACGGTCCGGGACGCGCGCTGTGCCCGTTCCTGAGCCGCACCGGGGTTGCCCAGCGTCCGTTCGAGCGCATCGGCGAGCGCGGCCGCATCTCCCGGCGGCACCATCAGCGCGTCGACGCCGTCGGCGCAGAAGTCGTCGAACCCGCTGCCCGTGGTCACCACGAGTGGCGTGCCGATCGCCATGGCCTCCAGCGCGACGAGGCCGAAGCCCTCCCATCGCGACGGGCACATGACCACGTCAGCCGCCGCGATGGCCGCGTAGAGACTGTCGTCCGCGACATGACCGAGCCAGGTGACCCGGGTGCGGTCCTCCGGTCGAACCATCGTGAGCAGCGCCGACCGCGTCGGCTCGAAGCGGGCGTCGCCACCCGCCCCCGCCATCACGAGCCGTACGGAGGGCCCGTGCTCGCAGAGGAGCCCGAAGGCGGCGACGGCATCCTCGACGCCCTTCCTCCGTTCGGCCCGCCCGAGGAACAGCACGACCGGGCCCTGGCCGCCCGGCCAGCCGGCCGGTGCCGGGGCGCCGCGGGCGGCCGCACGCACCCCGGCGACGTCGATGCAGTTGCGCACGATGCGGGTCGCGCCGAGGCCTCCGGTCATCTCATGCGTTCGCTCCTGCATCGCTCGCGAGATGGCGATGATTCCGCGGGATCGCCGGATCTGCCGCGCCTCGAGGACAGCCTGCGCGCGCGCGACGATCCGCCCCGCGAGCGGCAGGTCCCGGGGCCGGAGACCCGCGACCTCATGGGCGAGGGCGATGCCGGTGGCGAGGTTGGTGAGGAGGGGCGCATCCGCGGGCAGGGCCGACCCCAACCCCATCCACTCGGGCGCGAAGACCCGGTCGTAGCGCCGTCGCAGCATCCGCCTCGTGTGAAGCGCCCGCGCTGCCAGGGCGACGAGGCGCGGCATCCGCTCTGTCCGTACGACATCGAGACGACGGATGCCGTCAGGGCGGGCGCCCGCGACGGTGGGACCGTCGGAGAACACGAGCAGATCGATCTCGACGCCCAGCCGGGCCAGCGCGGGCACGAGCGCGGCGTAGTGGCGGCCGATCCCGCCCGTGTAGGCGGTCAGGCCGGCGAACTCGGTCGTGGCGACGAGCCACCGCTCCGTGGTCACCGGTACCGCCGCGGCACCGTCCAGGGCCGGCCGAACTCGAGGTTGAACGATTCCGGCTCGAACGGACTGTCGCCGCCGGCGGGAAAGCTCGTCAACTCGCCGAACACGATGCGGCCGTCGACGTCGTACAGGTCCACGCGCACGAAATCCGTGCCCGCACCGAGGCGCTCCGCGACCCTGATCATCTCCTCAAGCGCCGCGGGTCGCCTCGGCGTGGGGTCCGCCCACGGCGGGCCGCCGCTGAGCGGCAGGTGGGTCCAGTTCCGGTCGAAGAAGTCCTGCGTCCGACCGGCGAACCTCCCGGCATCCACCTGCACGAAGTGACAGTGCCCATGGAAGACGAAGAACTTGAGGTCGTCGGGAATCCGGTCGGCCTCCCCTCCGAGCATCTCCTCGACGAGGATCCGCCGGGGGACCTGGCCGTACACCCACTCGCGGTTCGGGCCCTGACCGTAGAGCTGCGTGAGCCAGTCTGCCGCGATCCGGGCGAGTTCGGTTCGCGGGGCGTACTCCGGCCGCACGTGGCGGTAGACCCAGCTGCCATCGGCCGGAAGACGCGCATGCGCCGGGGCCGACGGCGACACGATGATCGCCGCGCCGCTGCCGTGCGTGGGCTTCATGACGAAGGATGCCGGGAGCCGGGCGCCCGCGAGCACTTCCGGGGAGTCGAAGACGCCCCAGGCGCGGGGAAGGTACCTCTCCCCCACTCGATCGGCCACATAGTCCCGGACCGCCGCCTTGTCGGCGAACGTCACGACGAGCGGCCGGTGGTCCCGCAGCATCTTGTACCGCACCTTGTCGCGGAAGGTGAGAGGTTCGCGCGTGCGCCAGAGTCGCCACGCCCGCACGAGACGACTGCGCTCGCGCCACCGTGCCCGCTTCACGACACCGACGCGCGATCGAGATCGCGACGGCTCATGCCGGTCACGCCGTCGGGATCCGGCCGGACGGCGTCGCGGGCTGCGGCGACCGGCCGCCGAGGTCATCGGGGTCGGCGATGGGGATCAGCGCGATCGGCACGCCGGGAGCGACCAGAAGGTGGGCATCACGCCTGACGCCCTCGCCGTCGTTGACGCACAGCCAGACGGTCTCGCCCGCGAGACCGCGGGCGATCTCCGACTGGAGCTTCTCCATCGTCTCGCCGCCGACACTGTAGTTCGCCCCGCCGTAACGGATGTCGATGCGCTTCACAGCGCGCCCTCCGATCCGGAAGGCGCGATGTCGGCCGGCTCCGACATGACGAAGAGGCCTCCCCCCGAGTTGGCGGCGAGCATCATCTGCTCGATCCAGGCCCGGTTGAGGGATGCCTTGCGCCCGCCGTAGAACTTGTAGGCGATGGTCGTGCGAGCGGTGATCCACACGATCGTCGCGCCGTCGCCGATGCTCGCGTCGTCGCGCCAGGTGAAGTGGAACGCCTCGCCGCGGCGCTGTTTCATGCCGATCACCATCTGGAGGTGTGCCAGCACCCGATCATCGAAATCCGCCTTCACGACGTTCTCGTACAGGAACTTACCCATCAGCTGTTCCCCTTTCGCGCCCCGGGGGCTTCGGGCTCGGGAAGGAACGTGAGACCCTCGACGCTGTTTGCCGCGATGGCGAGCTCGTCGAGCCAGTGCGGATTGAAGTCGCTGATCTGTCTACCCAAACGGCACACGAGCGAGATGTCGGGGTGGACCCACACCGTGGTGCGCCCGTCCCCGAGAGACATGTCGTCTTTCCAAGAGAAGTGGAACCCCTCACCGCGTCTGAGCTTCGAGAGCATCACGCGGTGCACGTGTGCCAGATCGCGGTCCGCCGCGTCCACGCGGAGTCCGACTCCGAACGTGAGCCGTCCCATTGTTCCTCCGGATTTCCTGCTCGCCAGCCGAAGGCGAGCTGTGAGGCCAGTATCCGACGGCGCGCGGGCGTCGGCAACCGGGCCTCTTGCGCACATCGCACCGCCGGTCTATTTTTCTCGGGTCCGGAGTTCGCGTCGCGCGGCCCACGCCCGGACGAAGCGCCCTTGCGCTCCTGGTTTCCGGGGTTTCCCGAAGCGGCCGGATGCGGCGGGGAACGAGATCACAGGTCGGTCGGGCTGCGCAACCCCCGTTGCGCAGCGGATATGCGCGTGATTTTCTGGCGGGTCTAGCCGGGTGAAGATCAGATCTCGTCCCAGAACACCGGGTCGGGCTTCGTGTCGACATCCGTGCCCCGTGCCGGGGCATGGACGGCGGCGATCCGCGCGCGCACGGACGACAGCGCCTCGGCGTCGTCGAGGTCTCTCGGACGCACCCAGTCAGGGGCGTCCACAACGGCGATCGCCGAGCCCCCGCTGAGCGCGATGCGTGAGCGCGCCGTCGCGCCTTCGGCCGTCACGAACGGAACGTCGACGATATCGGCGCGATCGTCCTCGGCGAGCGCCAGCCAATAGGCCATCACAGCGTCTGCCAATGCAGCCGTGGTGCGGAATGTCCCCACCTGGGTGGCGAGAGATTTCATGGGCCCCCGATTCACTCGATCCGACAATGCGCCAAAGGCCGACTTCGTCCTCAACCCCGCCACCAATCTGATGTCCGAGAGCACGAACTCCGACGCCGGGCCCCCGGCGAACGACGAAGCCGTCGCGTACATGCGCCGCCGCATCGACATGCTTCGCAACGGCGTTCCCGCTCATCCCGCCGAGGGCGGTTCCGACCACGGCGACTGGGACGTCTGAGCGCCTGATGGACGCCGCATCGGAACGTGAGGGATGGCGTCTTCGACGAACTGCTCGCCGTCGACGCGGAAGCCGAACCTCCCGTACCAGTCGGCGAGGTGCTCCTGCGCGTCCAGCACAATGCCTCGGGATGCATCCCGCGCACCGCACTCGTTCACCGCTCGCTCCATGAGCTGTGCGCCCACGCCACGCCCGCGCGCGTCGGCCGACGTCACGACGCGTCCGATCCGCCACCGCTCGCCCTCGTCGAGGAGTCGGAGCGTTCCGAGGACGTCGTCGCCGTCCTGCGCCCAGACGTGCATGCTGCCCGGCTCGATGTCACGGCCGTCGAGCTCGGCATACGCCGCGCGCTGTTCGACGACGAACACCTGCACGCGGAGCCACAACATCCGGTACAGCGTCGTCGCGGGAATGCCGGCGAGCGGCGAGACGGAGATCGTGAAGGGCACCCGACAACGCTACGCGGCTCCGGCGCCCCCACCACAACCGCGCCGCGTCCGCAATCCCCTGCCGAGCCGGGCGGGGCGCGGGGCACCCTGCCGTCATGAGTGACACCGACGACATCCGCCAGCCACTGGACCATCTCCTACCCAAGGACGAGCGCGACCCCGCCATCGAGGTCGAGGAACCGTCATACCCCGGAACCGACTCCCCTGCGGGTGAGTCTGCGGCGTCCCCGGAGACGGCCGCAGAGCCCGACAAGGCCGCCCGACACGGCGTCGCGAAGCTCCCCCCGACCTCCCGGTGAGCGACCGAGTGGGGCTCCCTGCGCGGGGAGCCCCACTCGGCCTCACGGAGAGACGCGCCGGCGGGTGAGGCGGGTGAGCGCGAAGAGCGCCACCCCCACCGCGAGCAGGATCCCGCCGAAGAGCCAGACCGTACCGCTCTGCTGGGTGAGCAGCAGGATGCAGGAGCCGATCCCGAGGATCGGGACGAACGTCCACACCCGGAAGTGATCGTGATCGACGGTGTCGCGCCGGAGGACGAGCACCGACACGTTCGCGCTCAGGAAGACGAAGAGCAGGAGCAGCACGACGGTCTCGGCGAGCAGGCCGAGGTCGCCGACGAGGCTCAGGAGCATGGCGATCAGTGTCGTGACGAGGATCGCCACCCAGGGCGTGCGACGGCGTGGCAGCACTTTTCCGAGCACCGCCGGCAGCAGGCCCTGCTCCGCCATCCCGAACGCCAGCCGGCTGGCCATGATCATCGTGAGCAGAGCGCCGTTGGCCACGGCGACGAGGGCGATCGCGCTGAACAGCCACGTCGGGATGCCGGCGCCCGTCGCCGCGACGACGTCGAGCAGGGGGCCGGTCGAGTCGATCAGATCGGCGGCAGGAAGCGCGATCGAGCTCGCGAGCCCCACGAGCACGTACACCGCGCCGGCGGCGATCAGCGATCCGAACAGGGCCCGAGGATACGACCTGCGGGGATCCTTGACCTCTTCGATCACGTTCGCCGAGGTCTCGAACCCGACGAAGGAGTAGTAGGCGATGATGGCGCCGCCCAGCACGGCCGTCGGCAGCGCGGCATCCGTGGGAAGTGAGAAGACCCGGCTCGGGTCTCCGCCGCCTCCGCCGAGGAGGAGGGCCACCGCGACGATGACGATCACCAGCCCGCTGAGCTCGATCACGGTCATCACGAGGTTCGCGCCCATCGATTCCCGGATGCCGCGGGCGTTCAGCCCTGCGAGGAGGGCGAGAAACACGATCGCGACGAGCGGCACCGGCAGATCGACGAACGTGCGGAGGTATTGCCCCGAGAACGCGATCGCGAGTCCGGCCGCGCTCACGACGCCGGCGGCCAGCATGCTGAACCCCACGAGGAATGAGACGAGCGGACTCTTGAACGCGCGCTCGGCGAACACGGCGGCGCCGCCCGCATGCGGGTACTTGGTGACGAGCTCGGCGTACGAGCCCGCGGTCAGCAGCGCGAGGACGAGGGCGACGAGAAGCGGGGCCCACAGCATGCCGCCCACCTCGGCGGCGAGTACGCCCATGAGCGCGTAGATCCCTGCGCCCAGGACATCGCCGAGGATGAAAGCGAACAGCAGCGGCCCGGTGATCCCACGACGGAGGCGGGCGGGAGCGGCGGTCTCCGAGGCGGCGCTCACCGCTCGCCGCCGTCGCGGTCGTCGTCGCCGTGCGCGAGCCGGATCCGCCGCCCCTCGGCGATGTCCTCCTGCTCCTTCTTCGCCTTCTTCTCGGCGACACGGGTATCCCGGGCGGGGAGCTGGATGTCCTCCTCCGCCGCGATGCCGCCCTGCAGCTGACGGCCGCGTTCGAGCTCCGCGTCGAACTCGGCGCCGAACAGCAGCACGTTGTTGGCGATCCACAGCCAGAGCAGGAAGACGATGACGCCCGCGAGCGACCCGTAGGTGCGGTCGTAGTTCGAGAAGTTGGCGACGTAGAAGACGAACCCGGCGGTGGCGATGATCATCACGACGATCGCGATGAGCGCGCCCATGCTGATCCAGCGGAACTTCGGCTGCTTCGCGTTCGGCGTCGCGTAGTAGAGGACGGCGACGAGGAGCACCACGACCAGGAGCATCACCGGCCACTTGGCGATGTTCCACGCGAGCTGCACGCCCGCGCCGACGCCGATCGCCTCGCCGATGGCGCGGGTCACGTCACCCGAGATCACGAGCCCGAGCGCGAGGAGAGCGAGGCTCACGACCGCGATCAGGGTGACGACGAGCTGCAGGGGGCGCAGCTTCCAGAACGGGCGCCCCTCGTCGATCTCGTAGATGCGGTTCATCGCACGGCCGAAGGCGCCGACGTACCCGGATGCCGACCAGAGGGCGACCAGGATGCCGAAGATGAGGGCGAGTCCCGCCCCCGGCGCCTGCGCCACCTGGGTGATCGGGCCCTCCAGCGCCGCTGCCGTGTCTTCGGGGGCCACCTGCCGCACGATGCCGAGGACGGCGTCGGCGGCAGCCTGCCCCTGCCCGATCACGCCGAGCAGCGAGAAGATCGCGATGAGGGCGGGGAAGAGCGCCAGGACGGCGTAGTAGGTGAGACCGGCCGCGGCATCGGTGCACTGGTCGGCGGAGAACTCGCGGACGGTCTTGCCGACGACGTACTTCCAGGAGCGCTTCGTGACGTCGCCGGGGCTGTCGGGCTTGCTCGCCGCGTCGGGGTCGGGCGCGCCGCGGCGGGTGCTCTGCGTGCGGTGATCGGACATGGTGCTCCTCGAGAGGGTCGGAGAGGCGGAAAAGCGTCGCCGCCACCCTCCCCGCCCGGCGGCTCTGCCCGGAGGGGGTTGTGCGAGCGCGTCGTCCATGGCACAGCGCCAGCCGTGAATCGCCCTACTCTTCTGACGCGGACCCGTCCAGCCCTTTCCTCGGGCACCCCGAACACGCGAGGGTGAGAGGGTGCAACTCGAACACGAACTCGGCGCCTGGGTGGCGCGCCAACGCTGGTATGCGGGCAAGAGCCACGAACCGCGGTTCCGTGTGCTCGACGCGCGGCCCGTTCCCGGAGCCGTGCAGTATCTGCTGATGGACGACGCAGGCGCCCTGCCGACCCTCTACAACGTGCCGCTCGCGCGCGTGAGCGAGGCTCCCGACGAGGCCGCGGTGATCGGCCACGACGGTGAGGGCTACCTGATCGACGCGCCCCGGCATCCGGAGTACACGACAGGCCTGCTGGCCGCGATGGGCGTCGACGTCGATCGCGTGACCGAGTCGCGGATCCTCACCGGCGAGCAGTCGAACACATCGATCGTCTACGACGTCGACGGCGAGCCGACCATCATCCTCAAGCTCTTCCGGACGCTCCACCACGGCGAGAACCCCGACGTGACCGTCCAGCGGGTGCTGAGCGACGCGGGCTCCCCCTACGTCCCGCACTTCCTCGGCAGCCTCGACGCGGAATGGCCCGACGTCGGACGCGGCAGCGGAACCGCCCACGGCACGCTCGGGTTCGCCCAGGAGTTCCTGCGCGGCGTGCGGGACGGCTGGTCGATCGCCCTCGAGGCCGCGCGGGAAGGACGCGATTTCACCGACGCCGCCCGAGACCTCGGTGCCGCGGTCGCCGGAGTGCACGGCGCCCTGGGCGATGCTCTCGCCACGGTCGACGCAACGCCGGACGACGTGGCAGCGGTCGGACGCGCCTGGCGTCGACGCCTCGCGATCGCCTCGTCGGAGGTTCCGGCGGTCGCCGAGCGACTCGCCGAGATCGAGGCGGTCTACCAGACTGCTCTCGAACGCCCCTGGCCCCCGCTCCAGCGCATCCACGGCGACCTCCACCTCGGTCAGGTCCTCGCCGTGCCGAACGGCGGATGGCGGATCGTCGACTTCGAAGGAGAACCGCTCCGACCGATGGAGGAGCGTGCGATCCCCGATCTCGCCCAGCGGGACGTGGCCGGGATGCTGCGCTCGTTCGACTACGCCGGCGCGGTCGGCGGTGGGCCGGACTCCAGCGAGTGGGCGGCCGCCTGCCGCACGGCATTCATCGAGGCGTACGGCTCGACCGCCGGAGCGGTCGAGCTCGACCCTGTCATCCTCCGCGCACTCGTGCTCGACAAGGCCGTTTACGAGTCGATCTACGAGGCCCGCAACCGGCCGGACTGGCTGCCCGTGCCGCTTGCGGGCATCGACTTCGCGCTCCGCTGACCTACTGTCCCCGACCGGTCGCCTGCTGCAGGCGGTCGATGTGGTCGGAGGCCTCGGCCTTCGTGAGGGTGGCGGGGATCTCCTCGCCCGCCTCACGGGCGAGGGTGTCGAGGTAGCTGCGCTGCGCGCCGGTCATCGGCTCGTCTCCGGTGACCCAGTCGTCGGTGTCCTTGACGGCCGTGTCGCCGTCACCGCCGCCGAGCATCTCGGTGGGCTCGTCGGCGCCGGTCTGGCTGGTTCTGGAGTCGACGGTTCCGGGCTGGAGGTCTTCGGGCACGGACGAGGGGTCGGCGCCATCGGGATAGGTGTTCTGATCGCTCATGCTTCGACGCTAGGCGCGTCGCGCAAGGCCGACGAGGGCCTTGCGCTCGAGCACTCAGACCCTCGTCGATCGCGTCACTCCGAGGCCGGAACCTCTTCGGGGTCGAGGAGCAGGAACATCGCGCCGTAGCCGGGCAGGGCCACCGAGAAGCTGCGGAGGTCGTCGACGTGGCCGACGGTCTCCCCCGACGCGGCGTCGGTGACATGGCTGCGCGGCACGAGGGCCTCCGACCGCACGGTGCCCTCGATGGGGTCGGGGCAGAAGTTCAGCACCGTGACCTGCATCCGGGCGTCCGCGTCGGCGTCACCCTCGTCGAGCCGGTGCACGAGCACGAGCATGCCGGCGTGGGCCACTTCGGGGACGTCGACCTGGGATGCCGTCGCGATGCCGTGTTCGCGGCGGAGGTCGAGGATCCCCGACAGCCGCGACGCGAACGAGTCCGGATCCTCGAGCTGCGCGGGAAGCGGACCGTAGAGCGCCCGGCCACGCGGCATCCCGGCGGCAGACCGTGTCGCGCTGGGGTCGACGTCGAGCAGATCGTGCGCGCCGCGCTCGATCCACCGCGTGTCCCCCGCCGACAGCAGATCGGAGACCTGGTCGGCGGGAACGGTGAGCATGCCGACGAGGTCCCATCCCGAGAGCGCGAAGACGCCCGGCTGCCAGGCGTTGTAGGCGCACAGCAGCAGGTGGGCGTCGCGGATCGCGGGCACGTCGTCGTCGGTGATCTCGTCGAGACGGGTCGCCCCGCGGGTCGCCGCGATGAGGGAGGTCGACGTGCAGGCGATGCCGTTCTGGGTGAAGACGCGGTTGAAGTCCGCCGCTCCCGTCAGGCTCTCCGTGAGCTCGGCGCGGATCGTCTCGGCGAGCTCGCCGCCGGTGATGTCCTCCCCGCGGAAGCGGTAGACGTCCTCACCGTGACGGGTCGCCCAGTGGACGAGCTCGTACGTCAGCTCGTCGTGGTTCTGCATCCCGTGCACGAGCTGCACCGGCTGCACGCCGAGCTCCACCGAGGTCGTGAGTGCCAGGCGGAGGAACTCGGTCTGGCCGGTCGCGAGGGCGTGGTGGTACCCGGGGCGGCCGATGAAGTCGTACGACAGGTCGGCGCCCACGGCTCCGGTGTCGCGGATGTCCTCGATCGTGAGGTTGAGCTCCTGGAAGGTGAAGCCGCCGACCTTCCGCACCATGCCGGCGATGATGTGGTTCGCGGCATGCGAAAGGGGGTGCCCTTCGGACCAGGCCGGCCCGCCCGCACTCTTCTCGACGCCGAGGAAGCCGTTCGCGTCGAGGCGGAGCGCGCTCGTGCCGAGCTCGCCGAGCGAGTGCAGTGCATCGCCGATGACGAGCCGCATGCCCGCGAATGTGGGGTCGAGCCAGTTGATCGACGGCTGCCCCTGCTTGAAGTAGTGGAGGTACACCCAGCGGCGGGTGACGCCGTCGGGGCCGGTGACGGCCGAGGTGGCGCTCCAGTTCGTCTCCTTCACGCCGGGCGTGTAGAAGATGACGCGCTGCAGCGCGCCGATGATGTATCCGCGCTCGGCGAGCTCGTGCTCGGTGGCGGGATCGAGGTTGACGCTGTCGGCCTCGGCGGGGACGTCGGGGAGCAGCTCCCAGTCCTCCGGCGGGATCTCGACCATGTGGTAGATCCCGGGGTAGTCCTTGAAGCCCATCTCGGCGAGGCGGAAGTCCGCGCCCTTGCCGGTGTGACCGGGGACGATGTCGTCGATCACGCTGCCGCCGTGCGAGTCGGCGACGTCGCACAGCGCGCGGAACTCGTCCTCCGTGCCGAACGCGGGATCGATCGCCGTGCTGATGCGGTCGAAGTGACCGTCGACGCTGGGGGTGTCGAGCCAGCCCGCGATGCCACCGGCCTGCTTGACGGGGCCGGTGTGGATCGCGGTGATGCCGATGCGTTCGAAGACAGACCACAGCTGGTCGTCGCCGAGAGCCGCCAGGAATGACTGCCCCGGCCGGTTGATGAGGGAGATCGGGTACGCCGTGAACCACACGTCACTGGCCGAGATCGCTCGGCGCGCGTCGGGGCGGGCGTAGGCGTTGCGCCACATCGCCGGCTGACCGGAGAGCTGCCGCGCGAGCACGTCGGCATCCTTGAGCATGGACTGACGCACGAGCCATTCGACGTACGACGGATTCGTGCCGTTCGCCGAGCGCGGGTCGGTACGGATGCGGCGGACGCTCCCCCCGCGGAACTGGTCGCGCGGGCGCAGACGCCGCGGGCGCGCCGGATAGCGCTGCTCGTCGTAACTGATCTCCGACATCTCGAGATCAGAGTCCTCGTCCGTCGAATCCAGTCCGGAAATGTTGATGGGGCCGGTGTACAGGTCTTCCGGCCGATCGTCGTCGCGCGCCATACCGCCAACGCTACGGACTCTGCCCGTCGGTAACGAGGGCTGGCGCACCCGTGTTGCGGACGGTATGCGCACCGGATGCCGTCCGCGGCACGGATCAGGGGGTCTCGTCGAGCTCCCGGAGGGCCTCCCGTGCGCGCGCCAGGCGGTCGGCCTCCGGCTCATCCCACCAGTAGGGCCCGCGTTCTCCGAGTCCGTGCTTCGCGAGCCCGACGCGACGGCGCGCCGCGGCGACCGCATCGTCGTCTCCGCGCCGTTTCGCCGCCCCGACCGCTGATCGGCCCCGGCCGAGGTGCGAGGCCAAGGCCGCCACGACGTCCTCGGGGAGCGACGGATCGGTTCTCCGCCACCGCCGCCCGTCGATGATCATCCACCGGCTCGCGTCGTCGTCGTCCACCGCCCCAGTATGCGCCGCGGCACAGGATGCGGCGCGGTCGTCCCGCTGCGAAGGAGCCCGCCCGGGCACGCTGCCGGGGGTCGCCTCGGGCCGGCCGGCGGCGTAGCCTCGGCGCAGGAGGTCCCCATGAATCTTCGACGTCCACACCGGGCGATGAGCGCGGCATCCGTCCTCATCGCCGCCGCGATCCTGACGGCCTGCGCGAGCGGAGAACCCATGCCCACATCGCCCGGCGGCTCCTCGAGCCGCCCGCCCCTTCCGACCTCGTCCGCGGGGCCGCTCGGACCGACGGGCGCCCCCGCCGAGCTGCCCGCCGCGAAGTGGGCGGCCATCGAAGCCGATCTCGCCGCTCGCGGCGTGACGGCCGCGCCGGAGCTGACGTCCGCTGACGCCGTGACGTTCTCGGACGGCTCGCTCGGGTGCCCCGCTCCCGGACAGTCGTACACGCAGGCCATGATCGACGGGCTCCGCGTGATCGTGACCGCAGGCGGCGACACCTACGACTACCGCTTCGGTGGCGGCGACGAGCCGCGGCTCTGCGAGCGCTGACCCTCTCTGCCACTCGCACGGCGAATCCGGCGGCCACACACGACAGAGGGGGCGGTGCGCGAACGCACCGCCCCCTCTGCCGTCGTCGTCCTACTTGATCGGAACCAGCAGCGCCTCGTCGGCGCCCGACTCATTGTCGGGGACCACGATCATCGAGCCGAGCGGCTTCTGCACCGCGAAGGCCGACGCGTCGGTGCGCACCGACACGGTGGCCTTCTTCCCGCGCGGCACGACCTCGTACTGCCCGTTCCCGATGGCGGGGTCGGCGGGATTGTAGGTCGCGACACCGGCGAAGGCGTCAGTGCCGTCGGTCGTGGCGCTGTACGACTGCACGCTGTAGTCGAACGCCCCGGTGATCCCGAGGTCCTTCAGGAGCACCGGCAGCAGGATCGTGCTGCTGTCCGTCGGCGCCTGCGCGAGGAACCCGGTCGGGATGGTGGCTCCGCCGCCGACCTTCTGGGCGAACACCTCCGTGACACCGTCGACGCTGCCGGCGCGGACCGCACCGGAGTCGTAGGAGAACACGACCCAGTCGGGCGTGCCGTCGCGGTTCGTGTCGATGGTGACGTCGAACTCATTGCTCGCCGCGTTCGACCAGCGACCGTGGGTGCTGATCGCGAAGACCGCGACCTCATCGCCCGTCGGTGTCGTGAACGACTGGACGCCGGCGGCGCGCAGGTCGTAACCGGTGTCGGCGATCGCCCGCGGAGCATCCTTCTTGTCCGACAGGCCCCACGTGTACACGTCGGCCGCGGCATCGAGGGCGCCCTTGCGGTTGCCGAGGGTGAGCGTACGGTCGGCGTCGATGATCTTGCCGCGTGAGCTGAGCGCCCCCGAGACGGTGACATCGCTGTTCGAGCGCGGCACCAGCAGGTACGGCACCCGGAGGGTCGAGCCCTTCGCGGAGAAGACGACGTCGCCCGAGATCTCGTGGAACGCGAACTGATCGGCGCCGAGGGACGACGGCACAGCGGATGCCGGTGCCGACACGGTCACGCGGACCTTCGCCGTCTTGCCGGGTCGGACGGTGACCTTCTTGGCGCTCAGCGAGACCTTCGCCGCAAGCGACTGCGCCGACGGGGCCGACGTCACGGTGTACGTGACCGACGTCGTGCCGTCGTTGCGGAGGGTGACCGTCTTCTTGCCGCCCACCGTCTTCGTCGACTCCTCGAACCCGAGGCTCAGGGCGGCTTCCTGCATCCACCCGTTCTTCGTCTCGAACCGGTCGCCGGTCGCGGTGACCTTGGTGGCCACCGCCTGAGCGGTGTCCACCAGGCCGACGCCGCCGCGGACCGGCGCGTTGCCGGCGACCTTGTCGGGGTCGGCGGTCGAGACGATCGCGGCGGAGATCTTCGCGGCATCCCAGCGCGGGTGCGCCTGGACGGTCAGGGCTGCCACACCGGCGACGTGGGGCGCCGCCATGGACGTGCCCGACTTGATCGACGGAGCGCTGCCCGTGCCGACCGCGACCGAGGAGGTCGACACCCCGGGGGCGGCCACGTCGGGGCTGATCGAGCTGTCGCCGCTGCGCGGTCCCGACGAGGTGAACGATCCGTACCCGGCGAACCCGGGGTTGGCGATCTCGGCGCCGACCGCCGTGGCCGAGGCTCCGTCCGCGAACGCGGCGCCCGACGAGGAGCGCACGCCGAAGAACGGAATCGTCACGGTGTAGGGGGTGCCGTCATCGGGGTTCTCGAAGATCGGGCCTTCGTAGGGCGGAAGGTCGTCGGTCGAGTTGACCATGACCACCGCGGCGGCACCCGCCTGCTGGCCGAACAGCGGCTTGGCGGCGCGCGCGCACGTTCCGCGCGAGACGACGGCGAGCTGGTTGCCGCCCTCGACGATGCCGACCCGCGTGAAGTCGGATGCCGCGCAGCCGAGCGCCTCGTTCGCGGGAGTGCTCGGGTCGTCAGTCAGCCGCACGACGCTCAGCGTGCCGAGGCCGTCGACGGATTCGGCGTTCGCGACGATCGCCTCAACGGCCGCGCCGCCCACGGTGATGGTCGCGCCGGGGAAGGTCTCCGCACTGTCGACGGCCGAAACCGCCACGACGCCGTCGCCGGAGCCGGGCGAGCCGGTGAGGTAGGGGCTCGGGCCGGCGTTGCCGGCCGAGGCGACGACGACCACGCCGGCGCCGACGGCGTTCGCCGCGGCGATGGCGCTCGGGTCGTCACCGCGGCCGAACGAGGAGCCCAGCGACATGTTGATGACGTCCATGCCGTTGTCCACGGCCCAGTCGATCGCCTGCACGGTCACGTCGGTCGAGCCGTCGCAGCCGAAGATGCGCACCGCGTACAGGTCGGCTTCGGGCGCGACACCCGGGCCGACCTTGAAGTCGACGCCCGGAGTGGACTCGTCGTACGGTCCGGCGTAGGTGCTGCCGTCGGGGAGGACTCCCGAACCGCCCGTGGTGCCGGCGACGTGAGAGCCGTGGCCTTCGCAGTCGAGCGGGTTGGGGTCGGGCTGCGGAACCAGAGCGGCGCCCTCGCCGCCCGGGTCGTACGCGTCGCCGACGAGGTCGATGCCTCCCTTGATGCGGGGAGCCTGCGGCCCGAAGAGGGCGGGGTCGGCCGACGCGGTCGAGGTCGCCGCGGCTGCCTCGAATGCCTCGACGGTGCCGGGGCCGCCGAAGCCGGCATGCGTGTAGTCGATGCCGGTGTCGAGCACCGCGACCTTGACGTTCTTGCCGGTGTACCCGGTGTTCTCCCACACGCTCGGGACGCCGAGGTACGGAACCGAGACCGCGTTGTCGAGCTCGTGACGCACGACCTGGTGCACACCGACGACGCCCGGGAGGCCGGCGACCTCATCGAGCTCGCCGGCGGGAACGGAGACCTGGATGCCGTTGTAGGCCGACTGCATCTGGGCGCGGATCTTGCCGCCGCGCTCCACGATCTCGCTGCGGATGGCGTCCTGCGCCTGCTTGAGATCCGACTTCACCGCCGACCGCTCGCTCTTGGTGAGCGCGCGCCCCTCCTCCGCCTGGACGACGGCGACCGGGTCACCGGCCATCTCGATGACGACCGTCACCCGGCGCTCCTTGTCGAGCGCCCCCGGGACGATCGAGGTGTCGAGGGAGCCGGTGGTGTCCGCTCGATCGAACCGCGAGAGGGAGCCGCCGTCGGCGTCGGGATTCGGCGCCGCGGCGAAGGCCGTGGTGGTGGGCAGCGAGAGGGCGAGGACGCCCACAGCCGCCAGTATGCGTCGGTGCAAAACAGGACCGCCTTCCATCAGAGACGTCTCGGCGTGGTGGCCGAGGCTGATTGGAGGCTATGCATCCCCTGTCGATCCCCCAAGCATCGATCGGCCAGATGAGAGGATCCTCACCGGCCGATCGGCACTGCAGCAGACCTGAGCGGGTCAGGCGATGCGGGTCCCCGGCGGCAGCTTCCGCGCCGGCGTGCGGGTTCGCATCCCCGCCCAGCCCAGCAGGAGACCCGCGAGGACGATCTGGAGCCCGAGACCGACGAACCAGCTCGGCACGGTCGTGGCGACGACCTCGGCAGCCGACGCACGCGGTTCGTCCGCCTGCCGTGAGCACTCGTTGTAGGTCGACTCCAGCTCGGGCGGGAGTTGCGTCTGCCGGAGCCCGTACTTCACGCCGCCGAAGAGGTCCACCGGTTCGCCGATGTTGGAGAAATCGGCGGGGGTCGCGTCGGCGAGGATCGCGAACGGGTTCGGGGCCAGCATCCACCACACCCGATCGAACCGGGGGACGTCGTACGTCTGGACGCTCTCGTCCTCGCAGATGAGCTGGGTCGGGTCGTTCCAGCAGTCGTCCGACCCGTCCTTGCACTCCGGAGCACCGGTCACGGGGTCGTATTTCGCGGACTGGTAACGGTGCGTCTGCTCCGAGGTCATGCTGCTGCCGACCAGGCCGAATCCGATCAGGGTGCCCACGCACAGCGCCGCGACCACCAGGTAGGTCGCGGCGACCGAGAAGAGCGGGCGGGCGAGGATGCCGCTGAACGCCGTGCCGAGCGCGGCGACGACACCCGCCTCCACGACCAGCACCGCTGTCGAGACCACGACGGTCAGCGGGTTGACTCCGCCGCCCACGGCCGCCGCGACCACGAGGAACGGCACGGCCACGACCGCGAACGCGAGACCGGTGATCCAGGCGGCGAGGAACTTGCCGAGCAGGATCTCGGCGGTGCGCGCCTGGGTGACCTGGATCGGGGCGAGGGTGGCGGCATCCCGATCGCCGTTGATCGTGTTGCCGCTCAGCGTCGGCGAGACGAGCACGACCAGCAGGAGCGTGATGAAGACCACGACGGAGTACACGCCCGGCCCTCGGTCTTCGAGGCTGGCGAACGTGAAGAACGAGAGGATCGTCGTCGCCAGAAGAAGCAGCGCGAAGATGCCGAGCAGGACGTACCAGGACACCGTCCGGATGCGCTGCGTGAGGTCGAGGCGGGCGATGGTCCACAGCCGAGAGAAGCTCATCGCGCATCTCCTTCGAGGTCGAGGAAGGTGTGTTCGAGCATGCCGGTCGCGACGGAGAACTCCGCGACCGGGAGTCCTGCCGTCACGAGGGCGGTCAGCGCCTGCGCAGCGGACTCGTCACCCGAGAAGGAGAGGAGGAGGTCGCGTCGGTCGATCGGGATCGTCGCGACGTCGAGGCCCAGCGCCCCGGCCACCGGCAGCGCCGCCGCCGTCGCGTCACGGTCGGACAGCCGGACGCGCCAGGTGCGGCCGCGCGCCGCGGCCTCGGCGATGCGGTCGGCGCGGACGGTCTCCCCACGCACCAGGAAGACGGCGTCGTCGACGACCTCTTCGAGTTCGGAGAGGATGTGGCTCGAGATGAGGATCGTGCGACCGTCCGCGGCGAGGCGGCGCAGGAGCACCCGCAGGTCGATGCGGGCCTGCGGATCGAGACCGGATGCCGGTTCGTCGAGCAGCAGCACCCGCGGATCGTGGACGAGCGCCCGCGCCAGGCCGAGCCGCTGCTTCTGACCGCGGGAGAGCACGCGCGCCGGTGCGTCGCCGAGATCGGCGAGGCCGACCGTGTCGAGCAGCTCCGCCGCGCGCGCCCGGGACTGCGCGCGGTCGAGGCCCGACAGCCGCCCGGTGACGTCGATGGTCTCGCGCGCGGTGAGCGACGCCCACGCGCCGAGGCTGTCGGGCATCCAGCCGAGGAGGGCCCGCGCTCCGGAGGGGTCGCCGACCGGGTCGACGCCCGCGATCCGGATCGACCCGGCATCGGGGGCGAGGAGGGAGGCGAGCATCAGGAGCAGCGTCGTCTTGCCCGAACCGTTCGGTCCGACGAGCCCGGTGACGGCGCCCTCGGGGGCCTGGAAGGAGACGTCTCGAACGGCGTGCACCTTGCCGAAGGACCGGCGCACCCCCTCTGCGACGATGCCGGCGGTTGTCATAGCGACACCCTAGAGGGAGACGGCGAACTCCTGGGGGACGCGGGCACGGACCCGCAGGTTGGCGAGGCCGGCGGCGAGGAGGAGCGCTGCGGCGACCACCGGCGCCCAGAGCGCCGCCTGCGCACCCGACGACTCTCCGAGCGCGCCGACGATCATGCTCGCGAAGGCCTGACCGACGACGACCGAGGAGCCGAGGATCGTCATGACGGTGGCCTCGCGTCCCCGCGGCGAGCGCGCGGCCGCGAGGGCGTACAGCGTGGCGAGGGTCGGCCCGATGCCGCAGCCCGCCAGCGCCAGCGCCCAGCCCATCGAGATGGCACCGGCTGCGCCCGCGGCGAGCACGGCGCCGATCACCAGGATGAGAGTGAAGGAGATCCACCGCCACGGCAGCGTGAACCAGCGCGGCAGCAGGCCGACGCCGAGGGCGAGGATTGCCGACCCCACGCCCATGATCCCGTAGAGGATCCCGGTCTGCTCGGGGAAGCCGCCCTCATCGGCGAAGGCGGTGAGGGAGGTCAGCATCGCCCCGAAGAAGAGGCCCGTCGCGAGCGTTCCCGCGGCGGCGAGGAGGATGCCGGGCTGGAGCACCGCCCGCGCCGGCTCCCTCGTGTGCCGCGACGAGCCGAGACCGCCGGTGCGCGCGGTGGGGTGCAGGGCGAAGGCGGCCACGAAGACGACGGTGAGCCCGGCGGCCGCGAGCACCGGCGCGGCGGGGTTCGCCGCGATCGCGATGACACCCACGAGCACCGGCCCGAAGACGAAGACGATCTCGTCGACGGCCGACTCGTAGCCCATCGTCGACTCCTGCACCCGGCCGGGTTCGGCGACGTCGAGCCTGCCGACGGCGCCGACCATGCGGGCGCGGGACATCGGCGACACCTGGGGCGCGGTCGCGCCCGCGAGCATCGACACGAGCAGCAGCGCCGCGTCGGGGGTGGCGCCGTACGCCACGGAGACGAGCGCCACGAGCACGCTCGCGTGCACCACGGCGGCGATCAGCAGCACCGGTCGCTGGCCGAACCGATCGGCGGCCGCGCCGATGAGGGGGCCGGTCGCGATCGTGCCGATGCCGACGGCAGCGGAGGTCAGGCCGCCGAGGGCGAGCGAGCCGCGGGCGTCGACGACCATGGTGAGGACGCCGACGACGATCATGGCGTAGGGAAGACGGGCGATCAGGGCGATCGCGAAGTACCAGAGTCCGACCGCGCGGACGAGCGCGGCCATGGATCGGCGAGACATGGGACCTCCGAAGACGGGGGCGTCGTGCCGCCTTGACGGGGATCAGGTAGATACACGGGGCGCCGACAGGCCGTCGGCGCCGTCTGGAATCTTACCGGTCGACCCTGCGGAAGTACTCGACGCCCAGGTCGGGGTGGTCGACGAAGACGCCGTCGACACCGGCATCCGCCAGCATCTTCCACTCCGCCTCCCAGTCACCGAAGGCGGTGTCGTCGGGGCCCCGGCGGAACTCCGGCGCGAGAAACGCGTTCTCGGGCCGGCACGTCCAGACGAAGACGCGCAGTCCGCGGCGGTGCGCCTCGGCGACGACGGACGGCTCAGCCGGGTCTGCTTCGCTCGCCAGCACGATGGCCTTGTCGAGGCTGATGCCGTCGACCTCGGCGGCGAGGCGGTCGAGTCCGTCACCGGTCAGCTGCGACGCGTAGGTGGGGGCGTCATCGCCCAGGGCGGCGGCGAGGTCGGCCGCGGTGCCGCCCGCCTCGAGCAGGTAGACATAGGAGGCACGGATGCCGTGGGCGCGCAGGTCCGCGAGCGCGGACTGCTCGAAGCTCTCGACGACGAGGGAGCGTTGCCCGTCGCCCCATCCCGCTCGGCGCAGTTCGGACGCGAGCAGGGCGGCGACGTCGACGCCGAGGCCGGCGAAGTACGTCGCGTGCTTGATCTCGAGCACGACGCCCGTCTCGGTGCCGCCCAGGAGGTCGAGCAGATCGCGGAGCCGCAGGATCGGCTCGGTGCCGTCGGCGGTGGCGCTTCCCGGCCGCAGCCGGGGAAGGCGCTCCCGGCAACGGAGGGTGGCCAGTTCCTCCCAGGTGAAGTCCTCGGTGAACCAGCCGGCGACCTCGTGACCGTCGATCGACGCGGTGCGCCGGCGGTCGGCGAACTCGGGGTGGTCCGCGATGTCGGTCGTCCCGCCGATCTCGTTCTCGTGCCGCACGACGGCGACACGGTCGCGGGTGAACACGACGTCGGGCTCGACCGCGTCGACACCGGCGGCGAGCGCCTGCAGATACGACGACCGGGTGTGCTCGGGGCGGTAGCCGGGGGCTCCGCGGTGGCCGATGACGAGAGGGCGACGACCGGACATGAGCCCAGGCTATCGGTCATATTCCGCGCCGCTCATAGAGCACTCACAGCGCCCGGCCTCTTGCGCGGATTTGCGGTCCGATACGCTGGATTGACAGCACAGAGCTGTGAGTCGACCTTTGGAGTGACACACACCATGGCAGCGTCCGGCAATTTCGCCTTCAACAACCCGGTCTTCCAGGAGAATCAGCGCCCCGGCCTGACTCCTCCTGCCCAGCAGACCGCTTCTTCGAGCGCCTCGCACCAGGCGTCCGACATCGCGGCGAGTGCGCAGCTGGAGGGCATGTACGCCGCCCCCAACGCGAGCGCCGCGCAGACGGGCCGCATGACCGTCGAGGACACCGTCCTCAAGACGGCCGGCCTCTTCGGCATCCTTCTCGTCACCGCCCTCGTGGGCTGGTTCTGGACCCTCGGCGGAACGCTCACCCCCGCTGAGGCGCAGTCGGTCACGATGCTCCCCTGGATCATCGGCGCCCTCGTCGGCTTCGTCCTGGCCCTCGTCATCACGTTCACCTCTCGCAAGAAGGTGCGCCCCGGCCTCATCTGGGCCTATGCGGCCGCAGAGGGCCTGTTCGTCGGAGGCATCTCGGCGTTCTTCGAGATCCAGTGGACCGGCATCGTCATCCAGGCCACGATCGCGACGCTCTCCGTCGTCGGTGTGACCCTGGCCCTCTTCGCCAACGGCAAGGTCCGCGTCAGCAAGAAGGCCAACAAGATCTTCCTGATCGCCATGGGCGGCTACCTCGTCTTCGGTCTCGTCAACCTGGTCCTCATGTGGACCGGCGTGACCGACGGTCAGTTCGGCCTCTACAGCGCCGAGATCTTCGGGATGCCGCTGGGCCTCGTCATCGGCCTGCTCGTCGTCATCATGGCGGCGTACTCGCTCGTGCAGGACTTCGACCTGATCCAACAGGGCGTCCGCAACGGCGCCCCGCGTCAGTTCGCCTGGGTCGGCGCCTTCGGCATCATGGTCACCGTCGTGTGGCTGTACGTCGAGATCCTTCGCATGATCGCGATCCTGCGCGGCAGCGACTGACCCGCACCGCGCTCGATCGAAGGCCGTCCGGTTCGCCGGGCGGCCTTCGTCGTTGCGTGCCCCGGTGAGCGGATGCCGTCACGGCGGACGGCGTCGGCCACGCGTGGGCAGTATGGTGCGACCGGAGGACTTCATGAGACGCGGCTCGAATCTGCCTGCGGTCGGCACGTACAACCAGACGCTCGTGCTCGACCTCATCCGGCGCGCGCCCGAGGGTGTGAGCCGCAGCGAGCTCGCGGCCCGGACGGGCCTGTCGGCTCAGACGCTGAGCAACGTGGCCCGGCGCCTGGTCGACGAGGGCTGGGTCATCGAAGGCACGCCGGTCGCCGCCGGCCCCGGCAAGCCCCGGACTCCCCTGCGGCTCGATCCGTCCGCACGGTGCGCGGTCGGCATCCATCTCGATCCCGCGGTCGACACACTCGTCGTCGTCGACCTGACCGGTGCGGTGATCGCGCACACCGAGCACACCCCGCGTCAGTCGGGGACGGCTGCAGACCTCGTCGCCGACCTTGCCGCCGCCGTCGACGCCCTGCTCGCGGCGTCCGATCTCGATCGCAGCCGTGTGCTCGGCATCGGCGTCGCCGCCCCCGGCCCCCTCGACGCCGAGCGCGGCACCCTTCTCGAGCCACCGCTGCTGCTGCCCGCGTGGCACAACGTGCCGCTCCGCGACCGGCTGCACGAGGCCACGGGGCTCGGGACGACCGTCGAGAAGGACGTCGTCGCCGCGATGGTCGGCGAACTCTGGACCGATGCGCAGCAGGAGCTCGACGACGCGATCTTCTTCTACTACGGCGCCGGCGTCGGCGCCGGCCTCGCCGTGGGCGGCACGCCCCTCCGCGGCCGCACGGGCAACGCGGGCGATGTCGCGCACCTCGTGGTCGAGGAGGGCGGCCCGCTCTGCGGCTGCGGCCAACGCGGATGCCTCGGCGTCGCGATCGCCCCCGAGCGGCTCCTCGTCGACAGCGGCATCCTCGCCGCCGGGGCCACCCCGACGGCGCCGGAACTCCGCGCCCACCTCACCGAGCTCGGCACGAGGATCGGCCGGGGCGACTCCCGCGCGGTGGCGGCCGTCGATCGGGCGGGTGAGAACCTCGCTCGCGCGGTCGTGCAGATGAACAACCTCCTCGACGCCGACGTCGTGGTCGTCGGAGGTCCGCTGTGGGGATCGCTCGTGGGAGCGGGGGCCACTCTCGAGCGCGCCCTCGCGGCGAGCCCGGCGATGGCGACGGTGCGCGGCATCCGTCTGCTGGAGAGCACCCTCGGTACGGATGTCGCGGCCGTCGGCGCTGCGTGTCTGGTGCTCGATTCGGCCCTGACGGCGCGGCCCACCGACC
The DNA here is from genome assembly GCF_045066555.1 of Microbacterium sp. Ld4. Lineage (NCBI taxonomy): Bacteria > Bacillati > Actinomycetota > Actinomycetes > Micrococcales > Microbacteriaceae > Microbacterium > Microbacterium sp. Ld4. The sequence continues at coordinate 19,889 of NZ_JBISHE010000002.1, read as the reverse complement.
TCATGATCGCGTCGCGCTGAGCGCCGACGCCGAATCGTGATCGTCGATCTCGCACGGACTCTTGCCCTTTTAGTCCATTTGCTTTAGAAAAGACGTGCGCAGGCAGCTTGCGCGCGTCAGGATCAAGCGAAGGGGCTTTGACCATGAAGACATCCACTGCGACTCTTGCGCTCGTCGGCGGGACGGCGATCGCACTCGCACTCACCGGTTGCGGCGGCGGAGGCGGGCAGGGCGGTGCGTCCGACGACGCCATCCGCGTCGCGTACCAGAAGACCAAATCGTTCACCGCGATGGACACCCTGATGAAGAAGGCGAAGGAGGAGTACGAAGCCGCGAACGACGGCATGACCGTCGAGCTCGTCCCGATCGAGGCCGAGCAGGATCAGTACTTCACCAAGCTCGCTCTGATGAACGGGTCGAAGGACACCGCACCCGATGTCATCTACGAGGACACGTTCCAGATCCGATCGGATGCCGCGGCGGGATACCTGCAGCCCATCGACGACTACCTCGCCGACTGGGACGAGTGGGAGCAGTACGACGAGGGCGCCCGCCAGGCCGGCCTCGGCGACGACGGCAAGACCTACGGCGTCTCGCTCGGCACCGACACCCGCGGCATCTACTTCAACAAGGAGATCTTCGCCGCCGCCGGTCTCCCCGACGACTGGGCTCCCACCAGCTGGGACGACATCCTCGAAGCGGCACGCGCCGTCAAGGAGAGCAGCCCCGACGTCATCCCGCTGAACATCTACGCGTCGCAGGCCCTCGGCGAGGCGACGTCGATGCAGGGCTTCGAGATGCTGCTGTACGGCACGGAGGACGAGCTGCTCGACACCGACTCGAACAAGTGGGTCACCGGGTCGCAGGGCTTCGTCGACGCCCTCGACTTCTACAAGACGCTCGCCGACGAGGACCTCGGACCCGACCCGGCACAGGCGCTCGACGCCGGCTGGGGCACCAAGGTGAGCACCGAGCTCATCCCGCAGGGCGGCCTCGCGATCGCCATCGACGGATCGTGGCTGCCGAGCCAGTGGATCGAGGGCGAGAACGCCTGGCCCGAGTGGCAGGACACCATGGCCTTCGCCGCCATGCCCACCCAGGACGGCGGCGGAGACGGCTTCACGTCGATGTCGGGCGGCTGGACGCTCGCGATGGGCGCGAACGCCACGAACCCCGACGCCGCCTTCGACTTCATGGCCCAGGCCCTGACGTTCGAGAACGCCCTGTCGTACCACCAGGAAGCCGGTCAGATCGCCGTTCGCAAGGATGTCGCCGAGAGCCAGGAGTACCTCGACTACAACCCGTCGTTCGAGTTCTTCTCGTCGCTCGTGCCGTTCACGAACTTCCGCCCCGCGACGCCGGACTACTCGCAGATCTCGTCGAACATCCCGGTGGCGACCGAGTCGGTGTTCACCGGGCAGGCGAGCCCTGCCGACGCGCAGGCCGCGTACGACACCGCACTCGTCGGCATTGTCGGCGAGGAGAACACTCAGGCCGAGTGATCTCACGATGACCGCAACCGCCACACTCACCACCGGCGGTCGGCACCGCCCGGGCCGGGGGTCCACCCCTCGGCCCGGGCGGTCAGCCGCCGCCCGGGCCGCCTTCCGGCTGCTCCCCCTCCTCCCCGCGACGCTCCTGCTCCTGGCCTTCATGCTGGGACCGATCGTCTACGCGCTGTACGGATCGCTGACCGACCGGGCGATGACCGGCCCCCGCGCGGCCGATCCGCAGTTCATCGGGCTCGACAACTACACCGCCCTCTTCGGCTCCTCGGAGTTCTGGCTGTCGCTCGGCCTCACGGTGGTCTTCGTGCTGGCATCGGCGGTCGTGGGGCAGAACGTCCTCGGGATGCTGCTCGCGGTGCTCATCCGCGGCGCGGTCAAGCCGCTGAAGTCGATCGTGGGCGGACTCGTCGTCCTCGCCTGGGTGCTGCCCGAGATCGTGGCGGCGTTCGCGCTGTACGCGTTCTTCCAGACCGACGGCACGATGAACGCCTTCCTGGGATGGTTCGGTCTCGAGGGCACCAGCTGGCTCTACTACTTCCCGATGCTCTCGGTGATCCTGGCGAACATCTGGCGCGGCACGGCCTTCTCGATGATGGTCTACAACGCCGCCCTGTCAGAAGTGCCGCCCGAACTCACCGAGGCCGCCACGATCGACGGGGCGAATGCGTGGCAGCGCTTCATCCAGGTGACCATCCCCGTCATCCGCCGCTCGATCTCCACGAACCTGCTGCTGACGACGCTGCAGACCCTCGGCGTCTTCACGCTCATCTGGGTGATGACCGGCGGCGGGCCGGGGACGCAGTCCTCGACCCTCCCCGTGCTCGCCTTCCAGGAGGCGTTCAAGTTCGCTCAGGTCGGATACGGCACGGCCATCGCCGTCGTCACCCTCCTGATCGGCGCCGTCTTCTCCGCGGTGTACATCCGCATCCTCAAGCCGGAGGTCGACTGATATGGCCGCGATCGTCTCTGTCGCCGCGCCGCGCAAGCGCGGGCAGACACTCCTGTCGTCCGCGATCCTCGCCGGCATCGGCATCCTGTTCCTCGTTCCGCTGCTGTGGATCGTTTTCGCCTCGTTCGACGGCGACGCCAAGGTCACGATGAAGATCCCCGAGACCTGGACGCTCGACAACTACACCCAGGTCATGACCTGGGAGCTGACCTGGCAGCCCCTCCTGAACTCGATCCTCATCTCGTTCGGCACGGCCGTGATCACGGTGGTCGTGGGCGTCCTCGCGGCTTATCCGCTGTCGCGCTACAAGATGCGGTTCCAGAAGACGTTCATGTACGGCATCCTCTTCGGGACGGGGCTGCCCATCACCGCGATGATGGTGCCCGTCTACGCCCTGTTCGTCTCCTTCGGACTGCTCGACTCGGTGTGGGGCGTGATCGTCTTCATGGCCGCGACGTCGCTGCCGATGGCGATCTGGATGCTGAAGAACTTCATGGACTCGGTGCCGATCTCCCTCGAAGAGGCCGCCTGGGTCGACGGGGCAAGCTCCATGCAGGCGCTCGCCCGCGTCGTGATCCCGCTCATGCGCTCCGGCATCGGGGTCGTCTTCATCTTCGTGTTCACGACCGCGTGGGGGAACTTCTTCGTCCCGTTCGTGCTGCTGTTCACGTCGTCGAAGTTCCCTGCCGCCGTCTCGATCTTCAACTTCTTCGGACAGTACGGCTCCATCGCCTACGGGCAGCTCGCCGCCTACTCGGTGCTCTATGCGGCGCCCATGGTGCTGCTGTACGTCCTGGTCCAGCGGTTGTCCGGCGGCGCTTTCGCGCTGGCCGGATCCGTCAAGGGCTGACCCGCTTCTCCACTCCCGCTCTCTCGAGAGGAACAACATGCACGACCGCTCCGCCCTGGCCATCCTCCGCATCGAACGCTTCCTGCAGGAACGACTCCTCCCCGCGGTGCACCGCGACTCCCGTCCGCTCGACCTCTCCGCCTGGGAGGCTCCCGGCGAGCCGGTGACGTTCGAGGAGGCCGCCGCCGGCGCATTCGAGCCCATCGCCGCCGGCGACGCCTGGGGGCGCCCCTGGGGAACCACGTGGTTCCGGGTGACGGGCGCCGTGCCCGCAGACTGGCGGACGGATGCCGGGAGCCTGCCCGAGGGCACGCGCGCCGAACTCGTGGCCGACCTCGGCTTCACCGTCGGTCAGCCGGGCTTCCAGTGCGAGGCGATGGTGTGGTCGACCGACGGACGCCCGGTGCGAGGAATCGCGCCGCTCAACAACGCGGTGGCCGAAGCGGTGGCCGCGGACGGCTCTGTCGACGTCTTCATCGAGGGCGCCTCGAACCCCGACGTCGGAAGTCTCTTCACGTTCGCCCCCACCCCGGTGGGCGACCGCGCGACGGCCGGCGGCGAGCCGATCTACCGGCTGCGCCACGTCGACGTGCGCCTCCGTGACCTCGAGGTCACGGCGCTCCTCGCCGACACGGCGGCCCTGCTCGGCCTCGCCGTGCAGCTCGACGCCGGCTCGCCTCGGCGCGCTGACATCCTCGTCGCCCTCGAGCGGATGGTCGACGCCGTCGATCCGCACGCCGTCGCGGCGACGGCCTCGCGCGGACGCGAGATCCTCGCCCCGGTGCTCGCGAGCCCCGCGGCATCCAGCGCGCACACCCTGCACGCCGTCGGGCATGCGCACATCGACTCCGCATGGCTCTGGCCCGTGCGCGAGACGGTGCGGAAGGTCGCCCGGACGTTCTCGAACGTGCTCTCGCTCATGGACGAAGACCCCGACTTCGTCTTCGCCGCCTCGTCGGCGCAGCAGTACGCGTGGATCAAGGAGTACTACCCCGATCTGTTCGAGCGCATCCGCGCGCGGGTGGCGGAGGGGCGATTCGTCCCCGTCGGCAGCATGTGGGTCGAATCCGACACCAACCTGCCGGGCGGCGAAGCGCTCGCCCGCCAGTTCGTCGCCGGCAAGGGCTTCTTCCTCCGCGAGTTCGATCTCGACACCCCGGAGGTGTGGCTGCCCGACTCGTTCGGCTACACGGGCGCCCTCCCCCAGATCGCGAAGGCCGCCGGCGCGCGCTGGTTCCTCACGCAGAAGATCTCGTGGAACGAGACGAACCGGATGCCCCACCACACCTTCCGATGGGAGGGCATCGACGGCACACGCCTGTTCACCCATTTCCCCCCGGTCGACACGTACAACTCGATCGTGTCGGCGGCCGAGCTCGCCCACGCCGAGCGCAATTACGGCGATAAGGGCCACGGCACCGTCTCGCTCCTGCCCTACGGCTTCGGCGACGGCGGCGGCGGACCCACCCGCGAGATGACGGCGGCGGTCGCCCGCACCGGATCGCTCGAGGGGTCGCCGAAGGTGGTGCACTCCTCGCCGAGTCGCTTCTTCGAGGCGGCCGAGGGCGAGTACCCCGAGCCCGAGGTCTGGGTGGGCGAGCTGTACCTCGAGTTCCACCGCGGCACCTACACGAGCCAGCTCGAGACGAAGCAGGGCAACCGGAGGTCGGAGCACCTGCTCCGCGAGGCCGAGCTGTGGGCCACCGCCGCCGCCGTCCGCACCGGCACCGCGTACCCGGCGGAGCGACTCGCGCGGGCCTGGGAGACGGTCCTGCTGCAGCAGTTCCACGACATCCTGCCCGGTTCGTCGATCGCCTGGGTGTACCAGGATGCCGAGGAGGGTTACGCCCGCGTGGCCCGTGAACTCGAGGACATCATCGCCGTGAGCCTCCGCGCCCTCGCGGGCGACGGCGACGGCGTGCTGCGCGTGAACGCGGCGCCGCACGCCCGCGCCGGCGCCCCGGCGCTGGGCGGCGCCACCGGCCTCGACCCGGCTCCGGTCGTCCCGGCTCCCGAGGGCGCGGGCTGGGTGCTCGACAACGGCGTCGTCCGCGTCGTCGTCGACGGGCGCGGCCTGGTCACATCGGCGATCGACCTCGCCTCGGGTCGCGAGTCGGTCGCCCCCGGCGCCGCCGCGGGGCTCCTGCAGCTCCACCGCGACACCCCCACCCAGTGGGACGCGTGGGACGTCGACGTCCACTACCGCAACACCGTGACCGACCTCACCGAGGTCGACAGCGTCGCTGCGGTGGGTGAGGCGATCGTCGTCGAGCGCTCGTTCGGGGCATCGCGCGTGACGCAGCGCATCACGCTCGCCGCGGGGTCGCGCACCGTCGAGTTCGCCTTCGACCTCGACTGGCGCGAGACGCAGAAGCTCCTCAAGCTGGCGTTCCCCATCGACGTGCACACCGACCGCGCGACGTCCGAGATCCAGTTCGGCCACATCGACCGCGCCACGCACACGAACACCTCGTGGGATGCGGCCCGGTTCGAGACGGTGGCGCACCGCTGGGTGCGGGTCGCGGAGCCGGGCTTCGGGGTGGCCGTCGTGAACGACTCCACGTACGGCCACGACATCACGCGCGCCGCCCGCGCCGAGGGCGGCGGAACGGTGTCGACCGTGCGGCTCTCGCTCGTGCGCGCGGCGCTGTTCCCCGACCCGACGCAGGATCAGGGGGCTCACTCGCTGCGCGTCGGCCTGGTGGTCGGGGCGGACGTGACGGATGCCGTGACGGAGGGCTACCGCATCAACCTCCCCGAGCGCGTGGTCGAGGGGGCCGCGGCATCCGAGATCGCACCGCTCGTCGAGGTCTCCGACCCCGGTGTCATCGTCGAGGCCGTGAAGCTCGCCGAGGACGGCAGCGGCGACATCGTCGTGCGCCTCTACGAGGCTCTCGGGCGCCGAGTGTCGGCGACCATCACGGGCGGCTTCGAGGCGACCGGCGTGACCCAGACCGACCTTCTCGAGCGGGGCGTCCCGGCATCCGCTCTCCGTTCCGGCGAGGGGGCGGTCGCCTCGCTGGAGCTCCGGCCGTTCGAGCTGGTCACGCTCCGCTTCTCGCGCTGACGCGAAACGGCGGATGCCGCATCCTCGAGGGGTGCGGCATCCGTCGTTCAGGGGAGGGTCACTCCCACTCGATGGTCCCCGGCGGCTTCGAGGTCACATCGAGCACGACGCGGTTGACGTCGCGGACTTCGTTCGTGATGCGGTTCGAGATGCGTGCGAGCACGTCGTAGGGCAGGCGGGTCCAGTCGGCCGTCATCGCATCCTCGCTCGAGACGGGACGGAGCACGATCGGGTGACCGTAGGTGCGTCCGTCGCCCTGCACGCCGACCGAGCGGACGTCGGCCAGCAGCACGACCGGGCACTGCCAGATCTCGGTGTCGAGGCCGGCCTTGGTCAGCTCCGCACGGGCGATGGCGTCGGCATCACGCAGGATCTCGAGACGGTCAGCGGTAACCTCACCCACGATGCGGATGCCGAGGCCGGGCCCCGGAAAGGGCTGCCGGCCGACGATCGCCTCGGGGAGGCCCAGCTCGCGGCCGATCGCGCGGACCTCGTCCTTGAAGAGGGCCCGCAGCGGCTCGACGAGGTCGAACTGCAGGTCTTCGGGCAGGCCGCCCACGTTGTGGTGGCTCTTGATGTTCGCGGTGCCCGAACCCCCACCCGACTCGACGACGTCGGGGTAGAGGGTTCCCTGCACGAGGAACCGGATGGGGTCGCCTTCGGCGGCGGCCTCGGCGATCAGGTCCTGCTGCACCTTCTCGAAGGCGCGGATGAACTCGCGACCGATGATCTTGCGCTTCTGCTCGGGGTCGCTGACGCCCGCGAGGGCTTCGAGGAAGGTCTCACGCGCGTCGACCGTGATGAGGCGGACACCGGTCGAGGCGACGTAGTCGTTCTCGACCTGCTCGCGCTCGCCCTTGCGGAGGAGGCCGTGGTCGATGAAGACGGCGGTCAGCTGATCACCGACCGCCTTGTGCACGAGAGCGGTCGAGACGGCGGAGTCGACGCCGCCGGAGAGCGCCGAGATGACGCCGCCCGTGCCGACCTGAGCACGGATCTTCTCGACCTGCTCGGCGATCACGTTGTCGCTGTTCCAGTCGGCCGGGAGCCCCGCGGCGCGGTGGAGGAAGTTCTCGATGACCTGCTGGCCGTGGTCGGAGTGCTTGACCTCGGGATGCCACTGCACGCCGTACAGCTTGCGGGCGTCGTTCGCGAACGCGGCGACGGGGGTCGCCGCCGTGCGGGCCAGCACCTCGAACCCGGCGGGTGCGCTGGCGACCTGGTCGCCGTGGCTCATCCACACGTTCTGCTCGACGGGCTGGTCGCCCAGGAGGACGTTGTCGGTGACGACGGTGGCATCCGTCGCGCCGTATTCGCGCAGGCCCGTGTTCGCGACGTCGCCGCCGAGGGTCTTCGCCATGTACTGGAAGCCGTAGCAGATGCCGAGCGTCGGAACCCCGAGCTCGAACACGCCAGCGTCGAGCTGCGGTGCGCCGTCTTCGTAGACCGACGACGGGCCGCCCGACAGGATGATCCCGACAGGCTCCTTCGCGGCGATCTCGGCGGCCGTGGCCGTGTGGGGCACGATCTCGCTGTAAACGCCGGCTTCACGCACGCGACGCGCGATCAGCTGGGCGTACTGGGCGCCGAAGTCGACGACCAGGACGGGGCGCTGCGAGGTTTCGGTCTGCTCGGTCAACGGGTCTCCGTGGGGGTTTCGAGGGGGACGGATGCCGCGTCTGCTTCGCGCGAGGCCAGGTGCTCCCGGACCTCCCGCGCGACGCGCGCCTCCATGAAGAACGACAGCAGCGGCACGACGCCGCCGAGGGCCAGGACGATGAAGCGGGGGAAGCCCCAGCGCATCAGGCTCCACAGCCGGAAGCACGCGAACAGGTACACGACGTAGAACCAGCCGTGGACGACGAGGATCGCGAGCGAGACGTTGACGCCGTCACCGGTCGAGATGATGTCGCACTGGTCGATTCCGGGCACGAACAGCGAGAACCACTGGCAGTCGGGTCCGGGGATGGCGGTCGCGAACCAGAGGAGGCCACCCGACCCGCCGGCGAAGAGCTCGACGTGCAGGGGCGTGTACTTCAGGATCATCTCGGCGAGCAGCAGGAGCAGCCCGACACCCGTGATGATCGACGCGATCTGGTAGAACCGCAGCGCGCCGCGGATCGCCGGAAACGAGGCGAGTTTGGGCTGAACGGGCATGGTTCCCAGTCTACGGGCGCGTGGACGGGTGGTCGGCGCCTCCGGCGTCGACCACGGCGAGGCCGGAGGCGGGGTCGCTGTCGCCGGAGTCGTCCGCTCCCTCGAGGTCTTCGACCTCCTTCTCCCAGGCGTCGCGGGTCAGGCGGTACCACATGTAGAACGCGAAGCCGGCGAAGACCGCCCACTCGATCGCGTAGAAGATGTTCAGCCAGTTCACCGAGGAGAGCTCGCTCGGAGCGGGCGAGTGGATCTCGCCGAGGGTCCCGAACGCCTCCTCCGAGGTGAGGTAGGGCCGGTAGACGTCGAGGTCTCCGATATCGCTCCACTGCGACAGCAGCGCGGCGGGCGACATCCGGGAAACCTCGTAGGGGTCTGCTCCCCGGGGCGGCAACTGGGCGCCCTCGTCGGAGATGAGCCGGCCGGTGAGGGTGACGTCCTGCGGCGGAGCCGCGCTCAGAGCGGATGCCGCGGCATCCGCATCTGTCCTGCTCGTCGTGAACCCGACCGCGACGGCGAGCGAGGTCGGCCCGTCGGTGCCGGTGGTGTCCGTCGCGACACGGAACTGCCCCGCCACCCAGAAGCCCGGCTCCCCCTGGTCGAACCGCGACGAGATGACGGTGAAGTCGTCCGCGACGAACGACCCGGCGACTTCGACGCGCTGCCCCACGAGCGGCTCGGGGAGATACTCCCCGGGTGAGCTGACGTCGCCGATCGGGCGGAGCTGCTCGGTCGCGCCCGCGACGGGCGGGTCGGTGTCGATCGCGTTGCCCAGCTGCCACTGCCCGAGCCACGCGAAGATGCCCGCGACGATCAGGGCGACCGCCAGCATCCCGATCCAGAACGGGCGGAGCATGACCTCCCGCAGCGTCGGCGGGAAGACGTCGGGGACGTCGTCGACGGAGCGGGCGTCTGTCATCAGCGCGACGAGTACGGCGCGACGACGACCTCGACGCGCTGGAATTCCTTCAGGTCGGAGTACCCGGTGGTCGCCATCGACTTGCGGAGCGCGCCGATGAGGTTCGCGGTGCCGTCGGCGACGGGCGCCGGCCCGTAGAGGATCTCCTCGAGCGGAGCGACCTGGCCCGTCTCGACGCGCGTGCCGCGCGGGAGCTTCGCGTGGTGCGCCTCGGGGCCCCAGTGGAAGCCGCGACCGGGCGCATCGGTGGCCCGCGCGAGCGCGACGCCGAGCATGACGGCGTCGGCACCCATCGCGAGCGCCTTGACGATGTCGCCGGACGTTCCGACGCCGCCGTCGGCGATGACGTGCACGTAGCGTCCGCCCGACTCGTCGAGGTAGTCGCGGCGGGCTCCGGCAACGTCGGCGACCGCGGTCGCCATCGGCGCGTGGAGTCCGAGCGTGGCGCGGGTGGTGGATGCCGCTCCCCCACCGAAGCCGACGAGCACGCCGGCTGCGCCGGTGCGCATGAGGTGCAGCGCGGCGGTGTAGGTCGAGGCGCCGCCCACGATGACGGGGACGTCGAGGTCGTAGATGAACTTCTTGAGGTTCAGCGGCTCGGTCTCGCTCGAGACGTGCTCGGCCGAGACGGTCGTGCCGCGGATGACGAAGAGGTCGACGCCGGCGGCGACGACGGTCTCGTAGAGGTCCTGCGTGCGCTGCGGCGTCAGGGCGCCGGCGACGGTGACGCCGGCCGCGCGGATCTCGGCCAGGCGGTCGCGGACCAGCTCGGGCTTGATCGGTGCGGAGTACAGCTCCTGCATGCGGCGGGTGGCCCCGTCGGTAGGGAGGGCCGCGATCTCGGCGAGCAGCGGCTCGGGGTCGTCGTACCGGGTCCAGAGCCCCTCGAGGTCGAGGACTCCCAGGCCGCCGAGCTGGCCGAGCATGATCGCCGTCTGCGGGCTCATGACCGAGTCCATCGGCGCTCCGAGGACGGGGATGCCGAAGCTGTAGGCGTCGATCGACCAGGTCGTCGAGACGTCCTCGGGGTTGCGGGTGCGCCGCGAGGGCACGACCGCGATGTCGTCGAACGCGTAGGCCCTGCGGGCGCGCTTCGCGCGACCGATCTCAATTTCCATGCTCACGACCCCAGCCTACCGGTGGCACCTGCGGCGTGCCCGGTCGGCCGGGCGACCGGGCACCCGGAGAGGCATGGGATGCTGGCCGCATGGCACGCATCGTGGTCGTCGGCGGCGGCATCATGGGACTCTCGACCGCGTGGGCGCTGACGCGCCGGGGCGAACGGCCGATCGTGGTCGAACGGTTCGGCCGCGGCCACCGCGAGGGCGCGTCGCACGGCGAGACCCGCAACGTGAACAACGCCTACGCCGACGCGCACTACCTCGACCTGCTGCAGCGCGCCCGAGCGGGCTGGGAGACGCTGGGCACGGTCGACGGCGAATCGCTCCTGCGCCTGCACGGCCTGGTCACGCACGGCGGGGGTGAGGACCTCGGCGGCGACACGAGCGGGCTGGCCGGTATCGCCGCCCGCCTCGGCGAGCGCGGGATCCCGGCCGAACTGCTGTCGGCGGGCGAGGCCGGGCGGCGCTGGCCGGGAATGCGCTTCGCCTCGGACGTCCTCTTCTCCCCCGACGCGGGTGTCGTCCGCGCGTCGGCCGCGATGCGCGAGCTCGAGCGCTGCGTCCTTCTCGCAGGCGGCGACGTGCGCTGGGAGGCTCCCGCGCAGCGCATCGTCGACACCGGCTCCGGCGCGCGCGTGACGCTCGAGGGCGGTGCGGTGATCGATGCGGATGTCGTGATCGTCACGGCGGGCGCGTGGACCGAGCAGCTGCTCCCCGGCATCCGCCTGCCGGAGCTCGTCGTGACCGAGGAGACGCCCGCGCACTTCGCTCCGCGCAGCGACGCCCCGTGGCCGTCGTTCAACCACTACGTCGGGCCCGCTCCGATCTACGGCATGCCCACCCCCGGCGAGGGGGTGAAGGTGGGGCTCCACCGGGTCGGCGATGTGGTCGACCCCGACGAGCGGCCCCACCGGGTCACGCACGCAGAGACGCTGCGCGAGTACGTGCGCGAATGGATGCCGGGGCTCGACCCCGATTCCGCGGTGCACTTCTCCTGCACGTACACGTCGACGCCGAACAGCGCGTTCGTGCTCGACCGGGTCGGGGCGGTCGTCGTCGGCGCGGGATTCTCGGGGCACGGCTTCAAGTTCGCACCCGGCGTCGGGGAGACTCTCGCCGACCTCGCACTCGATCCGTCCGCCCGCGCGGCGGAGCCGTTCCGGCTGCCGGGCTGACAGCGGTCGGCATCGACGCGGGCGCCGCGTCAGCCGCTGGCGAGGGCGCGGTCCATCTCCTCGGACAGCTGCGGGATCATCGTCCGCGCGAACGTGTCGGTGAGGTGATGGTTGTCGGAGTAGACGACGACGTTGCCGATGACGGCCTTGCAGCGCTCCTCGGTGCAGAACGTGTCGGTGAAGTCGGCGAGCGTGGCCTCGGGCGCGAGCGCGATCGCCTCGGCCGTGACCTCTTCGCCGCGCAGACCCCGGTCGCGGCTCACTCCGCAGCTGTCGGGAGAGTCGTAGCGCAGCGCGACGCAGTCGGGGATGTTCCGCGCCATGCGGGGCACGTCGCGGAGGACGAGCACCTGGATGCCGGCCTCCTCGAGCTGGTTCCAGTACTCGGCCAGACCGACGGCGCCGGGCTCGCCGGCACTGCCGTCGTCGACGAACTGCGCGGCAGCCGACCACGTCGTGATGACGAGGTCGGGTCGCTGGGCGAGGATCTCGTCCATCACGACCGCGTTCGGCGCGGTGCAGACGCTCTCGTTGCGCTCCTCCTCGACACGGGGCGTCGTGCTGAACGGGCACGCGTTGTGCAGATAGGTCCGCAGCGACCAGCCGTCGCTCTCCGCCATGTCAGCCAGGGCGGTCGAGTAGACACGCGCATGCGAGTCACCGACGAGCACGACCGACTGGTCGGCATCCGCTGGGCCCGCGGTGCACGAGACGGTCGTGGCCGCACGCTGGTCGGACACGCACTCCTCATCGCTGAACGCGATGTTGCGGTCATCGCCGGCGCGCAGCGGGCTCGGGGTCACGGCGGCGCCTGGCGTTGTGAAGGTGGGGATCTCGTCGCCGGTGACCGCGGCCGCACCGAGCGCGGGCAGGCTCTGGGCCTGAGTGGCGAGGGCGTCCCACTCCCGTGCGGTGGCCGAGCTGGTCGCGGGGTAGGCGAAGGTCATCCCGGCCACCACCACCATGGCGATCAGCGCGGCGATGAGCGTCCGCGGCGTCGAGGAGCTGAAGAACGTGGCGCGGCGGACCGGCTGCTCGATCCAGCGGTAGCTGAAATGAGCGAGGACGAACGAGACGACCGTCATCGCGAACAGATCGATGTACCCGACCTTCCGGTCGGCGATGACCGGCCAGAGCACGATGACCGGGAAGTGCCACAGATACAGCGAGTACGAACGGTCGCCGATCCACTGCGTCACCCGCAGCCGCGACACGAACAGCCAGGGGTCGTAGGCGCGGAGCGTCACCGGGCCCTCGTCGCGGCCCGGCGTTCCCGCCAGGATGACGGCGATCGTGCCGAGGATGACCGGCAGAGCCGTGACTCCCGGGAACGGGGTCTCGTTGGTGAGCACGACCGCCGACACGGCGATCGCCGCGAGACCGCCATAGGCGAGTACGTGACGCCACACCTCGGTGATGCGCCGAAGGGTGATGACGGCCAGCAGCCCGCCCGCGCCGAGCTCCCACACTCGCGTCGTGGTGATGAAGTAGGCGTCGGCACGGCCGTCGAGCACGGCGACCGTCGAGAAGACGAACGACGCGAGGACGACGACGCCGAACATCGTGGTGAGCAGTCGCCGCAGACGGAGCTCGTCGGTGGCGGCGCCCCGCTCGCCCGTCGAGCGGCGCGCGACGATCCACAGCGCGGCGAAGACGATGAGCGGCCAGAAGACGTAGAACTGCTCCTCGACCGACAGCGACCAGAAGTGCTGGAAGGCGGTCGCGTCGTTCTCGGCGGCCGAGTAGTCGACGGAGTCGGAGGCGAGCACCCAGTTCTGCACGTAGAAGATCGAGGCGAGCGCCTGGCGCTGCAGGTTCTCGAGGCTCGTGACAGGGGAGAAAACGGCCGTCAGGCCCACGGTCACGGCGATCGCGACGAGGCTCGCGGGAAGGATGCGCCGGGCTCGCGCGGCCCAGAACGCTCCGAGCTTCACCCGGCCCGATCGCGACGCCTCCCGCACCAGGTGACTGGTGATCAGGAAGCCCGAGATGACGAAGAAGACGTCGACGCCGATGTAGCCGCCGGTCAGCCGCTCGGGGCGCAGGTGATACACGAGCACGAGCAGCACGGCGATGGCGCGAAGCGCCTGGATGTCCGTGCGGAACCGCTGCGGAACATGCGGTGCCCGCTGCCGTTTGCCGTCGGTGACGATCGGCAGCTCAGCGGGGGAAGTGGGCACGTCGCGAAAGTCTAATTGCTGTCGAACCGATGACGCATCCGTGCATCGCTTATGAACAGCGGATGCCGCGCCTCCCCCGCCCGCTCAGCGCTTGTAGTTCGGGGCCTCGACCACGATCTGCACGTCGTGCGGGTGCGACTCCTTGAGCCCGGCGGAGGTGATCCGGACGAACTTGCCGCGGGCCTTCAGCTCTTCGACCGTTCGGGCGCCGACGTAGAACATCGACTGCCGAAGCCCTCCGACCAGCTGATACGCGACGGCCGAGACCGGTCCGCGGTAGGCGACCTGACCCTCGATGCCCTCGGGGATGAGCTTGTCGTCGGTGGGGACGTCGGCCTGGAAGTAGCGGTCCTTGGAGTACGACGTCTTCTTGCCCCGGGTCTGCAGCGCGCCCAGCGAGCCCATGCCCCGGTAGAGCTTGAACTGCTTGCCGCCCTGGAAGACGACCTCGCCCGGCGACTCGTCGGTGCCGGCGAGGAGCGACCCGAGCATGACGGTGTCGGCCCCGGCGACGAGCGCCTTCGCGATGTCGCCCGAGTAGTTGAGACCACCGTCAGCGATGAGCGGGATGCCGGCTTCGCGCGTCGCGAGGGATGCCTCGTAGACGGCGGTGACCTGCGGCACGCCGACACCGGCGACGATGCGCGTGGTGCAGATGGAGCCCGGCCCGACGCCGACCTTGACGGCATCCACACCCGCGTCGATCAGCGCCTGTGCGCCTTCGCGGGTGGCGACGTTGCCGCCGATGACGTCGATGTGCTCGAACGAGGCGTCGGCCTTGATGCGGCGGACCATGTCGATGACGCCCGCGGACTGGCCGTTGGCGGTGTCGACGACGATCACGTCGACACCGGCGTCGCGCAGCGCCTCGGCGCGCTCCCAGGCGTCACCGAAGAAGCCGATCGCCGCGCCGACGCGGAGGCGGCCCTGGTCGTCCTTCGTCGCGAGGGGGTACTTCTCGCTCTTGTCGAAGTCCTTGATGGTGATGAGCCCCGCCAGCTTGCCGTCGTCGTCGAGCAGCGGCAGCTTCTCGACCCGGTGGTGGGCGAACAGCGCGATGACGTCGTTCGCGCCGATGCCGACGGGCGCGGTGACGAGGTTCTCGCTGGTCATGACGTCGCGGACCTTGGTGGTCTGACGTTCGAAGCCCGACACGAAGCGCATGTCACGGTTGGTGACGATGCCGACGAGGCGGCCGTCGTCGTCGATGACGGGGAGTCCCGAGATGCGGTACTGCCCGCAGAGCGAGTCGACCTCTTCGATGGTGGCGTCGGGGGTCGTGGTGATCGGGTCGGTGATCATGCCCGACTCGCTGCGCTTGACCCGGTCGACCATGGCGGCCTGATCGGCGATCGAGAGGTTGCGGTGGATGATGCCGAGTCCGCCTTCGCGGGCGATGGCGATCGCCAGGCGCGTCTCGGTGACCGTGTCCATCGCCGCGGACAGCAGCGGTGTCGCGACGGTGACGCGCCGTGAGACCCGGGACGAGGTGTCGGCCTCGGACGGGATGACGTCGGTGTGGCCGGGAAGAAGCAGGACGTCGTCGTACGTCAGTCCCACGAATCCGAACGGGTCGTTGTGCTCCATGTACTCTCCTGCGTCGCTCCGGGTCTGTACGAATTCTAAGGCGCGCGGAGCCCGTTTCATTCCGGATGCCGCGCCCCGCCCGCTCGGGAGCGCTCTCGCGGATCTCGCGCCGAGCCGTGTTCGCTGGTTGCGGCGGGGAAACACACCGGCAACAATCGCTGGATACGGTCGTGTGGCGCCGAAGGCACCCGTACCTCAGCGCGCTGACCATGCTTCTAACAGGAGGTGTCGGTGACGACCACCGAATACTCGCGCGCCCGCAATCGATGGAGACGTGCGTTCGTCGCGCTGATCGCCGGAATCTTCTCCGGTGTGCTCCTGCTCGGCATCGCGAACCCCGCTGCGGCGGAGACCCAGAACCCCGAGGACTACGCGTTCACCATCCAGGGCAACGTCCGGGTCGCGGGTGAGCCCGTCGAGGGTGCCACGATCGCCGTGACCAGCCCCGGATTCGAGGGCGAGGCCACGACAGCCGAGAACGGCTCGTGGCGCGTGCCGGTACCGACCAAGGACGGGACGTACACCGTCGAGCTCGTGGAGGACTCGCTCCCCGAGGGCGTGGCCGCCCCCGAGGGGTTCGGCTTCACCCAGGAGGTGGAGTTCGGCCCGACCAGCACGGTCACCCGTAACTTCACCCTGGGCGCCGCCGAACGCGTGACCACCTCCTTCTGGGACCAGTTCGCCTCGCGAGCGGTCAACGGCCTCAACTTCGGCCTGATGCTCGCCCTCGCCGCGATCGGCGCGTCACTCGTGTTCGGCACGACGGGCCTGTCGAACTTCGCGCACGGCGAGATGGTGACCTTCGGCGCCCTCGCCGCGCTGCTGTTCAGCGTCGGCCTCGATGCGCCCATCTGGGTCGCGATCCCGGCGGCGGTGATCGTCTCGGGACTCTTCGGCTTCGGAATGGATGCCGGACTCTGGCGACCACTGCGACGGAAGGGCCTCGGCACGGTCCAGCTGATGATCGTCTCGATCGGTCTGTCGCTCGCGCTGCGCTACATCTTCCAGATGTTCGTCGGCGGCGCCACAACCACCCTCCCGGGTGGGGCGACGACGACGATCGCCGGACTCGGCCCGATCCGCCTGTCGATCACCGACGTGGTCAGCATGGGCGTCTCGATCGCCGTGATCATCGCCTTCGCCTGGTGGCTCATGCGCACTCGCATCGGGCGGGCCACGCGCGCCGTGTCCGACAACCCGTCGCTGGCTGCGGCGAGCGGCATCGACGTCGACGGTGTGGTGCGGGTCGTCTGGATCCTCGCCGCCGCTCTCGCCGGTCTCTCGGGCGTGCTGTGGGCCTACTTCCGTCCCGGCATCAAGTGGGACATGGGAACCAGCATCCTGCTGCTCATCTTCGCCGCGATCACCCTGGGCGGTCTCGGCACCGCTTTCGGTGCTCTGGTGGGGTCGATCATCGTGGGCCTCCTCGTCGAGCTCTCCACGCTGTGGATCCCGTCCGACCTCAAGTACGTCGGCGCGCTGGTCGTGCTGATCGTGATCCTTCTCTTCCGTCCACAGGGCCTTCTCGGGCGCCGAGAGCGAATCGGATAGCGGCTGATGAACATCCTGCAGATCCTCACCAACACAGCGGCGCAGATCCTGTCGCCGACCACCCTCGGCTTCGTGCTGGCCGCGATCGGACTCTCGATCCACTTCGGCTTCGCGGGGCTCCTCAACATGGGTGTCGCCGGCTTCATGGCCGTCGGCGCATACGGATTCGCGATCTCGACCCTCTCCTTCGGGGTGTCGTGGCCGCTCGCCGCGCTCATCGGACTCGTCGCCGCCGTGGTGTTCTCGCTCATCATGGGCATCCCGACGCTGCGCCTCCGGGGTGACTACCTCGCGATCGTGACCATCGCTGCCGCCGAGGTCGTCCGCCTCCTGTTCCTGACGTCGACCTTCCGCGAGGTCACCGGATCGGCCGACGGCCTGTCGGGCTTCCAGGCGGCGTTCCGGGCGAGCAACCCGCTCCCCCCGGGCCGCTACGGGTTCGGCCCGTGGACCTACCAGTCCGACCAGTGGTGGGTCATCATCATCGGCACGATCACCATCGCGATCGTCGTCACCTTCGTCTGGCGGCTCATGAGCAGCCCGTGGGGCCGCGTCATCCGCGGCATCCGTGAAGACGAGGATGCCGTGCGCTCCCTCGGAAAGAACGTGTTCGCGTTCAAGATGCAGGCGCTCATCGTCGGTGGCGTCATCATCGCCGCCGGCGGCATCGTGACCGCCATGGGCACGAACGTGAACCCGAACGTCTACGTCACCTCGCAGACGTTCTACGTGTGGACGGCGCTGCTGCTCGGTGGAGCCGCGACCATCTTCGGACCCGTGCTGGGCGCCGTGCTCTTCTGGGTGGTCCGTGCGTTCCTGTCCAACCTGCTGCCCGCGCTCGTCGAGATCGGCTGGCTGCCGTTCCTGAGCTCGGAGCAGAGCCAGATGCTCGTGTTCGTCCTGGTGGGTGTCGCACTGATGCTGCTGGTGATCTTCCGGCCGCAGGGCATCCTGGGTAACAAGAAGGAGCTGACCTTTGTCCGCTGACGTTGCAGCCCCGACCCCGCGCCCCAAGGCCACCGGTCTCCACAAGGGCGAGATCCGTCCCGGCGTGGAGAAGGTCGACCCGATCATCGTCGCCGACGGGGTGAAGCGTGTCTTCGGCGGCCTCACCGCCGTCAACGTCGAGCACCTCGAGATCCCGAGGAACGCCATCACGGCGCTCATCGGACCCAACGGTGCCGGCAAGACGACGCTGTTCAACCTGCTGACCGGATTCGACAAGCCGAACGAGGGCGACTGGTCGTTCGACGGCCAGAACCTCGCCGGCATCCCCGCGTTCAAGGCGGCCCGCATGGGCCAGGTCCGTACGTTCCAGCTGACGAAGTCGCTGGGCCTGCTGACCGTGCTCGAGAACATGAAGCTCGGCGCTCCCGACCAGAAGGGCGAGAGCATCTGGCGCAGCATCCTCCCCTTCCTCTGGAAGGGCGAAGAAGCCGAGATCGAGGAGAAGGCGCGCGGACTGCTCGCCCGCTTCAAGCTCGACGCCAAGGAGAAGGACTTCGCCGCGTCGCTCTCGGGCGGCCAGCGGAAGCTCCTCGAGATGGCGCGTGCGCTCATGAGCGACCCGACGCTGGTCATGCTCGACGAGCCGATGGCCGGGGTCAACCCGGCGCTGACGCAGTCGCTGCTCGATCACATCCTCGACCTCAAGGACCTCGGCATGACCGTGCTCTTCGTCGAGCACGACATGCACATGGTCCGCCACATCGCCGACTGGGTCATCGTCATGGCCGAGGGTCAGGTCGTCGCCGAGGGCCCGCCCGACACGGTCATGAAGGAGCAGGCCGTCATCGACGCGTACCTCGGTGCACACCAGGACGTCGACCTCGGCGTGGTCACCGGCCGCTACGAGGGCGAGCTCACCGCCGAGGCGCAGGAGCTCCTCGACGCGCAGCAGGAACTGCACGGCGCGGTCGAGGCGGACACCACCACGACCGCGGACGACGGAACGCACACGACGGAGGACAACAAGTGAGCGACACCGCAGCAGCGCCTTCGGGCGCGACCGCCACCGCATCGGCCCCGAACGTCGTGGAGTTGAAGGACGTGCACGCGGGCTACCTGCCCGGCGTGAACATCCTCAACGGCGCGAACCTCACCGCGGCCAAGGGCGAGTTGATCGGCATCATCGGCCCCAACGGCGCCGGCAAGTCGACGATGCTCAAGGCGATGTTCGGTCAGGTGAAGGTCCGCTCCGGCGCCGTCACCCTGAACGGCGACGACATCACCGGCCTCCGCGCCAACAAGCTCGTCTCGAAGGGCGTCGGCTTCGTGCCGCAGACGAACAACGTCTTCCCGAGCCTGTCGATCGCGGAGAACCTGCAGATGGGCGCCTACCAGCGCCCGAAGATCGTCAACGAGCGCATCGAGTTCGTGACGTCGATCTTCCCCGACCTCGGCAAGCGGCTGCAGCAGCGCGCCGGGTCACTGTCGGGCGGCGAGCGCCAGATGGTCGCGATGGGCCGCGCCCTGATGATGGACCCGTACGTGCTGCTCCTCGACGAGCCGTCGGCCGGACTGTCGCCGTCCCGTCAGGACGAGGCGTTCCTGCGGGTCTCGGAGATCAACAAGGCCGGCGTCACGACGATCATGGTCGAGCAGAACGCGCGCCGCTGCCTGCAGATCTGCGACCGGGGCTACGTGCTCGACCAGGGCCGGGATGCCTACACCGGCACCGGCCGCGAACTTCTCAACGACCCCAAGGTGATCGGCCTCTACCTCGGCACGCTCGGCACCTGAGCACCCCGTTTCGGACAGCACCCTCGGCGATCTTCGCCGGGGGTGCTGTCCGAAACGGGGTGCTCAGGTGCCGAGCGTGCCGAGGT
>NZ_JBISHE010000001.1:0-134328 GCF_045066555.1 Microbacterium sp. Ld4 | reverse complement strand
CCCGACCCCCGTCAATGCGCCACAGGAGCGAGGAACCCCGGGCCCGCAGGATCGCCCGAAGAGCATGCCTCGTCCCCCAAGAGCGCCCCGGCCTTCGTGGGGCCACCTGCATCCCTCGTCACCTCCGACCCCTGTCAATGCGCCACATGAGCGAGGGATCTCGCGCCTGAAGACCGCGCCCGGCCTCGCGAGGAGGGTCCGAACCCGCCCACCCCGCATCTGCGTCAGGTGAGCGCCAGCGCGTGGGGTTCGCCTCCTCCCCCACAGCCCTCGCGTCCGCGCATGACGCCACAACGTCGTCGGCGCAGACGTAGACGCGACTCGTTCCCGGCGATAGTGAGGGGATGCCGGTTCCTCCCGCTCCGCTCCCTGCGGCGCTCGGCACGTCGTTCTCCTGCGCGGCCGCCCGCGCAGCGGGGGTGAGTCGTGGGCGACTCACGGCCCGCGATCTCGACGCCCCCTTTCGCGGCGCCCGGATCGTGCGCTGCGACATTCCGCCGCTGACGGACGATGAGCCTCACAACCGACGCGCGCGTGACGAGCTTCGCCAGCGTCTTGCGGCCTACCTCCCCGTCATGCCGAGGAATGCGTTCGTCACCGGGGCGACGGCCGCTGTCTGCTTCGAGTTGCCTCTTGCGCGGGTCCCCACCTCACTCGACATCGCGGTACCGGCGCCGCATCGAGCGCCGCGCCGCACCGGCATCCGTGGTCGCAAACTCGAGCCTCATCTCACGGAGACGACGCGGCTTCACCCGGACGGGGGCTTCGACATCACCACTCCCGCGACGACGTGGGCGACTCTGGCCCGAGATGCGGACGTTCCCGAACTCGTGCGACTGGGCGACGCGATCGTTCGCGTCCCGCGCGACCGGCGAGGAGTCCCGACTCCGCAGCAGCGACTCGCCACCGTCGACGACCTGCGGGAGGTGCTCGCCCGCGGACGATGGCTCGGCGCGGCCCGGCTACGCCGAGCCCTCGCGCTCGTGCGGGTGGGCAGCATGTCTCCGTTGGAGACCGACATGCGCCTCGCGCTCCTCGCCGAGGGGCTTCCCGAACCGCAGCTGGACGTGGAGATCCGGGCAGCCGACGGGCGACTTCTCGGTATCGCGGATGCTGCCTACCGCGACGCCCGAGTGCTCATCGAGGTCGAGGGTGATCACCACCGCACGATCCGCGCGCAATGGTTGCGCGACATCGAGAAGCACGAGGACTACGCCCACGCGGGCTGGCGGGTCGTGCGACTGACGTCCGGCCACATCCGCGGCGCCCGCCCACACGCGGGAGCACTGGTGCGGCGGGCATGGAAAGGGTGATCACGCTCGCTGATGTGGCGTTTGCGCAGCTCTCGCGTGAAGCGAACCCGTCATATGCGCCACTCGACTACGCGCACGCGTCCCCACCGCACGCCACAGAGGCCCCGATCCGAAGATCGGGGCCTCTGTGCGAGTCAGCGGGCTGAGAACCTCAGCCAGCCATGCTCAACCGAGGTTGAGGAACTCGTAGGTGTTGTCGTCGCCGTATTCGAAGATGCCGATGGAGGCCTCGGTGGGGTCACCGACCTCATTGAACGTGATGGCACCCGAGACACCGTCGTAGTCCGCGACGTCACCGGCGTTGATGATGTCGGCGCACTCGGCGAAGGTCGTGCACTTCGTGCCCTCACCAGCGCCACCGGAGACCTGCTGCAGGTGCGCAGCGACGTCGGGGCCTTCGGACGAGCCTGCCTCGAGAGCTGCGAGCGCGAGCAGCACGACGGAGTCGTACGACTCGGGACCGTAGGTGTAGTCCTCGAGCGCGGGGTTGCCCTCGCCGGTCCAGAACGAGTTCAGGTCGTCGCGGAACTGCGTGATGCTGGCGGGGTCGACAGCCGGGTAGGTGCCCTTGGCGCCGGCAAGCGTGCCCGGCTCGAACTCGTCACCGAAGTTCGACAGGTTGCCATCCACGAAGTACATGCCGGATGCCGGGAACTCGGCGGCGACCAGCTCGGGGATGATCGTCTTGACCTCTTCGAACGTGATCAGTGCGATCGCGTCGGGGTCGGCAGCCAGAACGTCCTCGACCTGAGCCGAGAAGTTCGTGTCACCCGTGTTGTAGAGCGACGCGGCGACGACCTCGCCACCGGCCTCTTCGAAGGCAGCCTTCGTGAAGCAGGCGAGTCCGGTGCCGTACGAGTCGTTCAGGATGATCATGCCGAGGGTCTCAGCGCCGTCACCGGCGACGAGGTTGCCGAGCACCTGGCCCTGGAGGACATCCGAGGGGGCGGTGCGCCAGTAGAGGCCCTTGTCCTCGTAGCCGGTGAAGGCTGCCGAGGTGTTGGCGGGCGAGAACTGGATCGCGTCGGCCGCGATGACCTGGTCGATGAACTGCAGCGAGGTGCCCGACGATGCGGCGCCGATGATGGCGGTCGCGCCCTCGCCGAGGAGGCGGGGGATCTCGGTCTCGTAGGCCTTGTTGTCGGTGTCGCCCGAGTCGCCCTGGACGAGGTTGATCGTGACGCCCTTGTCGGCCGCGTTGATCTCGGATGCCGCGAACTCGGTCGCCGAGATCTCGGGCGGGCCGAGGAAGGCGAGGTTACCGGTCACGGGGAGCGCGGTGCCGATCGTGTACGTGAGGTCGGTCGCGGGGCCCTCGGAGGTCGAGTTGAGTTCCGGGGTGTACGACGCGGGCTCGGCCTCGTCGCAGTTGACCGGGAAGTCGAAGCCTGCGGCCGAGGCTTCAGGAGCAGCCGACCCTTCGGGCGTGGTGGAACCGGAACAGCCGGCCAGGACGAGTGCGCTCGCTCCGATCAGGGCGATGCCGCCCAGAATCTTTGCGCTGCGCGAACGGGAGAGAACGCTCATTGTGCTCCTTGCTGAGTTGACACGGGTCAGATCGGGACCGGCCCGGTGTGATCAACCTAGCGGCAGGCTCGTCTCGCCAATGTTGCCGTTCGTTAACGATGTCGAACAGTCCGGCAACGGTCCGATAACGGCGGCTCCGCGCCGATGGGCGCGCTCCCATGCACCCGGCTCGAGGCGCTCCCGCTCAGCGGAGCTCGGTGACCCCGACCGACAGGGTGGTGCGGTGCCGCCGCGAGTGGACGATCGAGTCGACCGTGAAGATCAGCACCGCGGCCCACACGAGCCCGAACCCGATCCACCGCTCGAGCGGCATCGGCTCGCCGAGGATCAGCACGCCGGTGAGGAACTGCATGATCGGCGCGATGAACTGCATCACACCCAGGATCGTCAGGGTGCTGCGGCGAGCCCCGGCCGCGAAGAAGAGGAGGGGCACTGCCGTGACGGCGCCGGCGAGCAGGAGCAGCACCGTGTGCCCGGCGGAGACCGTACCCATCGTGAGTCCCGTCGAGGTGGCGACGAGCACGAGCTGCAGCACGGCGATCGGAACGAGCCAGAGCGACTCGAGCGTCAGCCCGCTGACAGCGTCGACGGCGGGGCCGATGCGCTTTTTCACGAGGCTGTAGGTCGCGAAACTCGCGGCCAGCGTGAGCGCGATCCAGGGAACGGTGCCCACCGCGATGATGATGACGAGCACGGCCGCGGCGGCGATGCCGATGGCGATCCACTGCGCGATGCGCAGCCGCTCGTGCAGGACCACGACACCGAGGAGCACGGTGGCGATCGGGTTGATGAAGTAGCCGAGGCTCGTCTCGACCACGTGCCCCGTGAGGATGCCGATGAGGAAGGCCTGCCAGTTCACGTAGATGAGCAGGCCCGCGACGATCGTCCAGATCACCAGCCGACGGTTGCGGAGGAGCGCGACGAGGCGCCCCCACCCGCGAGTCACGGCGAGCAGGGCGAGGCAGAAGACCAGCGAGAGGATGACGCGCCAGCCGACGACCTCCCACGGTCCGGTCGGCGCGAGCGTCACGAAGTAAATGGGCATGAAGCCCCACAGCAGATATGCCGCGAAGACGTAGACGCCGCCGAGCGTCTTCTCGCGTGCTGCCTGTTCCGGTGTCACGAGCACAAGACTACGACGGTCATGACACCGCCGGATGCCGGAACCCCGGCGGCATCCTGCCTTTCATCGTCGGGATACCGCCACCGACGTCGAAGGGCCCGGATGCCGTGGCATCCGGGCCCTTCGTGAAACGGAGTGCGTCAGCGAACGACGACCGCGAGGACGTCGCGGGCCGACAGAACGAGGAACTCGTCTGCGCCGAACTTGATCTCGGTGCCGCCGTACTTGCTGTACAGCACGCGGTCGCCGACGGCGACGTCGAGCGGAACACGGTTGCCGTTGTCATCGATGCGGCCGGGGCCGACAGCCACGACCTCGCCCTCCTGGGGCTTCTCCTTAGCGGTGTCGGGGATGACCAGGCCACTTGCGGTGGTCTGCTCGGCCTCGACCTGCTTGATGACGATGCGGTCTTCGAGCGGCTTGATGGAAACCGACACGGTCTACCTCTTTCTTGCTGATGGGGTCGTGCTCAAGACTTATTAGCACCCGCTTACCGAGAGTGCTAATGCAAGTCTAGGGGGCCGTTGGCACTCATGCAACGCGAGTGCCAACTCATGTCGATGCGCACGCGACGGGGCCGTCGACGGCGCGGCCCGCCGCCTAGGCTGGCCGGATGGAACAGGCCGAGCTGACCGCCCTGCTGACCGCCGAGGGTCTGCGGATGATCGACGAGGTCGGTCCTCTCGCCGGCGCGACGGAGGTGGCCGCCGCCGTGTCACGACTGCGCGCCGCGGGCCACTCCCCCGACCTCGTGTCGGCCGTCGTCGGCCAGGCCCACCTCCGGGTGCGCGCGGCGCCGAAGTTCGGGCCGTTCGCGGACCGCATGCTCTTCACGCGCGCCGGGCTCGAACAGGCCACCCGGCTCGAGATCGCCGCCCGGCACGCGGGTCGCTTCCGTGCCGCCGGACTCACCCGCGTCGCCGACCTCGGATGCGGCATCGGCGGCGACGCCCTCGGCTTCGCGGGCATCGGCCTCGACGTCCTCGCCGTCGACGCCGATGAGACCACCGCGGCCCTCGCCGCCTACAACCTCGCCCCGTTCGGCGAGTCGGTGACCGTCCGGCACGGGTTCGCCGAAGACACCGACCTCACCGGTGTGGATGCTGTCTGGCTCGACCCCGCGCGGCGCACCGCCGGGCACTCGGAGACGTCTCGGACGAACCCCGACGACTGGTCGCCGTCGCTGGACTGGGCGTTCGCACTGGCATCCCGCCTTCCCACGGGGATCAAGCTCGGCCCCGGCCTCGACCGGCGGATGATCCCGAATGACGTCGAGGCGCAGTGGATCAGCGTCGACGGCTCGACGATCGAGCTCGTCCTGTGGTCGGGCGCACTCCGCCGGGGCGGCGTGCGACGCGCGGCGCTCGTCTCCCGCGGCGGATCGACGCATGAGCTGACGGCGGCGACGGATGCCGAGGACGAGCCGGTGCGGGAGCTCGGTGCGTTCGTGCACGAGCCCGAGGGTGCGGTGATCCGCGCCCGCCTGATCGGCGATGTCGCCCGCGACCTGCAGGCGGGCATGCTCGGCGACGGCGTCGCCTATCTGACATCGGATGCCGCCCTCACGAACCCGTTCGTGCAGTCGTTCCGGGTGCGCGAGGTGATGCCGGTCAAGGTGCCGACGATCAACGCGGCGTTGCGGACCCACGGGATCGGCACGATCGAGATCAAGAAGCGCGGCATCGACGTCGACCCCGCCCAGTTCCGCCGAAAGCTCACGCTGCGCGGCGACGCGTCGGCGACGCTGATCCTCGCGCGGGTCGGCGACAAGGGCCAGCGCATCGCGATCCTCGCCGACCGGGTCTGACCGGCAGGTCGTACTGCTCGGGGACGGCGAGCCGCTCTGACGCGACGGAGCGAGTCAGCTGAAGAGCGGGCCCTGCGAGGCCGCCCACCAGAGCCAGCCGGCGCTGAACAGCAGTGAGGCGACGCTGAGCCCCAGCGCCCAGACGGCGGTCTCGCGCCGCTCCCAGGGCCTGCGCAGTGCCAGGATCGCGAGGACGACGCCGATCATCCCGACGGGGAAGCCCCACCCGACGAAGAGCGAGAGCAGCAGGGCGAGGATGCCGAAGAGCATCGCCCAGCCGCCGCTGCGGGGCAGAGTGGGCGGCCGGTGGATCCAATGCACCTGCGGGTCGGGCGCACTCGCCGGATCGGGATGCACCTCGATGAGCGGGGGCGCGACCGGCAGCGGCTGCGTCATCTCGCGCTGGAATCCGCCCCGGTGCGCACCCGGCATCGTCGGGGGCGCCGCGGCACGCGCCGCATCGCCCGACGGGGGCGACACCGACGCGGCGACGACGATCGGCCTCTCAGCAGGAGCGTCGAGGCGGGGTTCCGTGCGGGCCTCCGCGGCACCACGCCCCGCGGCTGCGCGGCGCGACGTGGCATCCGGTCGCAGATCCCCGTCGGGGCCGGTCATCCCGCGGCCACCTGGATCTGCGTGACCGGAAGGGTGGAGTCGGCGCCGAAGTCGAGTGTCGATGCGGGCCGTCCACTCATGATCAGTTCTGAGGCGAGGGCGGCGATCATCGCGCCATTGTCGGTGCAGAGCGAGAGCGGCGGAATGCGCACCTCGACGCCCGCGGCGGCGGCACGCTCGAGCGCGACCTCGCGGAGGCGACGGTTCGCGATCACGCCGCCACCGAGCAGCAACCGGGGAACCTCATGGCGCGCGCACGCGTCGAGGGCCTTCGTGATGAGCACGTCGACGACGGCTTCGCGGAAGGATGCCGCGACGTCGGCGACCGAGACATCCTCGCCGGCCGCTTCGCGCTGCTCGACCCAGCGGGCCACCGACGTCTTCAGGCCCGAGAACGAGAAGTCGTAGCGGTGCTCCGCCATGTCGGAGGCGCGGGACATGCCGCGGGGGAAGCGAATGGCGTTCGGGTCACCCGTGGCGGCGGCGCGGTCGATCTCGGGCCCGCCCGGGTAGGGCAGCCCGAGGATGCGGGCGATCTTGTCGAAGGCCTCGCCTGCGGCGTCGTCCATCGTCTCGCCGAGCATCTCGACGTCGGAGACCAGGTCGCGCACGAGCAGCAGCGAGGTGTGCCCGCCGCTGACGAGGAGCGCGACGGTCGGGTACTCGACCTCGTCGCCGGTGAGGATGTCGGCAGCGATGTGCCCGACGAGATGGTTCACCGCATAAAGCGGCTTCTCGAGGCTCACGGCGAGTGCCTTCGCGGCCCCGACGCCGACCATGAGCGCGCCGGCGAGACCCGGCCCGCTCGTGACGGCGATCGCGTCGATGTCGGCGAGCTCGACCTGCGCGTCGGCGAGCGCCGCCTCGATCGCCGGCTGCAGCGCCTCGAGGTGCGCCCGCGCGGCGACCTCGGGCACGACGCCGCCGTAGCGGGCGTGCTCGTCCATCGAACTGGCGATCGTGTTGCTCAGCAGAGTGCGGCCGCGGACGATGCCGATTCCGGTCTCGTCGCAGCTGGTCTCGATGCCGAGGACGAGGGGTTCGCGTGACGCGCCGACCATCTCAGCCCCGCCCCTGGCCGCCGGGCGGCGATGTCGGCGCGGCGAAGCCGCCCGTCGTCGCCTCGGCACGGGCAGCGGCCCAGCCGCGGAGGTCGAGCTTCATGACGATCGCGTCGACGTCGTCGGGCTGGTAGTAGCGAGGACGGCGGCCGATCTCGGTGAACCCCTCCGAGGCGTACAGCTTCGTCGCGTTGGGGTTGTCGTCGCGCACCTCGAGGAAGACGGTGCGCGCGCCGCGGGCCAGCGCCGTCGCGAGCAGCTCGTGCAGCAGGCGGCGCCCGCGACCCCGGCCGCGGGCCTCTTCGGCGATCGCGATGGTCTGGATGTCGGCGTCGGCGGCGCCTGCGACGGCCCTCACTCCGCCGAAGCCGCGGATCTGCCCGGCTTCGACGTCGACGACGTAGCGGCCGTGGGGCGAGGCGATCTCGTCGCGGATCATCGGCTCGCTCCACGCGTCGGTCGGGAACGTGGCGCGCTCGAGTCGCATGATCTCGGCGAGGTCGTCGGGTTCAGCAGTGCGGAGCGTCATGTGCCCACCTTCTTGCGCGCGGCGGGCGGGGTGACGTCGGGCGCCCGCAGGTAGAGCGGCTCATCGAGCGCCTCGACGCGATCCGCGGCGACGGCGCGGGCTGCGACGAGGGCGAGCATCGTCGCCGGGATCGAGGTGATGTCGCGGCGTTCGGCACCGGCGTCGGCGAGCACCTCGTCGATCTGGTCGCGCGGAACGAGGGCGGGCCCGACGGCGCGGACGGGCAGACCGTCGTCGTCGACACCGTCGTAGACCGTGTACGCGAACTCCCGGCGGCGCGCGTCGGTGACGACGGCGAAGCGGGCGACCTCGGCGAACGGGTCGGCCAGGAAGACAGCGAGCGCGGCCGCGTCGTGGCTGACGACGGGGATCACGGGGATGCCGCGGCCCAGGGCGAACGCCCGCGCGGCGGCGATGCCGACCCGCAGGCCCGTGAACGGGCCGGGACCCATTCCCGCGGCGACGGCAGTGAGGGCGATCGGCTGCGGGGCGCCCGTGGCGCCGATGGGTCCGCGGGCGGCATCCGTCAGGGCGTTCTGGAGAAGCGTGCCGATGATCTCGGCGTGGCCGAGCGGATCGGTGCTGGCGGCCTCGGCGCGGACGGCCCCGTCGGCATCGGTCACGGCGACGGCCGTGCCGAGGGAGGTGTCGATGCCGAGGATCACCCTCTCAGGTTATCTGGCCTGCCGGTCACGGACGGCGGGTGACCGTGACGATCCGGGGGGCGGCGTCTTCCATGTCCTGCACGAAGGCGTTGTTGGTGCCGCACGCGTTGTCGACGCCGGTGCCGCTCCAGCCGCGGTCGAGCTCGATCTCCCACCAGCTGTCGACGAGGCCGTCGACCATGCCGCGGCCCCACTCCACGATCGTGACCGAGCGCTCGAGGTCGAGACCGAGGTCGTCGAGCTCGGCGGGCGACCCCAGCCGGTAGGCGTCGACGTGCACGAGTGGCGCGCCGCCGACCTCTGACGGGTGGGTCCGTGCGATGACGAAGGTGGGGCTCTGCACCGGGCCGCGCACGCCGAGCCCCGCGCCGATGCCGCGGGTGAGCGTGGTCTTGCCCGCGCCGAGGGGCCCGGTCAGGACGACCAGGTCGCCCGGTCGCAGCGCGGCGCCGAGCTGACGCCCGAACTCCTCCATATCGGCCGGCGAGGCGATCTCGCGCTGGCCGGCGAACGAGTCGATCCCACTCATGAACGCACCTCCCGGCGGGGGACCCGGGGCCCGACCCGCGTGACGATCTCGTAGTTGATGGTGCCCGCGGCATCCGCCCATTCGCCGGCTGACGGCGCACCGGTCGACGGATCTCCGAACAGCACCGCCTCATCGCCGACGGCGACCTCGGCGTGCCCCACGTCGACGACGAACTGGTCCATCGCGATGCGGCCGGCGACCGTGTAGCGCTGGCCGCCGATCATCACGGGGCCCGCACCGGATGCCGCGCGGGGCACGCCGTCGGCGTAGCCGAGCGACACGAGCGCGAGGGTCGATTCGGTCGTGGTGCGGTGCAGGTAGCCGTACGACACGCCCTGACCGGCGGGCACGCGGCGGACGGCGGCGACCGCACCGCGCAGGGTCATGGCGGGCCGGAGCCCGAGGTCGGCCGACGATCGGTCATCGAACGGCGACAGGCCGTAGATGGCGATGCCGAGGCGCACGCAGTTGAGCCGCGCGGCGGGCAGGTCGATCGCCGCGTGCGAGGCCGCAAGGTGGCGCAGGCGCGGACGGAGCCCGGCGGCCTCGGCTCCGGCCTGCGCGACCGTGAACCGCGAGAGCGCGGCCCGGTCGTCGGCGGGCGACGTGTTCGAGAGGTGGCTGAACATCCCGACGACGCGCACGAGCCCGGCTGCCTCGAGGCGCGCCGCCTCGTCGAACACGGCGCGGTAGTCGGCCGGGGCGATGCCGTTGCGGGCGAGCCCCGTCTCGACCTTGAGGTGCACGTCGACGGGGTGGCCCTCGGATGCCGCCGCCCCCGCGGCCGCGAGCTGGTCGAAGCTCGAGATGCCGAGCTCGAGCCGCGCGGCCGCCGCCTCGGTGAACGATTCGCCGGGGGCGTGGAGCCACGCGAGGATCGGGGCGTCGATGCCGGCGGCGCGGAGCGCGAGACCCTCCCCCACGTCGGCGACGGCGAGGCGGTCGGCGCCGCCGGCGAGCGCCGCCCGTGCCGAGCGTTCGGCGCCATGCCCGTAGCCGTCGGCCTTGACGACCGCGATGACCTCGGTCTGGGTGAGAGCGCGGAGGTGCCGGACGTTGTGCTCGATCGCCGACACGTCGACGACGGCCTCGCGTGCCACGCCCGCGGACATGCGGTGGGTTTCGGTCGAAGCGCTCATGACAGGACCACTCTCGAGCTGCCGGCGTGATCGGATGCCGCGGGCCCGGCGTCACCCTCGGCGATGACATAGGCGGTCGCGAGTCCCGCGTCGTGCGACAGCGACAGGTGGAGGGCCGCGATGCCGCGGCTCTCGACGGTCGCGGCGGTCTCGCCCGACAGTGCGAAGACGGGGCGGCCCGAGGGCTCCGCGGCGATCTCGATATCGGTCCAGCGCACTCCGTCGGATCCGCCGAGCGCCTTGATCAGCGCTTCCTTCGCGGCGTAGCGGGCGGCGAGCGAGTGCGGTTTGAGGCGCTGCTCAGCGGCGGTGAACAGCCGGTCGAGCAGCTTCGGTGTGCGCACGATCGAGCTCTCGAACCGTGGGATGTCGACCAGGTCGACGCCGATCCCGATGATCATCTCGCCTCCCCTGGCCGCACGCTGCGGCATCCGTCCAGACTATCGCCGGACGAGGGCGCCCGACCCGTGCGGCTCGCGCTCTGCCGGGGTCGACTGGTGCGGGGTCAGCCGACAGCGAGGCGCACGACGCGCTCGACCGCGGCGATGCCGGGGACGAGCTGCGAGGTCGATCGGGCGTAGGTCTCGCGCGAGCGACCGTAGGGGTCGACGACGTCGTCGTCACGGGGGTCGGCCGGGGGCAGCACGAGTCCACGTTGCCCGCCGACGACGGCGAGGGCGCCGCGGAGGCGCTCGCGGGGGTCGGCGCCCTCTGCGCCGGCTCGGATCGCGTCGTCAGAGGTCGCGGCGGCGAGACGTTCGAACTCCCGCAGCGTGAAGGTCGCGCGCAGCTTCGATGGGGCGAGCTCGGCGATGGTGCGGCGGTGCTCGCGGTCCATCGCGAGGATCAGATCGGGGTTCTGCAGCAGCGCCTCGGTGAGAAACCGCGCCCGGTGAGCGTGGGAGAGGTGGGTCGGCACGCCCTGCGCGAGGGCCTGCTCGGCCGCCTCGAGCGGCATGAGGTCGTCGGCGCGTGCCCGCATGCCGGCGCTCGTCGCCTCGACGCCGATGTCGGCCATGCGGTGCGCGAGCAGCTGCGCCGCGAGAGGCGACCGGCAGATGTTGCCGGTGCAGACCGTGAGGATGTGGATCACGAGGGTCCTTCCGAGGTCGGATGCCGGGCCTCCCCGCCGGTGACGCTCAGGGGATCAGCGGCCACCGGGTACCGTAGGCCCCGTGCAGGAACAGCTTAGCGACGGCCCGGCTCCCAACGCCGCGCTCCCGGTCTCGTCCGATGACGCCGGGAACGCCCGGCGTCGACGCCGTTCGCGGCGAACCGACTGGCGCCTCGGCGGCACCGCCGTGCGCCGGTGGGATTCGATCGTCCTGGCCGTGGCGCTCGTCAGCCTCGGTGTCGGCATCTTCGGCGGTGCGCTCGTCACCCTGCTGTGGACGTCGCCGTGGGCCCCGCTCGTCTCGTCGCTCGTGCTCTGGGCCGGCATGCTGTTCCCCGTCTACTTCGCCTTCCGCCGCGGTCGCCCCGCCGGACTGCTGACCTTCCGCCCGGTCGACCTTCTCTACGCCGCCGCCCTCGGGATCTTCCTGCGCCTGCTGCAGGGCTGGATCACGGATGCCGGATCGCGCCCGATGCCCTCGGTCACCACGCTCGACGGATCGCTGCCGGCCACCTGGTTCGTGACCGATGCTCTGCCGGCCGCGCTCATCGGGCCGACCGTCGAGGAGTTCTTCTTCCGCACCGTCGTGCTCGTCGCGGTGTACTCGGCGCTTCGCCGGCCGGCCGGAGCCTTCGCCGCCGGTCTCGGCGCCGTGCTCGTCTCGACCGCCACGTTCATGCTGCTGCACGCCATCGACGGGTCGCTCCCCCTCAGCGAGGCGCTGCCCCTCGGCGCCGTCGGCCTGGTCTGCTCGCTGCTCGTCATCCTGACCGGCCGCATCTGGGGCGCCGTGCTCGTGCACATCGTCTACAACACGACGATGGTCGCGCTGCTGTTCGCCGGCACCGTTCTGAGCTGACGCCACGGCGCGCTCATGTGGCGCGGGAGCTGGGGTCGCGGGCGTGGAGGTGCGCTCATGTGGCGCGGGAGCTGGGGTCACCGGCATCCAGGCGCGCCTTTGCGCCACGCGAATGAGACGCACAGCGTCAATCCGGGCGCTGGCATCCACTCGCGCATAAACGCCACGCGAACGCCCGCAGCGCCCGCGCCACGTCGAACGGATGCCGTTGGCTGCGGGTTAGGGGCGTCCCATGCCGTAGTAGGTCCAGCCTTCGGCGCGCCAGGCGGCGGGGTCGAGGCAGTTGCGGCCGTCGACCACGATGCGTCCGGCGGCGAGCGTGGATGCGTGCTCAGGGCTGAGCTGGCGGCGGTACTCGTCCCACTCGGTGACGACGATCACGGCGTCGGCGCCCTGAAGAGCCTCGTCACGATCGTGGACGTAGGTGAGCTGCGGGTGCACGCGGCTCGCGTTCGAGATGGCCTCGGGATCGGTGACCGTCACGTGGGCGCCGAGACCGAAGAGGCGAACGGCGACGTCGAGGCCGGGAGAGTCGCGGATGTCGTCGGAGTGGGGCTTGAACGCCGCCCCGAGCACAGTGACCTTCTTGTTGTAGACGCTGCCGCCGAGACCCTCGACGACGAGCTGCACGGCGCGCTCGCGGCGACGCATGTTGATCTCGTCGACCTCGCGGAGGAACCCGACCGATTCACCGCGGCCGAGCTCTTCGGCGCGGGCCGAGAAGGCGCGGATGTCCTTCGGGAGGCAGCCGCCGCCGAACCCGATGCCCGCCCCCAGGAACCGGCGTCCGATGCGGGCGTCGTGCCCGATGGCGTCGGCGAGGGTCGTGACGTCCGCACCCGAGACCTCGGCGATCTCGGCCATGGCGTTGATGAAGCTGATCTTGGTCGCCAGGAACGCGTTGGCCGACACCTTCACGAGCTCGGCGGTCGCGTAGTCGGTCACGATGAAGGGCGTGCCCTTCGCGATCGACGGGTGGTAGACCTCGCGCAGCAGCTCGGCCGCACGCTCGCCCTCGGCGCCGGCGGGAACGCCCGCGACGAGACGGTCAGGGTCGACGGTGTCCTGGACGGCGAAGCCTTCACGGAGGAACTCGGGGTTCCACACCAGCGTCGCGCCGGTCGGGGTCACGCGCTCGGCAAGACCGGCGGCGGTGCCGACGGGAACGGTCGACTTTCCGGCGACGATGTCGCCCTCGGAGAGGTACGGCACGAGCGCGTCGATCGCGGCGTTCACGTAGGTCATGTCGGCGGCGTAGCCGTCTTTGACCTGCGGGGTGCCCACGCCGACGAAGTGCACGGCGGCGCCCTGAGCCGCCGACATGTCAGTCGTGAACGAGAGCCGTCCGGACGCGATTCCTTCTGCGAGGATCTCCGACAGCCCGGGCTCGAAGAACGGTGCCTCACCGGCCGAGAGCATGGCGACTTTGCGCTCATCGACATCGATGCCGACGACCTCGTGGCCGATCGACGCCATGGCTGCCGCGTGCACGGCTCCCAAGTACCCACAACCAATGACCGACAGCCGCATATCCGCTCCTCAATCCTGCGCGCAGTGTCGCCTGCGCCTCGTCGTGTCTACCAGACGTCTGTGTCAATCGTGATTCGTGATCACTTCGCGCGACGCCTCACGCCAAGCCTGCCGGTCCCGCGTAAGACCGGTCTAAGTCCCCGATAGGACGGACTAAGAACCCGCTCGCCGGGTGAGACGGCAATGCGCCGCGTGACGCGAGTGCCCCGCCGGGCCTATCGTGAGGCTGTGCGACGTCGTCGGTGGCCCCTGCGACGACGAAGCGCGTCGGCATCCGCGCCCGAAGTCGTTGCCGAGGCTGACCCCGAGACACCACCCTCACCCGAAGAGGACGTCGCGATGAGCGGACCCGAGCAACGCGTCACCGTGCCCCATGTACCCGTCGTGACTGCCGAGACGGATGCCGTCCCCGCGCGGGGTGAGATGGATGCCGCCCGGGCGCCCGTCTTCGATGCGGATGCGGCACTGACGGCCGCCGACGAGGTGATCGCCTCCGAGACGGGCGAGGGCTCGGACGAGGCGCCGTTCATCCCCCTCGACCGGGTCGCGCAGGAGGACGCGCTCACGCAGTGGCCCGAGGCGCACCTGCTGATAGAGCCGCCGGCGGACTATCAACCCCTCGAGATTCCGGAGATCTGGGAGCCCGATGCGGATGCCGGAGCGGACGATCCGGCGGCCGCACCGTGGCCGACGGAGTATCCGTGGCCGGGCCTCCCGGCCGCGACGCCGCACGCAGCGCCCGGGCAACCCGCTGAACCGGGGCCGCAGCCGGATGGCCAACCGCATCCCGGTCAACCGCAGCCGCAGGGTCAGCCTCAACCGCAGTCCCCCGCGCCCCCGCAGGGCGGGCCGGCCGGCCCGCCGCCCGGTTACGTGATCTCCGCTCCGTTCACCGGCTCCCGCCCGCCGACGGGCGGCAACCCGACCGGAAGCACCCCGACAGGCGGCATCCCGACCCAGAACACCCCGACCGGCGGCATCCCCACTTCCCGCACCCCGGGTGCCCGCCCGGCGCCGCGCTCGTTCCGCGACCTGCGCACCGGGCCCCTTGAGGGCCGGGAGTTCCCGTCGATGCGGGAGTTCGCGGTCGCCGCCGTGCTCGAGGCCGGGTACGCCGAGGCCGACGTCGCACGGCTGTTCCGGTTCGCACCGTGGCAGCTGCGCACGTGGGTCGCCGAAGCGCGCGACGCCCGCTTCGGGCCGAGCGGCGCGGGGCCTACTCGACCGTGACCGACTTGGCGAGGTTGCGCGGCTGATCGACGTCGAGGCCCTTAGCGGTGGCCAGGCCCATCGCGAAGATGTGCAGCGGCACGACGGCCAGAAGCGGCTCGAACAGCGGCCCGGCGAGCGGGATGCGAAGCACCTCGTCGGCGAACGGGAGCACGGCGACGTCGCCCTCTTCGGCCACCGCGATGACCCGCGCGCCGCGCGCCCGGATCTCCTGGATGTTCGAGACGACCTTCTTGTGCAGTTCGCCCGAACCGCGTGGCGACGGCACGATCACGAAGACGGCCTGGCCGGGCTCGACGAGCGCGATCGGCCCGTGCTTGAGCTCACCCGCGGCGAAGCCCTCGGCGTGGATGTACGAGATCTCCTTGAGCTTGAGGGCTCCCTCGAGGGCGATCGGGTATCCGACGTGGCGGCCGAGGAACAGCACCGACTGGGTGTCGCCCATCCAGCGTGCGAACTGCTCGATGTGCTCCTGCTCGGTCTCGAGCACGCGCGAGATCTTCTCGGGGATGGCCTCGAGCTCGCGCACGGCGACCTCCGACTCCTCGGCGGAGAGCACGCCGCGGACGCGGCCGATGTGGAGGGCCAGCAGGTACAGCGCGGTGATCTGCGCGACGAAGGCCTTCGTCGACGCGACGGCGACCTCGGGTCCGGCGTGGGTGTAGACGATCGCGTCGGACTCGCGCGGGATCGTGGCTCCCTGGGTGTTGCAGATCGAGAGGGTCTTTGCGCCGTGCTCGCGGGCGTACTTGACGGCCATCAGGGTGTCCATCGTCTCGCCCGACTGCGAGATCGAGACGACGAGGGTGTTCTCGCCGATGACGGGCTCGCGGTAGCGGAACTCGTGCGCGAGCTCGACGTCGACCGGCACCCGGGTCCATTTCTCGATCGCGTACTTGCCGGTCAGGCCGGCGTACGAGGCGGTGCCGCAGGCGATGACGACGATGCGGTCGATGCCGGCGAACAGGTCGTCGAGGCCGTTCAGCTCGGGGATCGTGACGGCGCCCTCGTGCAGGCGTCCGCGAAGAGTGTTGGCGACGGCTTCGGGCTCTTCCGAGACCTCCTTGGCCATGAACGACGACCAGCCGCCCTTCTCCGCCGCGGAGGCATCCCACACGATGTCGAACGGCTCGACCTCGACGGCAGCGCCGAAGAAGTCGGTGACCTCGACCCCGCCGGGGGTGATCGCGACGATCTGGTCCTGGCCGATCGCGAGGGCGTGACGGGTGTGCTCGACGAAGGCGGCGACGTCGGAGCCGAGGAAGTTCTCGCCCTCGCCGAGGCCGATCACGAGCGGCGAGTTGCGGCGAGCGCCGACCACGAGGCCGGGCTGGTCCTTGTGCATCGCGAGCAGCGTGAATGCACCTTCGAGGCGGGCGGCGACGTTGCGGAACGCGTCGACGAGGTCGTGGGATGCCGCATACTCGCGGCCGAGCAGCACGGCGGCCACCTCGGTGTCGGTCTCGCTCTCGAACGTGTAGCCCTGCTCGAGGAGCTCGGCCTTCAGCTCGGCGAAGTTCTCGATGATGCCGTTGTGGATGACGGCGAGCTTGTCGTCGTCGGCCAGGTGCGGGTGCGCGTTGACGTCGGTCGGGCCGCCGTGGGTCGCCCAGCGGGTGTGGCCGATGCCGGTCGTGCCGTCGGACATCGGGTGCGCGGTGAGGTCATCGCGCAGCACCTGCAGCTTGCCGGCGCGCTTGCGCATCTCGAGGTCGCCCTCGCCGTCGATCACGGCGATGCCGGCGGAGTCGTATCCGCGGTATTCGAGGCGAGCGAGCCCCGAGAGGAGGATGGCCTGACTGTCGCGAGGCCCCACGTATCCAACGATTCCGCACATGGGCTCCATGCTAGGTCCGTCCGGCTGGGACGCAGCCCCGCACCGGTTCCGGGCGCGTCGCGCGCCGCCGGGCGCGGCCTCTCACTGGCGGAGTCCAGGCGAGGCTGTAATCCTGGAAGCTCCCTCATCTGCTTGGAGTCCCCCATGCCTCCCACCTCCCCCCGCCGCACGCTGCGCCGTCGGCACCTCGCCGTCACGGCCACCGCGGCGCTGCTGCTCGCGCTGGTGCCCGCCGGAGCGGCATCCGCAGCGCCGTCGACCTCGTGCACCTCGATGACGCAGGCCGCAGTGCAGAAGAAGGTCCTCACCGACGTCAACGCCGCCCGCAAGAAGGCGGGCAAGCCGGCGCTCAAGGCCACCGCGAGCATGAACAAGGTCGCCGTTGCGTGGTCGGCGAAGCAGGCCTCCGCGAAGCGCATGAGCCACAACCCCAAGTACTCGTCGCAGATCCCCGCCGGGTGGCGCGCGGCCGCTGAGAACGTCGCCTACGGCTACACCCCCGCGAAGGTCACTCCGGCGTGGATGAAGTCGGCCGGCCACAAGAAGAACATCCTCGGCGCCTACAACCGCATCGGCATCGGCGTCGCATGCGGCTCGAACGGCCAGCCGTATTACACGCAGGTGTTCGGCTCGTACCGCTGAGCCGAGGCTCGGGTCAGAGCTTGCGCAGCCGCACCGACTCGACCGTGTGGTCGGCGGCTTTCTGCAGCACGAGCTTCGCGCGGTGGCGCGTCGGCTCCACGTTCTCGCGCAGGTTCGGCAAGTTGATGTCGTTCCAGAAACCGAGGGCCCGTTCGACGGCTTCGTCGTCGGAGATGTCGGCGAACACCTTGAAGAACGAGTTCGGGTTCGAGAACGCACCCTCGCGGAGAGCGAGGAAGCGGTTCACGTACCACTGCTCGATGTGCGCGATGTCGGCGTCGACGTAGATCGAGAAGTCGAACAGCTCGCTGACGGCGATGTCGTGGGGGTTCGGAGCGGATGCCAAGACGTTCAGCCCTTCGACGATGATCACGTCGGGGCGGCGCACGGTCACGTGCGCGTCGGGGATGATGTCGTACCGCATGTGCGAGTAGTACGGCGCCCGCACCTCTGCCGCACCCGACTTCACGTCGACGAGGAACTCGAGCAGCGCGCGGCGGTCGTACGACTCGGGAAAGCCCTTGCGATCCATGATCCCGCGACGCTCGAGCTCGGCGTTCGGGTAGAGGAAGCCGTCGGTCGTGACGAGCTCGACGCGCGGCGTGCCCGGCCAGCGGCTCATCAGCTCACGGAGCAGGCGGGCGATCGTCGATTTGCCGACGGCGACCGATCCCGCGACGGCGACGATGAACGGCGTCGTCGCGTCGCTCTCGCCGACGAACCCGGCCGTCTCGGCGCCGAGGCGGCGGGTGGCGCTCGCGTAGAGCGACAGCAGGCGGCTGAGCGGCAGGTAGACCTCGCGCACTTCGCGGATGTCGAGACGGTCGCCGATTCCGCGGAGCTGAACCACCTCGGTCTCGGTGAGGGGCTGCTCCATATCGGAGGCCATTCGCGCCCACTCGGCACGGCCGATCTCGCGATAGAGCGAATCGACGGTCGTCAGCGTCTCGTCAGGGGACATCGTCGCTCACTCTAGCCTCGCCGCGGCCGCGGTGCGGCGCGGCGGGCGCGAGGGCGCGAGGCGGGGACACGGGGGCGAGCGCGCGAGACCCGTCTGGTGACCGACCCGGGCGTTCGCGTGGCGCTGGTGCGCGGCACGCCGCGGCCTTCATGTGTCACAAATGCTCGGCTCGGCGGCATCCACCCCTGCATGCGCGCCACATGAACCCGCCGCACCACCCCGCGACTCCGGCCCAACACCCAGCCGACCGTTCACGTGGCGCGTGTGCCGGGCTCATCACCACCGACCCCCGCCATCGCGCCACACGAACCCCCGAACACCGGCAACCACCCCACTCCCGCGCGTGTCGCGGGTGCCGTACTCTTATCCCGGATGTTCATGCGGTTTTCACCGCTTTATGTGGGGGTTTTCGGATGCTGCGTCGCGTATTGGCTGTGGTCTCGGCCGTCGTTCTCGCGGTCTCCGTCGGACTCGTGTCGAGTCCCGCTCCGGCGGAGGCGGCATCGGTCGGCTGGCTGGGGACCAAGGGGTCGAAGATCGTCGTCGCGTCGACGGGCAAGACTTTCACCGTGAAGGCCACGTCGTGGTTCGGCATGGAGACCGACACGTGCGCACCGCACGGCCTGTGGTCGATCACGCTCGACCAGGGCATGTCGCAGATCGCGGGCATGGGATTCAACGCGATCCGCCTGCCGTTCTCGAACGAGTGCCTCACGCAGAAGAAGGCCGGCTCGGTCAACGGCAACCTGAACCCGAAGCTCGTGAACGCGTCGCCGCTGAAGGTCATGGATGCCGTCATCGCGAGCGCCCGCAAATACGGCATGCGTGTGATCCTCGACCGGCACCGGCCGGGCTCCGACGCGCAGTCCGAGCTCTGGTACACCAAGAAGTACTCCGAGGCCCGGTGGATCTCGGACTGGAAGATGCTCGCGAAGCGCTACAAGACGAACGCCACGGTGATCGGGTTCGACCTGCACAACGAGCCCCGCGGCAACGCCTGCTGGGGCTGCGGCGAGCGCTCGCGCGACTGGCGGGCCGCGGCGATGCGCGCCGGCAACGCGATCCACACCGTCAACCCGAACCTGCTCATGATCGTCGAGGGCGTGCAGTACGGCCCCGACGGCAGCTCGACCTGGTGGGGCGGAAACCTCCGCGGCGTGGCGACGAAGCCCGTCACCCTGAAGGTCAAGAACCGCGTCGTCTACTCGCCGCACGAGTACCCGTCGTCGGTGTTCGACCAGTCGTGGTTCCACTCGAGGGACTACCCGAACAACCTCCGCTCGGTGTGGGAGCGCAACTGGGGCTTCATCACCTCGAAGAAGATCGCCCCCGTCTTCGTCGGAGAGTTCGGCACGAAGCTGCAGACCTCGTCCGACAAGAAGTGGCTCGCGAAGCTCACCCGGTATATGAAGGACCGCGGCGTCAGCTGGGCCTACTGGTCGTTCAACCCGAACAGCGGTGACACCGGCGGCCTGCTCAAGGACGACTGGTTCACCCGCGAGAAGTCGAAGCTCACGGCACTGAAGTCGATCCTCACGCCGAAGAAGGTCGCCTACCCGTCGGCCCCCGCGCCCGCACCGGCGCCGCAGCCGACGCCTCCGCCGGCGACCCCTGGTCAGCCGTCGACGCCGACCGGCGGCGGAGTGTCGAGCGCGAGCTCGAACGGCGTCGTCGCGACGATGAGCATCCCCAGCCCGTGGCCCGGGTCGTACCAGGCCGCCCTCGCGGTGACCGCCTCGTCGAGCGTCAAGGTCAAGGCGTGGAAGGCCTCGTGGCCCTCGCCGCGGGCCACCGGCATCCAGAGCGCGTGGGGCATGAGCTGCTCGGTCGCGTCTCCCGGCACGGCCAGCGCACGCGTGTCGTGCTCCGGCGCCGACTGGGGGCTCGCGAACGTGACGGCGGGCGCGCGCGTCGACGTCGGCGTGATCGTCACGGCGCCCGTCGCCCCGACTCCCCCGAAGCTCACCCTCTCGGCCACCCGCTGAGCCGCGTCACGCGGTCGGGGCCGCCACCGGCGAGCCACTAGCCTCAGACCGTGCGCCTCGGAGTCCTCGACATCGGTTCGAATACCGTCCATCTGCTCGTGGCCGACGTCCGTCCGGGCGGTCGCCCGCTCGCGGCGACGAGTCAGCGCACGGTGCTGCGCCTCATGCGCTACCTCGAACCCGACGGCTCGATCAGCGAAGAGGGCGTCGCCGCGCTCGTCGCGGCGGTCGCCGAAGCGCGCGCGGTCGCGCAGAAGGAGAACGTCGTCGAACTGCTGGCGACGGCCACGAGCGCAGTGCGCGAGGCGGCGAACGGCGGCGATGTGATCGCCCGCATCGAGGAGGCGCTCGGCCAGGAGCTGCAGGTGCTGGGCGGCGAGGCCGAAGCGCGGTTCACGTTCTTGGCGGTCCGGCGCTGGTTCGGCTGGTCGGCCGGGCAGATCCTGCTCTTCGACATCGGCGGCGGCTCGCTCGAGATGGCGGCGGGCCGCGACGAGCTGCCCGAGGTGGCGGCATCCGTTCCCCTCGGCGCCGGACGCATGACGATCGAGTTCCTCGCCGACGACCCGCCCGGCGAAGAAGCGGTCGAGCGGCTGCGGGCGCATGCGAAGAAGACCCTCAAGCCCGTCATCGCGACGATGAAGGGCCAGCCGAAGGCCGAGCACGTCGTCGGCTCGTCGAAGGCGATCCGGTCGCTCGCGAAGCTCGTCGGCTACCCGGCCCCGGGCTGGGCGGGCAGCGAGCGCATGGTGCTGCCGCGCGCGGCGCTCGGGTCGTGGATCCCCCGGCTGGCGCGCATCCCGGCATCCGCTCGGCAGGAGCTGCCCGGCATCACCGCCGACCGTACGTTCCAGATCGTCGCGGGGGCGGTCGTGCTGCACACCGCGATGACGATGATGGATGCCGACGAGCTCGAGGTCTCGCCGTGGGCCCTCCGCGAGGGCGTGCTGCTGCGCTACATCGAGTCGCTCAGCTGGAACGCGCCGACCGCCTGACCCCGCTCGTCACGGCGTGACCATGCCGCCGTTGACGTTGAGCGTCTCACCCGAGACGTAGCTCGACTCGGCCGACGCGAGAAAGACGAACGCGGGCGCGATCTCGGCGGGCTGCCCGGCGCGCTTGTACTCGTTCTCGTCGTCGAACGCCTGCATCTGCTCGTCGCTGACGCCGTCGCTCACCTGCAGCGCCGACCACACCGGGCCGGGCGCGACGACGTTGACCCGGATGCCACGGGGCGCCAGCTGCTGCGCGAGACCCTTCGAGAGGTTGTTGATCGCGGCCTTGGTCGCCGCGTAATCGAGGCGGTCGGGTGCGGGCTTGTAGGCCTCGAGCGACGCGGTGTTGATGATGGATGCCCCGGCGGGCATGTGCCGGAGCGCCGCTTTGATGATCCAGAACGGCGCGAAGACGTTCGTCTCGAACGTGGTGCGGAACTGGTCGTCGGAGAGGTCTTCGACGTTCTCGACCGCGACCTGCTTGCCCGCGTTGTTCACGAGGATGTCGATGCCGCCCAGGCGCTCGGCTGCCTCGTCGACGAGCTCGCGGCAGCGCGCCGGGTCGGTGATGTCGGCGGCGATCGCGGCGCCGGTGACGCCGGCGTCGGCGATGAGCTGCAGCACGTGGTCGACGTCGTCGCGCTCGCTCGGCAGGTGCGCGATGACGACGTCGGCTCCCTCTCGCGCGAAGGCGATGGCGGCGGCCGCCCCGATGCCCGAGTCGCCGCCGGTGATGAGAGCCTTGCGGCCGCGGAGCCGGTCGGAGCCGCGGTAGGTGTTCTCGCCGAGGTCGGGAACGGGCGTCATGCGCGCCTGCACGCCCGGTTCGGGCTGATGCTGCACGGGCGGCTCGACGCGTGCATAGCGGGTGACCGGGTTGTCGAAGGTGTACTGGTCGGTGCTCACACGAACACGCTACGAGCCGGCCGCGCACCGGCGACCCCCCTTGCGCAACCGGCACGCCCATGGCACCCGGCACCGGCCGTCGCACCCGGCCCGAGGCAGCCGGATCATCGCACGGCGCCGACGCCCGCGCAAGCGCCCGCATCGTTGCGGGCGGCTACCTACAGTGAACGAATGACGATCGCCGACCCACGGGTCTCGGAATGCACGGTTTTCTTCCTCCCGGGATTGGGTCTGGATGCGGCCGCGGCCGACGGCATCGCCGCGGCAGCCGGCGACCGGCTCACCGTGGTGGGCATCGACCTGCTCGACCGGGGCCGTGCGGCCTCGCTCGACGACCTGGCCGACACCGCGATCGAGCGGATCCGCGCTCACGCGACCGGCGGTCCGTTTCTGCTGTGCGGCCACAGTCTCGGCGGCAAGGTGGCGGCGCGCGTGATCGCGCGCGTGCTGTCGGGTGACGAGCTGCTGTTCGGCCTCGCCGGCGCGGTGCTGCTCGCCCCCTCTCCCCCGTCGCCCGAACCGATGCCCGACGACAAGCGTGCCGAGATGCTCGGCTGGGCGGCCGGCGCACACCTGTCGCGCGCCGACGCCGAGACCTTCGTGACCGACAACCTCGGCGCCCCGCTCTCGGCCGAGCTGCACAGCGACGCCCTCGACGCGGTCGTGGCGCAGCCGGCATCCGCGTGGCGAGACTGGCTCGAGACGGGCAGCCGCGAAGACGCCTCGGCCCTGGTGGGCCGGCTCGACCTGCCCGTCGTGGTGCTCGGCGGCGAGGACGACGACAACCTCGGCGCCGACGCGCAGCCCGACCTCCTCGCGGGCACGTATCCGCGGG
Organism: Microbacterium sp. Ld4; assembly: GCF_045066555.1. Taxonomy (NCBI): domain Bacteria; kingdom Bacillati; phylum Actinomycetota; class Actinomycetes; order Micrococcales; family Microbacteriaceae; genus Microbacterium; species Microbacterium sp. Ld4. Next base: position 111,126 of record NZ_JBISHE010000001.1, on the reverse strand, counting down.
CCCGGTTCGAGCGGATGCCGGGCGCCGGCCATCTGCTGCCCTACGAGGCGCCCGAGCGGGTCGCTGCCGAGCTCGAGCGCCTGTGGGACGAGATCCGTGCGCACGCGCCCGTGATCGCGCCGGAGTGGGGCCGCGTGATCGCGTCGAGCCGGGTCGACCCGCAGGTGCGCGGCACCCTCGCGCAGCGGGCGCTCGCCGACGACGCCGCTGCGACGCCTCGCGCGCTCACGGCGGCGCAGCTCGACACGCTCCGGCAGCTCGCCGCGCGCCTGGTGCCGCAAGGCGGCGCCGCGATCGACCTCGCCCTGCGCGTCGACGGCATGCTCGCCGACGGCGTGGGCGACGGCTGGCGCCCCGCAGACTCCCCGCCCGACGTCGACGCGTACCGCGCCGGGCTCGATGCTGTCGCCGGTTTCTGGCCGGACGGCGACGACGCCGCGCAAGACCGCGTGATCGCCGGGCTGATCCAGGGCGACATCGACGGCGCCCCCTCGCCGGCCTGGTTCGAAGACGCCCGCAACGACCTGATGCGCGCGTGGCTCGCGCACCCCGCGTCGCTCGCCCGCATCGGCTTCGACGGGTTCGCCGTCGGTGGCACGGGCCCCGAGCCCGCGGGGTGGCAGCTGCTCGCTGCGGGCACCCGCGAGGAGTGGGAACCGACCGAGCTGGGCCGCACCACCGAGAGGACTCCCCGATGACCGCCATGCAGACCCTCGCCGATGACGAGGTCGTCGATGTGGTGGTCGTGGGCACCGGCGCCGGCGGCGCCCCCGTGCTCGCGCGTCTCGCGCAGGCGGGGCTCCGGGTCGTCGCCCTCGAGGCGGGGCCCGACTTCGGGCTTCGCGAGTTCACGCCCGACGAGATCGAGTCGACGAAGATCAACTGGATGTCGGAGCGCCTGAGCGGTGGCGACGACCCGACGGCGTTCGGCCCGAACAACAGCGGATTCGGCGTCGGGGGCAGCACGCTGCACTGGGGCGCGTTCACGCCCCGCCCCGACGAGCGCGACATGCGGCTGCGCACCGAGTCGGGCGAGGGCCGCGACTGGCCCATCGATCACGCCGAGCTCATCCGCTACATCACCGAGGTCGAGTCCGACATCGGCGTGAGCGGCCCGGCGCACTACCCGTGGGACCCGTCGCGCACCTACGCCTACCCGCCGGTCGCGCGCAACGGCTCGTCCGATGCGATGATCCGCGGCTGCGAGGCGCTCGGCATCACGGCGACCGACGGCCCTGCCGCGATCCTCACCCGCGACCGCGACCAGCCCCACTACGGCCTCCGCCGCGCGACGATCAACAACGGCGACATCCACCAGGGCGACCGGTTCGGCAGCAAGGCGACGACGGCGATCACCTACCTTCCGGCTGCGGTCGCGGCCGGGGCCGAGATCCGCTCCGACGCGATGGTGCACGGCATCGAGCGCGACGCCGCCGGAAAGGTCACGGCGGTGGTCTACCGCCGTGACGGCGTCGATCACCGTCAGCGGTGCGCGGCACTGGTGCTCGCGGGCGGCGGCATCGAGACGCCGCGCCTGCTGCTGCACACCGGCCTCGCGAACGCGAACGGCATGGTCGGCCGCAACTTTCTCGCTCACGGCGGCGTGCAGGTCTGGGGCACGTTCGACGAGCCCATCCGCGGGTATCGCGGCTACCCGTCGTCGATCATCAGCGAAGACTTCGTGCGGCCGGAGGATGCCGACTTCATCGGCGGCTACCTGCTGCAGAGTCTCGGAGTCATGCCCATGAACTTCGCGACGCAGCTCGTGCGCAGCGCGGGCCTGTGGGGCGCTGACCTGATGTCGGCGATCGACGCGTACCCGTTCAGTGCGGGCGTCGGCATGAACGGCGAGTGCCTGCCGTCCGAGGCGAACGCGCTGACCCTGTCGGCCGAGATCGCAGAAGACGGGATGCCGCGGGCCGAGGTCACGTTCACGCAGGGTGAGAACGAGAAGGCGATCGACCGGCACGGCATCCGCGTCATGGAGCGCATCCTCCGCGCGGCGGGGGCGACGAGCACGCGGGTGCTGCAGCGGTCGTGCCACACGCTCGGCACGTGCCGGATGAGCGACGACCCGGGCGACGGGGTGGTCGACGCCTCGGGGCGGTCGCACGAGATCGACAACCTGTGGATCTGCGACAACTCGACGTTCCCGAGCTCGCTGACCGCGAACCCGGCCCTCACGCAGATGGCCCTGGGCCTGCGCACGGCAGACCGGATGCTGGCGGGCTGACCCGCTCGCTACCTCGCCGAGCGGGCACGCCGGCGGAACAGCCGCGCACTGCGGGCTCCGGCGATGCCGGGGCCGTCGCCGGCGCTCGCACCACCGGCCACGCCGAAGTCGATGGAGCCGGGGATCACGTCGGCCGTGCCGCCGGTCGCTGCCGCGCCGCAGAGGGGCACGGGCACCTCGAGCACGACCTGGTCGCCGCGCTGGAAGATGCGCGCGCCGGTGCCGAGCAGGTCGCCGCTGCGAGGGGCGGCGCCGCGGTCGAGCACGCCGATCGACCAGGTGCGCACGAGAAGCGCGTTCTCTTCGACGCCGATCGAGAGCCAGACCTGTTTGGCTTCGGAGTGCTTGACGGCGTTGACGAAGCCCTCGTTGACGACGGTGGCGACCTTGCGTGAGATCTCGGGGTCGACGAGCACGTCAGCCGCGGCCTGAGAGATGTCGGCGGTCACTTCGAGCACGGCGCCCCACGTGGCGACGAGTTCGTCGAGGTCTTCGTGGGCCGACTGCACGATGGTGTCGGTGTCGGTGTTGTCTTCGGCGGCGAAGTCGAGCACCGAGTCGAAGGCGGCGTCGGTGTCGGCGCGGAACTTGGCGATGTCTTCGTCGGTGAGCGCGCCCTCGTCGGCGTAGGCGGCGAGCATGACGCAGCGCCCCTGCACGCGGCCGTGGAGCACGTGGGCGGCGTGACGGAGGGGGCGACGGGCGCTGCCGGTCTTGGCGGTGAGGGTGCGGGCGACGAGGCCGAGCACGGCTTCGAGCCGGCGCGAGCTCGCGGCGGAGCGGGCGATGGCGTCAGTGCAGGCGGCGAGCGCGATCGCGACGATCGGCATCGAGACGAGCGGCACCAGCCGTGACGGGTCGGGCCTGTCGACGAGGGCGTGGGCGAGCAGGGTGACGAGGATGCCGGTGCCCGCCCACGCGGCGACGATCGCGGCGCCGCGCGAGGCGGCATCCCTCCCCCGCCCGAGCACGCGGATGGCGATGTCGGCGACGAGGGTGAGGGGCATGCCGATGAGGAACGTGTAGAACGCGGTCGCGGGGCCGCCGATGCCGTTGGCGTAGGGCAGGGCGCCGGCGAGGAAGACGATGCCGGTGACGCCGTAGGGGGTGGGGCGCAGCAGGCTGAGGAGCGAGACTTTGCCGTCGTCGGGGGTGGTGTCGTCGGGTCCGGCGTCGAGCAGCCGCACGCTGAGGCGCGACCGTTCTTCGAGGCGGTGGCTGCCGGCGCGCACGGTCTCGGAGTAGTCGCGCACGGCGGCGAAGTCGAGGGGGCCGGCCAGCATCCGCTCGCGTTCGGTGCGGAGCGTGTCGATCATGTCGGCCATGATCGCCCGGTTGTCGTTCTCGAAGCGGGCGAGGCGACGGCGGCCGACCGAGAGGGTGCTGACGGCGGTGTTGAGGCGCCCGCGGGTGCCGCGGGTGAGCTGCACCGAGCGCACCGTCATCGCGACGACCGAGAGGGCGGCGAGCCAGGTGAAGAGGTTCGAGATGATGCGGGTCGCGACGCCGTCGAGCATGGGGGTCGTGCCGAAGAAGACGAAGAACAGGCCCTCGTTGATGAAGGGGCGAGCCGCGGCGGCGGCGACCGTGGCCGTGAGTACGAGCGCGGCGCGGCCGCCGACGGTGGGCAGGCGGCGTTCGAGTGCGGTGACGGGCACGAGCGCGATGACGAGCAGAGCCCAACCGGCGACTCCGACGAGAACCGAGGCGAAGAGGTCGGCAGGGGTCTTGTAGTGCTGCAGTGGTGCGAGCACCGTGGCCGTGAGGAGGAGGGTGACCAGGAGGGCGGGGAGCGTGAAATAGGCACCGCTCGATACGGCGTCCCACCATACGTGGGCGCCGAGCCTGACGCGCCGTCTCATTGCGAGCGCTGGCCCTCGCCAGAACATCTCGTTCTCCCCAGAACTTTGGAGCTGGTCCTCGCCGGATCAGCCCTAGTGAGAAGTGTATCCCTGCGAATGGTGATCGCTGCGGATGTGTCGGTATGGACACACGACAGCGCCCCGGATCGCAGTTGATCCGGGGCGCCGAAGCCTGTGGAGCTGCTTACTTGAACGCATCCTTCACGTTCTCGCCGGCCTGCTTCACGTTGGCCTTGGTCTGGTCGTTCTGACCCTCGGCCTCAAGGCGCTCGTTGTCAGACGCCTTGCCGGCGCCCTCCTTGGCCTTTCCGGTGAGGTCTTCTGCAGCGTTCTTGATCTTGTCGTCGAGTCCCATGATGTGGTCCTTCCGTCGATCTGTCCGGAATCGGTGCGCTCCGGATGCCTCCACGTTACGAACCGGCTCGCGATGCGGCCAGGGGCTCGCGCATCGCCGGGAGATGAGGTACAGCCCGGACTACTCGTCTTTCTCCGCGGCCTTCAGCTGCCGGAGCTTCGACCAGGGAACGAACACGATCCAGGCGATGGACGCGATCGAGGCGCCCATGATCATCGAGGCGATATCCATGGATTCAGCGTATGAGCGAGGCGGTCGGTGAGCCTCCCCCGTGTGGCGGAGATGGCTGTGGCGACCGCTGACGCGCACCGGCTACGGAACCGTCATGCGCCCGCAATATCGCGGGCGTACGGTCCACGCATGCGCAGACACCGGCGAAGCAAGATCCGCAAGCCCGGCACGTCACCGTGGCTCATCGCGGCCGTCGTCGTGCTGGCGATCGGGGTCGCACTCTTGGTCGGGGTGGCGTTGATCTCGGGCTGACCCGAGAGCCGGCCCCGCGCAGACGCGCTGAACTATGTGCGTACGTTAGGCGAGGTCTAGGGTCGTGCGGCGACGAATCCCGAGGAAACGCCAAGCCGACGACAGCGTCGAGGCTCCTCATGCCATGGCTGATCGCCTTGTGCCGCCGCTACCTTGAGCCGGATGTTAATTGGCCGCGGACATCCGGGCTCGCTGCCGTGTGCTCTGTGCTCGCTGTCGGGCTGTAGGCCGCCATGTGCGGTCTTCCGAGCTAGCTGCCTCGCGCTTCGCATCGAGGTATTCGGTGACGGCCAGGCCGGCGAGGAAGTAGATGATCGTTTGCCACTGCGTGATGTAAGACGTGACGAACACGACAGGGATCTGCGAAGCGAGCGCCACGGTGGCGGGGCCGGCCTTGCGGAAGAGCACCGCGAACGATGCGAAGACAAACGGAGTGAGTAGCAGCGCAGCGATGATGAAGCCGTAGTCCAGCGCGAGGCGGAGCGGGGCACTGTCGACGCGAGCGATACCGTTGACGACGTAATTACCCTCGAGATCCATCTGCATACCTGTCGCCGGGCCGAACCAGTTCGCGAAGCTGAGGGTCTGCCAAAGCTGCTGATCGCGCGCCTCCTGCGACAGGGTCACATCGCTCTGCCCCGCACCCTCGTAGAGGAGCGTGAAGACGAAGTAGATGCCTATCAGACCGGCGACGAGGAGGATGCTCGACCACACCCTCACTCGGGTGCTGCGGGACACCCACGCCATCATCGCGAAGGCGAACACGGCGGCGATGATGGGGCCCCGGCTGACTGACGCAAGGACACCACCGATGAGGATGAGCTGCCAGATCAGGGGGCGCTTGAGCTGAGCGACCAGCGGCACAGCAGCGGCGAGGGCGGCACCGTAGGCGATCGCGTGACCGAGGGTCGCTTCGGATCGGGTGACCCCGCCGCGTTCCTGCAGCGCGGGGCCGAGGCCGCCGACGCTGGCATTCAGGTTCACGAACGCATGCCACCCCGTGACGAACTCGACGATGCCCCAGACCGCGACGACGATAATCGCGATCGCGAACGTACGGGACGCCGACTGACGGACGATCCTGCCGACGAGGTAACCACCGAAGAGCGTGACGACGACGTTGGATGTGAGGAACGCGGCCTGCCCGAACACCTGCTGCGAGATGACAGCGAGGACGACACCGGCACCGATGAAAACGTCGATCGCTGCGAGGCCTCCGGAGGTCGAACTCTTGCCGTTGACGGAGTCACCGAACCGGCGCAGAAGAAGTCCGACCGCGATCGGTAGGGAGATGAACCCTGGTGTGATCGTGAGCCCGAAAGTCCAGAACGGGACCATCACGACGACAGCGACCCAGATGATCGCGCCCGCTGCGGGGCTCGCTGCCGCGATGGCGACGAGCCCGACAGCAGCGATCCCTCCGAGTCCGAGTGTGGGCTGCCAGAGGACTGCGACGACGACCATGGCGGTGAGCGCACACGCCGCCATGGGCCAAAACGCCTGCCGCACGCCCGTCATCTGCATAGCCGAAGGCTACCGGACGGGCGGAGATCACCCGGCCCGCTAGGCCAAGTCCGCCCACACGTAGGCGTCTGTCGCATCCTTCCGACAGATGACTATCCGATCCGCTCCGCTCGCGCCGCCTTGCACGTACCGGACCTCCTCTTGATAGGTTGCCGATGCTGGCGGGAGCATCGTATTCACGAGCTTGAACCGCTCCGGGTTCAGGTCGGCGATGTCAACGAGGCCGGTCGTGCGCGCGAAGTCGTCTTCGGCAGTGAGGGTGAACGAAGTGGACGCTACTGTCGTCCTGCGCCCCGATCAGCGCGCCACCGAGGACGGGGTTACTTCACACAGGCATCTCTTACCTGCTCAGTGTCAGCGGTTCGACCGCGCTTCGGGGCGTCCGCGGCCTCAGCCCCGAACGACCTCCGCGAGCCGCTCGGCGATGCGCCGCGCGTCTTCCTCAGACGACGCCTCGACCATGACGCGCACCATCAGCTCGGTCCCCGAGGGTCGCAGCAGCACGCGTCCGGAGTCGCCGAGCTCTGCCGAGGCGACCTCGACGGCCGCGACGACGTCGTCATCGGTGGCGCGCGAACGCTCCACGCCGCGCACGTTGATGAGCACCTGGGGGAAGACTGTCATCACCTTGGCGATCTCCGAGAGCGGCTTGCGCTGGCGCACGATCTCCGCCGCGAGGTGCAGGCCGGTGAGCACGCCGTCGCCGGTGGTGGCGTAGTCGCTCATGATGACGTGCCCGCTCTGCTCGCCGCCGAGTGAGTACTGGCCCTTGTTCATGCGCTCGAGCACGTAACGGTCGCCGACGCCAGTCGTCTCGACGTGGATGCCGTTCGCTTCCATCGCGCGGTGGAGTCCGAGGTTGCTCATCACCGTGGCGACGAGCGTGTTCTCACGCAGGAGGCCGCGGTTCTTGAGCGAGACAGCGAGGATCGCCATGATCTGGTCACCGTCGATGATGTTGCCGTCGGCATCGACGGCGAGGCAGCGGTCGGCGTCTCCGTCGTGGGCGATGCCCAGGTCGGCTCCGGTGCGAATGACTTCGGCGACGAGAACGTCGAGGTGCGTCGAGCCGACGCCGTCGTTAATGTTGAGGCCGTCGGGGTCAGCGCCGATGACGGTGACCTTGGCACCTGCGTCGCGGAAGGTCTCGGGCGAGACGCCTGAGGCGGCGCCGTGGGCGCAGTCGAGCACGACGTGGATGCCGTGGAGGCGCTGGTGCAGCGAGGCGAGCAGGTGCACAACGTAGCGGTCTTCAGCGTCGGCGAAGCGGCGGATGCGGCCTACTCCTCCCCCGGTGGGACTGAGCTTGGGGCCGGACATGGCTTCTTCGATCCGCTGTTCGACGACGTCGGGCAGCTTCACGCCGCCACGGGCGAAGATCTTGATCCCGTTGTCTTCGGCGGGGTTGTGCGAGGCCGAGATCATCACACCGAAGTCGGCGTCGATGTCGCCGATCAGAAAGGCGGCGGCGGGGGTCGGCAGCACGCCGGCGTCGAGCACGTCGACACCCGACGAGGCGAGGCCCGCGGCGACGGCGGCCGAGAGGAAGTGTCCCGAGACCCGGGGGTCGCGGGCGAGCACAGCGGTCAATCGCTTGCCGGCTGCTTTTCGTGCGTTCGCGATACGCCCCTGGCCCAGGACGACAGCGGTCGCCTGGGCCAGGGTGAGCGCGAGATCGGCGGTGAGGGGGCCGTTAGCGAGGCCCCGCACACCGTCCGTCCCGAACAGTGCCATCGAAGGATTAACGCTTCGAGTACTGAGGAGCCTTACGCGCCTTCTTGAGACCAGCCTTCTTGCGCTCCTTGACGCGAGCGTCACGGGAGAGGAAGCCGGCCTTCTTGAGGGTCGGGCGGTTGTTCTCTTCGTCGATCTGGTTCAGCGAGCGGGCGATGCCGAGGCGCAGCGCGCCGGCCTGGCCCGAGGGGCCACCACCGGAGATGCGTGCGATGACGTCGTAGCCGCCGGCCAGGCCGAGAACGGTGAACGGGTCGTTGATCAGCTGCTGGTGCAGCTTGTTCGGGAAGTAGTCCTCGATCGTGCGGCCGTTGACCGTGATCGTGCCCGAGCCGGGAACGAGGCGCACGCGGGCGATGGCCTGCTTGCGACGGCCGACTGCGGCGCCGGGAACCGACAGAACGGGGCGCGCCGGGGCGGCCTCGACGTCGGCCGGGGTCTCGGTCGAGTAGCTTTCGGGGGTCTGGTCGAGGGAGTCAGCGATCTTCGCCATCAGATAATCCTTGTTCTTCTCGGCGGCGCTTACTGGGCGACCTGGTCGAAGGTGTACGTGGTGGGCTGCTGGGCTGCGTGCGGGTGCTCGGCACCGGCGTAGACCTTCAGCTTCGACAGCTGCTGGCGGCCCAGGCTGTTCTTGGGGAGCATTCCGCGGACCGCCTTCTCGACTGCGCGGACGGGGTTCTTCTCGAGAAGCTCGGCGTAGGTGACCGACTTCAGGCCGCCCGGGTAACCGGAGTGGCGGTAGGCCTTCTTCTGCTCGAGCTTCTGGCCCGTGAGGGCGACCTTCTCGGCGTTGATGATGACAACGAAGTCACCCGTGTCGATGTGGTTCGCGAAGGTGGGCTTGTGCTTGCCGCGCAGGAGCACGGCGGCGTGGGATGCCAGACGACCGAGGACGATATCGGCGGCGTCGATGACGACCCACTGGCGTGAGATCTCGCCAGTCTTGGGGGTGTAAGTGCGCGTCACAGTAGAGCTGCTTTCATAGATTCGAACGGAGAGGTTCGTGAATCCCACTCCGGGGTGGTTCTGGCGGCGGATGCCGGAAGAACACGCCAGTGGAGGGCTCACGTTCGCGGTACCAGGCCAGCAGGGCACAGGCACCAAAGACCAATAATACCACCACGGCCGAGGTGCTGTCTCCGCGAGCGTGCGCACCTCACACGTCCTGGCCTACACGACCGCTCAGAGGTCGTCACAGAACCGACATCTGCGACTGCTAGGTTCGCGATCTGACCAAGAAGAGCACCTCTGGCAACGACGATGGCGCGGTAGCGCAAAGGAGGCGACAGATTGAGTACGGTCGCGATAATCGGCACCCGCGGGTATCCGAGCTATTACGGCGGATTCGAGACCGCCGTGAGAAAGCTCGCACCGCATCTCGCCGACAACGGGTGGGACGTAACCGTGTACTCCCGACCGCACGCGACCGTTCCGGCCGATCCAACCCGCGACCCTCGAGTGAAGGTACGTTACACGTGGGGCATCGAACGGCGCTCCTTGAGCACTCTCACGTTCGGACTCTCCTCAGCCGTCCAAGCAGCAACACAAAAGCCCGATGTAGCGCTGATCATGAACGTCGCCAACTGTCTCTGGCTGCCGATCTACAAGCTGCGCGGCATCCCTACCCTCGTAAACGTCGACGGCATCGAATGGGAGCGCAAGAAGTGGGGCCTCGCGGCTCGCACGGTGTTCCACCTCGGTGCACGCGCCACAGCCCGATGGGCGAACCAGCTCGTCTTCGACGCTCAGGCGATCGCCGCCCGATGGAGATCTGAATTCCGCAGAGAAGGCGTCGTGATACCGTACGGCGGCGATCCACGGGAACAGACATTGCCGCTGCCGGGCATCGTGAATGCAGGCGAGTACGTCCTCCTGGTGTGCCGGTTCGTGCCCGAGAACACCGTCGAGGAGTTCTTCGAAGCGGTTGAGGGCATCGCGGGGAGCATTCCTGTCGTCCTTGTCGGAAGTGAAGGCTACGGGGGTCCCTTTGATGTCAGGGCGTCCGGCCTGGCGCAGAGGTTCGCCGACGTTCACTGGCTTGGTCACGTGAAGGACGATGACCTACTTCACTCGCTCTGGCAGCACGCCGGTGTTTACTTTCACGGCCACACGGTCGGAGGAACGAATCCCGCTCTCGTCCAGGCCATGGCTCTCGGCGCCCCTACAATCGCGGTCGACACGGTGTTCAACCGAGAGACCCTAGGCCCCAGCGGGCGGTTTGTCGCGCCGAGCGCAAGAATCATCGAAGCAGAGATTCGAGAACTCATGTCCAACCCGCACGAAAGAATGCGACTCGGAGAAGACGCTAAGCGACGCGCAATGAAAGATTACTCGTGGGATGGCGTCAACAGCCGATATGAAGTCGCCCTCAACGACCTCATTGCTTCCGCGCGAGACAAAAATGCCACGGCACGCAACAAGGCGGCCGCGGCCCGCGGCCGCCGCTAGGAGTCAGCCGTCGTGAAGATCTTGTACTGGGCCGTGCACGACCCGTCATACCCGCGGAACGAGCGCCTACGCGCCTATCTCCAAGAAGAACTGGCCGCAGAGATCACGGTGGTCGCGCGACCCGACCATGGTAGCCGTGCCTCTCGCCTGTGGCAGCAAGGTAGAGCGGCTTTTACGGCACCCACTGATTACTCGATTGTCATTTTGAGCGAGTTTTCTCTCCTTTACGCGTTTGCGTCGAAAATTGCTGCACTCCGCTCTCGAGCCATTCACATCGTCGACTTCTTCGTCGGATTCGAGGAGACGGAAATTGGGGACTTCGCTCTGCACAGTCGGTTGTCTCTTCGGGCATACGCATTACGCAGCGTAGACCGGTTCGCAGTGAGGTCGGCCACCGTGTGCCTCACTGACACGCGCCCCCGAGCGACGCGGTTTGCGAAGCGTTTCGGGCGCAGGTTCCTTCCTCTTCCTGTCGGTGCGCCAGATTGGGCAACGACGGTTGAGATGCGTGAACCCGAAGCGGATGTCCTGTACTACGGTAACTACCTGCCGCTTCACAACACCTTGGCCCTCGTGCGGGGCATAGCAGCCGCGGAACCATCCCCTCTGCCGTCGATATTCATCGGCGACGGGCCGAGCCGGGGTGCGACGGAAGCCCTTGTGCGCTCACTGGGCTTAAACGAGAGGATCCAATTTCTCGACGCCTTGCCGCCTTCGGAGATCGGGCGCCATATGGGTGGCGCTCAAGTCGTCGCTGGCATCTTCGGCGACTCGGACAAGGCGCGCGAGGTTGTCGCAAACAAGGTCTGGCAGAGCCTGACCGCCGGCATTCCCACCGTGACTCGGTCGTCGCCCGCTCTCGACGATCTCGGTGATGCCACACCGAAGAATCTCCTGACCGTGCAGGGTGTGTCACCTGACTTGATCGCCCGCGCGATCGAGTCAGGGCGGACGATGCGAAGTCAAAGCGCCATCGATGTAGGCGCGACTCGCGACTCACTCCAGTGCTACGTAGCCTCGGGATACAAAGCGTTTGGATCGACCCTTGTGGATCTGGTCGGCGCTAGCGACCGCAAGGCAAGACCGCGCCCCACATCGCCTAAGTGATGGTTGCACGCCTCGCTGGAAGCAGTCGGAACTTCGTTTTGTGAGAATTGGGGAGACATCCTTGAAGGACACGTCAGTTTTCGAGCGCGTCTATTGGCCCGTCCAACCCGGGGGAAACGGCAACACAAGGCCCGCGAAGCTTCTCCGCTCGCTGGCTGATCACCTGGAAGTGGAGCCAGCGAGGCGGTTCATCTATCACGGCGCCAGCGAGGAACAACCTGGCCACGTCCGGGCTAACCGCCTCAGACCCGGCCAGGGCGAACAGACGAACGATCACAAGTACGCCGTATTGTCCCCCGCCTTTGTCTCGCTATTGGCGTCCGCGTCCTGGACAGACTTTTACGACGACTGGAGCAAGGCACCCGACATAAACCCGGTCTATCGTGCATACGCGATGGCGGGATACCGGAGGGTGGCTGCGGGCAAGACTTCCGGACTGGTTACGTGCAACTCGCCGTACATGGCAGCAAAGCTGCGCCTGGGGCAGGAGGCCATCGTCCCGAACGGGTTTGATGGCAAGCTCAGCGACGTCGAACTGTCGGGCGACAATCGACGACGGCTGATCGTGCAGGGACACTTCTTCCGCGGCCGTACCGACTACGAGCTTCTTGAACGATTTGCGACGTCGGGCGGGTTCGACGAGATAGTCATCGGTGCGCCAGGTCGTTCCAGAGAGATGGGGCGAGCCCTTTCTGCGCTTGCAGACCACTCCGGCGCCGCCCTGGAGGTCCGGAAGTGGATCGCCGATGAAGAGCTTGCAAGAATGGTTGGGTCCCGCACCGTCGCTCTAGTCCCCCATATCGTCTCGGACTACACCCTCAGCCAGGACCTCATGAAGGTGTACAAGTACTTAGCATTGGGTGCGAAGGTCGCCTGCCCACGTCTCCTCTGGCCCGCTGCGTTGCCGATCACGCACGCGTACCTCATCGACTTCGGAAACAGCGCTGACTCGATTCGCGAATGGGTCGACCATCCGAGACCGACGGCCAGTGAGCGTTCCGACTTGGCCGATTCGCATAGTTGGGAGGCCCGTGGTGCCGCGCTGGCCCGGCTCCTGGAGAAGTCTTATGAAGCCTGACGTCTCGATAGTTCTGTACCGACCGGACGCGATGGCCTTCGCACAGATACTGCAGATGTGGTCAGGACTCGAAGACGAAGTCCGCCGGGTTCGCATCCTGATATCGGGAGCCGCGGCCTCCGAGCGTTCTCTCATGCCGCCGCCTAGCCTGACACCTTCCATGTTCGACTTGGTCTTTCGGCACGACAACATCGGTTTTGCTTCAGGCCATAACCTTCTTCTCGAACGGGCGTTCGCATCTGATGCCCCTTCCGTACTCGTAGCCAATCCCGACCTGGCGATCGCGCCCGAGGGCATCTCGCGGCTCGTGGCCACGTCCGTCGCGGACGGGGCCACCGCTCTCTACGCACCGCTGCTTGAGAGGCTTGACGAGGATTATCGACCCACAGGCACCGTGGATAGCGCGGGAATCTTCTGGGACAGATACGGGCGACACTTCGATTATCTCCAAGGCAGCCCTGTGCCGCCGCTGGACTTGGCAGTCCATTCACGCCTTGGTGTGACTGGGGCATGCATGCTCGTCACAGCCCGAGCGCACAGACTTGTTGTTCGAAGAACAACCTACTTTTTCGATGACACCTTCCTCGCATATCGAGAGGACGCTGAACTAGGGATACGGGCCAAACTTGTGGACGTCGACTCGCGCGTCGTTTACCTGTCAGGGTTCGGTCACGTACGGACAGTTCGCGGATTCACTCGGGGAAACCGGTTGGCTGATCTTCTCGGAGTCAAGAATCGCTTCTTGATCAAGTACGCGCTGGGGCGTCATAGGCCCGGCCTGTGGCCCCTGCCGTTCCTCAGAGATGCGCTGGTGTTCGTGGGTGCAGCCGTTCGCGAGCGAAGCAGTCTCCCTGGATTGCGAGAAGCGCGTCGAATCAGAGGATTCGTCGTGGCACGCGGTCGCCGAGCCCGAGACTCAGGAAGGACTCGGCTCTAAAGGTCAGTATCTGGCAGCGAGATCCCGCGCCGCACCCTTAACCCCTGCGACGCCCAACCTCCGGTATCGACCTTGCAGCAGCATCCGAAGGATTGGCCAGGCCCGGCGCCAGCGCGCCACGGGCAAGGTAGACCGCTCTCTCTCGAACGCGATCTTTTCTTCAAACAGGACTCGGAGTTCACGATCTCCAAAAGTAAAACGTTCGAACTGGGCGCTCGCATTCAGCCATCTGCGCGCGTCTTTGTCCCCGCTGATGCTTCTACTCAAAGCGCGTGAAACTTTTGCGCCCGAGCGTGGAACGACGTTCTCGGTCACTCCGATTGCGTTCGACGCGTGCTGACGATATCGAACCAGCGGGTCGTCGATGACAGTAAGGCGATCCGCGGCTAGCGCACTAATGACAAGCCAGTAGTCGTGCATCCAGCTCGTGGGGACAGGAAGAACTTTCTCTGCATCATCCTTAACGAAGATGTAGGTCATCCCCGGAAATCTGTTCGCCTTCATCAGCAACGTTCGCCATTGACGTATGCCGGTCGACGGCAGCACAGACATTGATTGGAACATGGTCCTTCCTATCGGATGACCCACGGCATCTACCAGTTCGGCGTTCGACACACACAACCAAGCACCAGTTTCACGAAGGGCTCGAACCCCTTTGCTTACCCGATCGAGCGCCCAGACGTCATCCTGATCAGATAGGGCCACAAGTTGATGCGAAGTCTTACTTATCGCGCGCTCGAAATTTCTCGTCGGGCCGAGGGGCCCGCCCTCCGCCTCGAACACCCGGATCTGGACCGACAGTTTGCGCGCTTCTTCGACATATGCGGCAACGATCGAGAGAGTGTCATCTGTGGAGCCATCATCGGCAACGATAATCTCCGCCACACGATGATCCTGGTTGAGGATGCTCTCGATCTGCTCTGCTACGAAAGCGCCCCCGTTGAACGTACACAGTGCGACGCTCACAGGCCCGAGTTGTTCCGTCATGACTCTCCTCCTGGCTAACCTTCGACTCGCTTTCGGACGGCCCAAAACGCGCCGATCACTTGCCAGATCGCCACAGCTATCTCAACGCATGCGACCGTTACCAAAGGCCAGAGAGGTGACCCGACAAACGCAGCAATGACAATCGCTGGGACGGCGACGATAGAACTCAGGAGCAGCGAGTTGGAGATCACAGATGTGGCTCCGAGCGGCACCAGGTAGAAGGTGGCTACGCCCCCAGAGAGGCCGATGCTCGCTATCGCGATGCCCAGAGGAATTGAGATGTCGAAACCCGTCGGGATGAGATCACTGAAGAGAAGCGTCCCGAAGTTTGGGAGCAGCAGGGCCATCAGTACGCCGATCACGCCCCCCGCGGTGGCCACAGACATCGTCGCTCGAAACGCGCGCGCCTGGTAGACGGGGAGGTCCTCGACGGAGGTATACACCCAGCTTTGCAGTGACTGCGTCAGTGGGCGCAGAATCGCCCGCGCCAACGACTGCATACGGTCCGCGGCCGCGAAGGATGCGGCCCCTGAGAAGTCGACAGCCGAGACGATTGGGACCGATGCTCGGGTGTATCCCAAGGAAGCGAGGCCCGACAAACTCAGCCGCCAATACTGACCGAAGATCACCTTCGCTTCTCGATAATGACCTACAACGCGTTGAGTCGGGCGAGCAACCAGCGCAGTCGAACCGAACCCGATGAAGATCTCGCTGATCAACACGAGGAGCGCGTAGCTGAGGACGGATCCCCCGCTCGCGAGCAGGATCGCAGAGGCCACCACCGCAACGGCGCGCGGCGCAACCTCGTAAGCGACAAACAGGAGCGGTTGCCCACGGCCGACGAAGAACCAACCAATCGATAGACCGAATGCAATGGTTGATGCACCCGCCATCACTGCCGATTCGGCGCGCCACTCATCTGGAGCAACCCAGCTAGCCAGCATCGCGGCCAGTGGCCCCAACGTAACAACGAGGAGTGCCCGCATGAGTCCAGAGGTGAATAGAGTTGCGCGCGCGTCTTGCGCTGACTCCGGCGCGACTCGCGCTGGGCCAAAAACGCCCCAGCTGTACATCGCTGATGTCCCAGCGACCATCCCGATGGACTGAGCCATGACGACTGCAGTCCACCCGTCCGGCCCTGCTGATCTCGTCAAAATAGGCAGCAGAAGGAGAGGACTCAACGCCGAGATCGCTGGGGCGATGGCGAATCCCGCGAATCGTGCGACAGCTCTCGACATGGAATTGGCCTTACGGAGATGTGGTTTCTGCGAGTGTAACGGCGCGATATTTCGAGCTTGTGCCGGGCGCCCCGGGGAGAAAGCCAATCTTCGCCGGTACAGCTTCAGCTCCCGGCCAGTACCCCACATGACTACCAGGCGTCGTCATCACCCCGACACACCCCGACACACCCCTATGGCAGACTGAACCGCAATGACCCGCGGCGCCTTTCTGGCGTGACCACGAGAGGCAGCATGGAGCTCAGCGACTACATCCGCGTCCTGCGCAAGAACTGGCTGGTGATCGTCGTCCTCACGCTGGTGGGCCTCGGTGCCGCAGCCGGGTACTCGCTGACCCGCACGCCGGTCTACGAATCGTCTAGCACGGTTTTCGTCTCCACGCAGACGGGTGGCACTGCAGCCGAACTTCAGCAGGGCTCCACGTTCACGCAGGCGCGCATCAACACCTATGTCGGCCTGGCGACCAAGCCGATCATCCTCAACCCGGTGATCGCCGAACTCGACCTCGGCATCACCGCGAGCGAACTCGCCGAGAACGTCACCGCCTCGGCGCCGCTCAACTCGACCCTTATCGACATCACGGTGCAGAACTCTGACTCCGTCGTCGCTGCCGAGATCTCGAACCAGATCGCAGCGAGCCTTGCAAGCGCTGTGCCGCAGATCGAGCCGGAGTCGGCCGACGGCACCAGCCCCGTGCAACTCACCCGTGTCGAAGACGCGCAGCCGGCGCTCGCGCCGGCGAGCCCCAATGTTCCCCTGAACCTTGCACTCGGCGCGCTTATCGGCCTCGCACTCGGAATCGGCCTCGCCGTTCTCCGCACCGTGCTCGACAACCGCGTGCGCACGCCCCGCGAGGCGGAGCAGATCACATCGGCACCCTCGCTCGGCGCGATCGCCTTCGACGCGAAGGCGAAAGACCGGCCGCTCATCGTGCACGCCGACCCGCTGAGCCCGCGCGCAGAATCGTTCCGTGCCCTCCGCACCAACCTTCAGTTCCTCGATATGGGTGGTCGCGCGAGCTTCGTCGTTACGAGCTCCATCCCCAGCGAGGGCAAGTCGACCACCACGATCAACCTCGCGATCGCTCTGGCCGACGCCGGCAAGAAGGTCGCCCTGCTCGACACCGACCTGCGCAAGCCCAAGGTGGCCGAGTACCTCGGCATCGAAGGCGGCGCTGGCCTCACCGACGTGCTCATCGGCCGCGTTCGCGTCGGCGATGTCATGCTGCCGTGGGGCGGCCGCAGCCTCTTTGTGCTCCCGGCGGGAAAGATCCCGCCCAACCCGAGTGAGCTGCTCGGATCGAAGCAGATGAAGACGCTGCTCGAGGTGCTCGAACGCGACTTCGACGTCGTGCTCTGCGACGCCCCTCCCCTGCTCCCCGTCACCGACGCCGCCGTGCTCGGCCGCGCGACCAGCGGAGCGATCCTCATCGTCGCTGCGGGCAAGACCACGCGTCACCAGCTCGAGGGCGCCACCGAGGCCCTCAGCACCGTCGGCGCCAAGCTCGCCGGCTTCGTGATGTCGATGGTTCCCACCCGTGGCCCCGACTCGTATTACAACGGCTACGGATACGGCTATGGCGGGTACGGCTATATGCAGGAGGCACCCAAGCGTCAGCGCGGGCGCAAGCGTTCCTCGCCCGTCGCCGTCGTCCCCGCGGAGCCGACCGACCTCGGGTTCGAGTCGCGACGCGACGCGCGCGACTCGGGCGTCGCCAACTGACCGATGGTTTCTCGGTCGGCGGCGAGCCGCGGCATCCCCCGCGTGGTCGCGATTCTGCTGGTGCTCGCACTCGCAATCGCGGTCGCCGCGCTGACCGCTCTCGCTCTCGACCGCGGGCGCGGCGAGCGCACACCGGGCGTTGCCGCACCGGTGCCGACGTTCACCGGCGACGCCCTGCCCAGCGCTGACCCCGAGCCGACCACGACGCCCACACCGGCGCCGACATCCACCGCTCCTTTGTCGGGCGCTGAGATCACCGCGCCGGGCGCTGATGAGCGGTTCTTGGCTGCCGGAGACGGCACGATGTGGCGCGCGACCGCCGGGTCGTGCGGCGAGGTCGCGCCGGTCGTCGAGCGCTCCGACGACGACGGCGACACCTGGTCAGACGTGACGCCGACCTACCGCGACATCGCGCAGGTGCGCGACCTGCTGCCCTTCGCCGACACCGAGGCCGACCTCGTCGCCGACATGGGCGACGACTGCGAGACGCAGGCCCTGCGCACTTTCACGCAGGGCACCTTCTGGTCGCCCTACGACGACCTCCTCCCCCAGTCGACCTACCTCACCTCCGGCGCTGCCGTGATCGACGGCGACGAGGTCGCCGCCCCCTGCGAGACGCCCTGGAGCCTGCGCACCTCGAGCGAGACAGCTGCGGCCGTGTGCGCCGACGGCGCCTATGCACGAGCAGACGGCGAGTGGCAGCAGCTCGCATCGGGCGTCACCGCGCTCGACGTGCAGGGTGATGCCGTTTACGCGACCATGATCGCGGCCGATTGTGACGGGCTTCAGGTCGCGCGCATCGACGGCGACGTCGAGCCCCTCGAATGCCTGTCGGTCGACGATCCGGCATCCCCCGCCGCCGTCTGGGTGACGGCCGACGCCGTGCAGGTGTGGGCCGGCGACGAGCTGTTCAGCGCGAGCCGCTGACCTCAGTTCGAGGCGAGCAGGTCCGCCACCCGGGCGCGCAGTTCGCGCGGCGTGAACGGCTTCGTGAAGTAGTCGTCGGCGCCGGCAGCCTTCGCGCGCGACACGTCTTGCGGCGACGAGCGCGCCGTCAGCATCATGATGCGCGTGCGCACGAACTCCGGGTCTGACCGCAGCGTGGCGCACACCTCGATGCCGGTCTTGACGGGCATCATCCAGTCGAGAATCACCATGTCAGGGTGGTGCGCATACGCGGCCTCAAGACCAGCCCCGCCGTCGTGGGCGACGTGCACTTCATGACCCACGCTCGACAAGATGTGTCGCAGCAGAGATGCCACGTCTGTGTCGTCTTCCACGACCAGAACGTTCGCCACGAGAACCACCTTGCTGGCGCCGACCTCGCGGCGATTCCCTCACGATACACTCGCGTACCCAATGCGGAGGTACGGTGTATCCCGTGACGTCGACCGCGCGCCCCCCACGCGGTCATGGCAGCGCCCTCTTCGTGGCTCGAGACGCTCTCTTCTGGGCGGGAACTCCCCTGCTCATCTTCGCGCTGGGGCTCGTCGGCATCACACTCCGCGTGCCCGGCCTGCCTATCGCGGCATGGTGGCCAGCCGTGGGCCTGTCGCTGTGGTTCGCGCTTCAGGCGAGGCCGCACCAGCGGGTGTACACCCTGCCCCTCATCTTCATCGTGACGGTGGGGGCGAACGTCGCCTCGGGCCGGTCGCTCCTGCTCAGCGCGATCTACGGCGCCTTCAACACCCTCGAGATCGCGCTCGTGCTCGGCCTGCTCGGAGCGTGGCGCACCGACTACCGGCTCAACTCCGCACCGCGCGCCGGACGGTTCGTCATCTCGGTGCTGCTGGGCGCGATCGCCCTCGGCCTCGCCGTCGGCGTCACAGCCTGGGCGTTCACGGGGTCAGGCATCTTCAACACGGCCGTCGTCGCGTTCGCCTCACACAGCTCGGCGATGATGCTCATCGCGCCGTTCGCCGCCCTGCCGCCCATGCGCAACGACCGCGTGAACCCGATCGAGTTCATCGCCCATGCCGCCATCGGCACGATCGCCATCGCGATCGCCTTCGGCCCGTTCGGGAGCACACCCCTCAGCTTTCTCGTCTTCGCCGTACTCACCTGGGGGGCGCTTCGCTTTCCCACCCGCGTCGCGTTCGTGCAGTCGCTCGCCGTCGCGATCGTCGCACTCGTGCTGACGATCGCCCCAGGCTCCGACGTCGGCGTCGCGGCCGCCGACAGCGACTCGTTGCAGGCGGCGATCGCCCTCGTCACGTTCATGAGCACGGTCGGCATCTTCACGGTGCTCCTGGTGACCTCACGCTTCGAGGCACGCCTCAACGCCGAGCTCGCCCTGCGCGCCGCCAACGACGTCGCTGCCGCCGAGCGCGCCCGCGCGAGCACCGTGAGCATGCAGCTCGACCTCGAGCGTCAGCGCGAAGACTTCGTCACCGCGACGAGCCACGAGCTGCGCACGCCGACGACCAACATCCTCGGCTACAGCGAACTGCTCGTCGACGCAGACCTCGACGGCGACCCCGCCGAGTGGTCGGCCGCCGTGCATCGCAGCGCGACGCGCCTGAAAGCGCTGCTCGACGAAATGCCCCAGCGCTCGCAGGGGCCTCTCGAGCACGTCGCCCGCGTCGAGCTCGCTCCCCTCGTCGATGAGGTGCGCGCCGCGCACGGCGCCGAAGCCGGCAGCCGCGGCGCCGCGATCCACGCCCACGTGGGCCCCGAGCTCGCTGCCATGGCCAACGCGACAGACGCGCGGCGAGCGCTCTGGGCGCTCGTGTCGAACGCCGTCAAGTTCAGCAACGACGGCGGCGTGCTCATCTCGGCCTATCAAGAGGGCGCCGAGGTGGTCATCGTCGTCACCGACCGCGGCCCCGGCATGTCGGCCGACTCGCTCGCCAACGCGTTCACACGCTTCTACCGCGGCGCCGAGGCCGAAGCCCAGTCGACCTCGGGCCTCGGCCTCGGGCTCACCACGGCGCGCGACCTCGCCGCCCGCAACGGTGGCGACGTGACCCTCGAATCCACTCCCGGCCGGGGCGTTCGCGCGTCGCTGCGCCTCCCCTCCGCCGAATGACCCGCACGTCGCCCCGACACCGGCCCGTCACGCCTGCGTCACACCCCGGTGCTACCGTCAAAACCACGTTGACCGGGGGCGAAGGGAAGACGGCGTGGCGATCGACCAGCACGTGAGCTCCATGAATGCGGATGCCGCGGGGCAGGAGCAGAGCGAGCGACGCCACTGGCGGCGCACCTATGCGCGGCGACTGTGGCTCAGCGACCTGCTCGTGCTCATCTGGATCGTCTACGGCACCCAGATCGCCTGGTTCGGCGTGGGCGCGGCCGACCTCGCCATCACCTCGGGGAGCGTCGACAGCGAGATCTCGTACTGGCTCTTCTCGGCCGGCCTCATCGTCGCCTGGATGATCGCTCTGGAGCTCGCCGACACCCGTGACCACCGCATCATCGGGGCGGGCTCCGCCGAATACGCGCGGGTCGCGCGGTCGAGCGTGACCTTCTTCGGGGTCCTCGCGATCGTCGCTTTTCTCACGGGCATCGAGGTGGCGCGTGGGTTCCTGCTCATCAGCCTGCCCCTCGGCATCCTGGTGCTGCTCTTCGAGCGCTGGCTCTGGCGGCAGTGGCTCATCGCCGTGCGTCGCACCGGCGCGTATTCGGCGCGTGTGCTGCTTGTCGGGTCGCGGCGGTCGGTCGTCGAGATCGCCAACGAGCTGCTCCGCACCCCTTCTGCGGGCTACCACGTCGTCGGCGCGTGCGTGCCCTCGGGTGCGGTCGCCGACACGATCGAGGGCACCGACATCCCGATCATGGGATCGATCTCCGCCGTCCCGAGCGCGATGGCGGCCTCGCGTGCCGACACCGTGATCGTGACGAGCACCGACGAACTGCCGGGCGACAAGGTGAAGGAGATCTCCTGGCACCTCGAGGCGGGCCGGCAGCACCTCGTGCTCGCCCCGGGCATCGCCGACATCGCGGGCCCGCGCATCAGCTCGCGACCGGTCGCCGGCCTTCCGCTCATCCACGTGGAGACGCCCCGGTTCAGCGGCGGCCAGCGCGTCGCGAAGCGCGTGGTCGACATCACCGCGGCGACCCTCGGCGTGATCGTCATCAGCCCGCTGCTGGCCTTCTTGGCCCTGTCGATCCGGCTCTCGAGCGAGGGGCCCGTGCTCTTCCGCCAGAAGCGCATCGGCCACAAGGGTCGCGAGTTCACGATGCTCAAGTTCCGCTCGATGGTCGTCGACGCCGAGAAGCTCCTCGACGAGCTCGTCGAGCAAGAGCGAGACGCCGGCAACCAGGTGCTCTTCAAGATGAAGAACGACCCCCGCGTCACGCCGATCGGGCGCATCATGCGCAAACTGAGCCTCGACGAACTGCCGCAGCTGTTCAACGTGATCCGCGGGTCGATGTCGCTCGTCGGCCCTCGCCCGCCGCTGCCGAGTGAGGTCGAGCAGTACGCCGATCACGTGCACCGTCGCTTCCTCGTCAAGCCCGGCATCACGGGGCTGTGGCAGGTCAGCGGCCGGTCGTCGCTGTCGTGGGAGGAGTCGGTGCGCCTTGACCTCTCGTACGTCGAGAACTGGACCCTCGTCGGCGATCTCGTCATCCTCGTCAAGACCGCGCGCGCCGCACTCGCCCCCGGCGACACCGCCTTCTGACACACCCACCCCGCCCCGTGGATACACTCAGGGCTCGGGGGTAGACGTGCGAGTTGTAGAAAGCAGGTGGGCGGACAGTCAGCTGATCGGCACGCGAGTGCGATCGGTGTGGCAGTGGCAGCTCATCTT
Source organism: Microbacterium sp. Ld4 (assembly GCF_045066555.1). NCBI lineage: Bacteria > Bacillati > Actinomycetota > Actinomycetes > Micrococcales > Microbacteriaceae > Microbacterium > Microbacterium sp. Ld4. The sequence goes on along the minus strand of NZ_JBISHE010000001.1, from coordinate 88,661 downwards.
CACGTTCAGCACCGTCGTCATCGGTGTGGTCATCGCGGTGCTCGACGTGCCGCTGCTCACCGACCCCAGCTTTCTCGCCGGCATCATCCTGATCATCGCGACCTCCACCGCATCGCTGCTCATCCCCTGGGCTCAGCTCTCGAAGCGCGCGGCCCTGTCGCTCCCCCTCATCGACATCGTCGGCATCGGTCTGCTGTCGATCGCAGAGTCGACCCTCGGCTACCTCTGGGTGTTCCCGATCGCCTGGGTCGCGACCTACTACGGCATCCCCGAGCTCATCGGGGCGCTCGGCGTGACGGCCGTGATGGACCTCGCCAATCACTTCCCCGGCGCGTTCTCGCCCGCCGTCGTCGTCGAGCTGCTCATCGTGCTGCTCGCGCTCGCCTTTCTCGGCATCACCATGATCGTCGGCGCACGGCGCATCCGGGCCTTCCGCCATCTCACGCGAAACCAGGCCAACCGCCTCGACCGCACCCTCCGTCGCGTGCAAGCCGCAGAGAACCGCGTCAACGCGCTCTTCGACTCGATCAGCGTCGCTCTCGCCCGCGTGAGCTCCGACGGCGAGATCGTCGCCGCGAACGCCGCCTACCGCGAGCTCTACACCCTCGATCCGCGCGACTTCCGCTTCTCGCTCGGCGGTGCCGTCGAATACACCGACTACCGCGGCGCTGCCGTGCGGCCGTCCGACACGTCGGTCGCCCGCGCCGCCCGCGGCGAACTCGTCGAGCGCGAACGGCTGTGGCTGTTCGACCGCACCGGGTCGTGGCGAGCGATGGGCCTGTCGATCCGCGCCGCCGAGCCGAACTCGCTCGGCGAGCCGACGTCGCTCATCGAGCTCGAAGACCTCACCGCTGTCTCCGAAGCGCAGCGCGAGCAGCCGAACATGACGCGCGTCGTCTCGCACGAGCTCCGCAACCCGCTCACCGCGATCCTCGGGCACGCCGATCTGCTGCTCGAGAGCGAGGGCCTCAGCTCCTCGCAGCGCGACCACCTCGCCGTGATCGAATCGGCCAGCGAGCGGATGCTGACCCTCATCCAGGGCATCCTCACCTCGTCGCGCGAGACCGAAGAGATGCGCTCGCTCGTCGACGTCGCCGCCCTCACGCAGGCCTCGCTCGATGCGTTCACCCCCGCGGCATCCGCGGCGGAGCTGACCATCGTGCCGACGCTCGAAGCCGACCTGTTCGTGCTCGGCGATGAGTTCCGCCTCCGGCAGGTCATCGACAATATGCTCAGCAACGCGATCAAATACACCGACCGCGGTTCGGTGCGCGTGGGCGCCGCCCGCCGGGGCGACACCGTCGAGGTCGTCATCTCCGACGACGGCATCGGCATGGCTCCCGAAGACGTCGCCAACGTCTTCACCCCGTACTTCCGTGCGCAGAGCGTGCAGGACGACGGCATCAACGGCACCGGCCTCGGCATGGGCATCGCCCTCGACATCGCCCGCGACCACGGCGGCACCATCTCGGTCGACAGCACGCTCGGCAAAGGCACGACCATGACTGTGACGCTCCCGAGCGCACCCTCTCTCGAAGGAGCCGGACGATGAACCTGCCCATGATCGATGTCACGATCGTGCTGGTGGCGGTGGCCACGGCCTGCGCCGTGATCCTCATCGGACTCGGCTTCCTCCCCTTTCCCTCTCGGGCATCGGCGATCTGGTCGGGGGCTTTCGCCAGCGTCATGGCGAGCAGCTACCTGCTCGTCACCGCCGACGCGATCGACGCCTCGTGGCTGCGGGCCGCCGCGAACGGGCCGATCCTCTGCGCTACCGGGCTCGTCTGGGTGGGCCTCCGTGCCAGGCGGGGCCGCGAGCCGATCTTCGTCGTGCCGACGATCGTGGTCTTCTCGGCGCTGTGCCTCACCCTGGGGCTCACGGCGACGTCGGAGTGGTACGGCCTCGTGTTCCGGCTCGCGTTCGCCGCGGCCGCGGTCTGCTCGGCGCTGATCGCCTACGAACTGATCCGGCGGGTCGAGCCGTCGCTCCGCGACATCACGGCGCCGCTGCTCGTCGGCTCGCTGGGCTTCGTCGGTCTCACCGGGGCCCTGCTTGTCGAGGGAGCGGTCGTCGCGCTATCGGGCGGCGGCGGCAGCACCGAGGTCGACCTCCTGCCGCTGCGCTCGCTCAACGAGCTCGTGGCCTCGGTCTACCTCATCTGCGCACTCGTCACCCTGCTCGGTCTGTCGCGCAACAACCCCGCGCAGGGCAGCCGACGAGAGACGACCTCGTTCCGTGCCGTCGCGCAAGACCGCCTCGACCGGGCGAAGGCAGCCGGCGACCGGTGGTGGTCGGTGCTCGACATCCGCCTCGACGACCCGGCCGACCTGCTCGAGGCCTCGAGCGGCCGCGCGTTCGACCGCGTCACGAGCCGCTTCTCCGATGACATCCGGGCCGTGCTCCCACCCGAGTCCGACATCCACGCCGTCTCGCCCACGCAGTACCTCGTGCTGCTCCCCCGGCCCGACACCGCCGTGCGCGCCCTCCTGTCGCAGCTGCTCGAGCGCGTCGCGACCGTGACCGACCAGCAGGCGGTGCCCGTGCGCCTCTCGGCGAGCATCGGTGTCGCTGCGGCGAGCCTCGCCGACTACGACATCGACCGGCTGAGCGCCCTGGCCGCCGACGCTGCCGAGCACGCGCAGGTGGCCGGCGGCGACCGGTGGGAGCGCGCGGTCTTCTCCTCCTGACCCGGCGCCCATGGGCCCTTCGGCCCCGACCCGTAGGATCGTCCCGATGTCTGAGCCCTTTCTCCCCCGCCCGCTGCGTCTCGCCGGTCGCGTCTTCGCCTGGGTGCTCGGCGCCCTGCTGCTCGTCGCCATCGCCCTCGCGGTGTGGCTCGGGGTGCGCGGCGGACTCGCCTACGGCCACCTGACCGCGGCGCAGGAGCGCGCCACCGGCCTCGCCGGTCAGCTCGACGACATCGGCGGCGCCGTCGAATCGATCGACGCCCTCGGCCGCGACACGTCTGCCGCCCAGGAGCTCACGAGCGACCCCATCTGGAACGCCGCCGAAGGGCTCCCGTGGGTGGGCCCGCAACTCGCCGCCGTCGGCACGGTCGCCGACACGATCGATCGGGTCGTGACGGATGCCGCGTCGCCGATCGCCGCCGTGGCCGGCGACTTCGGCGCAGGCGCCTTCGTGCCCGTCGACGGCCGCATCGACACTGCGGTGTTCGCCGCCCTCGAAGACCCGGCCTGGCAGGCCGCCGACGTGACGGCATCCGCTCGCGACGACCTCGCGACCCTCGACCGCACGGCCCTGATCGGCCTTGTGGACGACGCCGTCGCCGACGTCGACACGCTTCTGAACCAGGCCGCGACGGCGACCGACGCGCTGGCCCGCACGAGCACGCTGCTGCCCTCGATGCTCGGTGCCGACGGTGCGCGTGACCACCTGCTGCTCGTGCAGAACAACGCCGAGTGGCGATCGCAGGGCGGCATCGTAGGCGCGGCGACCCTGCTCCAGACCGACGCCGGCGAGATCGAGCTCGGGTCGCAGCTCTCGTCCGACGACTTCGACACGTACGCCGAGCCCGTGCTCGACCTCGGCGACTACGAGACGATCTACCAGAAGAAGCCGGGCCGCTTCATTCAGAACATCACGCAGGTGCCCGACTTCGCCTTCACCGGCCAGCTCGGCCGCGAGTTCGCGAAGCGCGCCGGCGAAGAGATCACGAGCGTCGTGTCCCTCGACCCGGTGGCGCTGTCGTACCTGCTCGAGGCGACCGGCCCCGTCGCCCTTCCGACCGGCGAGGAGCTCACGAGCGACAACGCCGTCGACCTGCTGCTCAGCGAGGTCTACACCCGCTCCGACAATCCCGCGTTCCAAGATGCCTTCTTCGCTGCGGCCGCCGCATCGGTGTTCGATGCCCTGACGGGCGGCGATGTCGACCCCGCCAAGCTCGTCGCCGGGCTCGGCCGCGCCGGCACCGAACACCGGCTGCTCCTGTGGAGCGCCGATGAGGCGGAGCAGCAGCTCATCGCCGAGACCACCCTCGCCGGTGCAATCCCCACATCCGACGACGACACCGCCCGCCTCGGCGTCTACTTCAACGAGGGCGGCGGGTCGAAGATGGACTACTACGTCACCCCCGACGTCGCGCTCAACTGGTCGGGCTGCGCCGAGGTCAGCACGCCCCGCACCCTCACGCTCGACATCACGCTCACGAGCGATGCCCCGGCCGACGCCGCGACCTCGCTTCCCGAGTACGTCACCGCCTACGGAATCTTCGGCGTGCCGGCCGGCATCGCGCGCACGGTCGGCGAGGTGTACCTGCCCGAGGGCTTCGAGGTCGTGGGCACCGTCAACGGCGACGGCGGCGGATTCGGCGGCGGCATGGTCGACGGCCGGCAGGTTCTGACCTACACGGTCGACCTCGACCCGGGCGAGACCAAGACCGTGACGATCGCCGTGCGCGCCGACACCGACATCACCGACGCGGAGGCCTGGGTCACCCCGACGGCCGATTCGTCGGTTTCGCCCTCTGTTCAGGCATCCTGCGGCGCTCGTTAGGCCCTGGCGGGTACACTGCACGCGAGGCTTCTCTCGCCGACAGCACGCGAGAACATCCCTCCCCGAAAGCAGCACCATGCGTCGTTCGACCCGCCTGGCCGTTCCGGCCCTTCTCGCCGGCCTGCTCGTGGCCGCGCCGGTCTCGGCATCGGCCTCGACGATCTACCCGCCGGTCGACGCCTGCGCGTCCGACGCCGAGGGCGCGGGCGCCGGCGACACCATCACCTTCGAGTGCGACGACCGCACGTTCGGCGCGAACGAGCGTGTGACGATCACGGTCACGGGCGAGAACGGCGCCGGCGCGACGTTCGCCATGGTCCGCACCGCCATCTCCACCGGCAGCACCGTGCGCGAGTCCGACGCCTCCGGCGCGCTCGCCCCGGTCGAGATCACCCTGCCCTCCGACGCGCGCGGCGTCTACAACATCGCCGCCGTCTCGGCGACATCGGCCGGTGGCACGGCGAGCGCCGTCGTCACCTCGTCCGACGAGGGCAGCATCCTGCCCATCAGCGGCTTCGACAGCAACCAGCTCCTCGGCCTGTGGATCGGCGGCGGCGCACTCATCCTCGCCGGCGCCGTCATCGTCGGGGCGGCGGCCCTGCGCCGCCACCGCGACCGGACCGACGACTGACCCACGCGGCGCCGAACCGCGGCTCAGGCTGCGGAGGGCTTCTTCGGCACGATCGGCGTCGCCGTCACGAGGATCGGCAGATGATCGCTGTTGCCCTGCGGCAGCGTCGTCACCTGCTCGATCTCGAACCCGGTCGACGTCGCGAAGTCGTAGTGCCCGCGGAAGAACTTGTAGCGCGTGTACGTGCGCGCGTCGCTGAGGCTCAGCTCGTAGCCGCTCTCGCGCACCACCTGCCCAAGGTTCTCCTTGAACACCGGGTAGTTGAAGTCGCCGACCATGAGGATCGGCGCCCCCTTGCTCAGCGTCGACAGCTCCCGCAGAGCCGCGCGGATCTGATGCCGCCGGAGCGAGTTCAGCGCCGTCAGCGGCGCCGCGTGGAACGACGCGACGATGAACTCCGTGCCGTTGTCGATGTCCTGCAGGTGGAGCCCCAGCATCCGCTCGTCGGCGGGCTTGAGCACCAGGTCGTGCAGCGACTTCTTCAGCGAGAAGGTGCGGCTCGCGCCGGGGCGGAACCCGTTCTCGCGGTAGTAGATCGCGAGCCCGAGCCGGTTTCCCTGCGTGGCCGCCGCCAGCTTCAGGCCGCCGATGCGGTCGGGCATGTCGGTGGTGTCGAGCTCCTGAAGGCACAGCACATCGACGTCGTAGCGGGTGACGAGCTCGACGAGCTCCCCCGCGGCGGCGTGCTTGCGGAGGTTGTAAGAGACGACGGTGAGCATCGAGCATCAGCCTATGACTAGAGTTCAAGAGTGGCTCCCAGGAAGCTGCGGATGCCACCGGCCCGCATACTCATTCCCGTCGTCGTGGTGGCCGCGCTCGTGCTCATCATCGTCATCATCGCGGCGGTCGGAAACCTCGTGACGCGCGGCTTCTACATCCTGACGGCCGAGCCTCCCGGGGTCGGGACCACGATCATCGCGCCGAGCCAGTCGAAGGCCGGCGCCGCGATGAAAGACCTCACGGGCGACGAGAAGGATGCCACGGCGTACCTGGCCGAGCAGCCCACCGCGTATTGGCTCACCCCCGAGCAAGACCCGATCGGCACCGCCGCTGACACCGTCACGAGCCTCATCACCCAGGCGCGCGACTCGGATCGCTCGCTCGCGATCGTCATCTACGGCCTGCCCGGTCGAGACTGCGGCAATTTCTCTGCCGGCGGCCTGAGCGAGGCCGACTACCCCGTGTGGCTCGCCGAGATCGGCGGCGCACTGGGCACCGCGCCCGACCTGCAGAAGATCGTCGTGCTCGAGCCCGACAGCATCGCCCTCTCGCCCGAGTGCGGCAATATCAGCGACCGCTCGCGCCAGCTGGGGCTCGCCCTCGACGCGCTGACCGCGCTCAACACGTGGGTGTACCTCGACGGCGGGCACAGCAACTGGCTGGGCGCCGAGCAGATGGCGGGCCTGCTGACCCAGACCGGCCTGATCGACCGGGTGCGCGGCTTCGCGACCAACGTCTCGAACTATCAGGGCAGCGCCGACGAGTTCGCCTACGCCGCCGACCTGTCGGCCCGTCTCGACGGTGCGCACGCGATCGTCGACACCTCTCGCAACGGCTCGGCCACCTCGGGCGGCGAGTGGTGCAACCCGCCGCGGCAGACCGTCGGCGAGCCCGGCGGCACCTACGGCGACAGCGTCGTCGACACGAACCTCTGGATCAAACCGCCGGGCGAGAGCGACGGCGACTGCAACGGCGGCCCCGCGGCCGGCGTGTGGTGGCCTCAGGCTGCCGTCGATCTCACGCGCGAGGCGCGCTGAGCCTCAGCTCCCCCATGCTCGGGGCGGCCGTCGCCGCGTGTGTAGCATGAGAGCCGACCTCTATCACGGGATGCTGGGAGCCAAAGTCGATGAGTGATCCGATGACGATGCACAAGACGGCGGTCATCGTCGAGGACGATCCCGACATCCGGCACCTGATCGTCGAGGTGCTCGAGGCTGCCGGATTCTCGACGGTCTCGGTCGGCAACGGCATCGACGGGGTGCGCGCGGTGCTCTCGTACCAGCCGCTCATCACGACGCTCGACGTGAACATGCCCGGCATCGACGGCTTCGAAGCCGCCCGCCGCATCCGCGCCCAGAGCGACACCTACATCATCATGATCACGGGCCTCGAAGAAGAGGCCGACGTCGTGCTCGGCCTCGGCGCCGGCGCCGACGAGTACGTCGTCAAGCCCTTCCGCCCGCGCGAGCTGCGTGCCCGCGTCGAGTCGCTACTGCGCCGCCCGCGCAACCCGCCGACCACCACGGCTCCGCCGGCTCCGAGACAGGATGCCGCGGGCCCGTCGTTCCCCGGCGCCCGCCCGGCCGAGCCGGCACCCGATCTCGCTCCCACCAGCCCCGTGTTCGACGAGCGCATCATGACGCCCGTGTACCCCGCGCAGGGGCACCAGGCCCCCGCCGCGCCCTACCAAGGGCAGCCGTACCAGGGCCAGCCGCAGCCGCAGTACCCCGCGCAGGCGTACCAGGGTGGTCAGGCTGTCGTCCTGCCGTCCGCCGGCGGCCCGCAGCAGGGAGCCGGTGCCCCCGGCACCGAGCTGGCTCACGCCGGCCAGACGCCTCCCGTGGGCGGCCCCGGCTGGACGGTGCACCGCGACCTCGCCGTGCACGCCGAGCACCGGGTCGTACTGGTGGCCGGTCGCGAGCTCACCCTCACCCGCACCGAGTTCGATCTGCTCGCGACCCTCATGGAGTCGAAGCGGCGCGTACGCAGCAAGGCCGACCTCACACTCGTGCTGCGCGGCGAGTCGTACGTCACGAGCTACTTTGTCGGCGAAGCCGACAAGCGGGCCATCGAGGCCCACATGACGAACCTCCGCCGCAAGCTGGGCGACAACCCGAACAACCCTCGCTTCATCGAGACCGTTCGCGGTGTGGGCTACCGGCTCACGTCGGAGACCGTCGCCAGCGCCTGAGCCTTCCGCTCGAACCACGACAGCCCCGGAGACGCATCTCCGGGGCTGTCGTGTCGGGCGGCCTGATGTCGGGTCAGACCTTGAAGCCCTGGTGTCGCTGGAACAGTTTGATGGCCATGGTGACGGTCTGGAGCACCGTGACGACGCCGACGACAGGCCAGCCGACCCAGAGGATCGCGGACTGCGTGACGGGGTCGAGCAGGTTCCAGATCACCGCGATGCCCACGGCGATGATCGCGAGGATCAGGAAGGGCGTCCAGTGGCCGAAGCTGCCGCCACCCTTCTCGGCGCGGGCCTGCAGCGCCCAGTTGTCGACCTTCTTCTTCGAGAGGAAGCGGGTCCATGAGCGGATGAAGTGGCTGATGCGGATCCACATGAAGATCTCGGCGGGGAACAGCAGCACGGCGAACGCGACGTCGCGGGAGTTGGACTTCTCCATCGCGCGGGCCATGCGGAAGTTCAGCCCGGCGGCCACGAACGGCGGAATGATCCACCAGGGCGAGAAGACGAACGCGTTGATCGATAGCGAGGCGATGAGCAGCGTGATGAACGCGACGCGCACGAAGAAGTTCGTGAGCATCGAGCCCTGCTCGAACCAGCGCAGGCGCAGGTTGGGGTGGAAGGGCTGACCCTTCGTGTCGCCGCGCTGACCGGGCCACATGAGCTCGATCGCGCCGTACGTCCACTTGACCTGCTGCGCGTCGTAGCCCTTGAGGGTGGTCATGCCACCCACGTCGGCACGGGCGAACGGGCTGATCTTCGTGAGGTAGCCGGCCGACTTGATCTGCAGCGACAGGAGCGAGTCCTCAACCTCGGAGTCCTTGACCCACGGCGAGTTCTGGTGGTTGGCCTTCATCACGTCGCGGAGCGCGGTCGTCGAGAAGATCGAGAACTGTCCGCCGAGCACCGCCATGTTGCGGCCGCGCAGAAGGTTCTGCATATTGAAGGCCGCGAACTGGGTGCGCTGGCCGGCGATGAGCCACTTGGCGATGACGCCCTTGATGGGGCGGTCGTCGATCGTGTAGATCGCCGAGATGCCGCCGATGCGCGAGTCGGACACGGCCTCGTTCTCGAGGTACTCGACCGCGCGGCGGTCGGCTGTCGTGTCGCCGTCGACGCCGAGCAGGTAGTCGTAGCCCTCGATGAGTGCGTAGCCGTAGTTGAGCGCGCCGACCTTCTTGTCGGGGTTCTTGCCGATGTCGTGGACGAAGACCTCGGTGAACTGGAGGCCGAGCTCGGTGGTGACCTCGTGCGGCCCGCTGAACTCCGACGCGATCTTCACCGTGTCGTCAGACGTGTTGTTCACGACGACGTGGATCACGTCGGGCACGCGGCTCTGCTCGAGGAGCGAGGTGATGACCTCGGCGATCGACTCGGCCTCGTTGTAGGCCGGCACGACGCAGCCGATGGTCGAACGGTGCACGGATGCCGTCTCGAGCACCGACGCGAAGTCGTCGGCGAACTCGTCGACCGGCACGAGGTCGGTGGGGGCGAACCCGTCGCCGGCGTAGCCCTGGGGGGCACCGGCATCCGTCCACTGCCCCTGCGGAGCCTGCTGCCAGGTCTGCTGCGGTGCGGCCGGCCACTCCTGCTGCGCGGCAGGCCATTCCTGCGGCGCAGCGGGCCACTGCTGCGGGGCAGCTGCGGGCCACTCCTGCTGCGCGGCAGGCCACTCCTGCTGCGCGGCAGGCCAGTCCTGCGCGGGCGCCGGCTGCCACTGCGGCTGCGCCGCGGGCTGCCAGCCCTGCGGGCCGGGGGTGTACGGGGTCGTCACGTCAGATCCTTGTCGTGTACGTAGGAGAAATGCTTACGGCGTGGTGGGGCTCGTGGCCCCGCCCGTCGTGGTCCAGCCGTTGCTCGTCGTGCCATCGCCCGACGAATCACCGGTGTTCGACCCGTCGGTGCTCGTTCCATCAGTCGAGGTGTCGCCGGTCTGACCGGCTTCCTCTGTCTCCCGAGAGTAGATGGCAATGGGGATCACCGGGTAGACCGTCTGCTGCGCGAAGCTCTTCGCGTCGTTCGCGGTGCCCTCGACCCACACGTCGAGCGCGAACTGCAGAGTGATGCCGTAGGTGTCGGGCGGCAGCTGGTTGATGGTCGTCTCGGGCACGATCAGGCCGCCCTGGAAGCTGTTGATCAGCAGGCCCTTGTCGGAGCGGATCGTGTCGGTCGGCACCAGGGTGCGCGGGTCGGAGCTGAACTGGAACGGCGAGCTCACCTGGTTGGAAGTCTGCGCGGTCTGCGACGTGATGCCGACGTTCGAGAGGAAGACGCGGCGCTTCTGCTTGAGCACGGCCTTCTCGTCGACGCGGCGGTCGTGCACGTTGACCGCGAACCCGAAGGTCTTCGGCGCGTCGGTGAACCACTCGTGCGTGCGCTTCGAGTCGACGGCCCAGAAGTCGAGGATGACCTCGAGCTGGTCGGCGATCTCGTACGTCATCTGCACCGAGCCGTCGTAGGTGAACTGCGAGTCGAACGGCATCTCGATCTCACCGGCGACCGGCGTCGAGGCCGGCGCGGGTGTGGCTGCTGCGGCGTTCGTGCCCGAGATCGAGTTGAACGCGTCGACGACCTGCGCACATCCGGTCAACGCGAACGCGCCGACCGTGAGGGCCGCGGCGGCGGCGAGCCGGGTGCGGCGGGAGAGGCGGATGGCCATGCGAGAACCTCGATCAGGTGGGGGTGTGAGAAGTAGTTGGAAAGGCCGGCGGCGGGGTTCGGGTCTCCGCCGCCGGCCTCACGACATTCACATTACGAACGCGACGCCCCGCGCGGGGCGGACTTCAGGGAGCCTCGCGACGCTCTTGCGCTGGTCTTGCGCTGATCTTGAGGTTCGACCGATGCCGGCCGCCCGCGTCAGCCCTCGTCGGCAGCGGGTTGCGCGATGGCGATCGTGAGCGTGTCCGTCGCCGTCTGCTTCGCGTACTCCTTCGACTTCGGCGTCGTCTGCACGAGGTAGTCGAAGGTGAACTGCACGGTGACGTACGTGGCCTCGGCCGGAACCTGACCGACGTTGAACGTCTGCGAATAGCTGTAAGGGGCGAGCACGAGGTAGCCCGGCGTGCCGGTGAGCGACGAGGCATCCGTCTGGGGAGCGAGAGCGTCGAAGGTCTGCGTGGCGTTGGCCGGCACGGCGAGCATGGTCGCCTTCTGCAGGTAGACCTTCTGCCCGTCGTTCGGCTTGACCTTCGTCACCATCGACAGGCTGACCGGCTTCACCGCGTTCGGCAGCCAGCGGTCCATGCGGAGGTCGGACCAGTAGTTGACCGTCGCGGTCACGGCGCCCGCGGTCAGCTGACGCTCCGTCGCACCGCCCGAGAGATCGTTCTCGACGGGAGGCGCGACAACCACAGGTGTTTCACGGGTAGTGGCGGTAGCGGTCGGCGAGGGGTTCGCCACCGACCACGGCGAGGGGCCGCAGCCCGCGAGCAGACCCGCCGCGATGAGCAGAGCGGATGCCGCTCCCCACCGCGTGATCCTGGTGTTCCCCTGCCGCATGGTGTCCCCTCACGCCCGATGTGCTCCGCCAGTCTAGGCGGCGCCGGGTGAGCCGAAGCGGATGCCCCGGTCGGGAGCGGTTTTCGCGCCGGCCGCCGGGAAGTTGCGGAAGTTTACCTGACCGAAACCGAAATCATTTGCATTGGCTGAGTGCATCCTGAATACTGGGTGATGTCCAACCAATGGGGGCGGGGTTGGCATTTTTTATGTCTCCCACGCTCTCTCGCACCGACGACCGAAAGCAGAATCCATGAAGAACAAGATCAGCAAGGCAGCGGCGGTTCTCGCCATTGCTGCAGCGGCGGTCTTCGCGGCCCCGGCCGTCGCGAGCGCCTACACTCCTGCCCCCGTGACCGGCACCAACATCACCATCGTTGCCGGCGACAACTCGACCGTTGTGTTCAACAACTTCGAGGCCAACGAGAACGTCACGTTCACGCTCACGGGTTTCAACGCCTCGGCTGGTTCGCTCGCGCTCGTTCAGGCGTCGGCATCTGAGAGCATCTCGATCGACAAGGAAGCCAACGCCGATGGCGAGGCTGCCGTTGAGGTCACCCTTCCCGACAACGCTCAGGGCACCTACACCCTGGCCGCTGACGGCGAAGTGAGCGGTGCTTCCGAGTCCGTCACCATCCAGGTTGCTGCCACGGGCGGCACCGGCGGCGGCGCCCTCCCGGGCACCGGCTTCGACGGCGACGCTCTCCTCGGCCTCTGGGTCGGCGGCGGCGTGCTCGTCCTCGCTGGCGCAAGCATCGCGGTTGCCACCTCGGTGCGCCGCGCTCGCCAGACGGCATAAGGCATAGGTACTCGCGACTAACCCTCGCAGTGAGAACCCCCGGGCTTCGGCCCGGGGGTTCTTCTTTTGTGTGGGGCGAGTTCGCGCGGGCGGGTTCGTGTGGCGCGGGGCGGGCGGGTTCGTGTGGCGCAAGTTCGGGGGTCACCGGCATCCAGGGTCGCATCTCCGCCACCCGAACCGTCACCACCCGCCCCGCCACCACCCGAAGCGGCGCCGGCGCGACCCGCTACTCGGCGTCGGTCGCGGGATCGAGCTCGCGCCGGGCGCGGGTCTGCTCGGCGCGGGCGGCGAGAAGCTCATCGGCGGGATACCCGACCTCGGCGAGCGTCAGGCCCCGCGCGGCGAGCACGGTGAAGTCGTTGGTACGGGTGACGGCATCGCGAATCTCGACGAGCCGGTCGAGCCCGATCTTGCCCTGGCCCACGGCGACGCACGCGCCGACGAGCGCCCGCACCATGCTGTGGCAGAACGCGTCGGCCCTAACATTGGCGATCAGCACGCCCGAGTCGTCACGCCGCCAGTCGTACTCGAGCAGGGTGCGGATCGTCGTCGCCTCGTCGCGGGGCTTGCAGTACGCGGCGAAGTCGTGAAGCCCGCGCAGGCTGTTCGCCGCGGCATCCATCGCCTCGACGTCGAGGGTCGCGTTCACGAACGTCGTGCGCAGCCGATCGAGCGGGTCGTAGCCGCCGGTGCGGTCGGCGAGGCGGTACGAGTAGCGCCGCCAGACCGCCGAGAAGCGGGCATCGAACCCCTCGGGCGCCACCGCCACCCGGTGCACAGCGACGTCGGAGTACGACCCGAGCACCCCGTTGATCCGACCGGCGAGCGCCGACGGATCAGGATGCCGCCCCGCGCGCAGCCGCGTCTGCTGACCGTCGGTGAGGTCGAGGTGGCAGACCTGCCCGGCCGCGTGCACACCGGCATCCGTCCGCCCCGCGACGACGAGCCTCGGATCGCCGCCCAGGATGCGGGCGATCGCCGCCTCGAGCGTGCCCTGCACGGTGCGGAGGTTGGGCTGCCGCGCCCAGCCCCGGAAGTCGGTGCCGTCGTAGGCGAGATCGATCCGGAGGCGCACGGGGTCAGCCTAGCCGGGGGTCGCCTCAGCCTCAGACCTGCGCGTCGACCTCGCCGCGCGTGGGCGGGTCGGCGCCGGGGCGTGACACCGTGATTCCCGCGGTCACCGCGGCGCGCCGCAGGGCCCGTTCGAGCGCACCACCGTCGCCGGCGAGCAGCGCCGCGTCGTCGACGGCGCTCACGATCAGGCTCGCCATGAACGCGTCGCCCGCGCCGATCGTGTCGGCGACCTGCACCCGAAGCGGCGGCACCTCGACCACGCCGACCGGTCCGCGGGCGATCGCCCCCTCGCTCCCCCGCGTCATCACGACGATGCGCGGGCCGAACGCCGCGATGGCCTCGAGCACGTCTTCGGCCGAACGCCCCGGATAGAGCGCCTCGGCGTCTTCGTCGCTCAGCTTCACCAGCGTCGCCGCCGCGAACGCCCGCTCGGCCACAGCGCGGGCATCGTCGCCGACGAGGGCGGGGCGGATGTTCGGGTCGACCGTGACGATCGCGCCCGCCCGCTGCGCCCGTTCGAGGGCGGCGAGCGCCACCTCGGCTCCCGGCTGCAGAAAGAGGGCGATCGATCCGGCATGCACTACGGATGCCGCTTCGGCCGCCGCGTTCGCCGCGTCGGCGTCGAGAGCCCAATCGATGCGGAAGTCGTACTCGGCCGACCCGTCGGGCCGGAGGGTGGCGCGGGCGGTGGAGGTGGCGGCATCCGTCCACGACGCCTCGGCCACGACCGCTCCCGACGCCTCGATCTGCGCGGCGATGCGGCGGCCGCGGTCGTCACGCCCGAGGCGGGTGAGAAGCACGGCATCGAGGCCCTGGCGAGCGATGCCGACGGCGACGTTGGCGGGGCTGCCGCCGACGAGCTCGTGGTCGTCACCGCCGCGCACGACGATGTCGATGAGGGCTTCGCCGATGACGAGGACGGAGGAGGTCATGGCTCACACTGTGCCAGACGCCGCGGCATCCGCTCGCCTCAGCGCACGACGGCGGTCACCGTCGGCAGGTGCGACAGCACCTCCTGGCTGATCGATCCGAGGAGAAAGCGCGCGACCGGGCCCCGGCCGTGCGTGCCGACGACGACGAGCCGGGCGTCGCGCGCGATCTGGCCGAGCACCTGCGAAGGATGGCCCCGTTCGGCGCGGCGCACGATCTTCAGGTCGGGATACGTCGACGACAGCCCCGCGAGCGACAGCGCGAGCACCTCTTCGGCCATCGACTGCATGTTCGCGAGATACAGGTCGGGGTATACCTCCATCGCGTTGCGCGGCGTCTGCAACGGAGTCCAGACGCTCACCGCGATCAAGGGCTCGCCCATGCGATCGGCTTCTGCCGCCGCGAACTCGATCGCGTGCTCCGACACGGCCGACCCGTCGACGCCGACGACCACGCCGTCACCCTCGCCGACGTCACGGTCGGGCACGACCACCACCGGGCTCTTCGCCCCCGCGGCGATGCGGATGCCGTGCACGCCCCGCGACGGACCGGTGCCGGGCCCGCGGTAGTCGCTGCCGATCACGAGCAGCCCGGCCGTCCCCGACGCATCGATGAGCACGTTCACCGGGTTGCCCGACTCGACCCGGGTCGTCACGGTCACGCCGGCCGCACGCACCCGTTCGGCCTCACTCTCGAGCAGCTGCTGGGTGGCGGTCTGCGCGGCGCCGAGCACCTCGGCCTCGCCGACCGTGCCGATGGCCCCGCCGACGACGGAGATCAGCTCGACCGGCTGCCGGTTGCGCACCGCACGGGCGGTGGCCCAGTCGACGACGCGTCGGGCGACGGGAGAACCCGTGACTCCGACGATGATGGTCCCGCTCATGGCTCGTCCCTTCGTGGACGACCACGCGATTCCCACGATGACGGATGCCGGGGATCGTCCGAGTCTCGGTGACTTCACGCTACCGGTCAGGAGGGCCGTACTCCAGGGGGCGACGCAAGACCGTGACCCCGCGGCATCCGTGACCCCGCGGCATCCGTCGTCCGTCGCCTCGCCCCGGGTCCGGGTCCGGGTCCGGACACAGGGTCATCCGGACACGGGAGAGTCACGGAGCCGACCTACACTGGATGCCGCGACTGCCCGATCGCGCCTCGGACTCCCCCACCGAATCCTGCCTCTGCCATGAACCCTGCCCCCTCCGCGCGTCTCGCCGGACTCGACGGCCTCCGCGCCATCGCCGTCCTGCTGGTCGTCGTCTACCACCTGTTCCCGGGCGTCCCGGGGCTCAGCGCGGGGCCGCTGCCGGGCGGGTTCATCGGCGTCGACGTGTTCTTCGTCATCTCGGGCTTCCTCATCACGACGCTGCTGCTGCGCGAGCACGCCGCGACGGGGCGCATCACGCTCGGCGCGTTCTGGCGGCGACGCGCCCGGCGCCTGCTGCCCGCGATCGCCCTGACGGCGCTCGTCTGCGCCAGCGCCGCGTGGCTCGTCGGCGGCGACGTGCTCGTCGGTCTCGGCATGCAGCTCGCCGGCGCCGCCACCTTCGCCTACAACTGGGTCGCGATCGGAACCGGGTCGTCGTACTTCGGCGCCGGGTCGTTCGAAGCCGCCTCACCCGAGCTGCTGCGGAACCTCTGGTCGCTCGCGGTCGAGGAGCAGTTCTACCTGCTCTGGCCCCTGCTGCTGCCGCTCCTGCTGCGGGTGCGACGCGGGCGGGTGGCGATCGCGGTCGGGCTCGCCGCGGCATCCGCTGTGTGGGCCACCCTGCTCGTCGGCGGCGGCGGGGTGACCCGCGTGTACTACGGCACCGACACACACGCGTACGGCCTGCTGCTGGGCGTGGCGCTCGCCTTCGTCGGGCCGTCCGGGCGGCGTCGCGGCGTGCCGGGAGCGGTCGGAGCCCTCGCGCTCGCGGGCGTCGTCGCGCTCGCTCTCCTGCCTGCCGGCACGGATGCCGCCACCTTCCCCGGCAGGCTGGTCGTCGCGTCGCTGCTAGCCACCGTCGCCGTCGCGGCGGCCGTGCGCTCCGAGGCCCGTTTCGGACGGATGCTGGACGTCGCCCCGCTGCGCTGGATCGGCGAACGATCGTTCGGCATCTACCTGTGGCACTGGCCGGTCGTCGTGCTGCTGACCGCGGCGGCGACCGGAGCCTCCCCCGACGCGGGCGTTCCGCTCTGGGTCGGGGTGCTGACGATCGCGCTGACTCTGGCGGCGAGCGAGCTGTCGTACCGGTTCGTCGAGCAGCCCATCCGCCGCGCAGGCTTCCGCGCGTCGCTCCGCCGGCTCGGGCGAGCGTTCGGCGGACGGCCGGCCCGGCGGATGCGCGCCGCGGTGCTCGTCACCGCCTGCGCGCTGATCGTCGGGGGCACGACCGCCGCCGTCGCCGCCGCGCCGCGCATGGGCTCGAGCGAGGCGTACGTCGTGAAGGGACAGGCCGCCCTCGACCGCGCGGCATCCGGATCCCGCACCGCCGCGCCGCGTCATCCCGGCGCCGCTCTGCAGCCCGGGTCGAGCCCGCTGCCCCCTCAGTGCGCGACGACCAACCTGTCCGACCAGGCGGGTGCCTGCGTCGCCCCCGACGGACGGCCGGCGCCGCCCGCTCCCACCCACGTCGCCGGGGCGCGCATCACCGCCGTCGGCGACTCGGTCATGCTCGCCTCGGCGAACGGCCTGCTCGAGCGGATGCCGGGCATCGACATCGATGCGAAGGTCTCGCGCCCGATGTCGGCCGGGGACGACATCGTCGCCGACCTGGCACGACGCGGCGAGCTCCGCGACTACGTGGTGGTCGGGCTCGGCACGAACGGCGCCATCACGACGAAGGAGCTCACCCGGCTGCGCGACGAGATCGGGCCACAGCGGACGCTCGTGCTCGTCACCGCCTACGCCCCGCGCGACTGGATCCCCGGCGTCAACAAGACCCTCGAGCACTTCGCCGCGACGACCCCCGGAGTGGTCGTCGCGGATTGGGCCGGGGCCATCTCGACCCAGACCGACCTGCTCGCCGGCGACCAGATCCACCCCGGCGCGGCGGGCGGCGACGTCTTCGCGGCGACCGTCGAGACCGCGATCGACGACGTCGAGAACGCGCGCGCAGAGCTCCGCTACCGCGTCGAGCTGGCGCAGTGGACGGTCGCGAAGACCTTCGGCGACGACGCCGGTCGTGCGGCCGATGCCGGCCACGGGGCACGCGCACCGCGCGGCTGACCGGCCCGCGCCGGCGGGGCACCCGGCCCGACACCGGCGCGGCACTGTGGCGGCCGTGCACACGCGCACCGCGCGGCTGACCGGCCCGCCCCTTCGCGGCACCCGGCCCGGCGCACTGTCCGCCGTGCACACGGGCCGCGTACGATGGCGGCGTGCCGACCCTGACGCTCACCGACCGCCTCGGGCGGCCCACCGCCCCCGCGCTGCCGACGACACCCGCGAGCATCAGCTGGCGGCCGGCGACCGAGGCCGACATTGACGCGGTGCACGAGGTGTTCGCCGCCGCCGACGCCGCCGACCACCCGACCTGGATCACCCCGCGTCAGGACATCGCCGACGTCTTCGCGCTCAGCCATATCGACAACGCCCGCGACACGCTCGTCGCCGTCGACGAGCACGGGCGCCTGGTCGCCGCGGGCACCGCCATGCTGCATCCGTCCCGCGTCGACGGAACACTGGCGGTCGACATCGGCGGCGCCGTGCGTCCCGACTCGCGTCGCCAGGGCATCGGCTCGGCGCTGCTCACGTGGCTGCACGACCGCGCCGTGCAGCAGATCGCCGATGCCGCTCGCGCGCTCGAGGGCGGCGGCCGCGAAGGGGTGCTGCGAATGCACTCTCGCGACGACAACCTCGACCAGATCGCGATCGCCGAGCGTGCCGGGTTCTCGCCGGAACGATGGTTCTCGACCATGGTGCGCGACCTCGCGGGCGCTTCTGCCGCGCCGGTGCCCGACATCGCAGCATCCGAGGGCATCTCCGTGGTGGCGTACGACCACTCCCGCGACCTCGACGCGATGGCCGCCCGCAACGATGCCTTCCGCGATCACTGGGGCAGCCTCCCCTCGGCGCCGGAGCGTTGGATGCAGTTCGTCGGCGGCGACTTCTTCCGCTCCGACCTGTCCCGCCTCGCGGTGGATGCCCACGGCGCCATCGTCGCGTTCTGCCTCGCATCGGTGAACCCCGAGGACTTCGCGTCGATGGGCGCCACCCACGCGTACATCGACCTCATCGGCGTCGTCCGCTCCCACCGAAGGCGAGGGCTCGCCCCGCTCGTGGTCTCGCACGCGCTGCACGCGATCGCCGCCGAGGGCCTCGAGAAGGCCGTGCTCGACGTCGACACCGCATCGCCGACCGGCGCGAACACGCTTTACGAAGGCTTGGGCTTCTACGCCACCGAGCGCGACGTCGCCCTCACCCGCCGCATCTGAGGCGGCGAGCCCGCGGCGGAGCGGGGCGAGGCGGGCGTGGCGGCGTGTGTCTCGGCGCTGCTCGGCGTCGCGGTCGGGGTGCCGCCGTTCGTGCGGCGCGTATGGCCCCCTCGAGGCGCCCCACCCGCGCACATGCGCCACCCGAACACCTCGCGCGCGAACCCCGGCCACGCCCAGCATCCCGTCGGCGCGCTCATGTAGCGCAAACGGCCCCTTCACCGCGCCCTACCCCTGCGCCTTCGCCACCCGAACACCCCGCGCACCGCCACACCCACACCCCCGCGGGCACGAAGAAGGGCCCGCCCCGAAACGGGGGCGGGCCCTGAGTTCCCTCAGCGAGGGGGCTCTTACTTCTTGTCGTCCGACTCGACGGCTTCCTCGGCGGTGGCCTCAGCGGCGGCACCTTCCTCGGGCGACTCGGCGCCGGCAGCGGCGCTCTCGTCAGCAGCGGTCTCGTCGGCTGCGGTCTCCTCGACCGCGGGCTCCTCAGCAGCGGCCGGAGCGGCAGCGGCCGGAGCAGCCTTCTTCGAGGACTTCGCCTTCGGCGTGACGGGCTCGAGAACGAGCTCGATCACGGCCATCGGGGCGTTGTCACCCTTGCGGTTGCCGATCTTCGTGATGCGGGTGTAGCCACCCTCACGCTCGGCGACCAGCGGCGCGATCTCAGCGAAGAGCTCGTGCACGACGGACTTGTCGCCGATGACCGCGAGCACGCGACGGCGTGCGTGCAGGTCGCCGCGCTTGCCGAACGTCACCAGACGCTCAGCGAACGGGCGGAGGCGCTTGGCCTTCGTCTCGGTCGTGGTGATCGACTTGTGTGTGAACAGCGCCGCGGCGAGGTTCGCAAGCATCAGACGCTCGTGGGCGGGTCCGCCACCGAGACGGGGACCCTTCGTGGGCTTGGGCATGTCAGTTACTCCAGTTGAAAAAAGTCAGCGAGAGACCCGGATGAACCGGTGTCCGCTCAGAGGGTCTCGTCTTCGTAGCCGCCGTAGAAGTGCGCGCCATCGAATCCGGGAACCGAATCCTTCAGCGACAGGCCAAGCGACGTGAGCTTGTCCTTCACCTCGTCAACCGACTTCTGACCGAAGTTGCGGATGTTCATGAGCTGCGTCTCCGAGAGGGCGACGAGCTCGGACACCGTGTTGATGCCCTCGCGCTTCAGGCAGTTGTACGAGCGAACCGACAGGTCGAGGTCCTCGATCGGCATCGACAGCTCGTTGGTCATGACCTCGGCGACCGGCGCGGGGCCGATCTCGATGCCCTCGGCCTCGACGTTCAGCTCGCGAGCGAGACCGAACAGTTCGACCAGGGTGCGGCCGGCCGAGGCGACGGCGTCGCGAGCGACGATCGACGACTTGGTCTCGACATCGAGGACGAGCTTGTCGAAGTCGGTGCGCTCCCCGGCACGGGTCGCGTCGACGCGGTAGCTGACCTTGAGGACGGGCGAGTAGATCGAGTCGATCGGGATCTGACCGGCTTCGGCGTACTCGTTGCGGTTCTGCGTCGCCGAGACGTAGCCACGGCCACGCTCGATGGTGAGCTCGAGCTCGAACTTCGCGGCGTCGTTCAGCGTCGCGATGACGAGGTCGGGGTTGTGGATCTCGACACCGGCGGGAGCGGAGATGTCAGCGGCGGTGACCTCACCGGCGCCGGTCTTGCGCAGGTACGCGGTGATCGGCTCGTCGCGCTCGCTCGAAACGACGAGCTGCTTGATGTTCAGGATGATCTCGGTGACATCTTCCTTGACACCGGGGACCGTGCTGAACTCGTGCAGCACGCCGTCGATGCGGATGCTGGTGACGGCGGCACCCGGGATCGACGAGAGCAGGCTGCGACGGAGCGCGTTGCCGATCGTGTAGCCGAAGCCAGGCTCGAGGGGCTCGACGACGAACCGGCTCCGGAACTCGCCGATCTTCTCCTCGGTCAGAGTGGGACGCTGTGCAATGAGCACTATTGGTTCCTTTCAGTCACGTGACCGCTATATGACACGTGCAGTTTTCAGAGGTGTTGAGTTGTCTTCGGGATGCCGGGGCGCGCCGATGGCGCCACCCCGGCATCCGAGGAGAAAATCAGACGCGGCGACGCTTGGGCGGGCGGCAGCCGTTGTGCGCCTGCGGGGTGACGTCCTGGATCGAACCCACTTCGAGGCCTGCGGCCGTCAGCGAGCGGATCGCGGTCTCGCGGCCGGAGCCCGGTCCCTTGACGAAGACGTCGACCTTCTTGACGCCGTGCTCCTGCGCCTGACGGGCAGCAGACTCGGCAGCCATACCGGCGGCGTACGGGGTCGACTTGCGCGAGCCCTTGAAGCCGACGCCACCCGAGGATGCCCAGCTGATGACGGCGCCCGAGGGGTCGGTGATCGAAACGATGGTGTTGTTGAACGTCGACTTGATGTGGGCCTGGCCCAATGCGATGTTCTTCTTTTCCTTGCGACGCGGCTTGCGCGCTGCGGACTTGGCCTGTGCCATGTGCGTGTTCTCCTGAACCTAGCGGCGGCGCTTAGCGCGCCTTCTTCTTGCCGGCGACGGTGCGCTTGGGTCCCTTGCGGGTACGCGCGTTGGTCTTCGTGCGCTGACCGCGCACGGGGAGGCCGCGACGGTGGCGGATGCCCTCGTACGAGCCGATCTCGACCTTGCGGCGGATGTCAGCGGCGACCTCGCGGCGAAGGTCACCTTCCACCTTGTAGGTGCCTTCGATGTGGTCGCGCAGGGCGATCAGCTGCTCGTCGGAGAGGTCCTTGACGCGGATCGACTCGTCGATGCCGGTCGAGCTGAGGATCTCGACGGAGCGGGTACGGCCAACGCCGTAGATGTAGGTGAGGGCGATCACCACGCGCTTGTCGCGCGGGATGTCTACGCCGGCAAGACGTGCCATGCGGTATCTCCTAGGAGTATGTGGAGGTGTGGAGCAGGATCGGTGCCCGGGCCTCCGACCCGAGGTGTCCCCCGCGATGCGGGTTCTGATCCTGCCGAAATGTGTTCAGTTGTGGTTTCGCGGGCCGCGCGTACGCGGCATCCGTTCAGCCCTGGCGCTGCTTGTGACGCGGGTTCGACTTGCAGATGACCATGACGTTGCCGTGGCGACGGATCACCTTGCAGTGGTCGCACATGGGCTTGACGGAGGGGTTGACCTTCATGATGTTCCTGTTTCGCTGTCTTCGCCGACGCGCTGAAACGGCGCGGGGCGTTACTTCTCGACCGGGCTCAGCGGTAGCGGTAAACGATGCGCCCGCGGGTCAGGTCGTAGGGCGACAGCTCCACGACCACGCGGTCCTCGGGGATGATGCGGATGTAGTTCTGCCGCATCTTGCCGGAGATCGTGGCCAGGACCTTGTGTCCGTTGCTCAACTCGACGCGGAACATCGCGTTCGGGAGAGCCTCGGAGATCACGCCCTCGATCTCGATGACACCGTCTTTCTTGGCCATACGCTCGCTTACAGTTATGCAAACCGGTCGGTCTGCGGTGAATGGGGATGTGGTGACACGCCGAGAAAGGCGCAACGCACCAAAGATTCAGTGTACGTGATATTTTCCGGCCCCGCCACCTGGCGGGCGTGTCGCCGGAGCGCGACCCGCGTCAGCGGACGCGAGCGGAGATGTCCGCCTCGGGGTCGCCCGTGAGCGCGACGTACTCGCCGCCCACGATCAGCGTGGGGGTTCCCGCGCCACCCGTGCTCGGGTCCTTCGGGATCGCCGTGGTCTGCTCGGCGACGAGGTCGTCCCAGCTGCGGTCCGCGATGCACTCTGCGGCGCCGGGAGCGCCGGCCTTCTCGGCCTCGGCGACGAGCTGCTCGTCGGTGAGTCCGGCACCGGTCGGCTTCTGCGCGAACACGCTCGTGTAGAAGGGGAAGGCGGCCGACGGCTCGGCATCCGCCACGCAGTAGAGCGCGTTCGAGGCGCGCTTCGAGAAGTCGGTGCCCGAGGCGGCGTTCAATCCCGAAAGGGCGACGGGGTGGATGTTGAGGGTGATCGAGCCGGCTTCGAGCTCGTCTTCGATGGTCGGCCCGTAGACGTCTTCGAAGTCCTGGCAGTGAGGGCAGTAGAAGTCGACGTAGACGTCGACCTGTCCCTCGCCGGTGCCCACGACAACGGCGCCGGATGCCTCGTCGATGCCCGCGCTGTCAGGACGGGCAGCCGGAGCCGTCGCCTGGTTGTTCATGATGACGACGAGCGCGATGACCAGGGCCAGAACGGCGACCACCGCCACACTGATCCAGATCGCGAACCAGTTGGTCTTTCCTGCCGTGGTGGCCATGCCGATTGCCTCTCAGTTGATCTCGACGGGTGCGACGCCGAATTCGGCGAGCTTCGAGGCTCCGCCATCCGGCGAGGTCAGCACCCAGATGCCTCTATCGTGCACGGCGACGCTATGTTCCCAATGGGAGCCGTCGCGGCCGTCGACCGTCGAGACGGTCCAGTCGTCGTCTTCGACCAGCGTCTCTTCACTGCCGGCGACGATCATCGGCTCGATGGCGACGCACAGACCGGGGCGCACCTCGGGACCAAGATCCTCGACGCGGTAGTTGAAGACGGTCGGGCCCTCGTGCATTTTTCGACCGATGCCGTGCCCGACGTAGTCGCGCAGGATGCCGTAGCCCTCCCCCGAAGACTCGACGAACGTCTGCACGGCGTCGCCGATCTCGCCCACCCGCGACGCCGAGGCGAGCGCGGCGATGCCCGCCCACAGCGAGCCTTCGGTGACGTCCGACAGGCGCTGACGTGCGGCGACGAGCTCGGGCCGGCTCGGATCGGGGACGACGATGGTGATCGCCGAGTCGCCGTTCCAGCCCTGGAACTGCGCGCCGCAGTCGATCGACACGATGTCGCCCGGCTCGAGCACGCGGCTCCCGGGGATGCCGTGCACGACCTGCTCGTTCACCGAGATGCACGTGGTGTGCCGGTATCCGCGGACGAGCTGGAAGTTCGATTCAGCGCCGCGGGCGACGATCGCCTCGTTGGCGATCGTGTCGAGCTCGAGCGTCGTCACACCCGCGACCACCGCGGGCCGCACAGCGTCGAGGGCTGCCGCCGTGATGAGGCCCGGTTCCACCATCGCGCGCAGGTGCGCGGGCGTCTTGTACAGCGAGCGGCGCAGGCCCATCACGCCGAGATGCCGCGAGCCGACAGCGCGGCGACGATGCGACCCGTGATGTCGTCGAGCGATCCGACGCCGTCGACCCGGTCGACGATGCCGCGTTCGCGGTACACCTCGAGGATCGGGGCGGTCTCGGACTCGTAGATCGAGAGGCGCTTGGCGATCGACTCCTCGTTGTCGTCGGCGCGACCCTGCTCCGAGGCGCGACGCGACAGGCGGGCGATCGACTCCTCGCGAGGCACGGAGAGCTCGATGACCGCGGTGAGGGGCTCGTCCCGCAGACCGAGGAAGGCGTCGAGGTCGCGGACCTGGCCGAGGTTGCGGGGGTACCCGTCGAGCAGGAAGCCCTCCGCGGCATCCGTCTGCGCGAGGCGGTCGCGGACGATCTCGCTCGTCAGCTCGTCGGGCACCAGGTCACCGGCGTCGATGATCGCCTTGACCTTGAGGCCGAGCTCCGTGCCGTCCTTGACATTGGCGCGGAACACGTCGCCGGTCGAGACGGCGGGGATGCCGAGCGCCTCGGCGATGCGGACACCCTGGGTGCCCTTGCCGGAGCCCTGGGGGCCGATGATCAGCAGGCGCGCGGGGGTCGTCGTCATCGGAGGAGCCCTTCGTAGTGACGCTGCTGCAGCTGCGCGTCGATCTGCTTCACGGTCTCGAGACCCACACCGACGATGATGAGGATCGAGGCGCCGCCGAACGGGAAGTTCTGGTTCGCACCGACCGTGGCCAGGGCGATGAGCGGCAGCAGAGCGATGAGACCGAGGTAGATCGAGCCCGGCAGCGTGATGCGCGTCAGGACGTAGTCGAGGTATTCGGCGGTCGGACGGCCCGCACGGATGCCGGGGATGAACCCGCCGTACTTCTTCATGTTGTCCGCGACCTCGACCGGGTTGAACGTGATCGCCACGTAGAAGTAGGTGAAGCCGATGATCAGCAGGAAGTAGACCGCCATGTAGAGCGGGTGGTCACCGGTGGTGAAGTTCGCCTGAACCCAGGCGACCCAGCCCGGAACGCTGCCGTCGGCGGCGGGGTTCGCGTTGAACTGCGCGATGAGCGCCGGGATGTACAGGAGCGACGAGGCGAAGATGACGGGCACGACGCCGGCCATGTTCACCTTGATCGGGATGTAGGTGTTGCTGCCGCCGAGGGTGCGGCGGCCGACCATGCGCTTGGCGTACTGCACGGGGATGCGCCGCTGCGACTGCTCGACGAACACGACGAGGGCGACCGTGGCCACGCCGACGGCGAGGACCAGGAGGAGCGTCTCGAAGTTGCGGGCCTGCGCGATGCCCCAGAGCGCCGACGGGAAGGTCGCGGCGATCGAGGTGAAGATGAGGAGCGACATGCCGTTGCCGATGCCGCGCTCGGTGATGAGCTCGGCCATCCACATGATGAGGCCGGTACCGGCGGTCAGCGTGATGATCATGAGGAGCTGCGCCCACCAGGCCTCATCGGTGAGCAGCTGCTCGCACTCGGCGATGCCGGTGATGCCGAAGAGCTGGCCCGAGCGTGCCACCGTGACGAGCGTGGTCGACTGGAGGAGCGCCAGCGCGATCGTCAGGTAGCGGGTGTACTGGGTGAGGCGGGCCTGACCGGCCTGGCCCTCCTTGTACAGCGTCTCGAAGTGCGGGATCACGACGCGCAGGAGCTGCACGATGATCGTCGCCGTGATGTACGGCATGACGCCCAGCGCGAAGATCGACAGCTGGAGCAGCGCGCCTCCCGAGAACAGGTTGACGAGCGAGAGCAGACCCTCGGTCGACCCTGACTGGTCGAGACACGTCTGCACGTTCGGGAAGTTCACGAACGGCGTGGGGATGTGGGCACCCAGCCGGTAGATGGCGATGATGCCGAGCGTGAAACCGATCTTGCGGCGCAGATCCGGAGTGCGGAAGACCCGCGCGATGGCGCTGAACAAAGGGATTTCCTCCAGTGGGATGCCGGGCGAGTCGGGGCACGCCGCATTCCAACATACGGCAACAGGGGCCGGAGGTTACCCTCCGACCCCTGTGACGCGATTACTTGATCGAACCGCCAGCGGCGACGATCTTCTGCTCGGCCGAACCCGAGACCTTGTCGACGGCGACCGTCAGCGCGACCGAGATGTCTCCGGTGCCGAGCACCTTGACCTTCTCGTTCTTGCGCACGGCGCCCTTTGCGACGAGGTCGCTCACGGTGACGTCGCCACCGGTCGGGTACAGCTCGGCGAGCTTGTCGAGGTTGACCACCTGGTACTCGACGCGGAACGGGTTCTTGAACCCGCGCAGCTTCGGAGTACGCATGTGGAGGGGCATCTGCCCACCCTCGAAGCCCACCTTGACCTGGTAGCGAGCCTTCGTGCCCTTGGTACCACGGCCCGAGGTCTTACCCTTGGAGCCCTCACCACGGCCGACGCGCATCTTCGACTTGTTGGAGCCGGGGACGGGACGGAGGTGGTGGACCTTGAGCACGCCGGGGCGCGCAGCATCCTTCTGGGGGGCAGCCTTGTCAGCGGCGGGCTTCGCCGCAGCCTTCTTGGCAGCCGGCTTCTTGGCCTTCGGCTCGACGGTGTCGACCGTCTCGACCTTCTTCTCAGCCATCAGTCGATCTCCTCAACTTTCACGAGGTGCGCGACGGTCTTGATGTATCCGCGCGTCTGCGCGTCATCGGGACGAACGACGGAGTCGTTGATCCGCTTCAGACCGAGCGAACGCAGCGTGTCACGCTGGTTCTGCTTCTCGCTCACCTTGGACTTGGTCTGCGTAACCTTCAGACGTGCAGCCATCATGCACCTGCCTTCGCTGCCTTGGCAGCCTCAGCCTCGGCACGGACCAGACGGACCGGGGCGACCTGATCGAAGTCCAGGCCACGACGAGCGGCAACCGCACGGGGCTCCTCGAGCTGCTTCAGCGCGGCGACCGTCGCGTGCACGATGTTGATCGTGTTCGACGAACCCAGCGACTTCGACAGCACATCGTGGATGCCGGCGCACTCGAGCACGGCGCGAACCGGGCCACCGGCGATAACACCGGTACCGGCAGCAGCCGGACGAAGCAGCACGACACCAGCGGCGGCCTCACCCTGCACGGGGTGCGGGATGGTGGAGCCGACGCGGGGCACGCGGAAGAAGTTGCGCTTGGCCTCTTCGACACCCTTCGAGATAGCGAGGGGCACCTCCTTGGCCTTGCCGTAGCCGACACCGACGAGGCCGTTGCCATCGCCCACGACGACGAGCGCCGTGAAGCTGAAGCGACGTCCACCCTTGACGACCTTCGACACGCGGTTGATCGTGACGACACGTTCCAGGAACTGGCTGTCGTTACGGTCACGCGAGTTGCGGTCACCGCGGGTCTGGCTGCGCTCGCGCCCACCGCGGCGCGGCTCGCGCTCGGCGGGTGCGTCGGTGGTGGCCGTAGCCGTAGCCGTGGCCGCGGCGGTTGCCGTGGCGGGCTGCTCGGTGGCGGTCACTTCGTTCTCCTTGTTCTCGCTCACAGGTTCAGACCTCCTTCGCGAGCGCCATCGGCGATCGCTGCGACACGGCCGGCGTAGCGGTTGCCACCACGGTCGAACACTGCCGAATCGATGCCGGCGGCCTTCGCACGCTCAGCGACGAGCTCGCCGACCTTGCGGGCCTTGGCGGTCTTGTCACCCTCGAACGAGCGCAGGTCGACCTCGAGGGTCGAGGCCGAAGCCACGGTGAACCCCTTGGTGTCGTCGACCAGCTGCACGAAGACGTGGCGGGCCGAGCGGGTCACGACGAGGCGCGGACGCACCTCGGAACCCACGATCTTCTTGCGAAGACGGGCGTGTCGACGCGCACGCGCGACGGACTTCGACTTCACAGCCATTACTTACCAGCCTTTCCGGCCTTGCGACGCACGACCTCGCCGGCGTAACGCACACCCTTGCCCTTGTACGGCTCGGGCTTACGGATCTTGCGGATGTTCGCAGCAGCCTCACCGACGGCCTGCTTGTCGATCCCGGCGACGGTGACCTTGTTGTTGCCCTCGACCGTGAGCGTGATGCCCGCCGGAGCCTCAACCAGAACGGGGTGCGAGAAGCCGAGTGCGAACTCGACCGCCGTGCCCTTCTGAGCCACGCGGTAACCGGTGCCGACGACCTCAAGGCCCTTGGTGTAGCCCTGCGTCACGCCGATGATGTTGTTGTTGATCAGGGTGCGGGTGAGTCCGTGGAGCGAACGCGACTCGCGCTCGTCGTCGGGACGCGAGACAAGAACCTGGTTCTCCTCGACCGCAACCTCGATGGGCCGGGCGATGGTGAGCGCGAGCTCACCCTTCGGGCCCTTGACAGCGACGTCCTGGCCGTTGACCGTGATGGTCACACCGGCGGGGATGTCGATGGGAAGTCGTCCAATACGCGACATCTCAGATCACCACACGTAGGCGAGGACTTCCCCGCCGACGCCCTTCTGCTCAGCCTGGCGGTCCGTGAGGAGGCCAGAGGAGGTGGACAGGATCGCGACGCCGAGGCCGCCGAGGACCTTGGGGAGCTCGGTGGACTTCGCGTACACGCGGAGGCCGGGCTTCGACACACGCTTGATGCCGACGATCGACCGCTCGCGGTTCGGGCCGTACTTCAGCGTGAGCGTGAGGGTCTGGCCGACACGTGCGTCGGAGATCTCCCAGCCGGCGATGTAGCCCTCCTGCTGGAGGATCTCGGCGATGTGGGTCTTGAGCTTCGAGCTCGGCAGCGCCACGGAGTCGTGGTGCGCGGAGTTCGCGTTGCGCAGACGGGTCAGCAGATCTGCGACCGGGTCTGTCATCGTCATGTGAATCTTCTTTCGTTCACCAGGTTTCGACTGCCGTTACGCGACAGGCGACCTGTGGTGGTGCGGTTCCCCCGGAAGTCCCGGGGGAACCGTGGCGATCACGCCTTGGCGTCGGCTGCCTGGAAGGGGAAGCCGAGGAGCTTCAGCAGCGCCCGACCCTCGGCATCCGTCTTCGCCGTGGTGACGATCGTGATGTCGAAGCCGCGGACGCGGTCGATCTTGTCCTGGTTGATCTCGTGGAACACAGACTGCTCCTGGAGACCGAAGGTGTAGTTACCGTTGCCGTCGAACTGCTTGTCCGACAGGCCGCGGAAGTCACGGATGCGCGGAAGCGCCAGGTTGACGAGGCGGTCGACGAACTCCCACGCGCGGTCACCACGGAGGGTGACGTGCGCGCCGATGGGCTGGCCCTCACGCAGCTTGAACTGCGCGATGGACTTGCGGGCCTTGGTGACGACGGGCTTCTGGCCGGTGATCTTGGTGAGGTCGTCGACCGCACCATCGATCACCTTGCTGTCGCGCGCAGCCTCACCGACACCGGTGTTGACGACGACCTTGACGAGACCGGGGATCTGCATGACGTTCGGGTAACCGAACTCTTCCTGCATCGCCTTCTTGATCTCGGCCTGGTACTTCTGCTTCAGGCGGGGCTGGATCTTGCCAGCCACCGCGGCAGTTGCGTTGCTCATGTTCAGAGGTCCTTGCCTGACTTCTTGGCGTAGCGGACGCGGACGGTGCGCTTGACGCCGTCCTTCGTCTGCTCCTCGACGCGGTGACCGACGCGAGTCGGCTTCTTGGTCGACGGGTCGACCAGCGCCACGTTGGAGATGTGGATCGGGGCTTCCATCGTCTCGATGCCACCCGTCTTGGTGCCGCGCTGCGACTGACCGACGCGGGAGTGCTTCGTGACGTAGTTCACGCCCTCGACGACGACGCGGTTCTGCTCGACGAGGATCTCGAGGACCTTGCCCTGCTTGCCGCGGTCGCCGCCCTTGTCCTGCTTGCGGCCGTTGATGACCTGAACCAGGTCACCCTTCTTGATGTTCGCCATGATCAAATGACCTCCGGGGCCAGCGAGACGATCTTCATGAACTTCTTGTCACGAAGCTCACGACCGACCGGTCCGAAGATGCGGGTGCCGCGGGGCTCCCCGTCGTTCTTCAGGATGACGGCGGCGTTCTCGTCGAACTTGATGTACGAACCGTCGGGACGACGGGTCGACTTGACGGTGCGGACGATGACGGCCTTGACCACATCGCCCTTCTTGACGTTGCCGCCCGGGATCGCGTCCTTGACGGTCGCCACGATGATGTCGCCCACGCCGGCGTAACGGCGGTTGGAACCACCGAGCACGCGGATGGTGAGCAGCTCCTTGGCGCCGGTGTTGTCGGCGACCTTGAGGCGAGACTCGTTCTGAATCATGTGATTACTTCGCCTTCTCGAGAATCTCGACCAGACGCCAGCGCTTCGTGGCGCTGAGCGGACGGGTCTCGCTGATGAGGACGAGGTCGCCGATGCCGGCGCCGTTGAGCTCGTCGTGGGCCTTGACCTTCGACGTGCGACGGATGACCTTGCCGTACAGCGGGTGCTTCACGCGGTCTTCGACCTCGACGACGATGGTCTTGTCCATCTTGTCGCTGACGACGTACCCACGACGGGTCTTGCGGTAACCGCGGGCGTTGACGTCGCGGACGTCACGCTCGGACGACTCGTGACCCTTGACCTCGACCTTGGGGGCCTCGGTCTTGGGGGCCTCAGCCTTGGGTGCTGCCTTCTTGGCAGGAGCCTTCTTGGTGGTCTCAGCCATTACTCGGCCTCTTCCTTCGGGGCCTCAGCGGACTCGTCCGCCTTCTTGGCCTTGCTCTTCTTCGCCTTCGTTGCCGCCTCAACCGGAGCGGGCGTGGCACGGATGCCGAGCTCGCGCTCACGGATCACGGTGTAGAGCCGCGCGATGTCGCGCTTGACCGCACGAATGCGGCCGTGGCTCTCGAGCTGGCCCGTGGCCGACTGGAAGCGCAGGTTGAACAGCTCTTCCTTGGCCTTGCGCAGCTCTTCAACGAGACGCTGGTCTTCGAATGTATCTAGCTCGCTCGGGGCGAGCGTCTTGGTGCCGACAGCCATTACGCGTCGCCCTCCTCGCGCTTGATGATGCGTGCCTTGAGCGGCAGCTTGTGAATTGCACGGGTGAGGGCCTCGCGAGCGAGTTCCTCACTGACGCCTGCGACCTCGAAGAGGACGCGACCCGGCTTGACGTTCGCGACCCACCACTCGGGCGAACCCTTACCGGAACCCATGCGGGTTTCGGCAGGCTTCTTGGTGAGGGGACGGTCGGGGTAGATGTTGATCCAGACCTTTCCACCACGCTTGATGTGACGCGTCATGGCGATACGAGCGGACTCGATCTGACGGTTCGTCACGTAGGCGGGGGTGATGGCCTGAATGCCGTACTCACCGAAGCTGACCTTCGTGCCACCGGTCGCTGCACCGTCACGCTTGGGGTGGTGCTGCTTGCGGAACTTGACCTTGCGGGGAATAAGCATCAGGCAGACGCTCCTTCTGCGACAGGGGCCTCGTTGCGGGGGCCACGACGACGGTCGCCACCACGGTCACGATCGCGCGACGGCTTCTGGTTGGCCTGCTCGCGAGCAAGCTCCTTGTTGGTGAGGTCGCCCTTGTAGATCCAGACCTTCACGCCGATGCGGCCGAAGGTGGTCTTCGCCTCGTAGAAGCCGTAGTCGATGTTCGCGCGGAGGGTGTGCAGGGGCACACGGCCTTCGCGGTAGAACTCCGAACGGCTCATCTCGGCGCCGCCGAGGCGGCCGGAGACCTGGATCCGGATGCCCTTGGCACCGGCGCGCTGAGCACCCTGCAGACCCTTGCGCATCGCGCGGCGGAAGGCCACACGTGCGGAGAGCTGCTCGGCGATGCCCTGTGCGACCAGCTGAGCGTCGGCCTCGGGGTTCTTCACCTCGAGGATGTTCAGCTGGATCTGCTTGCTCGTGAGCTTCTCGAGGTCGGCGCGGATGCGCTCGGCCTCCGCGCCACGGCGACCGATCACGATGCCCGGGCGGGCGGTGTGGATGTCGACGCGAACGCGGTCACGCGTGCGCTCGATCTCGATGTTGCTCACGCCGGCGCGGTCGAGCGACGTCGTGAGCAGGCGACGGATCTTGACGTCCTCGGCCACGTAGTCCGCGTAACGCTGTCCGGGCTTCGTGGAGTCCGAGAACCAACGCGACACGTGGTCGGTGGTGATGCCGAGGCGGAAGCCGTACGGGTTGACTTTCTGTCCCATTACTTGCTCGCCTTCTTGGTCTTGTCAGCCGCGACCGACTCAGCGACCACGGGGGTCGAGAGCACGATCGTGATGTGGCTGGTGCGCTTCTTGATCTGGAACGCGCGACCCTGAGCGCGGGGGCGGAAACGCTTGAGCGTCGAGCCCTCGTCGACGTACGCGTTAGCCACGTACAGGTCCTGCTCGTCCAGGAACTCGTTGTCCTTGTCGGCCTTCACGCGGGCGTTTGCGACCGCAGAAGCAACGAGCTTGTAGATCGGCTCGCTGGCGCTCTGGGGTGCGAACTTCAGGATGGCGAGTGCCTCCTGAGCCTGCTTGCCCTTGATGAGCGCGACGACACGACGAGCCTTCTGAGGGGTCACGCGGATGTGCTTGACGCGTGCGATGGATTCCACCATTGTTCTCCTCCTCTTCCTCTCTGAGAGCGCCACCGCGTTAGCGGCGACGGCCCTTCTTGTCGTCCTTCACGTGGCCGCGGAAGGTTCGGGTGGGCGCGAATTCGCCCAGCTTGTGGCCGACCATGGTCTCGGACACGAACACGGGGATGTGCTTGCGTCCGTCGTGGACCGCGATGGTGTGACCCAGCATTGCCGGGATGATCATCGAACGGCGCGACCAGGTCTTGATGACGTTCTTGGTACCGGCTTCGTTCTGCGAGACGACCTTGCGAAGCAGGTGCTCGTCGACGAAGGGGCCCTTCTTAAGGCTGCGAGGCATCTTCCTCTACTCCTACTTCCGCTTCTTGCCGGCGTTGCGACGGCGAACGATCAACTTGTCGCTTTCCTTGTTGGCGTGACGGGTACGACCCTCAGCCTGGCCCCAAGGAGTAACGGGGTGACGGCCACCAGAGGTCTTACCCTCACCACCACCGTGCGGGTGGTCGACCGGGTTCATGGCGACACCACGCACGGTCGGGCGGATGCCCTTCCAGCGGTTACGGCCGGCCTTACCCCAGTTGATGTTGGACTGCTCGGCGTTGCCCACCTCGCCGATGGTCGCGCGGCAGCGCGAATCGACGTTGCGGATCTCACCCGAGGGGAGACGCAGCTGGGCGTAGGGGCCGTCCTTCGCAACGAGGCGAACCGACGTGCCGGCCGAGCGTGCCATCTTCGCGCCGCCACCGGGGCGGAGCTCGATGGCGTGGATGACAGTACCGGTGGGGATGTTGCGCAGCGGCAGGTTGTTACCCGGCTTGATGTCTGCGCCCGCACCGGACTCGACGATGTCGCCCTGCGACAGCTTGTTGGGCGCCAGGATGTAGCGCTTCTCGCCGTCGAAGTAGTGCAGCAGCGCGATGCGCGCCGTGCGGTTGGGGTCGTACTCGATGTGAGCGACCTTGGCGTTGACGCCGTCCTTGTCGTTACGACGGAAGTCGATCACGCGGTACTGGCGCTTGTGGCCACCACCGATGTGACGCGTCGTGATGCGACCCTGGTTGTTACGACCACCGGTCTTCGCCAGGGGGCGAAGAAGCGACTTCTCGGGCGTCGATCGCGTGATCTCAGCGAAGTCGGCGACCGACGAACCGCGGCGACCCGGGGTCGTGGGCTTGTACTTGCGAATAGCCATGTCTCTAGTCCTCTATCCCAGCTGTCAGCCGACGGCCGTGAAGATGTCGATGGTGCCCGACTTCAGGGTGACGATGGCGCGCTTGGTGTCCTTGCGCTTGCCGGTGCCGAAGCGGGTGCGGCGGGCCTTGCCCGTGCGGTTCAGGGTGTTCACCGACGCGACCTTCACACCGAAGATCTTCTCGATGGCGAGCTTGATCTCGGTCTTGGTCGCGCGGGGGTCCACGAGGAACGTGTACTTGCCCTCATCGATGAGCCCGTAGCTCTTCTCCGAGACGACCGGCTTCAGGATGATGTCGCGCGGGTCCTTGTTCACAGGGATGTTCGCGGCGGTCATGCCGAGACCTCCTCGGTCGAGCCGGCCTTCGCAGCGACGAACGCGTCGAAAGCGGCCTTGGTGAAGACGATGTCGTCGGAGACGAGAACGTCGTAGGCGTTGAGCTGGTCGAACGTCAGCACGTGCACGTACGCGAGGTTGCGGACGCTCTTCATGCTCAGTTCGTCGTCACGGGTCATGACGACCATGACGTTCTTCGTGGGAGCGAGCTCGCTCAGCACGGTGACGGCCGCCTTGGTGGAGGGGGCGCCTTCGATGCTGAAGGAATCGATCACGTGCAGGCGACCACCACGAGCGCGGTCGCTGAGCGCACCCAGGAGGGCGGCGGCGATCATCTTCTTGGGGGTGCGCTGCGCGTAGCTGCGCGGCTTGGGGCCGTGCACGATGCCACCACCGGTCATGTGCGGCGCGCGGATCGAGCCCTGACGGGCGTTACCGGTGCCCTTCTGCTTGAAGGGCTTGCGGCCGGCACCGGAGACCTCACCGCGACGCTTGGTCGAGTGGGTGCCCTGGCGTGCCGCGGCGAGCTGCGCCACGACGACCTGGTGAATGAGGGGGATGTTCGTCTTGACGTCGAACAGAGCGGCGGGCAGCTCCACAGAGCCGGCCTTGGTGCCGTCTGCCTTCAGGACGTCGAGCGCGAGAGTCGAGTCAGCCATGTTCAGGCACCCTTCACTGCGTTGCGGACGTAGACGATGCGGCCACGAGCACCGGGGACGGCGCCCTTGACGAGCAGCAGACCCTTCTCGGCGTCGACGGCGTGCACCGTGAGGTTGAGGACGGTCACGCGCTCGCCACCCATACGGCCGGCCATGCGCATGCCCTTGAAGACACGGCTCGGGGTCGACGATGCGCCGATCGAGCCGGGCTTGCGGTGGTTACGGTGCGAACCGTGCGAAGCCGAGACGCCCTTGAAGTTGTGACGCTTCATGACACCGGCGGTGCCCTTGCCCTTGCTGGTGCCGACGACGTCGACGCGCTGGCCGGCCTCGAAGGTGGCAGCGACGGTGAGTTCCTGACCGAGTGAGTAGTCAGCAGCGTCAGCCGTGCGCACCTCGGTGAGGTGGCGGCGGGGGGTCACGCCGGCAGCCTCGAAGTGGGCCGTCTGCGGCTTGTTGACCTTGCGCGGGTCGATCTGCCCGTAGGCGATCTGAACGGCGTTGTAGCCGTCGCGCTCGGGCGTGCGCACCTGAGTCACCACGTTGGGGGCGACTTCGATGACGGTGACGGGAACGACCTTGCCGTTCTCGTCCCAGACCTGGGTCATGCCGAGCTTCGTGCCCAGCAGGCCCTTGGAAACCTTGGAGTTGATATCAGCCATGTCGACCTCAGAGCTTGATCTCGATGTTGACGTCAGCCGGGAGGTCGAGTCGCATCAGCGAGTCGACGGCCTTGGGCGTCGGGTCGATGATGTCGATGAGGCGCTTGTGGGTGCGCATCTCGAAGTGCTCGCGGCTGTCCTTGTACTTGTGCGGCGAACGGATGACTGCGATCACGTTCTTCTCGGTCGGAAGGGGCACCGGGCCCACGACCGTCGCGCCCGCACGGGTCACGGTGTCGACGATTTTACGTGCCGACGAGTCGATGACCTCGTGGTCATACGACTTCAGGCGAATGCGGATCTTCTGTCCCGCCATTGTCTGCTCACTCTCTTTCTCGCGTCGTACCTCGGGGGCATTGGACGCACGGGGCGCTTACGCGCCGGGCACTTGTCCCCGCCGAAGCGAGGGATGCTGCACCGCTGTTCTGATGTCAATCCGCGGGTGACCCCGCGGCATCCGATCCCCCGCACGCACGCATGCGTGTCCGATGAAGGAGGGGGTGGGGATGTGGTGTTCTGCTACCCGCGGCCTAGGTCTTCGCATCCGGCTTCAGAAGAAGGGATGCCGCCTATGCACTGCCCTGGCAGTGATCCCGCGCCGAGGCGCAGGAATGTGGAACCTGTACAGTCTACGTTCCCGTCGGGCGTGTCGCAAACCCGGGCGTGTCGCGATGTCGCGGACGCCGTCGCGGGTGACTCAGTGAGCGCTCGCGCCGGGCGCGAGCACCGCGCGGAACGTGCGCAGGAGGATGTGGAGGTCCTGGACGAACGACCAGTTCTCGACGTAGTACAGGTCGAGGCGGAGGGAGTCCTCCCAGTCGAGCATCGACCGTCCACTGACCTGCCAGAGACCGCTCATGCCCGGCTTCACGAGCAGGCGGCGGTGGGCTGCCTCGTCGTACAGCGCGACTTCGTCGGCGCGCTGCGGGCGGGGCCCCACGAGGCTCATGTGCCCGAGGAGGACGTTGACGAGCTGGGGCACTTCGTCGATGGAGTGCTTGCGGATGAAGCGGCCGACACGGGTGATGCGCGGGTCGTCGATGACCTTGAAGAGAGGCTGGTCGCTCTTGCCCTGGAGGTCGAGGAGGCTCGCGAGCTGGTCGTCGGCATCCTGGGACATCGAACGGAATTTGAGCATTCCGAACTCGCGGCCCTCGCGTCCGATGCGCACCTGGCGATAGAAGACGGGTCCGGACGAGTCGAGACGGATCGCGATGGCGGTCGCCAGCATGATGGGCGAGGCGACGAGGAGGATGAGCGCAGATCCGATGAGGTCGAATGTGCGCTTGACGAAGCGCTTGCCGCCCTCGAGCTGCGGAAACTCGATGTGGATGAAGGGGAGCCCGGCGGCCGGCGTCGCGTGGATGCGCGGGCCGGCGACGTCGGTGAGAGCCGGTGCCACGACGAGGTTGGCGTCGCGGTCGGCGATCTCCCATCCGATGCGGCGCATCGTGCGGGGATCGATCTCGTCGGCGCCGCCGATGATGAGGGTGTCGGCATCGACGAGGTCGAACACCTCGATGACGTTGGCGAAGCCGCCGATCACCGGCACTCCCCCGATGGTGTCGGGTGAACGCTTGCCGCTGGTAACCACGCCGACGACGTCGAAGCCGCTGCCGTGCGTGCGCTTGATCGAATCGACGACGTGCTCGGCATTGCCTGCCTCCGCCATGACGACCGCGCGGTGGACGAACTTCGCGTCGCGCTGCTGACGGCGAAGCCACTGGCGCATGGCCCAGCGCGACAGCACCAGCACCATGATTCCGATGGGGATCGCAGCGAGGAACAGACTGCGCTGCACCTCGATGCGGAAGAAGAAGGCGATTGCGATGAGAACCGCGAGGAGCGTGATGGAGCCGTTGACGACGCGCCGATACTCCAGGCCGCCGTTGCCGACGACATGACGTTCACGGCTCTCGAACATGGTCAGGGCGATAACCCAGAGGCCGCCGACAACAGCGAGCGGAAGCCAGCTGGAGACCAACGGCGAGTTGCCCCACGTGAGCGTGAGGGGTTCGGGAGGGACGACCACGGCTCGATAGACGGCGAGCGTGACCATGATCACGAGCACGTCGCTCACCACGAGTGAACGGCCGTACATCCGCGGCCAATCGCGGCTCGAACGCCGGGCACGGACCACCCGTGCCGCTACGCGAGCGCGCGCTTCGGTCTTTCGCATTTGCCCCCCTCGGCGTTTGAAGCCCCCAACGCCGAACTGTGCGAAAGTCCAGCAACCTCTAGGCAGATTCTAACGTGAGTTTACCTAAACGGCGAAAGCCCCGATCAGCGGCACGAATCGTCGATCACGACGTCTGTGCCCCGCACGGTAGGAGTCGTTCGGACGGCGAGTGGCCCGAAGTCGCCGGTGCCGGTGAAGGTCGCCTCGACCGTGACGGTCTCGCCGGGAGCGACACGGCTCTGGAACGGGACGACCGCGCGCCCGAGATCGGTATTGCCCTGACGGAACGGCTCCGCGAACTCGCCTTCGGTCTTTGTGTCGACGAGTTCCATGCCCGGAGGCGCGTAGACAAAGAAGTGCTTGGAGAAGAAGTTGGCACCGTTTCGGAAGCTCTGCACGTAGCGCGGCAGGTTCTCGGCATCCGCCTGCGTGATCGCCAGATGGGCGGTGGCCTTCGTCGTGAGGGTGGTCACACCGTCGGCGCAGCTCATCGTCGCGTCGACTGCCGCGTCGAGGTAGTAGTCGATCTTCGAAGCGGAGACGTCGCGGAAGTACACGCCGACCACGGTCTCATCGGTGTTGTCGGAGGGCAGGATGCCGGAGATCTTGCCGGCTGACTCAATGAAGGACTGCTGTTCCGCATCGGCCATCCACGCCATGACGCTTCCGGTCTCCACGCTCTCCGATACCGCCCACGCCATGTCTTTGAGGTTGAAGTCACCAGAGGCGATCGAATTGAAGACCGTCGACGCGACGGTGCCGAAGAACTTGTCAGAGGCGAGAGCCCCTTCCGGCGTGTAGGCATCCCACCACTGATACACCTTGCTCAGGAGCACGTCGTTGGCATTGCCTTCGTTGAGTTCGAAATCACCGTCGGGACCGGGCACCGTGATGGGGCCCGTCGCCTTGAGGATGCGTGCCAGCGCGAGCGGGTCGATCGACACGGCGCCGTCGACTCGAGTGTCATCGATGGTGCGGTTCCAGAACGCCGCGACCATCTGCGCTGCAGCCGGCCAGTCGGGCCGCGTCGTCGACATGTTCACGCGGGTGCCGTAGGTCTTGCCGTACAGCTCGCGCAAGGGCTCGGAGATCTCGATGCCGATATCGCGCTTGTCCCGGTCGAAGATTCCGCTGCTGCCTTGGCCCGTGATCTCGAGGTCGCCGGCGTCTGCGCGGATCATGGTCTCGGAGGCAGCGCTGCCTCCGAGCGGAAGAGTCTCGGCGTTGTTCTGGAACACCAGGAGATAGTTCTTGGCCTCGTCGGCGCCCAACAGGCCCGGCATGACGGCAAGAACGGGCTGAAGCGCGCCTACGACATCGTTGACCTGCGTCACGCCCGACTGGACGGGCGCGAGGAGCGTCGTGCTTGACGACAGGCTCGCGAGGTCGGTGCGGAGCGGAGCGAGCAGTTCGGCTCCGCGCTCGATCACGGGAAGTGCCCGAGAGAGGATCGCCCCCTCGCCGTCGCCTTGCATGTCGAGGATTGGCTTTCCGATGTCGTTCGCGACGACATCGAGTGACTGTGAGGCCAGGCGTACACCGCGAAGGTTCTCGCCCACGAAAGGGAGGATCTCGGCGGCGGCCCAGATCGGATCGCTCGCGGCAGACGATGCGGTGCCCGCTTCTCGCGCGACGATATCGATCGCACCGGCGACATCGCCACCCTCTTGAGCCTGCTGCAGCGCGGACTGAGCCGACTCGAGCGCGTTCTTGACCGTGAGGGCACGGAACGCCAACCACGCCGCGCAGAGGAGAACCACGACAAGGAGGATCGCGAGGACCCACTTGATGCGTATCCGACGACGCGGACGTTCGGTCGTCTCGCCCTGCTCGCGCGGCTGCTGTCGTGCCTCGCGGCGGGTCGTCGGGGTCATGGGTTCCATCATAAATAGTCAATCTGCGAGTCTCGCGAACGAGCCCTGCCCCCCGACGGTTCGGGAGGCAGGGCTCGTTCGGATGACGCTTACCTGGTGACGCCCGCGGTGGCCTTGCCGCTGCGGACGAAGACCGGGTTGGTCGTGACGCTGATCTTGACGACGCCGTTCTTCGGCTTGACCTTGCGGCTCGTGCCATCGAAGTTCACGACGACGACAGGGGTCTTCGTCTTGATGCTGGCTGTCTTCTTGCCCTTCGCCGACCAGACGACACGCACGGTGTCGCTCTTGGAGCCGAAGGCCTGGGAGACGACTCCGGTGCCTGCCTTCTCGGTGGCGCGGAATCCGCGACCACCCAGCTGCGTGATCGTGAGCGCTTGCGAGAACGCGCCCTGCTTGGGCGCAAGCGCCGCGATGCCCTTCTGCGGGTGGGAGTAGAGACCGAAGTTGCTCTCGTGGTCCTTCGCGCTCGGGCCGTCGTTGATCAGGTCGTACCAGTAGAACTTCTTGACCCCACCGGCGAAGGCGGTAACGGAGGAGCGTACGAGAACGGAGGCCTGCTCCGTCGTGGTCCGGTTTCCGGTGCGCGAAGACGTGCCGAGTTCCGTGATCCAGATCGGCTTCGTCGTCTTCCCGTTCTTCTTCATACTCTGACGCGCCTTGGACAGAATCCCTGTCAGCGCTTCGGGCTTGCCCGTCACTTCATAGGGGTGGAAGCTGACGGCATCCGCCTGCTTCAGACCACCCTGCTTCTTCCAGAGGTCGTCGAACCACTTGGCGTCGTAGCGCGCTGTGGCCCCCGCAATGACGGGAAGCTTCGGCTTGACCTTCCCGACCGATGCATTCGCTTGTTTCAGAATGGGCGCGTAGCACTTGGCCGTCACACAGCCGGATTTGTTCTTCGGCTTGTGGTTGAACTCGTTGTAGACCTCGACGCCAGCGAGGTTGAACCGCTTAGCGACTGCTCCCGCGTACTTGCCGTATGCCTTGAGCGCCGTCTTCGACTTCGGGGCGTAAGGGTTTCCGTAGAAGCCGCTCCCGTATCCGAGGATGCCGAGGACGCCGACTCCCTGTGCGTTGAGCTTGTCCAACGGCGCTGCGTAGTCGGAGAAGTCGAACGAGCCCTTCTTCTTTTCGACGAGGTACCAGTAGATGTCGTTTCGCGCCCCCGAAAGCCCGAGGGCTCGGGTGTGGCGGGCTGCCTCCGCGTAGATGGGCTTCTCGACGTGAAGACCGACACCGTAGCGAGAATCCTGCGTGATCCACGGATTCGGGCTGTCGAGGACCGCGATCTTGGTCTTCATCGTCTTCTTGTCACTCGACCGCACCGTCAGCGTGTAATAACCCTGGGGAACACCCGTCAGCGGCAACGCGGTGATCTCGGCCTTCGACGTCGCCGATCCCTTCGCAACTCGCTTGTTGCCACGATGCGCTTCCCAAGTGATCTTGCCCTTCGGGAGAGCCACTGCGACGGCAGCCGTCTTCGTCGTCGCGATCAATGACGTGCTCACGATGCCGCGCTTAACCCCGACACCCTCAAACGATCCATTCGGAACGACGTTCACACCCTTCGCTGACCCGGCCGTGGGCGCCAGAGTGATGTGGTCAACAGCGAAGCCTCGTACGGCCTTTTGCAGATTCACGGCGATGTCCACCGACGTCTCCGACGATCCGGTCTTGTACGTTCCGGTGACGCGCTTCCAGCGAGCGTCGATCTTGGTGAGCGGGATCGTCTTCTTGTTGATCTTGAACGACGCCGGGACCCACTTCAGGGTGCGAGACGCGACCCTCACGTAGGCACTGAAGGCGTAGGTCGTCCCGGGCGCGACCGTGGCCTTCGTGGTCGCCGCCGTTCGGGTCTTCGTGATCACCGGCGCATCGATGCCCAGGGCGATCGAGCCCGACTTGGCGCTGCCGACGACGGGCCCCACCTCCGCGATGTTCTGCGCAGGAGCAAGCTTCCACTTGTCGATGGAGGCTTCCGCCATCGCGGTGCGCGGGATTCCGACGCTCTTGGCAGCGGCCGCGACCTTCACTCCACGCTGCGCACCGGCCGACACGGAACTCACGCTCGAGGAAGATGCAGACGCGGAATCGGCAGCAGCGACAATGCCGACGCTACCGACCAAGGCGGCCATGGACACGGTGGCGATCAGTCGAGTGATTTTCCTACCGTAGGGAGGGGCCGAGCCGATTGTGCGAGCAGTCATCGTCATCCTTCAACGCCGGCGCGCGGTAACGCGACTGGCTAGGTATAGGGCGAGTGGAAGACCTCGCAACGGCGCGACGTGCACCGCCTGCATGAAGCTGGCCCCCCGAACATCAGCATACGGCCCCGCAGATACGCTTAGGGAATGACTGACCTTCTGCGCGTGGCGCACCTGGGCCACGCGCTGGAGCCCGGCGGCGCAGAGCTCGCTCTTCGCCGGATACTCGTCGTCTCCCCGGGCCGCTGGCGGGCGCGGCTCGTTCTCTCCGGACAAGGTGAGGATGCCGGCGTATTCAATGGACTGCCCTCCGATGTGGAGATCATCCGATCTGGCGTCGCTCAGCCTCCGGGTGCGACCGACGCAGGCCCGCTCGGAGCGGTTGCGGTCGCAGTACGCCTGGTGCAAGAGGCGCTGGCTTACCGTCGCCTGCGTGCCCTCCACGACGTGGACGTTGTCCACGCCAACACCAGCAGGTCGGCGATCGTCGGCGCCTTGGCACTCATTGGAAGACGCGTGCCCTTCGTCGTGCACCTCCGCGATCGGATCGACCGTCCATCCCTTGGCACCTTCGGGTTCTACGCTTTCAAGCTGCTGGTGTCCCGGAAGGCCTCCGTCTACATCGCGAACTCCGAGTCGACTGCGTCGAGTGCCCGAGGCGGCTCGAAGGGTCGGCCGATCTTCGTGCTTGCTAGCCCTATCGGGGTAGAACGCGCACAGCCACGCTCCCTCTCGTCAGCACCCACCCTTCGTATCGGGATGGTGGCCCGGCTGGACGCGTGGAAGGGCCAGGACCTCCTGATCGAGGCCTATCGGGTCAGCAGGGTGAGCGATCGGGCCAGCCTGACCTTCTTCGGCGACGCCGCCTTCGGCAAACAGGCCTATGCACGCCAGCTCACCGAGCTCGTGACGTCGAGCGGGCTCACGGACGTCACCTTCGCAGGTTTCGTTGACGACGTGAGCGCGGCGATCGACTCCTTGGATGTCTGCGTTCAGTACTCGACGCGACCGGAGCCGCTCGGACAGAACGTGCTGCAGTACCTCGCCCGGGGAAAGACGACAGTGGTTGCGGACGAGGGAGGGCCGACCGAGTGGGTCGATCACGAGAAGAACGGTATCCGCGTGCCGCCGCGAGATGTCGACGCTCTCGCCGCGGCACTCGATCGCGTCATCTCGGACCCGGTGCTCCGATCTCGGCTGGGCGAAGCAGCGCGTAAAACGCCTCACCTTCCCACCGATCAAGCCGCAGCCGACGCTCACCTTCAGGCCTTTCGAGACGCGGCCGATGAAGGCGCCCGTCGATGACCGACGCGCTCTGCCGCCACGTCTCATCTAGGCTTCACCTGTGCTCCGGGGGATAGCAAGCGTCGCGGGGACCAAGGTCTTCGCACTGCTCTGCAGCTTCGGCGCCACCGTCCTCACGATCAGAATCATCTCCGCGGCGTACGGACCGAGCGAG
This sequence comes from Microbacterium sp. Ld4, assembly GCF_045066555.1. Classification (NCBI taxonomy): domain Bacteria; kingdom Bacillati; phylum Actinomycetota; class Actinomycetes; order Micrococcales; family Microbacteriaceae; genus Microbacterium; species Microbacterium sp. Ld4. The sequence continues at coordinate 45,784 of NZ_JBISHE010000001.1, read as the reverse complement.
TACGGAGCAGTGTCGCTCGTTGCCGCACTGATCATGATCATGCCCGTTGCGGACCTCGGCCTCAGCCTCAACCTGACGAACCAGGTCGCCCGCGGCGCTCACACTCGAAGCTGGACCGCCTTTCGGCTGTCGTTTGGGCCAACGACATTGCTCCTCTGCGGCATCGGCGTTGCGGTCGCTTGCGTATTCGGCATCCTGGGGGCAACCGGGCTCTGGCCCGCGCTTCTGGGCGACGCATCGAGGCTGCTGGGCGACCCGAACTCGTATATGCCGATCTATGGCATCCTCTGCGGCCTCTGGGTCATCTCCAGCCCCTCCTATCGGCTCCTCGCGGGCCTCGGTCGGATCAACACCCTCATCGTGTTGCAGTCGGCCGGCCCGGTGATCGCCGTCACCGCGACCGCGATCACCGCGGCGAGTGGGGGGCCGCTGGTCATGCACGCCTTCTTCCCTCTCGCCGGCGCGTTGATCTCAACTTCCGCTGGATGGTTGATCGTCCTCCCCCACATCCGGTCTGCTGTGACCTCGGCACCACGCATCGGGCAACTGCGGCGCATGCACTTCGCATCGGCGCTCTCGGCGGGCCTCAGCGGCGTGCTTTTCACCGTCGGGAGCCAGCTCATGTTCGCTTTCGACCGCGTCCTCCTGGCCCAGATAGGTACGGCGATCGCTCTAGCAACATTTGCCGCGTCGATCGCCCTTTACAGCGCCGCACAGTCGGCACTCGGCTCGTTTGGCACCTACATGTGGCCGAGATACACCCGTCGACGCCTGGACGGCACACTCAGCGTCAAGATCGTGCTCCGCCATACCGGCTTCTTTGCAGCAATCGGAGTGTTGGCTTCGGTGTCAATCTGGTTCGGGTATCCGCTGTACGCCGCCGTCGCCGGGGTGCGCGCCCCAGCCGATTCGCTTTTCGTTGGCACGATGGCCGTCCTGGTTTTCACTCAAGCCTTGCTGCTCGCTCCGACGAGTGCGCTCACGACCCCGCGGCTCCTACAAGCTCAGGGCGCCGCGCTTTTCGGAGCTCTTGTCGTGAAGGTCTCCCTAGCAGTGGTGCTCATCCCGCAATTCCAAGCTTCGGGCGTTCTGATCGCCAATGTGTTGGGAATCTGGCTTGTTCAACTGCCGACTGTGGCCTACCTCATGACCCGCCACCTCGGCCGGACCCTCTCACGAGGAGACACTCCGTGACCAGAAGTACTCCCGCTCACCGCGGCGCCACAGCGCGTCTCAGAGCACGTATCGAAGCTCTGGGCGCCCGGGCGGTCCGGTACCGCGTGCCGCTGATCATCGTCGCGCTCGCTGCCGTCTCGGCGGCGCGAGTGGGCCCCGCGCCCGTTGGCACGGTTCTCATCCTTCTGTCGGCTCCGCTGTGGTTCCCCGCGCTCGTTCGGCTTCGCCCGGCGCTCTGGCTCGCATGCGCCCTCCTCCTCCTCGGGGCATCGGGGGCGGCGCTCTTCTTAACGTCGACCGGTGCCGCCGATTCAGGAGTCGCCGCGAGCGTCATCGGAATGACCATCACCGGCGCGTTGCTCGTCGGGATCTTCGCGTGGGCCGCGTACTCCCACGGACCGGCGGCCACAGCCGTCGCCTACGGCGCGGGTGCGCTCCTGGATGTGCCACTGTCGCACCTGCCGCTCGATGAGAACGGGTGGAAGTACTACATCGCCTACCCCCTGGCCCTCGTCGTTTTCGGTCTCCTCGCTCGCCGGAGCCTCTGGTTTTCGGTGATCGCTCTCGGCGGGATCGCTGTCGCGAGCGCCGTCGGGGGGTACCGAAGCATGATCGCCATCTGTGCAGGAGCGCTGATTCTCACTCTCCTGGCAAACTACCTTGGCCGGCGGCGCATCTCCGTCCGAGGACTCGACGTGAGGCCTGCTGTCTTCACCCTCGGAGCCGTCGCAGCTGCAGGAGCAGGCGTCGTCGGGTTCACTCAGCTCCTTCTGTCGGGACTGCTGGGGTCCCGCGTTCAGGAATCCACGCAATTGGCTCTCTCCCGCGGGGGAGACATCATCACCGGCGGCCGAGTGGAATGGATCGCCACGCGCCACCTCTTTTCGGAGCGTCCCTGGGGGTACGGGCCTGGTTACGTCCCGACAGAGACGGACAAGTCCGGCATCATCGACTCATACGCGACCGCGGGTGTCGAGCCCAGCCTGCAGCATCTGAGGGTCTACGTCTTCGACGACAGATTCAAACTCCACTCGCTCTACGGCGATTTCTGGGTGAACTTCGGCCCCGTGGCAACGCTCGTTTTCCTCGTGGTCGCCGTGGCCATCCTGGCACGCTTCATCATCGCTGCTACGACCGATGGACGCGCGCCCATACTGCTCTGGTTCGTCTTCATCCTCGCGCTTTGGGACATCGCATTCTCCCCGATCTACACAAACCTCGCCCCTGTCCTGTTGAGCTTGGTTCTGCTCACTAGTTTCGCGTTGCAGAGCAGGCACAGCGATAGGAGCCCCTCATGAGCAGCAAACCCTCGCGCACATTCGTCATCATCGTCAACTACGACTCCGCGGAGCTGGTTCAAGCATGCGTGTCGAGTTTCACGGAGGACCCACTCCTCCGCTTCGTCGTGATCGACAACGCGTCACCCAGCGCAGACCAGCGCGCAGCTCTCGATGCGCTGGCGCAGTCCGAGCCGCGGATGACCTCGATCTTCTCAGACCAGAACCTCGGTTTCGGTGGAGCCGTGAACACCGCGGTCTCTGCGTCCGAAGCGAGCGCCCAGGACCGGATCTGGATACTCAATCCCGATACAGAACTCTGCGACGGCGCAGAAGATTCACTTCGGCTCGCGCTTGACCGCAACCCTGGCAGCATCATCTCGCCGATCATTCGATACGCGCACCAGCCGAGCGAGGTGTGGTTCCAAGGGGGAACGTTCGATCGGCAGCGGGGAGTCACGCGCCATTCGATCGACCCCGGGGCGACATGCACCTTCCTGTCGGGCGCTTCCCTCTTGATGGACGTCGGGACATGGGACAGCTTGGGCGGGTTCCGGGAGGACCTGTTCATGTACTGGGAGGACGCGGACCTCTGCGGGAGAGCGGTGGCAGCGAATGTCCCCCTCGTCATCGCCCCTGAGGCGGAGATCCTGCACCATGTCGGCGCCACGACGTCGACCGACGGGATGAAGTCGTTGATCTGGTACAGGTTCATGGCACGGAATCGACTCATCGTCTGCGCGGACTCAGTATGGCGAGCGATCGATCTCACTGTCGGCCGCGGCCTCATACCCACTGCCCGCCTGTTCTGGCGTGCGATCAAAGAGCCGGGTCGTACGGCTCCGCGGTTCGCCGGTCTCCTCAGTGGTATTAGAGAAGGCTTTGTCGCCGTCAGCCAATGGAACCCAGCAGACTCATAATACGCTCGTCTTGCCGCCTGGTTCAGGCCGCTGCCGATGACGATGGCAGATTTGATAGGTGATCATCTCCCTGCGAATCCCTCATCGGAGGGGTTCCGGCCCGTCTCCTTCGTCAGCTGAGCTGACGACGCCGGCGCGCACTCAGCAGCCCGCTGAAGAATCGCTCTGTACTTGCCGCGATGGCGGCCCACTCGAACGAATCGAAGTTCGGACTGGAGTCAGGCCTCCCCGCGGTCGCCGCCGTCGCCAAGGTGTCCGGGGTCAAAGGCCCGTCGTAGACCCGTATCCAGTCACCGCCGAGCATGGTCGAAACCTCGGGGATGCTGCCCATGTCCGGGGCAAGGACGGGCGTCGAATATTCGACGGGGACGAGGATCGAGCCGCTGTTCAAGATCCGACGATACGGGTACACAACCAAATCAGCGGCCGCGCTCAGTTCGGCGAATCGCTCATCATCCAGCCACGCTTCTTCCGTCAGGATGGGCGCCGCTTTGATGGCTTCCCGAAGCCGATCGCCTTCCTGATTCGACGGAACGGTCCCCGCGAGGAGCAGCCGGATCCCACTCGATGAGGGCAGCTGGGAGTACGCCCGGACGAGGTCCAAGGGCCCCTTGTAGCTTTCCATCCGTCCGAGGAAAGCGACCAATGTCTCGTCGTCCGTCACCCCAAGGCCGGCCCTGGCCTGCGAGCGGCGCTCCTGGGCTTGCGGGTAGCGCACGCCGAAACGCCCATGCGGCGTGACGGTCGAGGGTAGACGACGAGCCCATGTGGAGGAACGAGAGAACTCTTCGCGGGAGGCATCCGACAAGAAAAGCAACCCTGACAACGTCATTCGCATACCCACATGCAGAGCGCGGAGCCCTCCCTCGGATGCCGGGCGGTGAGGCCGCTCGTTGTGCACCGTCCACACCACCCGTGCCCCGCGAAGCCGGGCCACCGCGAATGTGAGCCCGACTGCGAGCGCTGCCGGCACGGCACGCCAGAGAGGCTTCCCGGGCAGAACACCTTCGGGCCAGTGGACGTGGAGAATGTCATAGTGCGCGCGAAGCAGCGCGCCGAAGGTGAACTCCGTGGCGATGATCCCGCGATCCCGCAACGCCGCATAGAGATTGTTCGTGTAGGGGTTCTCGCCGCTTCGGTCGAGTGGCCACGCTAGCACCGTAAGCGGACGAGCACCCGCCCGCGAGCCGGGCGCTCGAAGGGTCATGCCACTCCGCTTTCCGCCGCGACCCAGGTCGAGATCTTGTCCTGGAACACCTTGACCCCGAACGCACCGGCCCGCCGAAGGCAATCCTCGGGCGCCGAGGTTAGTGCGCGGCCGATCGAGACGTTCACCTCCGACAAGTCGGCCCACTCGCGTACGTGCGCGCCGGTGACCCCATCGATGACCGATTCAGCTGCCCCACCCACGGCGTTGACAAGAACGGGCGTTCCCGATGCCATCGCCTCAACCGGCATGATGCCGAAATCTTCTATGGGAGCGAACACCAGCAGCGCCGCCCGCCGGTAGAGGGCGCTGAGGAGCGCCTGAGAGGGGTCGGAGACGAAGTGCACGGCTGCCGCAGAACTCTCGGCCACGGCGCGAAGCCGCGCCTCATCCGGCCCACCTCCGGCAAGCACGACGGGGATGTCAGCCAGGGCACCCACACGAATCGCTTCCTCGAGCCGCTTGTACTCTACGAAGCGAGACGCCCCGAGGACGAACCGGTCGGGAAGGGCCTTGAGGATGCGAAGGTCGCGCTCCCGGAGGTCAGGCTCTGACGCGAAACGGTCGACGTCGACAGGAGGGTAGATCACCTCCGCCTCCCTCCCCCAGGTGTTCAGGATGCGATCGGCGACGTATTGACTGTTGGCAGCGATGGCTACGGGTTCCTGGGCTCGAGCTCGGTCCAGCGGTCGAAGTGCACTGGAGAGTGCACGGGCGGGCAGGCCTCTCCCTCGTCCGTCTGCTTCCGGGACCCACACATAGCGCGCCGGGGTGTGCGCGTAGACGAGCTTCGGGACGTCCCTGGCAGGGCCGCGAAAGCGCGCGTGATGCGCGAATGCGTGACTGCTCACGAGAACCCAATCGGCGTCGCGCTCGGGCAGCATGCGCCACGCCAACGGCATGAACGGCACGGAGAGCGCCTTCTTGCCTCTCAGGGGGGAGCGAGCGAGCACCGTCTCGTTGACCCCCTCGAAGCGCCCGTTGCTGTCGTTCCAGAGGCACCACCGCTCTGCATCCGGAAAGGTCTCCGACAGAACCTCGAACACGTTCTCCGAGCCGCCGCGCTCTGCGAGCCACTCGTGCACCAGGATGCCTGCCATCAGCGTTCCCGCGGCAGAGAGCGGGAGTCACGCGATGAACAGACAGTACTCCTGGATTTCACGACGCGATTCCCCCCCCGAACGCGGCCCGCCCTGGGTCGACATTCCATTCTGTCAGAGCCTCCCCTCTACGGCAGACGCCGCCCTCCACCCCGCACATCCCCGGACGCGACGAAGGGCCGGATGCCGCAGCATCCGGCCCTTCAGACCCGTCGTGTTACTCGTTGCCGATGCGGCGGTCGACGTTGTCGCGCACCTCGTCGACCTTCGCGTCGACGGAATCGGGCGCGACCTTCTTCACGAACTCCGCGGCCGCGTCGAGCACCTTGTCGCTGACGCCCTCGGCCTTCTCAGACTTCAGATTCGTCTGGATCTCGTCCTTGTGCTGCTCGAGGAACTGCTTGCTCTTGTTGACCACGTCGTCGATACCCATGAGTTCCCTCTTCCGATCCTGAGCCGCGCGGATGCCGCGGCGCGGTCAGTCTAAGTCGGCACCCGCCGAGTGCGCACCCCCTCGACAACGACAAAGGGCCGGGCCCGAAGGCCCGACCCTTGCCGGTATGTCCGAAGGACTTACTTGATGATCTTCGTCACCGTGCCGGCGCCGACGGTGCGGCCACCCTCACGGATCGCGAATCCGAGACCGTCCTCCATGGCGATCGGCTGGATCAGCTCGACCGTCATGTCGGTGGTGTCACCGGGCATGACCATCTCGGTGCCCTCGGGCAGCGAGATGACGCCGGTGACGTCGGTGGTACGGAAGTAGAACTGCGGGCGGTAGTTCGTGTAGAAGGGGTTGTGACGGCCACCCTCTTCCTTCGAGAGGATGTACGCGGTGCCCTCGAAGTTGGTGTGCGGCGTAACCGAACCCGGCTTCACAACAACCTGGCCACGCTCGACGTCGTCGCGCTTGAGGCCACGGAGGAGCAGACCACAGTTCTCGCCGGCCCATGCCTCGTCGAGCTGCTTGTGGAACATCTCGATACCCGTGACCGTGGTCTTCTGGGTAGCGCGGATGCCGACGATCTCGACCTCGGAGTTGATGGCCAGGGTGCCACGCTCCGCGCGGCCCGTGACGACGGTGCCACGACCGGTGATCGTGAAGACGTCCTCGATCGGCATGAGGAACGGCTTGTCCTTGTCACGCACGGGGTCGGGGATGTGCTCGTCCGCAGCCTCCATGAGGTCGAGGATCGACTGGACCCACTTCTCGTCGCCCTCGAGAGCCTTGAGGCCCGAGACGCGGACGACCGGAGCGTCCTCAGCGAAGCCCTGCGATGCGAGGAGCTCGGAGACCTCGAGCTCGACGAGCTCCAGGATCTCCTCGTCGTCGACCATGTCGGCCTTGTTGAGCGCGACCATCAGGTACGGCACGCCGACCTGCTTGGCGAGCAGGACGTGCTCACGCGTCTGAGCCATCGGGCCGTCGGTGGCGGCGACCACGAGGATCGCGCCGTCCATCTGGGCAGCACCGGTGATCATGTTCTTGATGTAGTCAGCGTGACCCGGGGCGTCAACGTGTGCGTAGTGACGCTTCGGGGTCTCGTACTCGACGTGCGAGATGTTGATCGTGATACCACGCTGACGCTCTTCGGGAGCCGAGTCGATCGACGCGAAGTCACGCTGCACGTTGGTGGCCGACGGGAACTTGTCGGCGAGCACCTTCGAGATGGCAGCGGTGAGCGTGGTCTTGCCGTGGTCGACGTGACCGATCGTTCCGATGTTGACGTGCGGCTTGGTCCGCTCGAACTTGGCCTTGGCCACTGGGTCCTCCTCAGGACTGTTGTGTAGTCATCCGGGCGCTGGATTGCGACCGGGCTTCTACGGGGATGGTGTCAGTGTAGTTGACGTGACGATATTCAGTTTGGGCGGATGCCGAGGGCCGAGCCCCCGGCATCCGTCAGGGCGGTGTTACTCGCCCTTGGTCTTCTGGACGATCTCGTCGGCCACCGCGCGGGGGACCTCGGAGTAGCTGTCGAACTCCATCGAGTAGACCGCGCGACCCGAGGTCTTCGAGCGCAGGTCACCGATGTAGCCGAACATCTCCGACAGCGGGACGAGGGCGCGGACGATCTTGATGCCGGCACCGTCCTCCATCGACTGGATCTGTCCACGACGCGAGTTCAGGTCGCCGATGACGTCGCCCATGTACTCCTCGGGCACGCGCACCTCGACGGCCATGAGCGGCTCGAGGATGACGGGGTTCGCCTTGCGGAGAGCCTCCTTGAAACCCATCGAGCCGGCGATCTTGAACGCCATCTCGGAGGAGTCGACGTCGTGCGATGCGCCATCGAGCAGGATCGCCTTGACACCCACGATGGGGTAGCCGGCGAGGACACCGACGTTCATGGCGTCCTGGAAGCCCTGGTTGGTCGGCTCGATGTACTCACGCGGGATGCGGCCACCGGTGACCTTGTTCTCGAACTCGTACGTGTTGTCCGAGGCGAGATCGAGCGGCTCGATCGCGAACTGGATCTTCGCGAACTGGCCCGAACCACCGGTCTGCTTCTTGTGCGTGTAGTCGTGACGCTCGACGGTCTTCTTGATCGTCTCGCGGTACGCGACCTGGGGCTTGCCGACGTTCGCCTCGACGTTGAACTCGCGCTTCATGCGGTCGACGAGGATGTCGAGGTGCAGCTCGCCCATGCCCTTGATGACCGTCTGACCGGTGTCGACGTTCAGTTCGGTGCGGAAGGTCGGGTCTTCTTCGGCGAGCTTCTGGATCGCGACGCCGAGCTTCTCCTGGTCGGCCTTGGTCTTCGGCTCGATGGCGACCTCGATGACGGGCTCGGGGAAGGTCATCGACTCGAGGACGACGGGCGCGGTGGGGTCGGTCAGGGTGTCACCGGTGGTGGTGTCCTTCAGACCGATGACGGCGTAGATGTTGCCGGCGGAGACTGCGGGAACCGGAATCTCCTTGTTGGCGTGCATCTGGAAGATCTTGCCGATGCGCTCTTTCTTGCCCTTGGTCGAGTTGATGACCTGCGCGCCGGAGTCGAGGCGACCCGAGTAGACGCGGATGTAGGTGAGGCGACCGAAGAACGGGTGCACCGCGACCTTGAACGCGAGCGCCGAGAACGGGTCGTTCGCGTCGGGGTGACGCTCGATGACCGTGTCGTAGTCCTTCGGGTCGTGCGCCTCGATGGCGCCGACGTCGAGGGGGTTCGGCAGGTAGTCGATGACGGCATCGAGCATCGGCTGCACGCCGCGGTTCTTGAAGGCGGAGCCGCACAGGACCGGGTAGATCTCGGATGCCACGGTGAGCTTCCGGATCGCGGCCTTGATCTCGGGGACCGTGATCTCTTCGCCACCGAAGAACTTCTCGAGCAGAGCGTCGTCGGTCTCGGCAACCGTCTCGAGCAGGCGCTGACGGTAGTCAGCGGCCTTCTCGGCGAGGTCGGCGGGGATCTCCTGGATCTCGTACTTCGCCCCCATGGTGACATCACCCTTGGAGTCACCGGGCCACACCAGCGCACGCATCTCGACGAGGTCGATGACCCCGAGGAAGCCGTTCTCCGCGCCGATGGGCAGCTGGATCACGAGCGGCTTGGCGCCGAGGCGCTTCACGATCGTGTCGACGGTGAAGTAGAAGTCGGCGCCGAGCTTGTCCATCTTGTTGACGAAGCAGATGCGCGGGACGTTGTACTTGTCGGCCTGACGCCAGACGGTCTCGGACTGGGGCTCGACGCCCTCCTTGCCGTCGAAGACGGCGACGGCGCCGTCGAGGACGCGGAGCGAGCGCTCCACCTCGACGGTGAAGTCCACGTGACCGGGGGTGTCGATGATGTTGATCTGGTTCTTGTTCCAGTAACAGGTGACGGCGGCAGACGTGATCGTGATGCCGCGCTCCTTCTCCTGCTCCATCCAGTCGGTGGTCGAGGCACCGTCGTGCGTCTCACCGATCTTGTGGTTGACACCCGTGTAGAACAGGATGCGCTCTGTCGTCGTCGTCTTGCCGGCATCGATGTGCGCCATGATGCCGATGTTGCGGACCTTGTTGAGGTCGGTGAGCACTTCTTGTGCCACGGGGTGTCCTTACGTGTAGTGACGGATGTCGCGGGGGAACCGGCCGGCGGGTTACGCCGGCCGGTCACCGGGTGCTGTTTACCAGCGGTAGTGCGCGAAGGCGCGGTTCGACTCGGCCATCTTGTGGGTGTCTTCGCGGCGCTTGACCGCGGCTCCCAGGCCGTTCGATGCGTCGAGGATCTCGTTCTGGAGACGCTCGGTCATGGTCTTCTCACGACGACCCTTGGCGTACGAGACGAGCCAGCGCAGTGCGAGGGTGTTCGCACGGTGCGGCTTGACCTCGACGGGCACCTGGTAGGTCGAGCCACCGACGCGGCGGCTCTTGACCTCGAGGGTGGGGCGAACGTTGTCGAGCGCCTTCTTCAGCGTCGCGACAGCGTCCTGGCCGTTCTTGGCCTCGACGCCGCGAAGAGCGGTGTAGACGATCGCTTCAGCGATCGACTTCTTACCGTCGACGAGGATCTTGTTGACGAGCTGGGTGACGATCGGTGCACCGTAGACCGGGTCGTTGACGACGACGCGGCGGGGTGCGGGTCCCTTACGAGGCATCTAACTCAACCCTTCTTGGCGCCGTAGCGGCTGCGAGCCTGCTTACGGTTCTTGACAGCCTGGGTGTCCAGGGCGCCGCGGACGATCTTGTAACGCACACCGGGGAGGTCCTTCACACGACCACCACGGACGAGCACGAGCGAGTGCTCCTGCAGGTTGTGGCCCTCACCGGGGATGTATGCGGTGACCTCGGCGCCGTTGCGGAGCTTCACACGAGCGACCTTGCGCATCGCCGAGTTCGGCTTCTTGGGCGTCGTGGTGTACACGCGGGTGCAGACACCCGCCTGCTGCGGGTTCGCCTTCAGGGCGGGCGCCTTGGTCTTGGTGACCTTCGGCGAGCGACCCTTGCGAACCAACTGCTGAATGGTTGGCACGTTCTCTCCTTGTCATGCTGTGCGCGGCTTTCGCTCTGCACAGGTGCTGCACGGTGACAGCGTTCGTGGTTTCACCACAGATCCACCGGCACGCCGCGATCGCGACGGGCTGTGAGGTGGTGGATATGCCGTGGGGGTGACCTGTTCGCAGGCCCTATCCCAGTGAGAGCGCATCCCGCATTTCCCGGTCGGTGCCGAGGCACGTCTCAGGGCGCGCGAGTGCGCACACCCGATCAATGATACGCGGGATGACGGAGGTCGGTCAAACGCGGGCCATATCGGCCCTACGATCAGCCGCTGAGCTCCACGCGGTGCAGTCGGAGCGCGGCATCCCCCAACAGGAATCGCTCGGCGACCTCGACCTCGGTGCCGGGTTCGACCTCGATGTCGGTGCCGAGGAGGCTCGGCAGAAGCACGCCGTTCGTCGAGTCGAGGTCGACGATGTGCCAGATCTCGCCGCGCCGCTCGAGCCGTGCGTGCGTCTTCGACACCGTCCGGGTCGGATCGACGATCGTCACGAGCTGGGCACGCGGATGCCGCGGGTCGGCAGCCGGGTTGCGGCCGACGATCACGACATCCGATTCGAGAGCGACCGCGGCGCCCGTCGGGGGTACGAGCTCCCACAGGCTGCGACGGCGGCGGACCATCACCGTTCGGTCGAGCTCTTCATCGAGGTCTTCGACATCGCCGCGGGCCACCGGCGCCGGAGCAGCCTGCGCGGCCGCGGCGGGTCGTGCGGCGGCCATCGGCGGAGAGGCCTGCGGCGCGCGGGTCACGGTCGCCGCCGGCACCTCGTCGACAGGCGGCGGAGTGGCCGGACGGAGCGCTTCGGCAGGCGCGGGCTGCGCAGACGAGTCGGGGTCAGCGGCATCCGCGTCGGATGGTGACGGAGCGTGCGGGCCCGTGAGTCCCTCCGGAGCGGAGGAGTCGTTCTCCCGCTGCTGCGCGGAGACCGAGCGGCTGGCCGACACCGGTGCGCCGGCGTCGGGGGCACCGACCACCGCCGACACCTCACCGGTCAGCTCGGGGAACGCGTCGTGCTCGTCGCGTGCGACGCCGCGATGCTGGGGGCGCAGCCATGCGACGGGTGGCTCGCCCTCGCGCCCGGGAACCGAGGAGATGATGCCGCTCTCCCCCGCGCCGACCGGCGGCCCGACGTACGGCCGCGACGGTGCAGCGGAGCTCGGCGGAAACGGAGCCGGAGCGACGGCCGACACCTCGTCGATCTCGCCCTGCCACTCCTCTGCCCGGCGCACGGTCGGAATCGGCGACGTGCCGCCGGGCGCCTCACCCTCGGGCTCGACATCGGCGGGCTCATCGGCCGGGCGGCCCGCGGTCTCTGCCGCGCCCGCCGGCGCAGGCTCCTGAGTGTGACCGGATGAGGGCGCGGCATCCGTCACCGATGGCTGCGCCGAGACATCACCGTCCGCTGCGGACGACGGCGGCGCCCACGGCTGCGGGGCGACGGACGCCGGTGGCGGGGTCGCCGGCGCCACCGGGTGCCAGGCCTGGCCGGACGGCGCGGGCGGGAGAACGGCCGCACTTTCCACCTCGGGGGACGGACCGCCGGGCGTGGTGGACGGCGTGTAGCTGGAGGGAGCCGAAGTGAACGGCGCATAGGGCGGTGACGCGGGCGTCGGTGCGGGGATCCCCCTCGGACGCGCGGAGATCGTCGGACGGGCGCCCCGCCACGGAGCGGGACCGAACCCGAGGATCGTCGCCCACACCGGGAACAGCACCGCCGCCACGGCGGTCATGCCGGCGCCGTAGCCGAAGCCCGGGTTCACGCGATGAGCGGAGATCACCACGAGGACGGCAACCGCGATCTGGCCCGCGATCGGAACCACCGCCGCGAGCACCCACCAGGGCGAGAAACCGCCCCAGCGGAGGACGGTGGCGATGTTGAGGAACGGCACCCAGCCACGCCAGGGCTCGTCGCCCATCTTCCGGAACATCGCCGACAGCGCGAGCGCGATCCACACGTACACACCGGCACCCAGGACGATGCTGAGGACAACCAGCGCGACACCTGCAGCGCTGTCGACACCCGTGTTCATGGCTCAACCCTAGTGAGCGGATGCCGGAGGGTCAGAGCCCGCCCAGCCCGTCGCCGCCGTCGAAGGGCGCATCGAGCGACCGTGTGAGCTCCTCGAGCATCGCCGCGATCTGCGGCTCGACGTACTGTCCGACCGCGGCCTGGATGCGGAGGCGGTGGCGCAGCAGGAGTGTGCAGACCTCGCGCCCGACCATGCCTGCGTACTCGTCGGCCAAGCGCACCTCCTGACGGAGCGCGGCCTTCGCCTCGTCGGAGAGCGGCGGCAGGGCGGGCACACCGGCATCCGCTTCGTCAGCGAGACCGGCGATCGTGAACAGGAACGGCGCACCGGCGACCGGCTCCGGATCGAGGGGCAGACCTTCGAACTCGGGCTCGAGCCCTTCGGCAGGGCGGTAGCTGCGCGATCTGTTGCGATCGGCCTGCTGGTCGAGCTCGCTCTGCAGCATCGGGAGATTGAGGGCGGTGTACCGGGCGACCGAATGATCGACGATCGTCTTCACCCGTGTGGACAGACCGTGCTGAACTCCGTGCGGGACATCGGAGCCGAGGCCCGCCGCCGAGAGGATCGGTGACCCGAGGCACCGGCGGCAGGGAGCGACGCGGCCACGGTGCGTGGCGGGCTCCCAGCGCGGCAGCCATCGCAGCCAGGCATCGACGGCCTGGCTGACCTGCGTCTCGAGCGAGCGCTCCACGGCTCCATCATCCTGGAAAACCGCGGAAAACGGGGGACGACGCGACAATCGGATGCCGCCCCGCGCCGTCAGTCCTCGTCGTCGTCCTTCTCCCACGGCCACTGCGGGCGGCTCGACCGGGTTCGGACGAGAGCGACCCCGCACCACGCGGCGACACCGGCGGCGGCGAGGAGCACGACCATGAACCAGGAGAGGGCGAAACCGCCCGCAGCTCCCGCCGCCTTGGCGGGGTCGACGCCCTGGAACACGGCGCCGACGGCGATGCCCGCGGGATACGCGGCGGCAGTCGCGACGGCGACCCAGAACGCCGACGCGTAGCGCCCCCCGCGGACCGCCGTCCAGATCGTCAGGGCGAAGACGACGACGGACAGCAGCATCGCGACGATGCCGGGACCTTGACTCAGGCCCGGTGTCGCGATGACGTCCTGCTCGCCCAGGAGGCTGGTGAAGCCGAATCCGAACACGCCCAGAGCGCCGAAACCGGCCGTGGCGAAGAACGCCGCGAGGGGCGGCGACACACCACGGCCGGGTTCATCCATCAGTCAGTACTGGTGCAGCTGTGGACCGGCCTCGAGCGTCCGCTCGTACTCACGCTGCGCTTCGTCGTTGATCTCGGTGACGCGGCGTCCCCGGGCGGAGACCCACGCGCCGAACCAGATCGTGATCTCACGACCGAGGACGAACGCGATGACCGCGAGGGGGGCGAGCAGCTGTTCGCCGACGATCGTGCCCGCCTGCGAGGGGGCGATCGACCAGAACGGTGCCTCGAACAGCTGACCGAGGATGTGACCGGCGTAGGCGGCGACACCGACCAGGAGGCCGAAGACCACCCAAAGGCCCCAACGACCCCGGTTGATGAAGGCGCCGAGCAGCCAGAAGCCGAGGAAGAACACCGCGACCGGAACCCAGAAGCCGAAGGTGGTCAGCGTCTGCAGGGCGGTGGTGGGGACGTCGGCGAATGCGAGGCCGTCGTTCGCGGCCGTGAGCGCGAGGCCGGCCACGAGGTACAGGACGGCGAACACCACGGCGGCGAGAAGGCCGATGAGGCCCGCGGCGCCGCGGTTGCCGCGCTGACGGGGAGCCTCGGGGGCCTGGACGAAGATCGGCTGCTGCGAGTAGACGGCCGTGGGTGCGCCGCCCTCTCCGGAGCGCTGCACGGGCTGCTCCGAGACGGCGCGCGTCTCGTCGGAGGAGTCGCTGTGGGTGTCGAGGCGCGTCGTCGCCGCAGCGTCGTCGGATCGCCGGGTCGCAGCGGGCTCGCTGGGGGTGACCGTGGTGGGCGTCTCGTCGGCGGAGCCGTAGGCGTTCGTCGCAGCCGCGGAGCTGTAGGCGGTCGTCGCCGGTGTCGCCGCGTCGCTGCCGGCAGCGTCGCGGTCGGCAGCGTCGCGGTCGATAGCATCGCGGTCGCCGGAGCCGGAGTCGGCCGGCTCTGCGGGGGCGCGGTAGAGCGGCTCACTGCTCACGGCCGTCGCGGCGACGGGCGCACCGTCGTCGCTGTACTTGCCGTAGTCGATCGAGAGGTCGGAACCCCGATCGGCGAACGAGAACGACGAGTCGCCGCGGTCGGCACGGGATGCCGCCTCGGCCTCGGCCAGGCTGTCGTTCGCGCTGCCGACGACGTCGTCGACGGCAGGCTTGTCTTCGGGTGTCGCGCTCTCGTCGACCGGCTCGCCGTACGCGGGTTCGCGGTTCTCGTGGTCGCGCTCGCCGTGCTGGGGGTCGCTCATTGCCGTGTGCTCCTCACGCGGAGGCGTGCGCCGCCGCACCAGTGAGCGTATCCCCGCGGCACGAACCGGCTCGGGAGGCGTGCCGTCGTGTCTCGAGCCCGGATTTACGCCCGTGTCGGCGCCCCGACACCCTCGTCGCTGCTCGGGCGCGCGCCCGCCGATGCGTATCGTGAGTCACATGACCACCCGCCGGCATCCGCTCGTCTGGGGCGTCGCCCTCCTGACTGCTGCGCTCGCCGTCACCGGGTGCGCACCGGAGCCCGACGCTGCCCCCACTCCGACGTCCACCCAGGTGCCCTCGCCCACCATCACGCCGGTGCCCATCGCGGAGTTCCCGTTCGCACCCTCCACGTCGACCACGGCGCTCCCCGCCGACTGCGAGAGCATCCTCAACGAGGACATCATCGCCTCGCTCGACGGCATCGCCCTGAATGCGCCCGGTCTCGGCGGCGGCATCCGCCCCGACAGCAGCCGCGTGTGCGTCTGGGCCGACCCCGGCGCCAGCATGACCCACCTCGTCACCGTCGTCGGGTACGCCCCGAAGAACGAGGCGATCGACGCGATGAACGCGCTCGCCGAGAGCGAGGACTTTCTCTGCTACTCCCCCGACGAGGGTGTGCGCTGCGAGAAGACGTGGGAAGACGGCGCCCTCGGGCTCCCCCAGGGGCGCACGATCTACTACCGCGACGGCGTCGCGATCGACACGCAGTACTCGAACCTGACACCCCAGGGCTACACGACCGCGATCGTCGCCGCCCTCTGGCCGAACGGCTGACCTCAGCCCTGCGCGGCCCAGACGTCCTCGGCGACACGTGACGCGTAGGACGACGGATGCCACGCCTGCTGCGACGTCGACACCCAGACGCCGCCGCCCGTCTCGATCGTCTCGATGAGGTCGCCGTCGGTGCGGGTGCACAGCACTCGGCCCGTGCTGTCGTCGCAGGAGAATCCCGCCTCGGGCAGGACAGCCGCGGCGATCGCACCGGCATCCGTCGGCACGGCCGCGACCGTCGTCGACAGTGAGCCTTCGTCGGCCGTCCACGCGCATGTCATGGCGACCGAGGGCTGGAGAGCATCGATGAGGGCCGTCGCGCTGGAGGCCGGTGCGTCCTGCGAAGAGACCATCTCCGACCCGGTCGACGCCGAGAGCGACGTCCACAGCGTCTGATCGTAGAGGTCCCGGCATTCGGTCGGCGGGCCGCCCTGCTCGACCTCGGGGTCTTCAGCCTCCGCCGGAGCGGGTTCGGGGCGAGGAGGCACAGAATCCGGGTCGATCGTGAGCTGCACCTCGCGATAGGCGTTCGCGAACCAGCCCGTCGCGGCGGGGAACAGGGGCGCCGCCACAATCGCCAGAGTGACGACGACGGCAGCGCTCACGACGCCCACGAACCAGGCGAAGCCCGCGTTGCGTCCCCCGATCCGGCTCATGCGCCCACGCTACGACGAGACGGACCGTGCCGGGCGACGCACCGCCGGGAGAACGGCGAAGGGCCCTGGGAACGAATCCCAGGGCCCTTCGCGACGTCACGTCAGGTCAGTTGTAGGTGCCCGGAGTGAAGTCGTCGGTCGAGAAGCTGTCGAAATCGACGTAGCTCAGGTCGGCGTCGCTGTACGCACCGTCCGACGCGAAGATGCGGTTGGGGTACCGCTCGCTCTTCGCCTCTTCCGTCGCCTCGACGATGACATTGCGGTACTTCGCAAGGCCGGTGCCGGCGGGGATGAGCTTTCCGATGATGACGTTCTCCTTGAGGCCGACGAGCGGGTCGCTCTTGCCCTCCATGGCCGCCTGCGTGAGAACGCGGGTGGTCTCCTGGAACGACGCAGCCGACAGCCACGATTCGGTCGCGAGCGACGCCTTCGTGATACCCATCAGCTCGGGACGGCCCGATGCGGGACGCTTACCCTCGGCGACCGCTTCGCGGTTCATCTGCTGGTAGCGCTTGAAGTCCACCAGCTCACCCGGAAGCAGCGTCGTCTCACCGTGGTCGACGACAGTCACCTTGCGGAGCATCTGACGAACGATGACCTCGATGTGCTTGTCGTGGATCGGCACACCCTGCGAGCGGTACACGCCCTGCACGCCGCCGACGAGGTACTTCTGCACCTCGCGGGCGCCCTGCACACGCATGACCTCCTTGGGGTCGAGCGTTCCGACCTGCAGCGGCTGACCGACCACGACGCGCTGGCCGTCCTCGACGAGGAGGGTGGCGCGCTTGAGGACGGGGTAGACGTGCGGCTCGTCGCCGTTGTCGGGCGTCAGGATGACCTTCTTGGCCTTGTCGGTCTCGTCGATCTTGATGACACCGTCGGACTCTGCGATCGGCGACGCACCCTTGGGGGTACGCGCCTCGAACAGCTCCTGCACGCGGGGAAGACCCTGCGTGATGTCATCTGCCGATGCGGACCCACCGGTGTGGAAGGTACGCATGGTGAGCTGCGTTCCGGGCTCACCGATCGACTGGGCCGCGATGATGCCGACGGCCTCTCCGATGTCGACGAGCTTGCCGCTGGCCAGCGAACGGCCGTAGCACTTCGCGCAGACACCGACGGCCGAGTCGCACGTGAGGACCGAGCGAACCTTGATGCTCTCGACGCCACCGGCGACCAGCTTGTCGATGAGGACGTCGCCCACGTCGTCGCCGGCCTCGGCCAGGACAGTGCCCTGAGCGTCGACCACATCGGCGGCGAGGGTACGGGCGAACACCGAGTTCTCGACGTTCGCGTCACGGACGAGCGAGCCGTCGGTGCCGGGAGCGGCGATCGTGAACTCGAGGCCCTTCGCGGTGCCGCAGTCCTCTTCGCGGATGATGACATCCTGCGAGACGTCGACCAGACGACGGGTCAGGTAACCCGAGTCGGCCGTGCGGAGCGCGGTGTCGGCGAGACCCTTACGAGCACCGTGCGTAGCGGTGAAGTACTCGGCGACCGAGAGCCCCTCGCGGTACGAGGAGATGATCGGACGCGGCATGATCTCACCCTTGGTGTTGTTCACCAGGCCTCGGATACCCGCGATGTTACGGATCTGCAGCCAGTTACCACGAGCACCCGACGACACCATCCGGTAGATGGTGTTGTCCTCGGGGAAGTTGGCCTTCATGGCGGCCTGCACCTCGTCGGTCGCTTCGGTCCAGATCTTGATCTGCTCCTGGCGACGCTCGGCGTCGGTCACGAGACCCTTCTCGAACTGGCCCTGGACCTTGGCGGCGAGCTTCTCGTACTTCGAGATGATCTCGCGCTTGTTCGGCGGCGTGAGGACGTCGCTCAGCGCGACGGTCACACCGGAACGCGTGGCCCAGTAGAAGCCGGCGTCCTTGATCCGGTCGAGGGATGCCGCGACCTCGGTCTTGGGGTACTCCTCGGCCAGCTTGTTGACGATCTGCGACAGCTTGCCCTTGTCTGCCTGCTCGCGAACGAACGGGTAGCCCTTCGGGAGGGTGTCGTTGAAGATCGCCTGGCCGAGCGAGGCGTCGACGAGACCGTGGCGCTCGTAGTTCTCGGGGGCTTCGCCCTCGAGGAACGTGAGGCCGGGAATGCGGATGCGGACCTTGGCCTGCAGGTCGAGGGTGCCCTCGTCCTTCGCCAGGATCGCCTCACCGACGGAGCCGAACACGCGCCCCTCACCGGATGCGCCGACCTTGAGCGTCGTCAGGTGGTGCAGACCGATGATCATGTCCTGCGAGGGCAGGGTCACCGGGCGGCCGTCGGACGGCTTCAGGATGTTGTTCGACGCGAGCATGAGCACGCGAGCCTCGGCCTGAGCCTCGACCGACAGCGGAAGGTGGACAGCCATCTGGTCACCGTCGAAGTCCGCGTTGAAGGCGGCGCAGACGAGCGGGTGGAGCTGGATGGCCTTGCCCTCGACGAGCTGCGGCTCGAACGCCTGGATGCCCAGACGGTGCAGCGTGGGTGCACGGTTGAGCAGCACGGGACGCTCGCGGATGATCTCCTCGAGCACGTCCCAGACCTCGGGACGTGTGCGCTCGACCGCACGCTTGGCGGCCTTGATGTTCTGCGAGTGGCCCAGGTCGATCAGGCGCTTGATCACGAACGGCTTGAACAGCTCGAGTGCCATCTGCTTGGGCAGACCACACTGGTGCAGCTTCAGCTGCGGGCCGACGATGATGACCGAACGGCCCGAGTAGTCGACGCGCTTGCCGAGCAGGTTCTGGCGGAAACGACCCTGCTTACCCTTCAGCATGTCGCTGAGGGACTTGAGGGCACGGTTGCCGGTACCGGTGACGGGACGACCGCGGCGGCCGTTGTCGAACAGGGCGTCGACGGCCTCCTGGAGCATCCGCTTCTCGTTGTTGACGATGATCTCGGGGGCACCGAGGTCGATCAGACGACGAAGACGGTTGTTGCGGTTGATCACGCGACGGTAGAGGTCGTTCAGGTCGCTGGTGGCGAAACGGCCACCGTCGAGCTGGACCATCGGGCGAAGCTCCGGCGGGATGACCGGGACGACGTCCAGGACCATCGATGCCGGGCTCATGCCGGTGGACAGGAACGAGTTGACGACCTTCAGGCGCTTGATCGCGCGGATCTTGCGCTGACCCTTGCCCTCGGAGATCTGCAGGTGGAGCGACTCGGCCTCAGCGGCCAGGTCGAACGCCAGCAGACGACGCTTGATCGACTCCGCACCCATGTAGGCCTCGAAGTACTGGCCGAAGCGGTCCTGGAGCTCCTGGAAGATGTCGTCTTCCTGCTTGAGCTGCCCGACCTCGAGGCCGCGGAACTCGTCCCACATGCGCTCGAGCTTGGCGACCTGCTCGTCGCCGCGCTTGCGGATCGTCGCCATCTCCTTCTCGGCGGCGTCCTTGGCCTTCTTCTTCTGGTCGGCCTTCGCACCGTCGGCCTCGAGGGCCGCGAGCTCGTCCTCCAGCTTCTGGAGGCGGTCGGCGACGCGAGCGTCACGACGATCGGCGATGTTCTTGATCTCGAGGCGCAGGTTTGCCTCGTGCGTCGGAAGGTCGCGGTGACGCGCATCCTCGTCGACCGAGATCACCATGTAGGCGGCGAAGTAGATGACCTTTTCGAGGTCCTTCGGCGCCATGTCGAGCAGGTAGCCGAGGCGCGAGGGGACGCCCTTGAAGTACCAGATGTGGGTGACCGGGGCGGCGAGCTCGATGTGGCCCATGCGCTCACGGCGGACCGAGCTCTTGGTGACCTCGACGCCGCAGCGCTCGCAGACGATGCCCTTGAAGCGGACGCGCTTGTACTTGCCGCACGAGCATTCCCAGTCCCGCGAGGGACCGAAGATCTGCTCACCGAAGAGGCCGTCCTTCTCGGGCTTCAGGGTGCGGTAGTTGATGGTTTCGGGCTTCTTGACCTCGCCGAAGGACCAACGACGGATGTCGTCGGCGGTGGCGAGACCGATGCGAAGCTGATCGAAGGTGTGTGACTCGAGCACTGATTCTCCTGTGTCGGAATTCTGTTCGTAACCGGGCCGGGTCAGATCTCGTCGATGGACGTCGACTCGAACCGGGTGGAGATGTTGATGCCGAGCTCTTCCGCAGCGCGGAAGGCCTCGTCGTCACTGTCGCGCAGGTTCACTTCGGTGCCGTCGGCCGAGAGGACCTCGACGTTCAGGCAGAGTGACTGCATCTCCTTCATGAGGACCTTGAACGATTCCGGGATGCCGGGCTCCTGGATGTTCTCGCCCTTGACGATGGCTTCGTAGACCTTCACGCGACCGACGATGTCGTCGGACTTGATCGTGAGGAGCTCCTGCAGCGCGTATGCCGCGCCGTAAGCCTCGAGCGCCCACACTTCCATCTCACCGAAGCGCTGACCGCCGAACTGCGCCTTACCACCGAGCGGCTGCTGGGTGATCATCGAGTACGGACCCGTCGAGCGGGCGTGGATCTTGTCGTCCACGAGGTGGTGCAGCTTCAGGATGTACATGTAGCCGACCGAGATGGGCGCCGGGAACAGCTCGCCCGAACGACCGTCGAACAGCGCTGCCTTGCCGGAGCTGTCGATGAGACGCTCTCCGTCGCGGTTCACGTTGGTCGAGTCGAGCAGACCAGCGATCTCCTCCTCGAACGCACCGTCGAACACGGGGGTCGCGACCTTCGTGCCGGGCGCAGCCTCCCATGCCTCTTCGGGCAGGTTGCCTGCCCACTCGGGGCTGCCGTCGACCTTCCAGCCCTGCTTCGCGACCCAGCCGAGGTGGGTCTCGAGGACCTGGCCGAAGTTCATTCGACCCGGGATGCCGAGCGGGTTGAGGACCACGTCGACGGGCGTGCCGTCGGCGAGGAAGGGCATGTCCTCGACGGGGAGGATCTTCGCGATGACACCCTTGTTGCCGTGTCGACCGGCGAGCTTGTCACCGGCGGTGATCTTGCGCTTCTGGGCGATGTAGACCACGACGCGACGGTTGACGCCCGAGCCGAGCTCGTCGTCGCCGTCTTCGGCGTTGAACTCCTTGACGGCGATGATCGTGCCCTGCTCACCGTGGGGAACCTTCAGCGAGGTGTCACGGACTTCGCGGCTCTTCTCGTTGAAGATCGCGCGGAGCAGGCGCTCCTCGGCCGACAGCTCGGTCTCACCCTTGGGCGTGACCTTGCCGACGAGGATGTCGCCGGGGCGGACTTCGGCGCCGATGCGGATGATGCCGCGCTCGTCGAGGTCCTTCAACAGGTCGGGGCTGACGTTGGGGAGATCACGGGTGATCTCCTCCTTGCCGAGCTTCGTGTCGCGGGAGTCGACCTCGTACTCCTCGATGTGGATCGAGGAGAGGGTGTCGTTCTTGACGAGCTCCTGGCTGAGGATGATCGCGTCCTCGAAGTTGTGACCCTCCCACGTCATGAAGGCGACGAGGAGGTTCTTTCCGAGGGCGAGCTCGCCGTTCTCGGTCGCGGGACCGTCGGCGATGACCTCGCCGACCTCGATGCGCTCGCCGGCCGAGACCACGACGCGCTGGTTGTACGACGTGCCCTGGTTGGAGCGGTCGAACTTCCGGAGGAAGTAGTCCTGCGTGCCGCCCTCGTCGAGCTGGACGGTGACGACGTCGGCCGAGACCTCGGTGACGACACCGGCCTTGTCGGCGGTGAGCACGTCACCGGCGTCGATGGCGGCGAAGCCCTCCATACCGGTTCCGACGATCGGCGACTCGCTGCGCAGCAGCGGGACGGCCTGACGCTGCATGTTGGCACCCATGAGGGCGCGGTTCGCGTCGTCGTGCTCGAGGAACGGGATGAGGGAGGTGGCGACCGAGACCATCTGGCGCGGCGACACGTCCATGTAGCCGATCTCGTCGACGGGGAACAGGTCGACCTCGCCGCCCTGGCCGCGGCGGGCCAGGATGCGGTCGTTGACGAACGTGCCGTCGGAGGTCAGCTCGGCGCCGGCCTGGGCCACGATGTAGTCGGACTCCTCGGCGGCGGTCAGGTAGTCGATCTGAGCCGTGACCTTGCCGCTGACGACCTTGCGGTACGGGGTCTCGATGAAGCCGAACGCGTTGATGCGGGCGAACGACGCGAGCGAGCCGATCAGGCCGATGTTCGGGCCTTCCGGCGTCTCGATCGGGCACATGCGGCCGTAGTGCGACGGGTGGACGTCACGGACCTCGACGCCGGCGCGCTCACGGGAGAGGCCACCCGGCCCGAGGGCCGAGAGGCGACGCTTGTGGGTCAGGCCCGCGAGCGGGTTGTTCTGGTCCATGAACTGCGACAGCTGCGACGTTCCGAAGAACTCCTTGATCGCCGCCACGACGGGACGCACGTTGATCAGGGTCTGCGGCGTGATCGCCTCGATGTCCTGCGTGGTCATGCGCTCGCGGACGACGCGCTCCATGCGCGACAGACCGGTGCGGACCTGGTTCTGGATGAGCTCGCCGACGGCGCGGATGCGACGGTTGCCGAAGTTGTCGATGTCGTCGATGTCGAGACGGATCTCGGCGGGCTTGCCGCTGCGGGTGCCGTCGTAGCTGACGTCGCCGCGGTGGAGACGGACGAGGTACTTGATCGTCGCGACGATGTCCTCGACGGTCAGGACCGAGTCGGACAGAGCCTTGTCGATGCCCAGCTTCTGGTTGATCTTGTAGCGACCCACCTTGGCGAGGTCGTACCGCTTCGAGTTGAAGTAGAAGTTGTCGAGGAGCGCGCGGGCGGCCTCGGCGGCGACCTGCTCGCCCGGACGAAGCTTGCGGTAGATGTCGCGGAGGGCATCTTCCTTGGTGAGGATCGTGTCCTTCTCGAGGGTCTCCTCGATCGAGCTGAAGCCCGCGAACTCGTTCATGATGTCTTCGCTCGTGAGGCCGAGGGCCTTGAGGAACACGGTGACCGACTGCTTGCGCTTGCGGTCGATGCGGACGCCGACCTGGTCGCGCTTGTCGATCTCGAACTCGAGCCAGGCACCACGGCTGGGGATGACGCGCGCCGACACGATGTCCTTGTCGGACGTCTTGTCGGGGGTCTTGTCGAAGTAGACGCCGGGCGAGCGGACGAGCTGCGAGACGACGACGCGCTCGGTGCCGTTGATGATGAACGTTCCGCGCGCGGTCTGCAGCGGGAAGTCACCCATGAAGACGGTCTGGGTCTTGATCTCACCGGTGAGGTGGTTCATGAACTCGGCCTCGACGTACAGCGGCGCGGCGTAGGTCTTGCCCCGCTCCTTGCACTCCTCGATCGAGTACTTCTCCGGCTCGAGGTAGGGGTTCGTGAACGAGAGCTGCATCGTCTCGCCGAGATCCTCGATCGGGGAGATCTCCTCGAAGATCTCCTCGAGACCGCTGATCTCGGGGACGTCGGTGCGACCCTCGGCCTGAGCCTCGGAGACACGCGTCTTCCACGCGTCGTTACCGACGAGCCAGTCGAACGACTCGGTCTGCAGCGCGAGAAGGTCGGGGACCGTCAGCGTGTCGGAGATCTTGGCGAACGAGAGACGGGATGCGCCTCGGCCGTTCTTAGGGGTGGTGGTGGAAGTTGCGTTGCGCGCAGCAGCCAAGGGAATTACCTCCGTGAGCCCGGGGAGGGCTGGTTTTCCTTGTCGTCAGGTGGAGTACTCCCACATCTGTTACCTGCGACGCTCGCCGACGGAGTCCGTCGGGGGCGCAGGCACGAGCCGACCACCATATGAGGGCAAGTAGAGGGGAGCGCAACTACCTACTATAGGTCGGACGACGCGCCGTGTCTAGTCGGATCGTTGACGAGGTCCGCAACCTGCGGTATAGAGCCGGATGCCGGGCTTGTCGCCGGGATTTCCGCGCACTCCACCGACTCGGGATGGAGACCCGAGCCGGTGGGGGGTGGCGCCGCTTCGCTCCCGAATGCGTGGGCATCGCACCCCGTGTCGATACCGCCGGATGAGGTCAAGCGGAATCGGTTCGAGCCTAGGACTCGGCGCGCAGACCGCACGGAGAATGACCGAATCGGTCGATGAGATCTCTCTCATCGACCGATTCGGGAAGAACGGATGCCGGAGCGCGGCGCTCGGTCAGCTCCAGGTCCAGGTGGCCAGGACAGACTCGGCGAGCTCGTCGCGCTCGGCCTGGCCGACGCCCGGGCTGAACGAGAAGGTCACGATGTGGGTCTGGCCGTCGGCGGTCAAGTAGTACTGGTCGACCGTGTAGTCCACGCCCTCAGCCGAGAAGCCGGCCGTGAGGTGAGCCGACTCCTTGCCGCCGATCGTGACGCGGTCGAGAGCCGTGACATTGGTCGCGCCGGCACCCTCGAGCTCCGCGACACCCGCGGTCTCGACCTGCTCGGGCGTGATCTCGCCGGCCGGCGAGGTGATGATGTTGACGTTGTCGGCGAAGCCGTCGGCGTCGGTCAGGTCGGCCGAGAACATCGACGGGTCGTATCCGGCGGGAACGTCCTCGGGGAAGCCCCAACCCTCGGGGACCTTGAAGGAGTAGCCCTCTCCGGAGACGGTCTCGCCCGCGGCGGGCTCGACGGCGGGAGCAGCGGGGGCGGACGACTCGGCGGGAGCTGCGGACTCGTTCGACGTGTTGGGCTCCGTGCCGCCCGACGCGCAGCCTGCGAAAGCAAGGGACGTGGCGAGGGCGAGGGCGGTGAATGCGGATGCGGTGACGGTGCGAGTCATGTGCTCAACCGTAGAGGGTCATAGGAAACGGCCGGGAACCCTTGCGTGACGCATGCGAAGCCGTGTACCCGGCCGCGCTCCTCCGAGCAGGTCGCGAGAGGCATCCGGGACCACGGCGATGACCGGATATCCGCCGGTCACCGGCCCGTCGGGACCGAGGATCACCGGCCGACCTCGCGGCGGCACCTGCAGGGCCCCCGGCAGCATGCCCTCGCTCGGCAGCTCCCCCGTGCGGGACCGTGTGAGGGCGGGACCGTCGAGACGGATGCCGATGCGGTCGGCGTCGGCCGAGACGGTCCACAGCGCCTCGAAGAGCAGCTCGTTCGCTTCGCGGGTGAACCAGTCGCGCCGAGGCCCGGGCGCGAGAGGGATCTCGAGGACGTCGGGCGGCGGCCCCCAGGGGTGGAGGTCATCGACCGGGATCGCGGCCGCCTCCTCGCCGGAGAGGGCGACCGTGTCGCCGGAGGCGAGCGGCCGGGGCCCGAGCCCCGCGAGGACATCGGTGGCGCGGGAGCCGAGGACCGCCGGCCCGGCGACGCCCCCGCGCACCGCGAGGAACGCCCGTGCGCCGTGGGCGAGGGGGCCGACCTCGAGCGTCGCCCCGGCCGGCCACCGGACGGCGCGGAAAGGATCGACCTCGAGGTCTCCGACGCGAAGCGGCCCCCACCCGCCGGTCACGGCGATCCACAGGTCGTCGGCCGCGACGGCGCGGAAGCCGCCGAGGGTGATTTCGAGACCGGCGGCCCCCTCGGCGTTGCCGACGAGGCGGTTGCCGGTGCGGAGCGCCGCCCGGTCGGCGGCACCGGAGAACGCGACACCGTCGGCGAGGCGACCCGCGCGGCCCTGATCCTGCACCGTCGTGAGCGCCCCCGCGGCGAGGACGGTGAAGGCCGGGCGCCCGCCCGCGCCGTGGGGCGACGCCGCGGGTCGAGGAGCCGCCTCGGTGCGGGCTATCGCCTCGAGGCGAGGAGCCGCCGCGGGTTGCGGAGCCGCCGCGGGTCGGGCGATCGCCTCCCGCGCGGGCGCGAAACGCACCCGCGCACCGGGGCGCAGGAGCGCGGGCTCGGCCGCAGCCGGGTCGAACAGCTGCGCGGAGGTCGTGCCGATCAGCCGCCAGCCGCCGGGCGTCTCACGCGGGTAGGCGCCCGAGAACTCCCCCGCCAGGCCGACCGACCCCGCGGGCACGCGCGTGCGGGGGCTCGCCAGGCGTGGCACGTCGAGCCCCCAGCCCTCGCTCACGAGATAGCCGAAACCGGGCGCGAAGCCCGTGAAGGCGACGGTCCACTCCGCGGCGTGGTGGCGGGCGGCGAGCGCCTCCGCCGACATGCCCATCTCGGATGCCGTCGCCTCGAGGTCGAGTCCGTCGTACACGATCGGCACCTCGACGAGCGGAGCGTGCCGCCGCGCGGGTGGTGCCGACGCGGCATCCGTCGCTCTCAGCCACGCCTGCACCGTGGCGATCGCGGTGACGGCCGGATCGATCCGCACGAGGATGGTGCGGGCCGCGGGCAGGATCTCGGTCACTCCGGGAAGCGCCCTGGACCGGAGCCGGTCGGCCAGGGCCACGACCTCGCCCAGCGAGCTGAGTTCGGCGAGCAGTGCGCGCTCGCCGAACGGCAGGATCACCACGGCGCCCGCACCACGACGCTCGCCGTGTCGAGGGACGCGCGGACGGCGCGGGCCATCGCGACCGCGCCGGGCGAATCGCCGTGGACGCACAGCGACGCCGCCCCCACCTCGATCAGCGACCCGTCGACCGCCCGGACCACGCCCTCCGTCGCCATGCGGACGGCCCGAGCCGCGACGGCATCGACGCTCTCGAGGAGGGCGCCGGGCTGCGACCGCGGGACGAGCGCACCCGACGGGAGGTAGGCCCGGTCGAGGAAGGCCTCGCGCACGAACGGCAGGCCCGCCTCGCCGGCGGCACGGGAGATCTCCCCCGGCATCCCGAGGACGGGCAGGGCCCGCCCGAGCGCCCCGGCGACGTCGGCGACGGCCCCGATGACGGCGGCGGCGGCATCTGGGCGCGAGATGACCACGTGATAGAGCGCTCCATGCGGCTTGACGTAGCGGAGGTCGGCGCCCGCCATGAGCAGCGCCTCGAGCTGACCGCGCACCTGCGACCGCAGCTCGACCGGGTCGACCTCGAGGGCGGTCCTGCCGAAGCCCGCCCTGTCAACGAAGGACGGATGCGCGCCGACGGCGACACCGGCGGCGGCCGCCCGTTCGACTGCTTCGCGCATCGAGCGGGTGTCGCCGGCGTGGCCCCCGCACGCGATGGAGGCACTCGAGATGACGGCGAACATGGCGGCGTCGTCGGCCGTGGGACGCCCGTCGACGGTCTCGCCGAGGTCGGCGTTGAGGTCGATCGGGGCCATCGCCCCACGTTATCGCTGTCGGGGCCCTCGGCCACCCCGTGACCGCGCTGTAGCGGTCCGCGGCCACCCCGTGCCACGATGAGGGCGACCGGGGGGGCACGATGACCGACGCCATGCACGACGCACGCACGCCCATCGCAGGATCGGCGCGGACCATGATCGCCGACGCCGACCTGCCCCGACGGCTCGTCCGCGACTACCTCACGACGGTGAAGCCGTTCAACGGGTTCGTCATCGCATCGGCGCTCGGGATGATCGCTGTCGCCGTCCTCTGGTACGCGATCTCGATGAACCCGCGGATGATCCTGCAGCTCGTTCCCCTGGCGCTTCTCGCCCTGATCGTCGGTGTCGCCTACCGGCGCGTGCGCGCGTCACGGCTGCGACGAGCGACGCAGGCCGCATACCCGCTCGGCCAGGAGATCGCCTGCGCGGTCACGTCCGACGGACTCGAGATCGAAGCCGCCACCGGACGCGCCGAGATCCGGTACGCGGCGATCTCCGGCGTCACGATCTCGGGAGACACGGTGATCGTGAACCTCGTGCACCTCGAGGGCGCCGCGGTGCTCCTCCCCCGCGACCTGCTCACCGACGACGACGTGACCGCGCTCCGCACCGGGCATCTCGCCCGCTGAGGCGCGCCCCGTCAGCCCGCGAGCCTCGCGGCGGGCATGCGTGTCTGCATGACCGCGACCGCCTCAGGGCTGTGGTCGACGAGCACCGCGTCACGGCCGAGGGCATCGGCGACGGCGCCCGTGGTCCCCGAGCCCGCGAACAGGTCGAGCACACGGTCGCCCGGCCGGCTCGACGCCTGCACGATCCGGCGCAGGATGCCCTCGGGCTTCTGCGTCGGGTAGCCCGTCTTCTCACGCCCCGACGTGGGGACGATCGTGTGCCACCAGACGTCGGTCGGGAGCTTTCCCCGCGCCGCCTTCTCGGGTGTCACGAGCCCCGGCGCCATGTACGGCTCTCGGTCGACGGCCTCGGAATCGAAGTGGTACCGGGCCGGATCCTTGACGTACACGAGGATCGTGTCGTGCTTCGAGGGCCATCGGCGACGCGACTTCGCCCCGTAGTCGTACGCCCAGATGAGTTCGTTGAGGAAGCACTCCCGACCGAAGACCGCATCGAGCATGACCTTCGCGTAGTGAGCCTCGCGGTAGTCGAGATGGAGATACAGCGTGCCGTCGTCGGCGAGCAGGCGCCACGCCTCGCGCACCCGCGGCTCGAGGAAGGCCCAGTAGTCGTCGAATCGGTCGTCGTAGAGCCGCAGCATCCCGCGGGTGCGGGCGTACGAGGCGCCCCGGAAGCCGCCCTTCACCGGACCGGATGCCGGGCCAGCGCCCCCCGGGAGCTCCGCCGCGGCGGAACCCGACACCAGGGCGGAATCGATCAGCGCGGCCGGGTCGGGATCGGGAACCGATCGGGTGGCCGACTCGATCGCCCGCTCCTGCGCCCGACCGGTGTTGAAGGGCGGATCGAGGTACACGAGCGCGAAGGAGGCGTCGGGCAGCCGCCGCGCCACGTCGAGGTTGTCGCCGAGGTGGATCTCGACGGTCACGGAACGCGCTGCAGCCAGGCGTCGGTCGAGAACTTCGACGCGACGAGCTGCTCGGCCTCGGCGTACTCCTCGGCCGAGAGCTCACCCTCCTTCGCTCCGTAGAGCGACGCGAACGTCTCCTTGAGGCGCTCGATGATCTCCGCGCGCGGCAGACCGGTCTGGCTCCGGAGCGGATCGACGCGCTTGGCCGCCGACGTCGTGCCCTTGTCGGAGAGCTTCTCGCGGCCGATGCGGAGGACCTCGGTCAGGACCTGACCGTCCATGTCATAGCTGAGGGTTGCGTGATGCAGCACTCCCCCGTTGGCGAGCCGCTTCTGCGCGGCGCCGCCGATCTTGCCCGAGGGCGAGGCGATGTCGTTGAGCGGCTGATACGTCGCTTCGATGCCGAGCGAGCGGAGTGCGTGCAGCACCCAGTCGTCGAGGAAGGCGTACGAGTCCGCGAAGGTCATGCCCGCCACGAGGGATGCCGGCACGTACAGCGAGTAGGTCACGATCGAGCCCGCCGCCATGAGCATCGCGCCGCCGCCGGAGATACGGCGGACCACCTCGAACCCGTGACGCGCGGCGCCCTCGGGGTCGACCTCGTTGCGGTACGACTGGAACGATCCGATGACGACGGCCGACTCGTCCCACTCCCAGATCCGCAGGGTGGGCGTTCGGCGCCCATCGCCGACGCGGGTCGTGAGGACCTCGTCGAGGGCGAGGTTCATCGCCGGCGAGACCGCCTTCTCGTGGATGATCTCCCACTCGAACTCGGTCCAGCCCGGCGCGACGATGAGGGCGCGGCGCACGGCCGTACCGACCGACTCAGGCGTGAAGCCGAGGAGCTGAGCACCCTCGGGCAGGGCGGCGCGGACCGCCGCCCCGATGGCCGCGACGTCGGATTCGACCGGGAGCCCGGTGACCGCGGCGTCGATGTCGGCGAGCGCGTCGTCGGGTTCGAGGAAGAAGTCACCGGCTAGATGGAACTCCGCGATGCGACCGTCCTGCACCTCGAGATCGACGACGACCAGTTTGCCGCCAGGGACTTTGTACTCACCGTGCATGAGTCCATTGTGGCGCTGTTCGGGAGCGCCGGGTGCGCGGGTGGTCAGTCGCGACGAGGCATCCGCTGGTCGAGCCACGCCAGGAGGTCGGCGCGCACCTCGCCCTGCACCGCCTCGTTGAAGATCTCGTGACGCGCATCGGGGTAGACGAAGGTCGTCACGTCGGTCAGCTTCGAGCGGTTCCGGTAGGCATCCGCGAGGCGGTGGACGCTTCTCGGCCCCCCGACCGGATCGTCGCCGCCCACGAGGAGCAGCACCGGGAGCGCGACCCCGAGGTCGCGGCGGGGGCGGCCGATGAGCCGGAGCGTGTCGCGGATGCCGAAGAGCTCGGCGAGCGGGGTGGTCGTGGTCAGCGGGTCTGCGAGGAAGGCAGTGCCCACGGCGGCATCCGTCGACAGCCACTCGGTGCCGTTCGCTCCGGGACCGGCCCACCGCTTGTTGAGCGGTGCCGCGTTGAGGTCGCCGGGCCACCGCAGCGCCGAACCCGACAGAATGAGCGCGTCGTACGCCTGCGGGGCGTCGTCGACCATCATCTGCGCGAGGAACGAGCCCCACGAGTGTCCGAGGAGGACGAGCGGGAGGCCGGGGTTCTCGTCGCGGATGATCCCACTGAGCCGCACGCACGCGGCGACCGCGGCTCGCAGCCCGCCCGGCCCGAGCCGGCCGAGACGCGTCGCGTCGCCGCCGTGCTGGCGCATGCCGGTGCGGCCGTGGCCGCGGTGGTCGTCGGCGTAGACGATGAACCCGGCCTCGGTCAGGGCGCCGATCGTCGTCGCGTACCGGCCGGCATGCTCGCCGACGCCGTGGAGCAGCTGGACGACGCCGCGGGGGGCGCCGTGGGCGGGGTGGACGTCGTAGACGATCGCGATGCCGTGTGCATCGATGAACTCGGGCATGCTCCGCATCCTATGGGCCGCCCCGACCTCGGATCGCCCAGCCGTTAGCCAGACTAATGAGCTATGCTAACTAAACAGATGACTGACACCTCCCCCTCCGATGACCTCGCCCACGCGGCATCCGATCTGCGCATGGCGACGTTCCGTCTGGCGCGACGCCTCCGCTCCGAACGCGCCGTCGATTCGATGAGCGACGGGCAGTTCGCCGTCCTCGCCGCGCTGAAGGTCCACGGGCCGCACACCCTCGGCGAGCTGGCCGAGCGCGAACGCGTCTCCGCGCCGTCGATGAACCGCACCGTCAACTGCCTCGAGGAGCTGGCGTACATCTCGCGCACGCCCGACGAGACCGACCGGCGGAAGGTCAACATCGACCTCACCGACGCCGGACGCGAGGTCGTCGTCGAGACCGTGCGGCGCCGCGACTCCTGGCTCGGGACCGTCCTCGAAGAGTTGAGCCCCGATCAGCGCGCGACGCTCGCGAAGGCCGCCGAGATCATGCAGGAGGCCGCCGAACGATGAGTTCCACGATGTTCCGCTCCTTCTCCGTCTTCAACTACCGCGTGTGGTTCATCGGCGCCCTCGTCTCGAACGTCGGCGCGTGGATGCAGGCCACCGCGCTGAGCTGGGTCGTCCTCACCCAGCTGACCGACAACGACGCCACCGCCATGGGCATCACGATGGCGCTGCAGTTCGCACCCCCGCTCCTGCTCGTCGGGCTCACCGGCTGGGTCGCAGACAAGTTCGACCGCCGCAAGCTGCTGTTCGTCACGCAGGGGTCGCTCATGACGCTCGGCCTCATCATCGGCATCCTGCTGCTGATGGATGCCATGACGCTCCCCGTCATGTACGCCTTCGCCTTCGGACTGGGCATGGTCGCCGCCTTCGACAACCCGACCCGCCAGGCCTTCGTCTCCGACCTCGTCGCCCGCGAGAACGCGTCGAACGCCGTCGCGCTGAACGCCGCATCGTTCAACACGGCGCGCATGATCGGGCCCGCCGTCGCAGGCCTCGTGATCGTCGCCGTCGGCACCGGCTGGGTGTTCATGCTGAACGCGATCACGTTCCTCGCGATGCTGGTTGCGCTGCTCCTCATCCGCAGCGACGAACTCGTCCCCCGGCCGAAGATGCGCAGCGCCGCGCGCATGGCCGACGGCCTGCGCTACGTCGGCAGCCGCCCCGACCTCATCGTCACGTTCATCATGGTGTTCCTCCTCGGGGCGTTCGGGATGAACTTCCCGATCCTGGCCTCGACGATGGCGCTCGAGTTCGGCCAGGAGGCTGACGGGTACGGCGTGCTCAGCTCTATCCTCGCGATCGGATCGCTCGCGGGCGCCCTTCTCGCCGCCCGCCGCGACCGGGCGAGGCTCCGTCTCGTCATCGCCGGACTCGGGCTGTTCGCCGCGGCATCCATCGTGTCGGCCTTCATGCCGGTCTACGGCCTCTACGCCGCCGCGCTGATGTTCGTCGGGTTCGCCACGGTGACCACCCTGACGACGGCGAACGGCTACGTGCAGACGACGACCGAACCCGCGCTCCGCGGCCGGGTGCTCGCGCTGTACATGGCGATCCTCATGGGAGGCACGCCGATCGGCGCTCCCATCGTGGGATGGGTGGCCGACGCGTTCGGGCCCCGCATCGCGATCCTCGTGGGCGCGGCCGCCGCCCTCATCGCCTTCGGCATCGGGGGAGGCTGGCTGCTCTTCTCGGGCCGCCTGCACCGGCACCAGTCGCGCCGGTTCGCCCTCACGATCGACGAGACGCGCCCGATCTCGGTGATCGCCCCCGAGGAGTTCAGCGACGAGGTCGCCGCGACCACGCCGATCCGGCTGCCCGATGATCGGGGTGATCGGGGCGACCGGGGCGAGCGGGGCGACCGGGGCGAGCGGGCCTGAGCCTTCGGCCGGGTTCGCCGGCGCCGGGCACCCTGTCAAGGGGGCCGGGCGCGGGAGGAGCCGGGCGTAGCGTGACCGCCATGACCGAACACGACGCGGACCAGAACGCCACCGACGACGGCGAAGCCCCGATCGAGCAGCAGAACCCGCTCGGCGGCGACGACACGACGGAGGAGGAGCTCGACGCCGACAACGACGTCGAAGCCGACACCGTCGCGATGCTCGACCCCGACGACACCCCCGCCTGACGCTCCGGCGGCGGGGCCTCAGGCCTCGCGCGTGATGAGCACCTGCACCGCGAGGCGGCTCTTGAACGGACCGGCGTAGACGCCGCGCAGCGGCGGCACGTCGTTGTAGTCGCGGCCGCGACCGACGGTGACGTGGCGGTCGCCGATCTCGGCGTCGTTCGTCGGGTCGAACCCGTGCCACGAGCCGGCATACCACTCCACCCAGGCGTGGGACTCGCCCACCACCGGCACACCGACCTCGGCTGTCGGGTTCGGGTGCAGGTACCCCGACACGTAGCGGGCGGGGATGCCGACCGAGCGGATGGCGCCGAGCGCGATGTGCGCCATGTCCTGGCACACGCCCTTGCGGGAAGTCCACGCCTCGGCCGCCGTCGAGTGCACCTCGGTGGCGCCCGGCACGTACTCGACCGCCTGCCCGATCGCCGTCGCGATCGCGAGGGCCGCCTGCGACGGGTTCGTGTGCTGCGCGGCGATCGCCGCCGCCATCGCGGCGACCTCGGGATGCGGGTCGGTTCGCCCCGTCTGCCCGAGCATCTCGACCGTGCCGATCGAGCGCTCGGCGTCGCGCGCCACGGCCTCCCACGTGGTGTCGGGATGCGTCAGCGGCCGTGCGCGGACCTCGACGAGCGAGCGCGCCGTGATCTGGAGGGCCGAATGCGCCGCCAGCACGTCGAACGCGGCGACGCGGGTGCCGAAGTAGTCCACGTAGTAGTTCACGGCCGTCGACGGCTCGATGTCGAGCTGCGAGCTCAGCACGAACTGACTGTCGTTCGTCGTGGGCAGCATCCGCGCCTCGTTGTACGACGCCCCCACGTTGCCCGGGTAGTCGAAGCCCGTCGTGTGCTCGATGCGCAGGCGCTTCATGAGGTCTCTCCGATCCAGCTCGGTTCGGCATGGGTGGGGAAGAAACGGCCACGGATGGCCTCGGATGCCTCCCGGGCCACCGACTGCACGCTCTGCATGTGCTCGGGCAGCTCGGCGAGGACCTCTTCGATCGGGCGG
Source organism: Microbacterium sp. Ld4 (assembly GCF_045066555.1). Classification (NCBI taxonomy): domain Bacteria; kingdom Bacillati; phylum Actinomycetota; class Actinomycetes; order Micrococcales; family Microbacteriaceae; genus Microbacterium; species Microbacterium sp. Ld4. The sequence goes on along the minus strand of NZ_JBISHE010000001.1, from coordinate 11,613 downwards.
TACTCGAGCTCGTTGCGGATGCGGCCGAGGGCGCGCAGCACGGTGTTCGAGTGGCCGACGCGATCGGCGACCGGATCGATCGCGCTCATGCAGCGCTCCGCCGTCTGGATCGAGTGGATGATCGACCGCGGGAACAGCCGGTCGAGCAGGAGGAACTCGGCCGCGTTCTGCGAGCTCGGCACGCCGCGGTAGGTGCGGAGGTAGGCCTCGTAGGCGCCGCACGAGCGGAGGATGGTCGTCCACGAGGGGCCCGAGGCCTCCGTCAGAGATCGTGTGGCCAGCATCCGAGCCGTCATGTCGGTGCGCTCGATCGCGCGACCCAGCGTGAAGAACTGCCACGACTCGTCGTGGCTCGTCGAGTTGTCGGTCACCCCGACGGCGAGCGCGGCGCGTTCACGCACCCACTGGAAGAACTCGTGGACCTTCTCGTCGTTGAGCCGGCGCGGCATCCGCGAATAGGTCGTGTTCAGCGTCTCCCAGAGCTCGGTCGAGACGATCTCGCGAGCGCGGCGGGCGTTCTCGCGGGCCGCCTGCAGCGAGTACGCGATCGAGGAGGGATTGGTGCGGTCGACGGCGAGCAGGGTGAGGACGTCTCCTCGCGTCACGAGGCCGCCGTCCTTGTCGGGCGGGACGGTGCCCATGACGCCCATCAGCGACCGGCAGGCGGTGTCCTCGTCGATCCACGGATCCTCGAGCAGCAGCTGCAGGTGCACGTCGAGGATCCGCGACGTGCCGTCGGAGCGCTCGATGTACCGCCCGATCCAGAACAGCGACTCGGCGATGCGACTCAGCATGCCGCCCCTCCCTCGGCCTCGTCCTGCGTATCGGATGCCGCGGCATCACGGCCCTGCTGCTGTTGCTGCTCCTGCTGCTCGTGCGGGGTACGAGGCCGGTCCTGCGGAGAGTGGTCGGGCTCGTCCTGCGCGTCGTAGATGATCGGGATCGCGGAGGTGACCGTCGCCTGCTCGGCGACGAGACCGGCGAGGCTCTGGTTCTGGCCGTACTCGCCGCCTCGACGAGGCGAGTCTCCGCCGACGATCCAGGTGTCCTTCGATCCGCCGCCCTGGCTCGAGTTGACCACCAGCTGCCCCTCGGGCAGGGCGACGCGGGTGAGTCCGCCGGGAAGCACCCACACCTCGTCGCCGTTGTTGACCGCGAAGGGGCGGAGGTCGGCATGGCGGGGACGCATCCCGTCCTCGACGAGCGTCGGGATGGTCGAGAGCATGACGACCGGCTGCGCGATCCAGCCGCGCGGGTCGGCCTGCAGCTTCGTGCGGAGCGCATCGAGTTCGGCGCGGCTCGCGTCGGGTCCCACGACGAGCCCCTTGCCTCCCGAGCCGTCGACGGGCTTCACGACGAGCTCGTCGAGCCGGTCGAGCACCTCTTCGAGCGCGCCCGGATCTTCGAGCCGCCAGGTGTCGACGTTCTTGAGGATGGGCTCCTCCGCGAGGTAGTAGCGGATGAGCTCGGGAACGTAGGTGTAGAGGAGCTTGTCGTCGGCGACGCCGTTGCCGACCGCGTTGGCGATCGACACGTTGCCCAGCCGCGCGGCGAGCATGAGGCCCGGGGCTCCGAGCATCGAGTCGGCGCGGAACTGCAGCGGGTCGAGGAAGTCGTCGTCCACGCGCCGGTAGATGACATCGACGCGCCGCGGACCGCGGGTGGTGCGCATGAACACCTTGCCGCCCTGGCAGACCAGGTCGCGGCCTTCGACGAGCTCCACGCCCATCAGGCGGGCGAGGAGGGTGTGCTCGAAGTACGCGGAGTTGTAGACCCCGGGGGTCAGCACGACGACGTTGGGATCGTCGACTCCGGGAGGGGCGGAGGCGCGAAGCGCCTGGAGGAGCTTGTTCGGGTAGTCGCCCACGGGCTGCACCCGCATCGAGACGAACAGCTCGGGGAGGGTCTGCGCCATGACGCGCCGGTTGGAGATGACGTAGCTCACGCCGGAGGGAACGCGGACGTTGTCCTCGAGAACCCGCATCTCGCCGTTCTCGTCGCGGATGAGGTCGATGCCGGCGACCTGGATGCGGACGCCGTTGGCGGGCCGGATGCCGGCGGCCTGGCGGTAGAAGTACTGCGACGAGGCGATCAGCTTGGCGGGCAGCAGTCCGTCGCGCACGACGTGCTGGTGACCGTACGCGTCGTCGAGGAAGGCCTCGAGAGCGCGGACGCGCTGCTGCACGCCCTTCTCGACCCGCGACCACTCGTCATAGGCGATGACGCGCGGCACGGCGTCGAGCGGGAAGGGACGCTCCTCCCCCGCGAAGTCGAACGTGACTCCCTGCGCGAGGTACGAGCTGGCGAGCGATTCGGTGCGCCCGCGGAGCTCCTCCTGCGTCATCTGGGCGAGCGCCTGGTAGAGCTCGCGATACGCCGAACGCGACTCTGCAGGCGCGCCCGCGTGCCCCGGCCCGCGGAACATCTCGTCGAACGCCGGAACGCCCGAGGCGGTCTTCCGGGGTGCGAGCGTGGAGCCGTATCCATCGAAGAGATCGCCCATGCGATGAGCCTAGTGGGGCGCATGTTGCGGGAGTGTTTCCCCTCCGCCGCATCGATCCGAGGCCGTTCGGATGCTGCGCCCCACCCGTCCGGATTCAGCTGGTGAGGACCGTCTTCAGCTGTTCGACGGCCCAGTCGATCTCGGTTCCGCGGATCACGAGCGGCGGCGCCATGCGGATCGTCTGCCCGTGCGTGTCCTTCACGAGCACGCCGCGCGCGAGCAGCTTCTCGGCGATCTCCCGCCCGGTGCCGAACGCGGGGTCGATGTCGATGCCGGCCCAGAGACCGGCGACACGGACGGTGGTGACGCCGGCGCCGACCAGGGCCTCGAGGCGCTCCTGCAGGTGCGCGCCGAGCGTCGCCGAGCGCTGCTGGAACTCACCGGTCGCGAGCAGCTCGACGACGGCCAGGCCGACCGCGGCGGCGAGCGGATTGCCGCCGAACGTGGAGCCGTGCTCGCCCGGGTGGATGACCCCGAGCACGTCGGCGTCGCCCACGACGGCCGACAGCGGGATGATCCCGCCGCCGAGCGCCTTGCCGAGCAGGTACAGGTCGGGCACGACCTCCTCGCGATCGCACGCGAACGTGGTGCCGACCCGCCCGAGACCCGACTGGATCTCATCGGCGATGAAGAGCACGTTGTTCGCCGTGCAGGCTTCGCGCACCGCGCGCAGGTACCCCTCCGGAGGGATGATGACGCCGCCCTCGCCCTGGATCGGCTCGATCAGCACAGCGGCGGTGTTCTCGTCGATCGCCGCCTCGAGGGCGGCCGCGTCGCCATAGGGGACCATCGTGAATCCGCCCGCGTACGGGCCGAAGCCCTCGCGCGCCTGCGGGTCGTCGCTGAAGCCGACGATCGTGGTCGTGCGTCCGTGGAAGTTCCCGGCGGCGACGATGATGTTCGCCGCGTCGGCCGGCACACCCTTGACGCGGTAGGCCCAGGCGCGCGCGACCTTGATCCCGGTCTCCACCGCCTCGGCGCCGGTGTTCATCGGGAGGACCATGTCTTTGCCCGACAGGGCGGAGAGGGCTGCCGCAAACGCGCCGAGCCGGTCGTTGTGGAAGGCGCGGCTCGTGAGGGTCAGCGCGCCCAGCTGCGCGACCGCCGCCGAGACGAGCGCGGGATGCCGGTGCCCGAAGTTCAGCGCCGAGTAGGCCGACAGCAGGTCGAGGTAGCGGCGCCCGTCGACATCGGTGACCCACGACCCCTCACCCGACGAGACGACGACGGGCAACGGGTGGTAGTTGTGCGCGACGTGGACGCCCTCGGCCTCGATCAGGCCGGCCGTCGTCACCTCGGTCGGGGCGGCGCTCATCGTGCACTCCGAAGCTCGAGGGTGCAGCACTTCACGCCGCCGCCGCCCAGCAGGAGCTCGGAAAGATCGACGGGAACCGGAACGTAGCCGCGCTCGCGGAGCTGCGCGGCGAAGCCGGTCGCACGCGGCGACATGAACACGTGCTTGCCGTCGCTCGCGGCGTTGAGGCCGAAGACCGCGCCGTCCTCGTCGGACACGTGGATGGCGTCGGGATAGCGTTCCGCGAGGATGCGCTGCGAGTCCTCGTCGAAGGCCGACGGCAGGTAGGCGATGTTCGCACGCTCGGCGGCGCCGGGGCCCTCGACCGGGTCGAGGACGGTGATCGCGGTGTCGAGGTGATAGAACCGCGGGTCGACCAGACGCAGCGAGACGACCTCGCGGTCGAACACCTCGCCGAGCTCGCGGTGGCTGTCGCCCACCGAGCGGAAGCCGGTGCCGGCGAGGATCGTGTCGCCGACGAGGAGGAAGTCGCCTTCACCCTCCTGCACCTCGACCGGCTCGATGACCTCGAAGCCGTTGGCGGCGAACCAGTCCATGAACGGACGCTCTTCACCGGAGCGCTCCGGAACGCGGAAGCGGACACCGAGTGCGCGCCCGTCGATGATGAAGCCGCCGTTGGCGGTGTAGACCATGTCGGGGAGGCCGGGGACGGGATCGACCAGTTCGACCTGGTGACCCAGCGACACGTAGGTGTCGTGGAGCTCCTGCCACTGGGCGACCGCCTTGGCGGTGTCCGTCGGGTGGGTCGGCTCCATCCAGGGGTTGATGCGATAGCTGACGGTGAAGTGCTCGGGCCGGCACATGAGGTATCGGCGCGGCTGCGCGATGCGCTCGGGGACCGGGGCCTCGGCCGTCGACGAGAGGGTGTCGTGATGCGTGGACATGAATCGCTCCTTGATCAAGGGGCGGCGGACGCTGTCCAGAGGCCCGGCGGGACTGTTCGAAGCCGACGACCCGGGCACGCCGGCATCCACTATGCCAGACCGGCCCTCGGACCGGCAGAAAATCTGGAACGGGTGACAGGATGCCTCTCATGGGTAGACGCACGGGTGAACAGACGAAGACCCTGCTGCTGCGGACGGGCATGCAGATGCTCATCGAACGGGGCGTGAGCGCGGGGGTGCAGCACATCCGACTGCAGGACGTGGTCCGCAGGGCCGGCCTCACCTCGGGGGCCGCGTACCGCCTCTGGGGCGACCAGACCGACTACCACCGCGATCTCTCGGTGGCGATGATGCGGATGCGGGTGGCCGGACCGGCCGACACGATGCAGGCGACCGTCGAAGCGCTCGTCCGCGAGGGAGCGACCGCGGACGAGATCATCAGCGTGGCGGCGTTCGCCCACATCCGGACGGCCGCTCTCGATCTCACCGACCCCATCGACCTGCTGGACGCCCAGTCGTTCCTGATCGCGCTGGCGCTGCGGACCGCCGCCGACACCTGGCCGGAACTCACCGAGGCGAGCCACACGCGGCACGCCGAGTCGAATGAGGCGTTCGCCGTGCTGTACCAGCAGGTGATGGACGCCTTCGGCATGCGGATGCGCGAGGGCCTCACCATCCAGGACTTCACTCAGGCGATGTCTGCGCTGGCCGAGGGCTTCGCGATCCGCGAGCTCGAAGGACTCCCCCACCCCACCTACACCCTCACCGGCGAGGACGACCTGCCGCCGGGCGACTGGACGCTCATCGGACTCTCGGTGCGCGCACTCGTGCAGGGCTTCATGGTCCCGCGCGACGGCAACGACGACCCGTTCCGACGGAACTGAGCCCACCGCTCCGGAGGCGCCTCGGACAGCGGAATGCCCCGGAGCCGAGGTCGGATGACCCGGTTCCGGGGCGACACTCCCCCAGGCGTGTGTACTTCGCAGGCCCGCGCGACATGATCGCGCGAAGCACTGCGGCGCGCTCCCCAGCGGCGCATGTCCATGGTGCGCGACGCCGGAGACGCGCACCAGAAAGATAAATTGTTTCTCTTCGCCCGGAGCGGGGTCAGGGCCAGATGCTGGGCGCCTCTGCCCTCGTCGACGGCAGCGCCGACGCGGCGGCCCAGTCGGAGATCCACGCCGGCAATGGCGCCAGGGTGTCGGGGCGATGCAGGGCCTCGAAGAGCTCCTCCATCGGGACGATGCCGCCGCTCTTTCGGAGGAAGCGCACGCGCAGCACCATCTCGGCGTACACCTCCCCCCCGACGACGGCGCGGTGCATCTGGTAGACCGCCTTGTCGTCGTGCCCGATGATGCGCGTCTCGACCGTGAAGCGCTGCCAGAGCTGCAGCGACTTGCGGAACGTCACCGTCTCGCTGGCGACGACGCCGTACCAGCCCCGCTCCGACATGGCCTGCCAGAGGCCGGTGCGCACGAGCAGGTCGAATCGGCCGAGGTCGAACAGCGACGCGTAGCGCCCGTTGTTCATGTGGCCGAGGAGGTCGATGTCGGTGGGGAGCGTGCGCAACCGGATGCGTCCGACCGTGTCGGGCGCGACGGTTCCGCGGCGGCGGTAGAGCAGCCGTGCGCGCAGCATGATCAGGACAGTTCGCCACCAGACGTTCACGAGGCGTGAGCCTATCCCGTCCCCGTCTCTCGACCCCGCCTCGGCGGGACATTCAGGCCGATTTCACGATCGTGCGGCCCGTGCGTAGAGTCTGGCCATGGACCCCGAACTCCAGACCGACACTGTCGTCCGTCCCGTTCGCGATGTCGATGCCGAAGCCCTCGGGCGGGTGCACGCAACGTGTTGGCACGAGACCTACGACCACCTGATCAGCAAGGCCGCACTCGAGAACGTGTCGGCCCGGCGTCTCGCCGAACTGTGGACCCACTGGGCTCAGCAGGGCCCCGACTTCAGCATGGTCGCCGCGCTCGCCGGCGGTGAGATCGTCGGCTTCGCCGGCTCGGGACCGGCGCGCGACCGCGACGCCCCGCGCATGCGCGAGCTGTACTTCATCTATCTGCTCGACGCCTGGCACGGCACCGGAATGGGCCAGCGCCTGTTCGACGCCGTGATCCCCGAGGGCTCCGACGCCTACCTCTGGGTGGCGGAGGACAATCCCCGCGCGCACCGGTTCTACGTCCGCAACGGATTCACCCTCGACGGCGCGAGCCACACCGAGCCGTTCCTGGGCGAGACGCTCACCGAGGTGCGCTTCGTGCGCTGACCCTCTCGGCGGTCAGACGGCGCGGCATCCCCCTCCGGATGCCGCGCCGTTGCCGTCTCAGGCGGACGCTCAGCGACTGCTGACGTTGCCGAACAATCGCGCGATCGGCGCGACCACGAGCGGACGCATCGCCACGTAGGCACCCACGGTGACGACGATCGACAGGGCGAAGAGCCAGAACCCGGTCCAGTTGTCGGCGTATCCGGCCGGATCGGTGGACCCCTGCGCGGCGTACATGTGGTTCAGGTTGCGGAGCGCCCCGGTCGAGAGCACGAGAGCGACGTGGATCACGATGAACACCACGAAGTAGAGCATCGTGGGGAAGTGGAGCGCGCGAGCCCACTCGACCGGGTAGAGCGCGTTCAGCTTCTTCGCGTTCTTCGGCCAGACCGCGCTCATGCGGTAGCCGGTGATGGCCGCGAGCGGCGCGGCGATGAACACGGTCGCGAAGTAGGCGAGCTGCTGCAGGGCGTTGTAGTTGACCCAGCCGTTCTCGGTGGGCCAGTCGAGCGACACGTACTGCAGGGCAGCGGAGGCGGCGTTGGGCAAGACCTCCCAGGACGTCGGGACGATCCGCATCCACTGGCCGGTGGCGAAGAGGAGCACGACGAACAGGAGGCCGTTCGCCAGCCAGAGCACGTCGAGGGCCTGATGCAGCCAAAGCGTGAGGCTCATCTTGCGCTTGCGGTTCTTCTTCGAGACCCAGAACGCGCTCGGGCGCTTCTCCTGCCGCACCTGCAATCCGGTGCGAATGATCAGCACCATGAAGAAGGCGTTGAGGAAGTGCGACCAGTTGAGCCAGGCGGGGAACCCCACCGGGGCGCCCTCGGGCAGGTGGTACTCGCCGGGGTACGTGGCGATGAAGTCCTGCATCCCCTGAAGGCTCAGCAGCCACCGCACGGCGAGCACGGCCATCGCGGCGAGATAGAGCAGGCCTCCTCCGCCGATCACGACCACGCCCGCCCACTGCGCGCGCGTGAATGGACCGACCCGTGTCGCCACGACCTTCGGCGCGGGTCGGCGCGCGGAGCCGGCCCGGGCGAGCGGTCGCTCCTCGAGGGGCGACCGCGGGTGCGGCGCGGGAGCAGGCGTCGCCGCGGCGCGCTCGGGCGTGGGCTCCGGGGCCGTCAGGGTGGCGGGGTCGGGCGGGACAGGCGCGGCGGGGTCGGGCTTCGGGGAGGCGGGGGTGACCGCCGGTTCCGGTGAGGCTGAGGCGGGCGCGGCGGCGGCCTCGGGTTCCGGTGAGGCCGGGGTCGCGTGTTCAACGGGCGAGCCCGGCGCGGGGGTGGCCGGCGCGGCGGTGCCCTCGGGCGGCCACGGGGCGCCGGAGGGCTCACGCGGGAGCCCTCGCCGCAGCACGGGGGCGGAGGCGGGGTCGCCGGACGGCGCGGAAACGGGTCGCGCGGTGGCGGGAAGATCGGCGGGTGACTCGCCGGAGTTCTGCTGCGGTGGCGTCGCAGCGCCGGCAGCCGACGCGGCCTCGGCCGGGACCGGCGGTGCTGGCGGTGCGCTCGTACCGGTCGCTGCGGGAGGCCAGGGGTCGCCGCCCGCGCTACGGGGAAGACCGCGTCGGACGGTGCGCTCGGCACTCGCCGGTGCGGCGGATTCTGCAGCGGCGGCGGGTGCGGGAGCTGCAGCGGCCGCCGGGGTCTCCGCCTGTGCGGGAGCTGCGGCATCCGTCGGGGTCTCCGCCTGTGCGGGAGCTGCGGCATCCGTCGCCGGAGGCCAGGGCTCGCCGCCGGGCGTGCGCGGCAGCCCGCGGCGCACGGTGCGTGCGTACGTCGCCATCCCGCTCCTAGTTCTTCTTCGCCTCGAGCGCCGCGATCAGCTGCGGCACGACGGTGAACACGTCTCCGACGACACCGAAATCAGCGATGTCGAAGATCGGTGCCTCTCCATCTTTGTTCACCGCGACGATCGTTTTCGCCGTTTGCATGCCAGCCTTGTGCTGAATCGCCCCGGAGATGCCGAGAGCGACATACAGCTGCGGCGACACGGAGACACCGGTCTGGCCCACCTGGTACGAATACGGCACGTACCCGGCGTCCACGGCAGCGCGCGAGGCACCGACGGCGGCGCCGAGGACATCGGCCAGCTGCTCCACGAGCGCGAACTGCTCGGCGGAGCCCAGACCACGGCCACCGGAGACCACTTTGCCGGCGCCGCGGAGCTCGGGCCGGCTCGAGGTGACGACCGCCGGGTCGAACGAGGTGACCTGGGCCGCCGGCGCCGCAGACGCGGTCACGTCGAGGGGCACGACGGTCGGCAAGGCGACCGCCGCCGCTCGCGCCTCGACAGCGCCCTGACGGACGGTGATCACGAGCGGGCCGAAGGTGGCGGCGGCCGTGACCGAGTACGCGCCGCCGTAGACCGAGTGCAGGGCGAGGACGCCCTCGTCGTCGCGCGAGACGCCGACCGCATCGACGCACAGAGCTGCCGACGTGCGTGCGGCGAAGCGGCCGGCCACGTCGCGACCCTCGACCGAGTTCGACACGAGCACGGCGTCGGGGCTGACGAGAGCGGATGCCGCAGCGAGCGCGTCGACGACGGGCACGGTCAGGTCGGTCGAGTCCGTCGCGGCGGTGAGCACGGTCTCCGCTCCGAGCGATGCCGCCTCTTCGGCGAGTGCGGCGAGATGCGCCGCGGGCGCAGTGATGAGAGCGACGGGCCGGCCGATCTCGGCGGCGGCCCCGATGAGTCCGGCGGCCGACGTGACGAGGCTGCCGTCCGGGGTCGTGTCGACCCAGACGAGAACGGCGTCTGCGGGGAAATCAGTCATCGCGGCCTCCTCAGACCAGACGGTTCTCGATGAGGAACCGGGCGAGCTGCTCGCCCGCGTCGCCCTCATCGGTGATCTTGACGCCGGCCGTGCGGGGCGGCTTCGCAGCGACCTGGGTCATGATCGACTGCGCCGCGAGCGACGGGTCGACATCGACGTCGAGGTCGGCCAGGGACAGCGTCTCGAAGGGCTTCTTCTTCGCCGCCATGATGCCCTTGAAGTTCGCGAACCGCGCATCGGGAAGGGCCTCGGTGATCGAGATCACGGCGGGGAGCGTCGCCGAGATCCTTGCCGTGCCGGCATCCGTCGCTCGCGTTCCGGTCACGACGTCGGCGGCGATCACGACCTCGGTGAGCGCGGTCGCCTGCGGCACTCGCAGGTGCTCGGCGAGCATCGCCGGCAGCACACCGCCGGCGCCGTCGGTGGAGAGGTTGCCGGTGATGACGAGGTCGAATCCGGTGCGCGTGAGAGCGGCGGCGAGCACCCTCGCTGTCACGCCCAGGTCTGCGCCGGCCAGAGCGTCGTCGACGATCTGGACGGCCGAACCCGCCCCCATCGCGAGGCCCTTCCGAACGGATGCCGCGGCGCCCGCCGACGCCATCGACATGACGACGACCTCGACGCCGTCTGTGCTCTCGGCGTGGGTCAGGGCCACCTCGAGAGCCCGCTCGCCGATCTCGTCGAGGACGCGCTCGGACGCACCCCGGTCGGCGAGACCGGTCTCGAGATCGAGCTTCCGGTCACCCCAGGTGTCGGGCACTTCTTTCAGCAGGACGATGATCTTCATTGACTCCTCCTCGACATCACGCTCGAGTCTACGGTCGCGCGCGTGCGCGCCGTCCCGGGCGATGCCGGCGGGGCACCGTCAGCCCCGCAGGGCGCGGAGACGACTGATCACCCGGTCGGAGTCGACCGGCGGCGCCTCGGCATCCGTGAGCCGTTCGAAGGGCGCGGCGGACGTCACCACCAGGCGTACGTCATGGTCGTAGAGCACATCGACGAGGGTCGCGAAGCGCATGAGCGGCTCTCGTCGGACGACCGCCAGGTCGGGGACGCCTCTGACCTCCACGGTCTCGAACCGGTCGGCGATGCCCTGGTACTGGCGAACGCCGACGGCCGCGTCGCAGATGCCGGCGAAGTCGAACGCGATGCGCCCGTCCGCCATCTCGAGCGGATGGAGCGGGATCCCGTCGATCTGCAGTGCGGATGCCGGGACTCCGGGGGTGGGGGATGCCGGGATGCCGGGGGTGATGGTCCAGCGACCGGAGACGAATGTCGCGCGGCCATCGTCGCCGAGAGCACGGTGGTCGGGACCGGAGCCGACGGCGATGACGCCCAGCTCGGCGGTGATGCGCTCGATGGCCGGGAGGAAGCGCTCGTGCAGCTTCGGGTCGGGCATCAGGTCGTGAGGCGCGTAGTTGCTGGTCGCGATGAGGACGATGCGGTCCTCGGCGACGACCTCGAGGAGGGCCGAGAGGTAGACGGCATCGGCGACGTCGTGGACGTGGAACTCATCGACCAGGAGCGCGCGGACGGGGCCGAGGAGCCGGCGGAGCACGATGGCCGGCGCCTTCCACTCCCGGATGAGCTCGGCCTGCAGGCGCCGGAACAGCTCGTTGAGGTGGAGTCGCAGCGACGTGTCGGGGTCGAAGGTCGCCAGGTAGAGCTCGGCGAGCATCGACTTGCCGCGCCCGACCGGTCCGTGGAGGTACAGACCCGCGCGCGGCTGGCCGAGCACCGCCGTCACGGCGTCACGCTGCGTGTCGTCGAGGCGGAGCGCGGCGGTGGCCGCGGCGAACCGCTCGGTCGTCTCGTCACCCCGCAGCACAGGTTCGCGGGCGGGGGCGGCGGGGGAAACGG